>NZ_JBIWDW010000004.1:0-554221 GCF_044762205.1 Arthrobacter sp. NPDC097144 | reverse complement strand
CTGTGTTGTGGGATGTTGCCGGATCCGGGAGTCTCGCTTGCAGACCATGTCCGCTGGGCGCTCTCCGGGGCAACTCACTCAACTTTACACAGAGTTGCCGGACCGTGCAAACCGCAGGAGTGTGACCTCCTGCACTATGCCGAACCGGGGTCCCCGGGGAGCCGAGCTCTGCTGGAAACCAGCGATTAATAGTGTGCAACAGGGCTTCGGCGCCCTGCAAGTCTCCGGTCCGTTGCCTCCCTCACAGCAAGGCCGGCTACAGCAGTGCGCCGCCCCGCAGATACTGCAGCTGCGCCGCCACTGACAGTTCCGCCGCCCGGCGCACATTGGCCGGCACATCGGCGTACACCAGATCCGCGACCGCTGAGACAGAAGCATCAGCTCCTGCACTATGCAGCGCCGAGCGGATTTGTTCGAGCCGTTCCTGGCGGTGGTCACGGTAGGTGAGGACCACCGTGCTCAGATCAGGCAGCACCGGGCCGTGGGCCGGAAGCACTGTGGCGTGCCCCAGCTCGGAAAGCCGGTCAAGCGATGCGAGGTAGTCGCCCAGGGTTCCGTCCGGATAGTCCAGCACCGTGGTGCCGCGCCCCAGTATGGTGTCACCGGTCAGCACGGATCCGCCCGGACCGTCGTCCGGAAGGTGAAAGCAGACGGAGTCCGAGGTGTGGCCGGGTGTTGCCAGCACGGTGATGTCCACTCCCCCGGCCTGCAGCTTCTCTCCGTCGGTTAGCGGATCCCCGCCCACGCAGTAATCCGGATGGAAGGCGCGGACTGGAGCGCCCGTCAGCTCTGCGAAACGTTCGCTGGCCTCGGTGTGATCGGGGTGGCGGTGCGTAATGAGGACCAGGTCCACCGTCCCGGCCGATGCCAGGAGCTGCAGGTGGTCTTCATCCAGAGGCCCCGGGTCCACCACCACCACATGGCTTGATCCCTCAGCGGCAATGACATAGCTGTTGGTCCCCTCCAAGCTCATGGGACCGGGGTTCGGTGCCAGGGCAAAGCGGGTCAGCGGGCTGCTGCGGGTCAGGGTAGTGGCGGACATCGGGTTCCTTTGTTAAGCCTTAGGCCAGGCGGGTCAGCCAGCCGTGGGTATCTTCCACGGTGCCGGTCTGGACGCCCAGGAGCTGTTCACGGATGGACATGGTGACCGGGCCGGCAACGGCGTCCGCCGAACCGATGGTCTCGGTTTCAGTCTTCAGTTCGCCCACGGGCGTGATGACGGCTGCGGTTCCGCAGGCGAAGACCTCAGTGATGTCGCCGGAGGCAACGCCGTCGCGCCATTCGTCCAGGGTGATTTTGCGTTCCTGGACGTTCAGGCCGCGGTCCCGGCCCAGCTGCAGCACCGAGGAACGGGTGACACCGTGCAGGATGGTGCCGGACAGTGCCGGAGTAACCAGCGTGCCGTCCTTGAAGACGAAGAAGACGTTCATGCCGCCGAGTTCCTCCACGGCGTTGTCATTGGCCGCGTCCAGGAAGAGCACCTGCTTGCAGCCGTGCGCCTCGCCTTCCATCTGGGCGATGAGGGAAGCGGCGTAATTGCCGCCGCATTTGGCTTCGCCCGTGCCGCCGATGCCTGCGCGGGCGTACTTGGTGGACAGCCAGATGGAAACGGGCTTCAGCTCGCCGCCGAAGTAGTTGCCGGCCGGGGAAGCAATAACCCGATAGGAAACCTCACGGGCGGGGCGGACACCCAGGAAGGCCTCGGTGGCGATCATGAACGGGCGCAGGTACAGCGCGGCGCCGTCGCCCTCGGGGATCCAGTCCGCATCCACGGAGACCAGCTGGCGCAGCGACTCCATGAACAGCTCTTCGGGAAGTTCCGGCAGGGCCAGGCGGCGGGCGGAGAGATTCATGCGCGCGGCATTGGCTTCGGGCCGGAAGGTCCATACGGAACCGTCGGCGTGCCGGTAGGCCTTCAGACCTTCGAAGATTTCCTGGCCGTAGTGCAGCACGGCAGCGGCGGGGTCCATGGCGATGGGGCCGTACGGTTCGATGCGGGCGTTCTGCCAGACACCGGTGCCGGTTTCATCGACCTTGTAGTCAATGACGGCCGTGTGGTCCGTGAAGTAGTCTCCGAATCCGGGGTCCGCCAGAATGGCTGCACGCTCCTCGTCCGGCTTCGGGTGGGCAGAGAGCTGCTGGGAAAATTCCAGAGCGCTGACAGACATTTTTCCTCCACGGTGGGCGGCGCAGGCCGCCCGACGAATTGGTTATTGGTACTTCCCGAGCTTATGACACCGCTGCGGCAATCGCATTGCCGACTTCCGCCGTCGTCCGCGGTTCACCGGTGCGCACAGCGACGTCGTCGGCCACCGCCTGCTCCACGCGGGCGGCCTCCTTTTCCCTGCCAAGGTGGCGCAGCAGCAGCGCGGCCGAGAGGATGGCGGCAGTGGGGTCGGCTTTCTGCTGGCCCGCAATGTCAGGGGCGGAGCCGTGCACCGGTTCAAACATGGAGGGGAAGGTGCCGTCCATGTTGATGTTGCCCGAGGCCGCCAGCCCGATGCCGCCGGTCACCGCGGCGGCCAGATCCGTGATGATGTCGCCGAAGAGGTTGTCCGTGACGATGACGTCAAAGCGTGACGGATCAGTCACCATGAAGATGGTTGCCGCATCCACATGCAGGTAGTCGTGGCTCACTTCGGGGAATTCGACGGCGACGCGCTCCACCGTGCGCTTCCACAGCCGGCCGGCGTAGACCAGCACATTGTGCTTGTGGACCAGGGTGAGCTTTTTGCGGGGCCGGTCATTGGCACGCCGGAAGGCATCGCGGACCACGCGCTCAACACCGTAGGCGGTGTTAAGGGACACCTCGGTGGCCACCTCCTGCGGGGTTCCCTCGCGGAGCACCCCTCCGTTGCCGGTGTACGGGCCTTCGGTGCCTTCGCGGACCACAATGAAATCCACCGTGCCGGGGTTGGCCAGCGGGCTTTCCACTCCGGGGTACAGCCGTGACGGACGCAGGTTTACATAGTGGTCCAGGCTGAAGCGCAGCTTGAGCAGCATTTCCCGTTCGATGAGTCCGGACGGAATCTTTGTGTCTCCAGGAGCAGCCCCGACGGCTCCGAAAAGAATGGCGTCATGTCCCTTGAGTGCCTCCAGCGTGCTGTCCGGCAGCGTTTCACCGGTGGCGAGCCAGTGCTCGGCTCCGAGCGGATACTCCGTCAGTTCAAACTGCACGGGACCGCCTTCGGTCACGGCAAGAAGCACCTTGACGGCCTCGGCAGTGACTTCCGGGCCAATGCCGTCGCCGGGAATGACGGCCAGGGAAACGGTGGAGGACTGTTCGCTCATTCGGCCATTCTAGGAAGGCAGTCCATATCCCGGGCAAACCATCCCACATGCTGGACACACTGCGGGCCGCCGAGATGGCAGAAAGTGCACGTCCCAGGGCTGAGACGTGCACTTTCTGCCATCTCGCGGGAGGGGCGGGCGACGACGGCGCCCCGCCCGCCGTGCCCCGTCGGGTATCAGACCGTGGCATGAGGCGCGGGCGTGCCTGCTGGCCCTAAAGTTGTTGTTCATGCTCGTGCACCGCCGAATTCAAGCCTGGCTCCAGGCCAACCCGTTCAAGGTCGACCTCACCCTGATGCTTTTCGGCGTCCTGTTCTTCGTGCTGTCGGCGGCTGCTGTTGGAAGCACCCATCCGGTCTTCGACGTCGCCGTATCCCTGGGCATCGTGGTGCCCCTGGCCTGGCGCCGGACCCGTCCGGTGCTGTCAGGAAGCATTACCGCCTTCTTCTGCCTGGTGCAGATTATCTTCAGCGGGTTCCCCCTGCCAGCGGATATCCTGCCGCTGGTTACCGTCTATACGCTGGCTGCGTACGGGCCGCGCTGGGCGAGCCTGGGCGGGCTGGCCCTGGCCCTGGCGGGCGGCGCACTGTTCGTCTTCCGGTACTTCGGTTTCCCGTATGCAGCCTCATCCCCGGTTGAACTGGCGATGTACTTTTTCAGCTTGGTGGCCTTTGAAGCCGTCATCCTGGTCGCCTGGACCTTCGGCGACCTGGCCCGCACCCGCAGGCTCGCCATCCAGGCACTGGAGGACAGGGCCCGGCGGCTGGAAACCGAGCGCCAGCAGGAACGGGACCTGGCGGCCGCCGACGAACGCACGCACATTGCCCGCGAAATGCACGACATTGTGGCCCATTCACTCTCGGTCATCATCACCCAGGCCGACGGCGCCAGGTATGCGAGCGCCTCGGATCCGGAGATTGCAGCGAAGACCCTGGCCACCATTGCGGAAACCGGCCGCGGCTCACTGCGCGAAATGCGGCGCCTGCTCGGAGTGCTCCGCGGAGACGAGCTGGCCTCCACCCGTCCGCTGCCCTCACTGTCCGACGTCGGCTCCCTCGTGGACGCGGTCAAACGCGCCGGCCTGGAGGTGGTGTTGACCGAAACGGGAACGATGCGCCGGCAGCTTCCCGCCGGGGCCGAGCTGACCGCGTACCGGGTCATCCAGGAATCCCTGACCAATGTCCTGAAACATGCCGGGTCTGCGGCACGGGCAGCAGTCGATCTGGAATGGACCTCCCGCGGAGTGGAGATCAGCGTCGCTGACGACGGCCGCGGCGCCGGGGCCGACAGCGGGCCGGCTTCCCCGGCTGCCGGTTCCGGGCAGGGCATCAACGGCATGGCCGAGCGGGTGGCCCTCTACGATGGAAGATTGAAAGCGGCCCCTGCGCCCGGCGGAGGATTCCGCGTTGAAGCATTCATTCCCTACACGGAGGCCTAGGCACGTGCCCCAATCCCCCTGGACCCCTGAGTCCGATTCCGCCGACACCTCCGCCGCCCCCATCCGCGTGGCTTTGGTTGATGATCAGCAGCTGGTGCGCGGCGGTTTCAAGATGCTCATCAACTCCCAGCCGGACCTGACGGTGGTGGCCGAGGCCGGAAACGGAGCCGAAGCGCTGCACGCGCTCTCCGCGGTGCGCGCCGACGTCGTCCTGATGGATGTGCGCATGCCCGGCATGGACGGCATCGAGGCCACCGCCCGGCTGCTGGAGCGGGCGGCTGCGCAGCCCAGGGGATCCAGCGACGCCGAGCTCAAGGTGGTGGTGCTGACGACCTTCGACCTGGACGAGTATGCGCTGTCCGCCATCCGCGCCGGAGCCAGCGGTTTCCTGCTCAAGGACGCCCCGCCGGAAGAACTGCTCGACGCCATCCGCACCGTGTACCGCGGCGACGCGGTGATTGCGCCGTCGACCACCCGCAGGCTGCTGGACCATGTGGCACCCCTGCTGCGCGAGCCCACCGCCGAGGTGAGCCGGCACGCCGCCGACATCGAACGCCTCACCCCCCGCGAGCGCGAAGTCTTCGGGCTGATCGCGCAGGGGCTCTCCAATCCCGAGATCGCCGCACATTTGTTCCTCTCCGACGCCACAGTGAAAACGCACGTGGGCCACATCCTGGCCAAGCTCGGCGCCCGGGACCGCGTGCAGGCTGTGGTGATCGCCTACGAGACCGGTATCGTCGCACCGTAGACAGGGGCGCTCCGGCGCTCCGGAGCCAGGGAGGCTGCCGTGTCCGCTGAAGCCGACGTCCGTTCCTTCTGCCTTGGGCTGCCCGGCGTGACCGAACGTCTCAGCTGGCAGCAGCCCGCATGGTTTGCCCGGACCCTCATGGCGCGGATCTGGGAGGACGGGATTCTGACCGTCAAGTCTGCCGAACGGGAGGCACTGGCGGGCACCAACCCGGACACATTCTCTTGGACGCCGCACCACGACCGTTCCCCGCTTTTGCTGCTGGTCCGGCTGGACCGGGTGGACCGCGGCGAACTCGGGGAACTGCTGCTGGAGTCCTACCAATTGGCAGGCCCGCTTCCACCCACGGTATGAGACGGAGCCGGGCTGATCCCCGCCCCTCCTCCGATGCTGCGGCAACGGGCCGCGGCATAACGTAGTGGTATGACAACCCTTACTGAGAAATCTTCCGTGCCCGGCGGCACCACGGCCGCCGCTGCCGCCCGATCCCTGAACAAGACCTACGGTTCCGGGGATACCGCGGTCCACGCCCTGTCCGACGTTGACGTCACCTTTGACACCGGCACCTTCACAGCCATCATGGGGCCGTCCGGATCCGGCAAATCCACCCTCATGCACTGCCTTGCCGGACTGGACACCGCCGACTCGGGCAGGATTTGGATCGGGGACACGGAGATTACCTCCCTCAAGGACGCCGAACTGACCCGCCTGCGCCGCGACAGCGTGGGCTTTGTCTTCCAGTCCTTCAACCTGGTGCCCACCCTTACGGCTGAACAGAACATCACGCTGCCCGTGGCCCTGGCGAACGGCAAGGTGGACCGGAAGTGGCTGGAAGAAATCACCGGCATTCTGGGCCTGACCGGCCGGCTCAAGCACCGCCCCCACGAGCTCTCCGGCGGACAGCAGCAGCGCGTCGCCGTCGCCCGCGCCCTGCTGACCCGCCCGCATGTGGTCTTCGGCGACGAGCCCACCGGCAACCTGGATTCCAAGTCCGGCGCCGAGGTGCTCTCCCTGCTGCGCCGCTCCACCCGGGAGATGGGCCAGAGCATCATCATGGTCACCCACGATCCGGTGGCTGCTTCCTACGCGGACCGCGTGGTCCTGATGAACGACGGCGCCCTGGTGGGCGAGTTGTCCCGGCCCACTCCGGAGACCGTGCTCGCAGCCCTGACCAAGCTGGGGGCCTGAGCATGCTGCAGGTAGCGCTGGCTCAGGTGCGGCTTAACGCCCGCCGCTTCATCGCCGTTTCCCTTGCCGTAATGATTGCCGTCGGGTTCCTGACTGCAACGCTGATCATCAATTCCTCCTCCAAGGCCTCCCTGACGCAGAGCATCGGCGAGGGGTACCGGAACGCGGATCTGGTGGTCATGCCCGAAGTGTCTTACGACGCTCCCCCCACCGTCATCACCCAGCAAATGGCGGACGCCATCCGGGACACTGACGGGATTGCCGGAACATACGCGGTCATTTCGTCCTACGTCAACATGGGAGAAGGGAAGAAAACCTCCTTCGCCGAGTTGAACAACACGGCCGAAGACCGCGCCCTGTTTCCGGTCGACATTGTGGAAGGTGACCTGCCCGCCGCCGGGGAGGTTGCCGTGGACCAGGACACTGCAGACCGTCTGGGCCTCGCCCCGGGTTCGGTCCTGTCCCTCACAGCCAGCGGTGAACTGAACGCTGAGGCCACCGGTCTCACCACGAGCGCCATAGTTTCCACCTCCCGGGACCCCATGAAGATGGGCGCGGCGCAGCTCTACGCCCCCACGGCAACAGTGGAACAGTTCGCCTCCGCTGAACAGGGGTTCCGCAGCGTCCAGGCAAGCCTGGCACCGGGCGCCAATCTGGAGGATGTCCAGGCAGCAGTGGGGCAGAAGCTGGCCGACGCCGGATTCACCGGCCTTACGGTGCGCACGGTGGCCGAACAGACCGAGGCAACAGTGGCATCATTCACGGGCGGAGAAGACCAGCTCACAGTGATCCTGCTGGCCTTCGCGGCCGTGGCCGTGCTGGTCTGCGCCCTGGTGGTCTCCAATACCTTCTCCGTACTGGTCGCCCAGCGCACCCGGGAACTGGCCCTGCTGCGCTGCATCGGAGCGGCCCGCTCGCAGATCCGCCGCTCGGTAATCGTTGAAGCCCTGCTGGTGGGCGTCGTCGCGTCCATTGCCGGTGTGCTGGTTGCCGTGGCCCTGGTGGGTGCGATCGTGGCCTATCTCCAAAACATTCCGGAGAGCGGCTTCGCAACGCTGTCCGTTTCCCCGCTTTCCGTCATTGTTGGCCTGGGTGTCGGTGTGGTGATGACCGTGTTGGCTGCTCTGGTTCCGGCGCGGGCCGCCACAGCTGTGGCACCTCTGGCCGCACTGCGTCCTGCCGATGACGTGCGTGCCGGTACGCGCCAAGGCAAGGTCCGGCTGGTGAGCGGACTGGTCCTGCTGGCCGCGGGGGCAGCCCTGCTGGCAGCCGGAGCGGTCCGTGCCGATCTGCTCCTGGCCCTTCCCGGCGGCATGCTGAGTTTTGTGGGCGTGCTGATGTGCGCAACTCTCTTCATTCCTTCCCTGGTCCGTGCCGTTGGTTCCCTGGCGGCTCCGCTCGGAGTGCCGGGCAAACTGGCGGCAGTCAACGCCGTGCGCAACCCGCAGCGGACCTCGGCAACGTCGTCGGCCCTGCTCATCGGCGTGACCCTGGTGGCCATGATGATGACCGGCGCTGCAACCGCCAGGGATTCGCTGAGCACCCTCCTGTCCCAGGAGTTCCCGGTGGACGTGGCCATCAGCGGCGGCCTGTCGGACGGCTCGCCCTTCACCGGGGACGACGCCGATACAGCCCGGGCCGTTCCCGGCGTGAACCAGGCTGCACTGCTGCCGGTGGCCGGCACCACGGATATGGACGGTTACCCGACGGAGGTTTACGCGCTGGATCCGGCGGATCGAGGGGTGTTGCAGGACACCACGGTGGACGTCGCCCCCGGCAGCATCCTCATGCCCCAAGGCACCAAGGAAAAGACCGTCACGGTCAACGGTGCCAAGGGTGACATGACACTGGACGTAATCCTGAGCGAAAGCGGCGCCATGCAGCCGCTGGTGGCGGGTTCAACCGCAGACGAACTGGGCGGTGTTCCAAAGACCGCAGATCCGGACGTCTATCTGTCCGGGCCGCAGCTGTGGCTCTCCGTTGACGACTCCCTGACCAGCAACGAACTGCTGAACCTGCAGTCAGACCTCGCCGAAGCCGTAGGCGTGGAGGACTACATGGTTTCCGGGGCTGCCATTGTGCGCGCGTCCTTTGAACAGGTCATCGATGTCCTGCTGATGGTGGTGACCGGGCTGCTGGGCGTGGCCGTGGTGATTGCCCTGGTGGGAGTGGCCAATACCCTCTCGCTTTCCGTCCTGGAACGCACGCGGGAATCATCCCTGCTGCGGGCGCTTGGACTGACCCGGGGCCAGCTGCGCGGAATGCTGGCGCTGGAAGCGCTGCTCATAGCCGGCGTCGCCGCCCTCTTGGGCACGGTGCTCGGAGCGCTGTACGGATGGCTGGGCGCGCAGTCCGCGCTGGGTGCCTTCAGCCCGGTGGCTGTATCCATCCCGTGGGAACAGCTCGGCGTGGTTCTGGCCGTAGCGCTGCTCGCCGGCTTGGCCGCCTCGGTGCTGCCGGCGCGACGCGCGGCACGTCTTTCTCCGGTGGCCGGGCTGGCCGCCGACTAACCTGCGCCTGAGCAGCGGTTGAACCGCCAGCGCACCTCTGCGGGGAGACCCCGCGGCGGTGCGCTCGCGGCCGGTCCGGTGATCTGACAGGATAGTAAGCAACCTGATCAGCCCAAGTCGAAGGAGTACGAGATGTCCAACCCCGGAGCCGCCTGGAAACCCCAGCATGCATCCCTGTCCGCATATCTGGATGACCACCTGCTGGGCGCTGAAACCGGGGTTCGGCTTTTCGGAGCAGCCCGCCGAACCTGGGAAGGGTCCGGCTACGAGCAGACCTTCGCTGATCTGGAATCTGAAATTTCCGGCGAGCGCGATGAGCTGGAACAGCTGATTGTGACTCTGGGCTACCGTCGCAGCAAAGTTAAGAAAGCCATGGCCATGGTGGGCGCAGCAGCCGGAAAACTCGGCCCCGCCAACCCCCTGAGCACCGGAGGCGGCACCACCGGCCAGTTTGAGCTGGAGAGCCTGCAGTCCATTGTCCGCGCCAAGGAATGCCTGTGGCGCACCCTGCTGGCTTTGTCCGCACACGACCACCGCTTCAATCCGTCCCGGCTCCAGGAGTTGATCGAGATGGCCGGCCGGCAGCAGGATGCAGTGGCAAAGGTGATGGTGGAAACGGCGCCGGCCAGGTTCCTCACCGGTTCCCTCAGCCAGGGATCCTAGCCCCCCACCCTTCCCCCGAAATAGCAGAAAGTGCCCTTCTGAGCGTTCAGAAGAGCACTTTCTGCTATTTCGGGGGTGTTTTCGCTGGCGGGGCGGAGGAGAGGCCTACTCGGCGGGTTCTTCGTACCGCGGGAAGATCGGCGCCGGAGCCGGCAGCGGGGTGCCGGGCACCAGCGGGGTGGCGATCGCGCTGAACCGGCGGGCGTCGTCGTCGGACTGGCCCAGGACGGTCAGCAGCTTGGCGGCGCTCTCCGGCATCACCGGCTGAATGAGGATGGCAACAATGCGCAGCACCTCCAGTGTCACGTAGAGCACCGTGTTCATGCGTTCGACGTCGGTCTTCCGCAGTACCCACGGTGCCTGCTCAGCAAAGTAGGCATTCGTGTCACCGAGGACCTTCCACGTGGCTTCGAGTGCACCGTGGAAGTCCTGGACGTCATAGGCTTTGCGGGAGATTTCCAGCAGCTCCCCGGCCGCTGCCATGATGGACCGGTCCTCCTCGGTGAACTCTCCGGGCTGCGGAACGGCGGCGCCGCAGTTCTTGGCCACCATGGACAGGGACCGCTGGGCAAGGTTGCCCAGGTTGTTGGCCAGATCCGAGTTCATCCGGCCCACCACGGCCTCGTGGCTGTAGGAGCCGTCGCCGCCGAAAGGAACCTCGCGCAGCAGGAAGAAACGCACGGAATCCAGGCCGTACTGGTCCGCCCACTGTTTCGGCGCCACAACGTTGCCCAGCGACTTGGACATCTTGACGCCCTTATTGTGCAGGAAGCCGTGGATCATGATCCGCTTGGGCAGCTCAATCTTGGCGGACATCAGGAAGGCCGGCCAGAAAATAGCGTGGAAGCGGGAGATGTCCTTGCCGATCACGTGCACATCGGCCGGCCAGTACTTCTTAAAGGTTTCACTCTCGGTGTCGGGGAAGCCGACGCCGGTGAGGTAGTTGGTCAGTGCATCCACCCACACGTACATCACGTGGTCCGGGTTGCCCGGAACCGGAACGCCCCAGTTGAAGGTGGTCCGGGAAATGGACAGGTCCTCCAGGCCGCCCTTGACGAAGCTGATGACCTCGTTGAACTTGGACTGCGGTGCGGCGAAGGCGGGCTGGGACTCATAAAGTGCCAGCAGCTTGTCCTGATAGGCGGAGAGGCGGAAGAAGTAGCTTTCCTCCTCGGTCCAGGTCACCTCGGTGTCGGTCTCCTTGGAGTACCGGATGCCGTCTTCACGGACTTCGGTTTCATCCTCGGTGTAGTACGCCTCGTCCCGCACGGAGTACCAGCCGGCGTACTTGGAGAGGTAGATGTCCCCGTTGTCCTCCATGCGCTTCCAGATGGCCTGGGCGGCGGCATAGTGGTCCGGATCGGTGGTGCGGATGAAACGGTCGGGCGAGGTGCCCATGTCCGCTTCCATCTGCTGGAAGGCGGCCGAGTTGCGGTCCGCGAGTTCCTTGGCGGTAATGCCTTCCTTATCCGCGGACTGCTGCATCTTCAGGCCGTGCTCGTCCGTACCCGTCATGAAGAACACGTCGTAGCCGTCCAGGCGCTTGAAGCGGGCCATGGCGTCGGTGGCGATGTGCTCATAGGCGTGCCCAATGTGGGGTTCGCCGTTGGGGTAGGAGATAGCAGTGGTGATGTAGAACGGGGTCTGGGAATCGGAAGAAGTCACATAAGAAAATTACCCTGTTTTGCCCTCCGGTGTCGCTTCGGCCGAAGTGCGCTGTTCGACCCGTGACTGGTATTCGGCAGTATCGAACCGTTCGAGGTAACCCAGCCCCAGCAGAACTCCGGTGGGAATGACCGCAACAATCCAGGCCGGAAGCGCAACCAGGACGCCCAGGTCCGGTGACCAGCCGGGCCCGTAGCCCAGAAGCCCCCACCACGCCGTGCCGCAGCCGGCGGCGAGCGCGGACAGGATGATCTCCACGGTGGTCCGACGCCGGTTCCGCCGGTAGCGGGGCCACAGCAGGAGGAGAAGCGGGAGCAGCGGCAGGCGAGATACCCCGCCCCCGCCGCCGCGAGGGCTGAAGCTGCGTACATCATGAGGTAGCGCCCGCCGGCGGGCAGACCGCCCCGCAGTCCGTACAGCGCAGTGAAGAGCGCCCAGGGCGGCAGGAGCGCGACGGCTAGCCCGCTGTAGATCCCCGGTTGCGTGAGCAGCAGCAGAACAAATCCCAGGACTCCGACCAACGCCGCGCTTGCCGCATAGGTCACCGCCGGTCCCACCCGGACCCAGCCGCTGACGCCGTCGTAGGAACCGTTACCGTTACCGCCGGCGAAGGAGACCGCAGCAAAGGTGCCAAGCCACACCACCAGCGCTGCGGGAGCGGCCCAGCTGCGTTCCAGGGGTGTCGGTTCGGCAAGGCGGAGTTTCCCGGCGCCGCTGCTCGCCCGCGCTTCCTCCATGTGGACTCCCCCCTCCCCAGGCTGAAAGACAGCCACAGGATTTCGAGTCAGTGTAGCTGGGACCGGCCTAGCGTCCCGTCACCGACTCGGCTTCCAGCACTGCCGACAGCACCGGTCCGGTAGCGGCCAGTCCGGCCCGCACCAGTGCCACTCCGACGGCGATCGACCCCGCCAAGAAGGCCACGGACACCGGTGCAATCAGCAGCGCCGCCCCGGTCAAGGGGAACAGCAGCACCGCAGGCACCACGGTGGACACGATGCTGACCAGCAGCAGCGGCTGCATCACCGCTCCGATGCGTGCGGCGTCGATGACTTTGCGGGGCATGCCCATCCGATCCAGGCTGCGGTACAGGTCCGCCCGGTCCAGCACCGTGGCTGCCTGGTTGATTCCCGCCGAGCAGGCCACCATGAGAAAGCCGGCAATGACCGTAATCAGGACACCCGTCATGATGTCCTGCAGCAGGAAATCCTCCGGACCCTCGGACTGAGCTCCCTGCAGGGCTGCTGCACCGGCGCCGGCAATAACGGCCGTGAAGCAGACCATTGAGAGAGCACTCACCTGCCGCCACGCCGCTTTCGGTGCGTCCAGGACGATCCGTGCGGACATCAGCGCCTGCGGCGTCGCGGCCCGGTGCAGCCGCCGCCGGGCGGAAACTGCCACCAGCCACGGCCCGACCAGGTTCAGCACAGCCAGCCCGGCTGCGAACACGCCAAAAATGATGATCAGGGCCAGCGCCGCTCCGGCGCCGGGGATGATCAGTGCCAGGATGCAGATTCCCAGAACGGCAACACCGATTCCTGCCCGGCTCCAGTGGACCTTTTGGGCCAGGGCCCTCGTCCGCACACCCAAGGGCGAGATGATGACCTTGCGGAGGCCGACGGCGGAACTTCCTGCTGCCAGGAGCACTACGGCTGTCACGGTGGCCAGGCCTGCGGCGGGGTGCAGCCAATACGCCGCTCCCAGCGGGGCGCCCCGGAAATGGATCAACTGGACGAACGGGGCGAGCACCGCGTAACCGACCACTCCGCCCAGTGCGCCGGCGAGCGCCTGCGCTCCGGCTTCCAGGACCGTGACGCGGCGGACAGTCTTCGCGGAAGCACCCAGCAGACGCAGCGTCGAGAGGTGCTCGTCCCGCCGGCGGGCGGAGAGCCGTGCGGCCGAACCGCCAAGCGTGATCAGGGGAAGCACCAGCAGAATCAGCGCGAAAGATGCGAGCAGCAGGTACAGATCGCCTTCCTCATCCCCCCACTGCAGGAAGGACAGGGCGCCGGCAAGCACCGTCAGCAGAAGCGTGGTGACCACGGCAAAGGAGGCCGCCGGCAGCAGTCCTGCCCTGTGCCCCGAGGTGCCCGGCCTGTTCAGGAGCCAGGCGATGCGCACCGGGACCGCCAGACCTGAGGTGCCGGCCGCGCGGCCGAAAGCGGAGGATACGGCGGTGCTCATCGAATCACTCCCGCGGCACCGGCAGTATCGGCCACGACCCGGCCGTCGGCAAGGGTGATGATCCGCGCGCACCAGCGGGCAACCTCGGGATCATGCGTGACTACGACCAGCGACCGGCCGGTGCCCTGCACTGTGCCCAGCAGCAGCCGCATCACGTCCGCTGAGGTCCGGGAGTCGAGGGCACCGGTGGGCTCATCCGCGAACAGTACCCGGGCTCCCGTGACCTGCGCCCGGGCAATCGCCACCCGCTGTGCCTGCCCGCCGGACAGCTCACCGATCCGGCGGCCCTCCATGCCGGCCAGCCCCAGGGCGGACAGGGCATCTGCTGCAGCCTGTTCCGCACGGACCCGGTCCGTGCCGTCAAGCATCAGGGCCAGGGCCACGTTCTCCCCCGCGGTGAGTTCGGGAATGAGCAGTCCCTGCTGGAACACGAAACCGAAGTCCCGGCGGCGCAGGGCGGACCGGGCGTCGTCGTCCAGGGCAGTGACCTCAACGGGAGCGCCGGAGCCGTGGAAGAGCCGAACGCTTCCCGCGTCGGGCTCAATGATGCCGGCCAGGCAATGCAGCAGGGTGGTTTTGCCCGATCCCGAAGCTCCCATCACGGCAATGGCTTCACCGGGCCGAACGGAAAGGCTGACACCGGCGAGGGCCGGTGCGTTGCTGTTGTACGTCTTTACAAGGTTGTCGGCTGCCAGCAGGGGCGGCATACCGGGCACGGATGCAGTCATACCTCCATGGTGTCCCCGCCGGCCGGACTGCGCCTCGGAGGAGGGCATGAACCCGGGGCCGGGCTGCCTCCTACCCCGGGTGGAGGGTGAGGTCGCTTACCGGTCCAACGGGTCCAACCTGGATCTCTCGTACAGATCAAGGGCCTTCCCGAAATCCTTCGTACAGATGACGGCCTCAAAACGGTGTTTCCGGGGCTTTTGGGCCCGTTACCTGCACGAAAGACTGGTTCGACGGCGCTGACTCCCCGTTATCTGCACGAAGGAACAGCCCGACGGCGCCAGTGGCCCCTTACCTGCACGAAGGACAAGCTGGATGTCCGTCAAACAGCACGACGGGACAAACCGCGGGTAAACCAGCAGGAACCGGCCTGCCGAAGCGGACCGGTTCCTGCTGGCGGTGCTGGTGCCAGTGCTGCTGCGCTGCGTGCGGAATCAGTCCTGCAGGTCCACTTCGCGGGCCACCGATGCCCCGATTTCGACCTTCAGTTCTTCGAGGACGTCCTGTGGCACGGAGGAATCCACGGTCAGCAGCGACAACGCCTGGCCGCCCTCGGTGTTGCGGGCCACCTGCATGCCGGCAATGTTGATGTCCTTCTCGCCCAGGATCCGGCCCAGGGAGCCGATAACGCCCGGGCGGTCCTGGTAAATGAGCACGATGAGGTGCTCACTGATGGGAATTTCCAGGTCGTAGCCGTTGACGCCCACAAGCTTCTGGATCTGCTTCGGACCCGTCAGGGTCCCGGACACCTCCAGGCGGGTGCCGTCGGAAAGGGCGCCGCGGATGGTGAGCAGGTTGCGGTAGTCATCAACATCGGGGGTGGTCAGCAGGCGCACCTCAATGCCGCGCTGCTCGGCCAGGACCGGAGCGTTCACGTAGGAGACCTGTTCGGAAACGATGTCCGTGAAGATGCCCTTGAGTGCCGCCAGTTCCAGCGCCTTGACGTCCATCGCGGCAATCTCGCCGGCCACCTCAATGTCGATGGCGGTCACGGAGTCAGCCGAAAGCGCAGTGAAGATCCGGCCCAGCTTTTCGATCAGCGGGATGCCCGGGCGGACCTCCTCGGCGATGACGCCGCCGGCAACGTTGACGGCGTCCGGCACCAGCTCGCCGGCCAGCGCCAGACGGACGGACTTCGCTACGGAGACACCGGCCTTTTCCTGGGCCTCGTCTGTGGAGGCGCCCAGGTGCGGGGTGACAATAACGTTGTCCAGGGACTGGAACGGCAGGTCCGTGGAAGGCTCCTTGACGAAGACATCCACGCCGGCGCCGGCAATCTTTCCCTCGGTCAGCGCGGTGTAGAGCGCGTCTTCATCCACGAGACCGCCCCGGGCCACGTTCACCACATACGCGCTGTCCTTCATCTTTTCGAAGGCCTCGGCTCCGAGCATGCCCAGCGTTTCCGGAGTCTTGGGCATGTGGATGGTGACAAAGTCGGCCTGTTCCAGGAGCTCGTCCAGGGTCACCAGGCGGACATTCAGCTGGGCGGCGCGGGCCGGGGTGATGTACGGGTCATAGGCGAGGATTTCGGTGCCGAAGCCCTGCAGCCGGGCAGCCACCAGCGCGCCGATGCGGCCCAGCCCGATGATGCCGATCTTCTTTTCGAACAGCTCGGTGCCGGTGTACTTGGAACGCTTCCATTCCCCGCCCTTGAGCGCCGCACTGGCCTGCGGGATGTGGCGGGCCAGGGACAGGATGTGACCCACGGTCAGTTCCGCTGCGGAGATGATGTTGGACGTCGGGGCGTTGACCACCATGACTCCGGCCTGGGTTGCGGCCTTAATGTCCACGTTGTCCAGGCCCACGCCGGCTCGGGCAATGACCTTCAGGTTCTTCGCGGCGGCAATGGCCTCGGCATCCACCTGGGTGGCCGAACGCATCAGGATGGCGTCGACGTCGGCGATCGCGGAGAGGAGCTGGGAGCGGTCGGCGCCGTCCGTGGAGCGGATTTCAAAGTCGGGGCCAAGGGCCTCGACTGTGGCGGGCGAGAGTTCCTCCGCGAGGAGTACGACTGGTTTGGTGGCAGACACCGGTGACCTCTTTAGCTGTGGAAGATTCAGGTGGGGTTTTCGCACAGGAGGCCGGACCCAACGGGTCCGGCCTCCTTGCCGATTCGGCTTGCCTTTCGAGCCTAGCGCCTGCCTCCCGGGCAGACGTGAATCGGTGCTTCTGTTACGGCCGGCTACCGGGAAACGGAGCCCTCGGTGTAGTCGTCATCGGACTTGATCCAGGAGAAGAGCTTGCGCAGTTCGCGGCCCGTGGCCTCGATCGGGTGGTCTTCACCCTTCTGGCGCAGTGCCTTGAACTCCGGAGCGTCGGCGTCCTGGTCATCGATGAAGCGCTTGGCGAAGGCACCGCTCTGGATGTCCGCGAGGACTGCCTTCATGTTTTCCTTCACGCTCTCGTCAATGACGCGGGGTCCGGAGACGTAGTCGCCGTATTCGGCGGTGTCGGAGACGCTCCAGCGCTGCTTGGCGATGCCGCCTTCGACCATCAGGTCAACGATCAGCTTGAGCTCGTGCAGCACCTCGAAGTACGCCACCTCCGGCTTGTAGCCGGCCTCGGTCAGGGTTTCGAAACCGTACTGGATCAGCTGTGAAGCACCGCCGCAGAGCACTGCCTGCTCGCCGAAGAGATCAGTTTCGGTCTCTTCCGTGAAGGTGGTTTCGATGACGCCGGCGCGGGTACCGCCAATGGCCTTGGCGTAGGACAGCGCCAGTTCCTTGGCCTTGCCGGAGGGGTTCTGCTCGACGGCGATCAGGTCGGGAACGCCGCGGCCGGCTTCAAATTCGCGGCGGACGATGTGGCCCGGGCCCTTGGGTGCCACGAGGGCGACGTCGACGTCGGCCGGCGGCTGGATGTAGCCGTAGCGGATGTTGAAGCCGTGGCCGAAGAACAGGGCGTCGCCGGCCTGCAGGTTCGGGGCGATTTCCTCGGCGTAGACGAAGCGCTGGATCTGGTCCGGCGTGAGGACCATGATCAGGTCCGCTTCGGCGACGGCGTCGGCCACGTTCAGCACGCGCAGCCCCTCGGCCTCGGCCTTGGCGCGGGACTTGGAGCCTTCCTTGAGGCCAACGCGGACGTCGACGCCGGAATCACGCAGGCTGAGGGCGTGGGCGTGGCCCTGGCTGCCGTAGCCGATGACCGCGACGGTGCGTCCCTGGATGATGGACAGGTCGGCGTCGTCGTCGTAATACATGTCAGTCACAGTGTTCTCCTACTGAAGTTTCTTGGATAAAGGTTTGGAACGGAAAGCGGCGAAGCTAGGCGGTGCGCAGGTGTGCGCGGTCCCCCATGGACTTGGCGCCGCGGCCGATGGCCAGCGTTCCGGATTGAACTATTTCGCGGATGCCAAAGGGTTCAAGCACTGCAAGGAGCGCGTTGAGTTTTTCGGCGGTGCCTGTGGCTTCAACGATCAGCGAGTCGGTGGACACGTCAACCACTGAAGAACGGAACAGCTCGGCGGCCTGGGTTACCTGCAGCCGGGTTGCGGCATCCGCGCGAACCTTGACCAAGATGTGGTCGCGTTGCACGGAAGACTCGGGAACCAGTTCAACAATCTTGATGACATTGATGAGCTTGTTCAGTTGTTTGGTGACCTGCTCCAGCAGGTCACCCTCGGCCTCGACCACCACGGTGATGCGGGACAGCCCCGGCACCTCCGAGGGGCCCACGGCCAAAGAATTGATGTTGAATGCCCGGCGGGCAAACAGCGACGCTACCCGGGTCAGGACACCGGGAACGTCTTCGACCAGTACGGAAAGGGTGTGGCGTGCCATGGCCCTAGTCCTCCTCTTCCCATTTGGGTGTCATGTTGCGGGCAATCTGGATCAGGTCGTTGGAAACACCGGAGGGAACCATCGGCCAGACCATCGAGTCGCGGCTGACCACGAAGTCGATGACCACGGGGCGGTCGTTGATCGCCAGCGCCTGGCGGATGGTGTCATCGATGTCCTCCTCCCGCTCGCAGCGCAGGCCCGCACAGCCGTAGGCGTCGGCAAGCTTCACGAAGTCCGGGACGCGGACGGTGTCATGTCCGGTGTTCAGGTCCGTGTTGGAGTAGCGGGACTCATAGAAGAGGGTCTGCCACTGCCGCACCATGCCCAGGGAAGAGTTGTTGATGATGGCCACCTTGATCGGGATCTTGTTGATCAGGCAGGTGGCCAGTTCCTGGTTGGTCATCTGGAAGCAGCCGTCGCCGTCGATCGCCCAGACGACGCGGTCCGGGTTGCCCACCTTGGCGCCCATGGCTGCGGGCACCGAGTAGCCCATGGTGCCGAGGCCGCCGGAGTTGAGCCAGGCGCGGGGACGTTCGTACTTGATGAACTGGGCGGCCCACATCTGGTGCTGCCCCACACCGGCCACGTAGACGCCGTCGGGGCCGGTGAGGGCTCCGATGCGCTCGATGACCTTCTGGGGAGCAATGTGGCCGTCTTCGGGCTCGCTGTAACCCACGGGGTAGATATCGCGCAGCCGGTTGATGACTTCCCACCACGGTGCAATGTCCGGGCGTTCGACGGCGAATGCGGCGCGGACCGCCTCCGTCAGTTCCGGCATGATCTCCTTGACCGAGCCGACAATCGGCACGTCCGCCGGGCGATTCTTGGAGATCTCGGCGGGATCGATGTCCGCGTGGATGACCTTGGCACCGGGGGCAAAGGAGGACAGCACACCCGTGACGCGGTCATCGAAGCGCGCACCAAGTGTGATGAGCAGGTCCGACTGCTGCAGGGCCGCAACAGCCGACACCGAGCCGTGCATGCCGGGCATGCCGGCGTGCTGGCGGTGGGAATCGGGGAAAACGCCGCGGGCCTGCAGGGTAGTGACCACAGGCGCGCCCACCAGTTCGGCGAGCTCCAGCAGTTCTGCCGACGCGTCGGCCTTGAGCACTCCCCCGCCCACGTAGAACACGGGACGCTGCGAGGCAGCGATCAGGCGGGCGGCTTCACGGACCTGCTTGGAGTGGCCGCGGACCACAATCCGGTAGCCGGGCAGATCGATCTTAGGAGGCCAGGAGAACAGCGTCTTGGCCTGCTGGGCGTCCTTGGAAATGTCCACGAGCACCGGGCCGGGGCGGCCGGTGGTGGCAATGTGGAAGGCCTCAGCCAGGACCCGGGGAATGTCATCCGGGTTGGTGACCAGGTAGGAGTGCTTGGTGATGGGCATGGTGATGCCCACGATGTCGGCTTCCTGGAAAGCGTCGGTGCCGATGAACGCACTGGAGACCTGGCCGGTGATGGCCACCATGGGGACCGAGTCCATGTGGGCGTCGGCAATTGCGGTGACCAGATTGGTGGCTCCGGGACCGGAGGTGGCAATGCAGACCCCGGCCTTGCCGGTGACCATGGCATAACCTTCTGCGGCGTGACCCGCTCCCTGTTCGTGGCGGACCAGGATATGCCGCAGCTTGGTGGAGTCCATGAGCGGGTCATACGTGGGGAGGATCGCGCCGCCCGGCAGGCCGAAGATGTCCTCAACTCCGAGTTCCTCCAGCGCCCGCACAATGGCCTTGGACCCGGTCATCTCGGTGGGGGGAACCACATTGTTGGGGCCCTGAACCCGGTTGTCCGCGGCTTCTGACGGTATTGATACGGAGGAGGCAACATCACGTGTCTTTGCCGTGGCTGCCTTCGCAGCAACACTGACTTTGTTGGCCATCAGCGACGGGCTGATTGGCGATCCCTTACTCATAAAGACTTCCTTACGGATACTTATTCATGTGATCTGCTGCGGCGGCCGTTCGGACGGTTAGCCCGGGCCGGCTTTTCTGCTTTTGTCTGAAGCCAATAAAAAAACCCCTCGTGCCGGTTGGCTCCGTAGGGGTTCGCGCGTGACGTTCTTGCAAGCCGGCGGTTAGGCCACGCGCTTGATAAGGACGACGGGGACGATCTGCATGCCTTTCAGTCTTCCCGTCCCGCTACGGAGGTGTCAAACTTTTGAGACTCACGTCTCAGTATATGGACATCTTGTCCGCTTTGTGGACGCCCAGTTCCCCCTGGTCTCTGATCGAGTGCCGTAGTGCTGCCGGATTCCCCCGTCGAGTGACGCAGAGATGCCGCACAGACCGCCGGAAAACCGCGTCGTTCCTACACTCGACCGGTGGAACGAAGCGCGGGGCGCTCCGGCGCCCCGCGCTTCAGACAGGGTTTTAACCGCAGTAGGCCCCGGTGGAGGCGGAGTTGACCAGCTTGGTGTACTTGCCCAGGACGCCGGTGGTGAACTTGCCCGGCAGGGGCTTCCAGCCCACCTTCCGCGTTTCCAGCTCGGCCTCGTCCACCAGCAGGTCGAAGCTGCGGGCGGCGATGTCCACGCGGATCCGGTCGCCGTCCTTTACGAAGGCGATGGGGCCGCCGTCGACCGCTTCCGGGGCAACGTGGCCGATGCACAGGCCGGTGGTGCCGCCGGAGAACCGGCCGTCAGTGAGCAGCAGGACGTCCTTGCCCAGGCCTGCACCCTTGATGGCGCCGGTGATGGCGAGCATTTCACGCATGCCCGGCCCGCCCTTGGGACCTTCGTAGCGGATGACGACGACGTCGCCGGCGTGGATGTCTCCGTTGTCGAGGGCATCCAGGGCGCCCTGTTCGCGTTCAAACACGCGGGCGGTGCCCTCGAAGACGTCGGCGTCGAAGCCGGCGCTCTTCACCACGGCGCCTTCCGGCGCCATGGAGCCGTGCAGGATGGTGATGCCGCCGGTCTTGTGGATGGGGTTGTCCATGGCGCGCAGGACCTTGCCGTCGGGGTCCGGCGGATCGATCTTTGCCAGGTTCTCGGCCACGGTCTTGCCGGTGACGGTGAGGCAGTCGCCGTGAATCAGGCCGGCGTCGAGCAGTGCCTTCATGATCACGGGTACGCCGCCGATCTTGTCGACGTCGTGCATCACATACCGGCCGAAGGGCTTCAGGTCACCCAGGTGCGGAATCCGGTCACCGATGCGGTTGAAGTCCTCCAGCGTGAGGTCCACCTGCGCTTCGCGGGCAATGGCCAGCAGGTGCAGGACGGCGTTGGTGGAGCCGCCGAAGGCCATGGTCACGGCAATGGCGTTCTCGAAGGCCTTCTTGGTCATGATGTCGCGGGCAGTGATGCCCTTGCGCAGCAGGTTGACCACGGCTTCGCCGGACTTGCGGGCAAAGTCGTCGCGGCGGCGGTCTGCCGAGGGCGGCGCAGCGGAACCGGGGAGGGACATGCCCAGGGCCTCACCGATGCAGGCCATGGTGTTGGCGGTGTACATACCGCCGCAGGCGCCTTCTCCCGGGCAGATGGCACGTTCGATGGTGTCGAGGTCCTTGAGGCTCATCTTGCCGGCGGCGCACGCACCCACCGCTTCAAAAGCGTCGATGAGGGTCACTTCGCGCTCGGTGCCGTCTTCCATCTTGGCGAACCCGGGCATGATGGAACCGGCGTAGAGGAACACGCTCGCGAGGTCCAGCCGGGCGGCAGCCATCAGCATGCCGGGCAGGGACTTGTCGCAGCCGGCCAGCAGGATCGATCCGTCCAGGCGCTCGGCCATCATGACGGTTTCCACCGAGTCGGCAATGACTTCACGGGAAACCAGCGAGAAGTGCATGCCCTCATGGCCCATGGAGATGCCGTCAGAAACGGAAATGGTGCCGAACTGCATCGGGAATCCCCCGCCGGCATGAACGCCTTCCTTTGCACCCTGGGCCAGGCGGTTCAGGGACAGGTTGCAGGGGGTGATTTCGTTCCAGGAACTGGCAACGCCGATCTGCGGCTTGGCGAAATCATCGTCTCCCATGCCGACGGCGCGGAACATGCCGCGGGCCGGGGCGGCATGGATCCCATCGGTGACGACTCGGCTTCGGGGTTTGATGTCAGGGGTATTATCCACACTCATATTCCCGATCTTAGGACCATCGCGATGTTTCCCGGGGGCATGTGACGGACGCGCTTCGCGGTTGTTACGGCGGGTTAAGGACGCATGACAAGTGGATGTCCATGCAGGTGTTGCCGCCCCGGGCTTCCGTCCATCGGGCCCGGTGTTCATAGACTGGAGGCATGACCTCGGCACCAGAACCCCGCAACCGGCCCTCCAGCGATGAGATCAAGGCTGTGCTCCGGCATGTGTTCGAGTCGCAGATTCCCAATTACGGCGATTACAACCTCGTGTGCGCAGGTCCCGGCGGCGACGGAGCCGACACCTACTATGTCGTGGGCTACCGCTGGCGCCCCGCCGAGCTGGTCTTCGCACCCTTCTCCACCGGCACCCTGGCCGGCCTTGAAGCACCCACGGCAGTCAATTCGACCAACCTTTCACACACCGAGGAAGTGGAGGCCGGAGACTACGAGGTGGGGACGAACACCGGCCGCATCTTCCGTTTCCAGGTTCAGGGCAGCGCCCCGCTTCCCGATGACGGCCAGGCCGGCAGGGTCATTGAACAAGATCTGGACCTGGAGGACTTTGAGTCCTTCCTGGAGCATTTCCTGACCCTGGCCTGACGGCCGGTCAGGCCAGCGCGGCGGGTCAGGCCAGTACGGCCGTCAGGCAGGATGGCTGCTCAGGCCCAGGGACCTCGCCGGACGAGGTTCTCGGGTTCCTCACCGCGGGCCAGGCGGCCCACCTGCTCCTTCAGCAGCTTTTGGATGCGCGGCACAAAGGCTTCGGTGTTTCCTCCGACGTGCGGGGTGATGATGGCGTTGGGCGCCTTCCACAGGGGGTGATCGGCCGGCAGCGGCTCGGGTTCCACGACGTCGAGCGCCGCATGCAGCCGGCCGGAAAGCACTTCCGCGGTGAGCGCGTCCGTGTCCACCACCGGGCCCCGGGCGACGTTCACCACGAGGGAGCCGTCCGGCAGCGCCGCCAGGACCTCCCTGCCGATGAGGTGCCGGGTCTCGCCGGTCAGCGGAGTGATGACCACGAGAACCTCCGCGGTCCGGGCAAGCTCCACGAGTTCCTCGGTTCCGTGCACCGTTCCGTGCTCATCGGTCCGTGCCCTGGTTCCCACCCGGGTCAGCTCCACTTCGAAGGGCTCGAGCCGCCGGGCGATCGCGGCGCCGATGCCGCCCACGCCGACCATCAGCACACGGCGGTCCGCCAAACCGGGGTAACGACTGCTGCTCCAGGTTCCGCTCTGCGCGTTTCGCACGGCGTCGTCAATGCCCCGCAGGCTGGCAAGCATCAGCGTAAGTGCCAGCTCCGCAGTGCCCGCAGCGTGCACCCCCGCCGCACTGGCAATGGCGACGCCGGGTGCCACCAGCTCCGGGAGCCCGTCATAACCGGTGGTCTGGGCCTGGATCATTTTCAGCCCAGGTACCCGGTCCAAGGCCTGGCGCCAATTGCGGCCGGCAGCGTACGGCAGCACGACGGCGTCGATCTCACCGTAGTCCAGCCCCTGCGGTTCACCTGCCAGGTCCCAGACACCGGCCCGGATGCCTTCCGGCAGGGGGCGCAGTGACTCAAGGAGGTCTTCGCTGGGAACGGTAATGGTCTGCACGGGACGAAGTTGCTCACTCATGCCTGACAGCCTAGCGCCGACGGCAAACTGTCCGCCGACCTCTGGACAGGGGACGGAAACCCACCGTAACGTCAAAGACCGGGCCGGTATGGCCTCCCCGTCTCCCCTTCGTTGTCGCCTTGTCCCCTTTGTTCCCGCGGTGGTGCCAGCTGCGGGAGAGTCCGGAAGAGCAGATACGTGAAACGTTCGTCCCTGATTGCATCCGCCGCCGTTTCTGCAGCGGTCCTCACCGCGGCGTCGTCGGTGCTGCGCCGGCTGCTGCAGCACGGCGTTGTAACGAAAGCCCTGCACCCGGCGATGCCGGTTACGCCTGTACCCCGAGATTCCGTAACAGCCACAGCTGCCCAAACGCCCGCGGAAACAGATTCCGGCCCCGGGAATCCTGCAGCCGCAGGCGGCGGCAGTGCGGGGCTGCCGTCGCGGACCTGGCTGGTGGATAACAGCGAGGACTGGGACGGCAGTCCGGTGGAGCTCGTGGTTCCCCCTGGATCAGGACCGCAGGAAGCAGAACCGGGGGCGCCGCTGCCCTGATTTTCACATCGATTTTTCTTTTGGGGAGAAGTACTGGTAGTGTTTCATGTCGTTGCGGAGAGCAAATCGAGCAAAAAAGTTCGGCTTGCACCACCAAAACAAAATGCACCTCTAGCTCAATTGGCAGAGCATCTGACTCTTAATCAGAGGGTTCCGGGTTCAAGTCCCGGGGGGTGCACCAATCTAAACCCCGACTCATCGGCAGCACGCCGATCGGTCGGGGTTTTTTTGTGCCCGACCATCCGCAGCCCAGCCGCCCCATTGCCGTGGGCCCGCAGCAGGACTGCAACCTATGACCTGCATCTCACTGTGCGATTTGCGGCTCCCTGCGTTCGCGGAAACGGTAAAAGGCTGGTAATGTTGTTTGTCGTTGCGGATGACAAATCGCCGGTTTTACCGGTGAGGCGGCAAGGCAGCAAATGCACCTCTAGCTCAATTGGCAGAGCATCTGACTCTTAATCAGAGGGTTCCGGGTTCAAGTCCCGGGGGGTGCACCAAAAGCAAGGAGCGGCTCAGCTCGGTGAAAACCGGCGGGGCCGCTCTTTTGTTGTTTGCGGGCTCTGCTGTTTCAGGCTCCAGCACCGGCAGCGCCCGCCGCTGGACAAAGCAAAAGGCACGCCCCGCTGCGGGACGTGCCTTTTGCGCAAAAATCCTTAAGCGGTCCCGGACGCTTTCGCCTCCGCACCGTCAGCGGCTTCATCGGAGGCAGGTTCCTGTGCCGCAGTGGCATCGGCTTCCGGCGTAACCACGGGAATTGGCAGGCCGGGAACGTCCACAGCCACCTGCCAGCGCGGGTTTCCGAGCTCCCTGATGACATTGCGGAGCTGGCCGCGCAGCTGTTCGGACATGAGCTCCCCGCCGTCGGTCAGCGTGCTCTCGATGTCCTGTGCCTCGCGCAAAACTTCAATGCCCTGCGGGGTGATGGACACCATGTGGCTGCGCCGGTCCAGATCATTGCGGACGCGGACCACGTGCCCGTGAGTTTCCAGCCGGGAGAGGGTTTTACCCATTGTCTGTGCCTGGACGCGGACGATCTGAGCCAGTTGCGCTTGGGTCATGGGTCCCTGGGAGTCAAGAACTCCCAGCGCGATGACTCCCGCGTGGGTCACGCCGATTCGGACAAGCCTCTCGTTCCAGGCGTGTTCAACCAGGCGTGCCGCCGTTGACAACAGACGACCTGTGGGCCAGTGCTCCATATCGGGCATAAAACAGAACTCTTCCTTTCAGGGTGAGGATTCAATGGCCAATCGGATAACCTGCAAAACCCACCACATACTAGGATAGCCACCTTGGCCGTGCACTGTCGCCCTGTGACACAGCCGGACCTTCCATTAATAGCAAGGAGTGCCCCCATGCCCCGCCTGTCCCCCGGTGATACTGCCCCCGATTTCACCCTTCCGGCAACGGACCCTGCTTCCGTCTCGCTCGAGGGTTTCCGCGGCCGCAGCACAATCATCTACTTCTACCCGGCGGCAGCCACTCCGGGCTGCACCAAGGAAGCCTGTGACTTCCGGGATAATCTGAACAGCCTGCAGGATGCCGGGTACGCCGTCGTCGGAGTTTCTCCCGATCCGGTGCCGAAACTGGAGAAGTTTGCGGAAGCTGAGAACCTCAACTTTCCCCTGCTCTCAGACCCGGACCATGCCGTGGCCGAAGCGTACGGAGCCTGGGGCGAGAAGAAAAACTATGGCAAGACCTACGAAGGCCTGATCCGTTCCACTGTGGTTGTGGACCCGAACGGCAAGGTTTCGCTGGCCCAGTACAACGTCAAGGCCACCGGCCATGTGGCCAAGCTGTCGCGCGATCTCGGACTCGCCTAACCTCGGGTACACTGGAGGCTGGTTTTGCGGCTCTGCGCATTAAATATTGCTGAGGCGTAATCCCGGGCGCGAGTGGCGGAATTGGTAGACGCGCTGGATTTAGGTTCCAGTGTCTTCGGACGTGTGGGTTCAAGTCCCTCCTCGCGCACCATTGGAATGAGTCAGGACTTCGGTCGCTGGCGAGTCGCGAATATATGAAATACCCCGGTCTTCGGACCGGGGTATTTTTCTTTTCCTCCGCTGTCCTGCGCAAGCGGCAACCGGCCTTCCAGCCGGATCCGCAGTTCCCGGCGGCAGACCCAAAAACTTTTCCGGCCGTCCACCCATCCGGTTCCGGAGCCGGGCCGAAGACCTTCTGAGACCTCGCACCAAGAGGTGTTCATACCAACCAGGGGTTCCACCACCGGGAGCCCTCGCCAGAAGGAGAAAAACAATGGCTTTCAAGACCCGCCGGAACATGTCCATCCTCGGAATCGCCGCTGTCTCCATGCTGGGCATGGCCGCCTGCAGCACCGACTCCACCGACAGCTCGTCCACAAGCTCAGAATCGGGAATGGCATCCGAGTCCATGTCCCCCTCACCGTCGGAATCCATGAGCTCCGATCCCATGTCCAGTGAGTCCATGAGCGCCGACCCGGCAGCCAACCTCGTAGGCGGCAGCTGCGCCGACTACGCGGCGGCTGTTCCCGAGGGCGCCGGCTCCATCGAGGGCATGTCCCTTGACCCGGTGGCCACCGCAGCCTCCAACAACCCCATGCTGACCACGCTGACCGCTGCGGTCTCCGGCCAGCTGAACCCGGACGTCAACCTTGTGGATACGCTCAACGGCTCCGAGTTCACCGTTTTCGCTCCCACCGATGATGCCTTCGCCAAACTGGATCCGGCCACCATCGAGACGCTGAAGACCGATCCGGACCTGCTCTCCAGCATCCTGACCTACCATGTGGTTCCCGGCCAGATGACGCCGGATGAGCTGTCCGGCAGCTACGCCACCGTCAACGGTGAAGAAGTTGAGGTCACCGGCTCCGGCGACAGCCTCATGGTCAATGATTCGGCTGTGGTCTGCGGCGGCGTCCAAACCAAGAACGCCACCGTGTACCTGCTCGACACCGTGCTGATGCCGCCGATGTAATCCCCGCGGACGGCACAGGCCAAAGGCACCGGCAAGCAGGCCTTTGCAGCCAAAACCAAAGGCGGACACCCCTCTGGGGTGTCCGCCTTTTTGCGTGACCAAATTGTGACCCTGCCAAGGGTCCAAATACCTTTGTAATCTCCGTCACCCATTAGGCTCGGTCCATACGTTTGTGTCACACGACACACTTCGACACCACGCACCGCACGGCACCCGCCGTATTGCACGGGTATCTTTCGCCCCAGAGGAGTAAGACCATGTCACCTGTTGGCCGAACTATGAGCGGCTCCCGCCCAAGGCGGCGCGCCGCTGCCATCACCACCGGAATAGCCCTCAGCGCCCTGATTCTCTCCGGTTGCGCCCAGAGCGAGCGCGAGGAGGGAACGGGCGACGCCGCTGCGTCGGACGTTGACGGAACCTTCGTCTTCGCAGCGTCGTCGGATCCCAAGTCCCTGGACCCGGCTTTCGCCTCCGACGGCGAATCCTTCCGCGTCAGCCGCCAGATCTTCGAGGGCCTGGTTGGCGTCAAGCCGGGAACCGCGGATCCGGAACCGCTGCTGGCCAAGTCCTGGGAGACTTCCGAGGACGCACTGACCTACACCTTCGAGCTGCAGGACGGCGTCACCTTCCACGACGGCACTGAGTTCAACGCTGAAGCCGTTTGCGCCAACTTTGACCGCTGGTACAACTTCACCGGCATCCAGCAGGCTGAAAGCCTTGCCTACTACTACAGCAAGCTGTTCAAGGGCTTCTCCGATACCCCGGAGACCGCAACCTACAAGTCCTGCGAAGCCACCGGTGACACCGAAGCGGTAGTGACCCTCGCCAAGCCGTTTGCGGGATTCATCGCGGCGCTCTCACTCCCGGCCTTCTCCATGCAGAGCCCGACGGCGATGGACCAGTACGCGGCCAACGAAGCTTCCGGCACGGCCGAGGCCCCCACGCTGACCGAGTACGCCAAGAGCCATCCCACCGGAACCGGCCCCTTCAAGTTCGAGAACTGGGAAGTCGGCAACCAGATCACCCTCTCCGCCAATGAGGACTACTGGGGCGATCAGGGCCAGGTCACGGACATCATCTTCCGCGTCATCGACGATCCCAACTCCCGCCGCCAGTCCCTCGAGGCCGGCACCATCGACGGTTACGACCTCGTGGCTCCGGCTGACACAAAGTCGCTGGCCGACGCCGGGTACAACGTGATGGCCCGCGAGCCGTTCACCATCCTCTACCTCGGCATGAACCAGAAGGTTGAGGAGCTGGCGAACCCGCTGGTGCGCCAGGCGATCGCTCACGCGATCGATAAGCAGGCCCTGGTGGACCAGACCCTGCCCGAGGGCACCAAGGTGGCCACCCAGTTCATCCCCGACGTGGTCAACGGCTACAACGAGGACGTGACCGAGTACGACTACGATCCGGAGAAGGCCAAGTCCCTGCTGGCCGAGGCCGGCTACCCGGACGGCTTCTCCGTGGACTTCAATTACCCGACCGGCGTTTCCCGCCCGTACATGCCGACGCCGGAGCAGGTCTACACCAACATCACTGCCCAGCTCGAAGAAGTGGGCATCACGGTCAATCCGCAGCCGAACAAGTGGTCCCCGGATTACCTGGACCGTGTCCAGGCCTCCGAAGACCACGGCATCCACCTGCTGGGCTGGACCGGCGACTACAACGACACCGACAACTTTGTCGGTGTGTTCTTCGGCGGCGAAAAGCCCGAGTTCGGGTTCAACAACCCGGAGATCTTCGGCGCGCTGGAGGAAGCCCGCCAGGTCAGCAGCCTCGAGGAGCAGACTCCGCTCTACGAGCAGATCAACGAGGACATCGCTGAGTTTGTGCCGGCCATACCGCTGGCACACCCGGCTCCCTCACTCGCCTTCAACGAGCGCGTGGTTTCCTACCCCGCCAGCCCGGTGAATGACGAAGTGTTCAACAAGATCGAACTCAACAAGTAAGCAGCACAGGGCCGGGGTCTCTTCGGAGATCCCGGCCCTTTCACTGTTTCCCTTCCTTCATACAGCGCCTCTACCACGCTGAGAAAGGACACCTGTGCTGCAAGTCATCGGCAAACGTCTTCTCATGCTGATTCCCACACTCATCGGTTTGTCCATCCTGTTGTTCGTCTGGGTCCGCAGCCTTCCCGGCGGCCCGGCCACTGCTCTGCTCGGCGACAAAGCAACGCCGGAAGCGATCGCAAGGATCAACGCCGCCTACGGCTTTGACCGCCCCCTTCTGGAGCAGTACTTCGTATACGTCGGCAAGCTCCTGCAGGGCGACTTCGGCGTTTCCACGGTCACCGGCCGGCCCGTGCTGGAGGAGTTCGCGACCCGTTTCCCCGCGACACTGGAACTGTCCCTGGTGGCGCTCATCTTTGCCATCGGCATCGGGATCCCGCTTGGCTACCTCGCGGCAACCCACTACGGACGCTTCTGGGATCATTCCTCGGTGGTGCTTTCGCTCGTGGGAATCACCATCCCGGTGTTCTTCCTGGCCTTCATCCTGAAGTGGCTCTTTGCCATCCAGCTCCCCTGGTTTCCCCCGGACGGCAGGCAGAATCCGCGCATTGATGCCACCCACATCACGGACTTTTACATCCTCGACGGGTTGCTAACCCGGGAATGGGACGCGTCCTGGGACGCGCTGATGCACCTGGTCCTGCCCGGAATTGCCCTGGGCACCATCCCGCTGGCGATCATTGTGCGCATCACCCGCGCCTCCGTCCTGGAGGTTCAGGGCGCTGATTATGTGCGCACCGCACGCGCCAAGGGCCTGATGGAGAAAACCATCCGCGGCCGGTTCGTCCTCCGCAACGCCATGCTTCCGGTGACCACCACCATTGGACTGCAGACCGGCCTGCTGATCTCCGGTGCCGTACTGACGGAAACGGTGTTTGCCTTCAGCGGTATCGGCAGATTCCTGCGTGATGCCATCTTCAACCTCGACTATCCCGTGCTGCAGGGATTCATCATTTTCATCGCCATCGCCTATTCATTGATCAATCTGATCGTTGACGTGTCCTATGGCTTCATCGACCCGAGGGTGAGGGTGCAATGAGTACAGTTCTCCCACCGGCTCCCGGCGGCGCCATCCGCCCCGACGAGCCCGCAACACCGGCCCAGGCCGACACCCGCGGAACGGGTATGTGGCGTTCCGCCTTCAAGCGGCTGCGCCGCAATCCGGCGGCCATTGCCGGGGCCGTGATTATCGGCCTGTTCATCCTGGTGGCCATTCTGGCACCGGTGCTGGCACCGTTCGGCGGTGACGATCTTCCGGGACGGACGGACATCACCCCCACGTCCATCCCCGGACCCGGCGAAATTGACGCCTACCCGCTGGGACTGGACCGGTTCGGCGGCGACGTCCTGTCCAAACTCATCTGGGGCGCCCGCGCCTCACTCATCATCGGTGTCATTTCCACAGCGCTGGGACTGGCGGGTGGCATGCTCCTGGGCATCATCGCCGGCGGAATCGGCGGCTGGGTGGACAACGTCATCATGCGCTTCGTGGACATCCTGCTCTCCGTCCCGAACCTGCTGCTGGCGGTGAGCATTGCCGCCATCCTGGGGCAGAACACCTACGCCATCATGATCGCCATTGGTGTTTCCCAGATCCCGATCTTCGCCCGCCTGCTGCGCTCGTCCATGATTTCCCAGCGCAGCGCCGACTACATCCTTTCGGCGCAGTCCCTGGGCCTGAGCCGGCGCACCATCACCATGAGCCATCTGCTGCCCAACAGCATGGGTCCGGTGATCGTGCAGGGCACCCTGACCCTGGCGACGGCTGTCATTGACGCCGCCGCCCTGTCCTTCCTCGGCCTCGGCGGCGGCAAGCCGCAGACGGCGGAGTGGGGGCGGATGCTGACCTACGCACAGAATGAACTGGCCGTGGCACCGCAGCTCGCGTTCCTTCCCGGCATCTGCATTGCGGTCACCGCACTCGGATTCACCCTTCTGGGCGAGTCCCTGCGCGAAGCACTGGATCCCAAGACCCGGAAGAAGTAGCCCGGATCAACACGGCAAAAGAGGTGGCGCCCGTTGCGGGCGCCACCTCTTTTGTCTCTTTGGTGCCGGTCTCCTTCTAGGAGGCCATTTCACCCTCGCCGATGTTCAGCTCATTGCCCGGAATGGAAGCAAGCAGTTTCCGGGTGTACGGGTGGCGCGGGTTGGAGAAGACTTCCTCCGAGGTGGCCGCTTCCACCAACTCGCCGTCCTTCATGACGCACACGTAGTCGGAGATCAGCCGGACCACAGCCAAGTCGTGGGAAATGAAGAGGTAGCTCAGGCCCAGTTCAGCCTGCAGATCTCCAAGGAGTTTGAGGATTTGAGCCTGCACCAGCACGTCCAATGCCGAGACCGGCTCGTCACAAACAATCAACTCGGGCTTCAGCGCCAGGGCACGGGCAATTGCCACGCGCTGGCGTTGGCCGCCGGACAGCTCTGCGGGATACCTGCCCAGCATGGAGTGCGGCAGTGCCACCTGGTCCATCAGCTCCCGGACTCTTTCGGCACGCTCGCTCTTGGAGCCCCGCTTGTAGGTTTTGAGCGGTTCATCAAGAATCCGCGCAATGGTGAACATCGGGTCCAGGGACGAATACGGATCCTGGAAAATCGGCTGCACACGCTGCCGGAAGTCCCGCAGCTTCGCCTTTTCCAAGGAGGCAACGTCCGTCCCGTCAAAGGTGATGGTGCCGCTGGTCGGATCAACCAGTTTGAGCAGCATCCGGGCGGTAGTGGTCTTACCGGAACCGGATTCACCCACAATGGCGACGGTCCGGCCGCGGGGAATATCCAGCGTGACGTTGCGTGCGGCGTAAAAGTCTTCGGAGCGGCCGCGGATCTTGTAGACCTTGGTCAGGTCCCGGATTTCCACGATGTTGTCCGGCACGTCAGCTCCGGACAGGCCGGTACCGTCTCCCCCGGCGGTCTGCTGAGGTGAGGCGGCCGCCGCAGCCGCCGTGCCGCCGTCGTCCGCCGCCGTCCCCGTTCCGCCCTCATGCTCGGCATACACCTGCTCCGCCAGCCGCAAACGCTGAGCGGCCGGGGCCTTGAACGCGCCCGGGCTCAGCCGCACCGCGGCAACGCTGGGAGCTGCGGCCACCAGGGACTGGGTGTAGGGATGCTGCGGATCCTCCAGCAGCTGCCGGGCCGGCCCGTGCTCCACGACAAGACCCCGGTGCATCACCACGAGCTCGGAGGCGCGCTCCGCTGCCAGCCCGAGGTCATGCGTGATGAGCAGGACCGAGGTGCCCAGCTCCTCCGTCATGTTTCCGATCTGGTCCAGGATGGTCCGCTGCACAGTCACGTCCAGGGCAGACGTGGGCTCATCTGCGATCAGCAGCCGCGGCCGGCAGGCCAGTCCAATGGCGATCAGTGCCCGCTGGCGCATGCCGCCGGAGAACTCGTGCGGATACTGCTTTGCCCGCTCGGCGGCGTCCGGCAGCCCGGCGGCAGTCAGGACCTCAATGACTTTGCGGTCCACGTCCTTGGAAGTGGCCATGCCGTGGACGAGCAGGGTTTCCGCAACCTGGGTGCCGATCTTCGTGACGGGGTTCAGGTTGGACATGGGATCCTGCGGCACCAGTCCGATGGACCGGCCCCGGATGGCGCGCATCTTGGATTCCGGCATCCCCACCAGCTCGGTGCCGTCGAAGCGGATGCTTCCGGCCGCCACTTTGCCGTTTCCCGGGAGCAAACCAATTACCGCCATGGCCGTGGTGGATTTACCGGAACCGGACTCACCCACAATCGCCAGCGTTCCTCCGCGCGGAAGGCTAAAGGAAGCATTCTTAACGGCTTGGACTTCACCGTCGGTGGTGCGGAAATTAACCGCGAGATCGGTCACCTCAAGCAGGGGTGAATCAAGGCTGATTTCAGTCATTTCCCTATCCTGCCTTACTTACAGCGGCAATGTGAGCAGGGTCTCACCAGCGGGTGCCTGTTTTTTTATCATTTAGACTGGCAATCCACGCACAAAACCAAGAGAACCAGACGCGCCCATTGACGGAGCGTAGGAGAATAACCGCTGTGACAGATTCCGGCATGGGCCGCCGCTCCTTCCTTCGGGCCGGTGCACTGCTTGGTGCGTTGGCTCTCGCCGGATGCACGGCAACCCCTCCCGACGGCATTGCCACGGCCTCGCCCACCGGCAGCCCCTCCGCATCAGCGCCGCAGGCCACCTTCACCTTCGCCACTGCGGCCCGCCCGTCCACTCTGGACCCCTTCCTGGCGACGGACACCGAAAGCCACCGGGTCAGCCGGCAGATCATGGAGGGCCTGGTGGGCGTGGACCCGCTGACCTCCGCGCCCGCTCCCCTGCTGGCAGAAAGCTGGACGGAGTCAGAGGACGGACGCACCTACACGTTCACGCTGCGCAGGGACGTCACGTTCCAGGACGGCGAACCCTTTAATGCCGACGCCGTCTGTGCCAACTTTGACCGCTGGTACAACCTCCCGGTGTCCGCCCGCGGATCAGGCAACCTTGCCTACAAGGCCGTCTTCAACGCCTTTTCCGACAGCCCGGAGCTCGCCGTCTACAAAGCCTGCACCGCTGTGGATGAATACACCGTCCAGGTGGAGCTGGCCACGCGCCTGACCGGGTTCATTCCCGCCCTGGCCGCGCCGGAATTTGCCATGGCCTCACCGGCCGCCCTGAAGCAGCACGCTGCCGACGCACTCAGCGTGGAAAAGGACGGCCAGAAGATTTCCGCCTACGGCCTGCACCCCGTGGGAACCGGTCCGTTCACCTTGGAGTCCTGGGAGGGTGATGAGGTTCGGCTGGCCGCCTACCCGGGTTACTGGGGCCGGCAGGGGCAGATCTCCACCGTGGTTTTCACCACCATGGCCAACCCCCAGACCCGCCTCCGCGCCCTGAAGACCGGCGACGTGGACGGTTATGACCTGGTGACCGTGGCCGACGTGGACGACCTTGCCCGCAACGGCCTGCAGATCCTGCAGCGGGATCCGTATTCGGTGCTGTACCTGGGCATCAACGAAGCTTTCCCCGGCCTGGATAACGTCAAGATGCGCCAGGCCGTTGCCCACGCCATTGATAAGGACGCGCTCCTGGACGGGCTGTTCCTCAACGGCACCAAGCAGGCCAACCAGTTTGTGCCGGAAAAGCTCGGCGTCAGCTCGGGAACCGTCACCAGCTACGGATACGATCCGGAGAAGGCTGCGGACCTGCTCAAGGAAGCAGGGTACGACGGCGCCGAGCTCCCCTTCTATTACCCGCGCCACGTCACGCGGGCCTACCTGCCGACTCCCGAGCGTGTCTACGCTGAACTCAGCCGGCAGCTCACCGCGGCGGGATTCAACATCAAGCCCGTGCCGGTGGAATGGTCCGATGACTACCTGCACAAGGTGCAGAGCAGCGGGGACCGCGCCTTCCACCTGCTCGGCGTCAGCGGAACCTATGACGACCCGGACAACTTCGTGGGCACCCTCTTTGGCAGCTACACCGAAGAGCTCGCCTACGACGACGCACAGCTGCTGAGCAAGATTGACCGGGCACGGACCCTGAAGGCCGGACCGGAACAGGCGGAGGCATATGAGGCGATCGCCGACCGCATTTCCACCCGGGTGCCGGCCATTCCGCTGGCCTTCCCCATCTCCGCGCTCGCACTTTCACCCCGGGTGGCCAGCTACCCCACGTCTCCGCTGCTCAACGAAGTCTTTAACCGGATCGAGCTCCGGAAGCAGTAGCCGTTCTCCTCACAGGCAACTTGCAGGGCGCAGGTGATTTTAGTAAGGACGCTTGGGGCGATACGCTTCTAGAGCTAGCGCCCTCGCGACTGGAGATATGAAGTTGACTGCTAATAGCCCGGCGGATAAGTCCGCAACTAAAACCGATGTACTGCTGATCGGCGGCGGCATCATGAGCGCGACCCTCGGGGCGTTCGTGAAGCAGCTCCAGCCCGATTGGGATATTTCCCTGTTTGAGCGCCTCGATCGCGCCGGACTGGAAAGCTCCGACCCCTGGAACAACGCCGGAACCGGCCACGCCGCGCTGTGCGAATTGAACTACAGCCCCGCCGCGGCCGACGGCTCCGTTGACCCGGCCAAGGCGGTGGGCATCAACGAACAGTTCCAGGTGTCCCGCCAGTTCTGGTCGCACATGGTCTCCTCCGGCCATATTACGAACAACTTCATCAACCCGCTGCCGCATATGAGCTTTGTCTGGGGTGACGCGCACTCCGAGTACCTCCGCCGCCGCTACGAGTCGCTGAGCGCACAGCCGTTGTTCAAGTCCATGGAATTCTCCGAGGACCACGCCAAGCTGGCGGAGTGGGCTCCCCTGATCATGGAGGGCCGCGACTCCTCCCAGCGCGTGGCCGGCTCCCGCGTCGTCGGAGGCACCGACGTCGACTTCGGCGCCCTGACCCGTGAGCTGACCGGTTACCTTGCCGCCAACGGCGTGGAAATGAACTTTGGCCACGAAGTCAGCAACGTTTCGCGTTCCTCCACCGGCGGCTGGGACGTGTCCGTCAAGAACCGTGCCACCGGCGCTTCCCGCACCGTTTCGGCCCGCTTTGTCTTCATTGGCGGCGGCGGCGGCGCCCTGCACCTGCTGCAGGCCTCCGGGATCCCCGAGGGCAAGGGCTTCGGCGGCTTCCCCGTCTCCGGCCAGTTCCTGCGCTCCACTGACGAGTCCATCATTTCCCGGCACAACGCCAAGGTGTACGGCCAGGCCTCCGTCGGCGCACCGCCCATGTCCGTTCCGCACCTGGACACCCGGTTTGTCAACGGCAAGAAGTCGCTGCTGTTCGGCCCGTACGGCGGCTTCTCTCCCAAGTTCCTGAAAACGGGATCGTTCCTGGACCTGCCGGCGTCCGTCCGCCCGGGCAACCTGGTGCCGATGCTGGCCGTCGCCAAGGACAACATGTCCCTGGTCAAGTACCTGGTCACCGAGGTGCTGAAGACCCGCGAAGGCAAAACCGAGGCGCTGCAGGAATTCATGCCCCGCGCGGTCACCGAAGGCTGGGAGCTCATCACGGCCGGCCAGCGCGTGCAGGTCATCAAGAAGGATCCGAAGAAGGGCGGCGTGCTGCAGTTCGGCACCGAGCTGATCACCGCCTCGGACGGATCCATCGGCGCCCTGCTGGGTGCTTCGCCGGGCGCTTCCACGGCCACCCCGATCATGATCAACCTGCTCAAGCGTGCCTTCCCCCGCCAGTTCGACGGCTGGGAGCCGAAGATCAAGGAAATGATTCCGGGTTACGGCGTCAAGCTCAATGAAAACGAATCCCTGCTGGAAGAACTCACCAACGACACCAACCGTGTCCTGGGCCTGAACTAACCCGGCACTTCTTCCCCGCAGAAAGTTTTTTTACCCGTTGGACCGGGCTGACCCATCCGGTCGGCCCGGTCCAACGAACGTTAAATGCCGGATCCTGCTTTGGTCCGGAGTTTTTTGCCGATGTACCTCAGTTCAGCTTCTCCTAAAGGCAGGCTCATGGACCGTTTGGCCAAGTTTTCCCTCTCCAACCGGGCGCTCATCGCCCTGATCACGGTGTTCATTGCCGTGTTCGGCGTGATTTCCATGGGCTCGCTCAAGCAGGAGCTCATTCCGTCGCTGGAATTCCCCCAGATCACCGTGATCACTGCGCTGCCGGGAGCCTCCCCGGAAGTTGTGGACAAGCAGATCAGCGAGCCGCTGGAGGGCGCCCTGACCGCCGTCGAGGGATTGGAAGATTCCTCCGCCACGTCCCGCAACTCGCTCTCCACCATCAGCCTGACCTTCGCGTACGGAACGGATCTGGACCGCGCCCGCGGCCAGGTCGACCGTGCCATCTCCAACGCCCGGCAGTTGCTGCCTGACGATGCGAATCCGCAGTCCCTGGCCGGCAGCATCAGCGACTTCCCGATTGTGTATCTGGCCGTGTCCTCGGACCAGCCGCTCGCGGAGCTGAACGCCGACCTGCAGCGCCTCACCGTTCCGCGGTTGCAAAAAATCGAAGGGGTGCGGACCGCGGAAGTCACCGGCGGATCCACCCGGAGCATTTCCATCCTCCCCGATCAGGCGGCCCTCGCTGCCCGGGGTGTGACGCCGTCGGCCATTTCCACAGCACTGGAAAACAGCGGCGCCCTGGTTCCGGCCGGCACCGTCACCGAAGACACCCGCACCCTGCCCATCCAAATCGGCAGCCCGCTGGACAGCCTCGAGAAGGTCTCCGCCCTGCCGGTTGAATCCACGGGCAGCGGCTTCGCCTCCGGTGCCGCTCCCGTGACCATCGGCGACGTGGCCTCGGTGGAAATCGTCGAAGATGAGAACACCTCCATCACCCGGACCAACGGGCAGCCCACGCTGGCCGTGTCCATCACCAAGACTCCGGCCGGTGACACGGTGGGCATTTCGCACCAGGTCACGGACCTGCTGCCGTCGCTGGAATCCGAACTGGGCAACGGCGCCAAGTTCACGGTGGTCTTCGACCAGGCCCCGTTCATCGAAGAATCCATCTCCAACCTGACCACCGAAGGCATCCTCGGCCTGGGATTCGCTGTCCTGGTCATCCTGGTGTTCCTGCTCTCCGTCCGTTCCACCCTCGTCACTGCGGTGTCCATCCCCCTGTCGCTGCTGGTGACGTTCATTGGCCTGCTGGCGTTCGGCTACTCGCTGAACATCCTGACCCTGGGCGCCCTGACCATCGCGATCGGCCGCGTGGTGGATGACTCCATCGTGGTGATCGAGAACATCAAACGGCATCTGGGATACGGCACCGACAAGCGGACGGCCATCCTGACTGCCGTGCGCGAAGTGGCCGGCGCCATTACCGCCTCGACGCTGACCACGGTTGCCGTCTTCGCCCCGATCGCCTTCGTGGGCGGCCTGGCCGGAGAACTTTTCCGGCCCTTTGCCATCACCACTTCCCTGGCCCTCCTGGCCTCGCTGCTGGTCTCCCTGACGATTGTTCCGGTGCTGGCGTACTGGTTCCTGAAGTCCGGCACGCCGGTGGCCGACCCCGCCGCCTACCGCGCCGAAGTGGAAGCCAAAGAGTCCAATACGTTCCTGCAGCGCGGTTATGTGCCCGTCCTGCGGACCACCCAGCGGCATCCGGTCTACACGGTGGTGGCCGGACTCATTGTCCTGGCGGGAACTGCCGCCCTGACCCCGCTGCTGCAGACCAATCTCCTGGGCGACACCGGGCAGAACACGTTCAGCGTCCGGCAGGAGCTCCCGCCGGGCACCTCGCTGGAGACCACCTCCGCTGCAGCCAAAAACGTGGAGGACGCGCTGCGCGGGACCGAGGGCGTCAAGGACGTCCAGGTCACCATGGGCACCTCAGCCTCCGGTTTCGCCGCCTTCGCTTCCGGCGGATCCTCGGTGGCCTCCTACACCGTCATCACCGAGCCGGGCGTGGACCAGGTGGCGCTGCGGGAGACCGTCAGCAATGAACTGGACGCACTGGACGACGACGCCGGGAACATCACCCTGGGCAGCACCGGCGGCGGGTTCGGCACGTCCAACACGGTGGACATCAGCTTGTCCGCCGGGGATCCCAACGAGCTGCAGCCTGCCTCCGAGCAGGTGGTGGAAGCGATGTCCTCGCTGGCTTCAGCCGGGGAGGTCACCAGCAACCTGTCATCCTCCTCCCCCGTGGTCCAAGTATCGATCGACCGTGCCAAAGCAGTGGCCGCCGGACTGAACGAACAGCAGATTGCCGGCCTGGTGGCCTCCACGCTGAGCCCGCTGCCCGCCGGCACCATCCGCATCGGCACCGATGACTTCCCCGTGCTCATTGGTGAAGGAACGCAGATCACCAGCGTGGAGCAGCTCAGCCAGGTTCCCGTACCCGCAGGGTCCGGCACCGTGCCGCTGAGTTCGCTGGCCACCGTTGAGGAAGTGGACACTCCCACGTCCATCTCCGCCTCCGGCGGCGAGCGCACCGCCGTCGTCTCCGTATCCCCGGCGGGCGAGAACCTGGGCGCAGCCATCTCCGAAGTGCAGGCCAAGCTCGCGGAACTGGACCTGCCGGCCAGCGTGACGGCCACGCTCTCCGGTGCCGCTACCCAGCAGAATGAATCCTTTACCCAGCTGGGACTGGCGCTGCTGGCAGCCATCGCCATTGTCTACGTAATCATGGTGGCCACCTTCAAGTCCCTTATCCAGCCCCTGATCCTGCTGGTGTCCGTGCCGTTCGCCGCCACGGGCGCCATCGTGCTGCTGCTGGTCACCGGAGTGCCGCTGGGGCTTCCGTCCCTGGTGGGCATGCTGATGCTGGTGGGCATTGTCGTCACCAACGCCATTGTGCTGGTGGACCTGATCAACCAGTACCGGCGGCCGCACAACGGGCAGCCCGGCATGAACGTGGCCGATGCCATTAACCGCGGCGCCCGGCAGCGCCTGCGGCCCATCCTCATGACCGCGCTGGCCACCGTGTTTGCCCTGACCCCGATGGCACTGGGAGTGACCGGTGAAGGCGGCTTCATTTCCCGGCCGCTGGCAATTGTGGTGATCGGCGGCCTGGTGTCCTCCACCGTCCTGACCCTGATCCTGGTCCCGGTGTTGTACCGGCTGGTGGAAGGCGCCCGGGAAAAGCGGGCAGGACGACGCCGCCACTCGGCGAATCACACGGCCCACACTGCGGAGGTCCGCTCGGCACAATAAAACACGACGGGGTTCCCCCCCGTCCGCCGGACGTATCAGCCGCTAGGGTGATACCACTGTCAACATCTCCCGGGGGAACCATGAGAAAAGCCGTCGCCGTCCCTGCCATCGCCCTGCTGTTCATTACCGGGTGCAGTGCCGCAACCGCTGATCCGGGCGCACAGCATCCTTCCGATCCGGTTGCCTCCGCATCCGACAATTCCGCTCCTGCCGCCGCCGCCCCGCCGTCGATCCAGGCGTCGGTAGAGGACTCCGAAGAGCAGACCTGCTCCAAGCTCCTCAAGACCAATGGTGCGGGCCCCCTGTACCAGGCCATGTACATCTACCGGGTTGATGACTTCGGCACGAGCACTTTCCTGGGAAGTGCGGAAAGCGCCCGGACCCTCAACGACGCACTGGATGGAATAGCCCAGGACGCTCCGCAGGACATGGGCGCTGCACTGGCTGCGCTGGCGTCCCCCATGGAGGGCGCCATGCAGACGGCGGAGAACCCGGGCTCGCCCTGGGTTGCCGACTTCGAGACCTGGCAGGACGCCGTCGCGGAGCTCCTGACCCGCTGCGCACCCTATGAGGACGGCGCGGGCGATGCAGCAGCTGCCTCCCCCGCAGCCCCGGAGCCGGCCGCCCAGGCCGGCGCAGCCTTCCCCGGTTATCCCTTGGTCGTGGACGCCGCGTCCCTCGACTACCGTGTTGGTGCCTGGTTTGGGGACAGGCTTGCTGCAGGACAGGTTGTGGCGCTGGCTCCGCGGCTCTACGCGCCGTATGATCCCGCTGTCCCGGATTTGATGTCCTACTACGCTGCGGACCGTGCAGTGGGGGACGGCGTCGTGAAACACATCGTCTTTCCCGGCTCCGGAAACACGGCCACGTTCTCCGGGCTGCAGTCCGGGAGCCAGGAACCCCAATAGGCGCCACGGCGGTCCAGCGGGAATGAAACGCCGGTAAGCGCCGTTGTCGCCCTATGTAGATGCAAATGCATATACTTGTAGCTGCACCAGCGACATCGGAGGACACCATGCAGATCGGCGTATTCAGCGTCAGCGACATCACCCGCGATCCCGTCACCGGACGGATCCCTACCGAGGGCGAACGGATCAAGGCCGCCGTCGCCATCGCCAAGAAGGTGGAAGAAATCGGCATGGACGTGTACGCCACCGGCGAGCACCACAATCCGCCGTTTTATGCTTCCTCCCCCACCACCCTGCTGGGCTACATTGCCGCGCAGACCGAACGGATCATCCTCTCCACGGCCACCACTCTGATCACCACCAATGACCCGGTAAAGATTGCCGAGGACTTCGCCACCCTCCAGCATCTCTCCGACGGCCGGGTGGACCTGGTGCTGGGCCGCGGCAACACCGCACCCGTGTACCCGTGGTTCGGCAAGAACATGCAGGACTCGGTGGAGCTGACGGTGGAGAACTACAACCTGCTGCGCCAGCTCTGGGACAAAGACACCGTGAACTGGGAGGGGAAGTTCCGCACTCCGCTGAGAAACTTCACTGCCACCCCGCGCCCGCTCGACGGCGTTGCCCCCTTCGTGTGGCACGGCTCCATCCGCACTCCGCAGGTGGCCGAGATCGCTGCCTACTTTGGCGACGGCTTCTTTGCCAACAACATTTTCTGGCCGAAAGAGCACTACATGCAGCTCATCAGCCTCTACCGCGAACGCTACGAGCACTACGGCCACGGCCGGGCCGACCAGGCGATCGTGGGCCTCGGCGGGCAGTTCTTCATGCGGAAAAACTCCCAGGATGCGGTCAACGAGTTCCGGCCGTACTTTGACAACGCTCCCGTTTACGGGCACGGCCCCTCCATGGAGGACTTCACCGCGCAGACCCCGCTCACGGTTGGCAGCCCTCAGGAAGTCATCGAGAAGACTCTTTCCTTCCAGGAGTACTTCGGTGATTACCAGCGCCAGCTGTTCCTGATCGACCATGCGGGGCTTCCGCTGAAGACAGTCCTGGAGCAGCTGGATCTGTTCGGCGAATATGTGCTGCCGGAGCTGCGGCGTGAATTCGATGCCCGCCGGCCGGCAGACGTTCCCGAGGGCCCGACGCATGCCGCCCGGGTGGCCGAGGCCCAGATGTCGTCACGTTCAACTGCTGCTCCTTCTCTTCAGTAGGCTAGAGGCATGTCCTTGGATACCAGCAGCGCACCCGTTCGACAGGCAGCAGAGACTTGGGAGTCCCTGTTCCGGACCCAGGTGGGCGTGATGCGCCGGCTTCAAAAGGATCCGGCGTTCAAGGAACTGTCCATGCGGGAATATGACGTCCTGTTCAATCTCACCCGCTGCCCCACCGGCTGGATCAGGCTGAATGAGCTCAATGTGCATCTGCTCATCAGCCAGCCCAGTCTGAGCCGGATGGTGGAGCGGATGGAATCCAAGGGCCTGGTCCAGCGCCGGCCTGCAGAGAACGACCAGCGGGGCGTCGAAGTGTCCCTGACCGAGGAGGGGCGTGCGCTGCAGCGGAAGCTGGGCAGCGCCCACGTCCGCGGCATCTATGAGCTGCTCACCCCCGCCCTCAGCGAAACCGAGATGCAGGAACTGAAGTCGCTGACGGACAAAGTGCTCGCCAGCCTGCCCGCGAACGACGGCTGAGTCCCGCCGGGACAGCCCTGAATCCGGAACGACGGCGGGAGCCACGTGGAGAATTTCAGCGCTGAGAGCATCCCGGACCTGTCCGGCATTAACGCCGTCGTTACCGGCGCCAACAGCGGCCTGGGCCTGGAAACCGCCATGGTCCTCGCTGCGAAGGGTGCCCGGGTGGATCTGGCCTGCCGCGACCTTACGCGCGGGGCGGCCGCGCAGGACCGGATCCGCTCCCAAACCGGGAACGACGACGTACGGCTGCGCCGGCTCGATCTCGGTTCGCTGGAATCCGTGCACCGGTTCGCCGCCGGGCAGGATTTACCGGTGGACCTGCTGATCAATAATGCCGGGGTGATGGCCACGCCGCACCGGACCACCTCTGACGGCTTTGAGCTTCAGTTCGGGGTCAACCATCTGGGACATTTTGCCCTGACCGGCCTGCTGCTGCCGGCGCTGCGGCAGGCTCCGGCTGCGCGCGTGGTCACCGTTTCCAGCCTGGCCCACCGCGGCGGGCGGATTGACTTTGAGGACCTGGCCGCGCAGCGCCGCTACCGCCCGTGGAGCCGGTACAACCAGAGCAAGCTGGCCAACCTGCTGTTTACGTTCGAACTCCAGCGGCGGCTCGAGGCGCACGGCGAGAGGCTGCTGGCGGTGGCAGCCCACCCCGGTTTCGCCAACACCAACCTCACCTCCGGCATGAACCATCCGGCAACACTGGACATCCTGGGCTCCTTCTTCCGCCTGCTGGGCCAAAGCGGAGCGGCGGGGGCGCTGCCCACACTGTATGCGGCCACCGCACCGGAGGTCCTGGGCGGGGAGTTTTACGGTCCCGGCGGGCCCGGGCAGCTCCGCGGGCGGCCGGTGCGGGTGACCCCGGCTCCGCAGGCGTCGGACCCCGCCACGGCCCGTCGGCTCTGGGACGTCAGCACCGAACTCACCGGTGTTCGGTTCGCCGGGTTGGACTAACGCCACCGGGAGCCGGGCTCTTGGCCGTCCGGTCCTCCGGTCCTCCGCAGTCGAGGTAGCCTTGCTGCCACACCCCGGCATCCGCCGTTTCCGTTTCAGGAGGATAAATGGCCAGCTCCACGGTCCTTGTGAGGCCACCGGTTGAAAGCGATGCACCCCGGCTTGCCGACATCCATATTTCGGCGTGGCGGGCCGCCTATCGGAATGTCATGTCCGACGAGTATCTGGCCGGCCTCAACCACGAGGCGTCCGCCACAGGGTGGCGGCGGAACATTCGTGAGCCCAGGCCCGGAACCTTCCATTTGGTCGCGGAGACGGACAGCGGCGTCGCCGGATTCTGTGTTTTCGGGCCCGCGGAAGGTACCGCCGATGCTGGACCGGAGGGCGGCACAGCGTCTGCAACGGGACAGCTGTATGCCATCAATGTGCATCCGGACGCCTGGACCCGGGGCGTCGGTTCAGCCCTGTTCGCCGCTGCGGAGGAAAAACTCACGTCGCTGGGATATCACCGGGCATTCCTGTGGGTTGAAGCAACCAACAAACGGGCCATTGATTTTTACACCAACCGGGGGTGGCTGGACGACGGCGGGACCCTCCAGGACACCCGGTTTGATCCACCGGTGCCGGAGCGCCGCCACAGCCGCCAGCTGGGGAAGCCTGAGCCACGGACTGACCTTGGTGGCTGACATCATCGGAACCGTCCGGGCGCTGTACCGCTATCCCGTGAAGTCGACCGCAGGCCAGGCCCTGAGCAAAGCCTTCGTTACGGACAGCGGGCTCGAGCATGACCGAAAGTGGGCCATCTACACCGCCGACGGGGGCATCGCCAGCGGAAAACGCACACACCGTTTCCGGCCCGTGCCAGGACTAATGCACTGGTCGTCAAGCTCTGACCTTCCGCATCCGGAAGTCCCGATGCTGTTCAGTCCGGATGGCAGCGCGTACCGTGCCGATGAGCCCGCTGCCTCGCGGGCCCTGTCCGAAGCCTTTGATCAGCATCTGGAGCTGCACCGGGAAACAGCAACCCCGCACCATGACGAAACGCCGCTGCACCTGCTGACAACGTCTTCCCTGGCGGCCCTTGCCAACCTGTCAGGCGTGCCGGTGGACGAGGGCCGGTTCCGCGCCAACCTCATTATCGACACCGGACCCGTACCCGGTTTTCCGGAAGATCAGTGGATCGGCTCGGAGCTGGTCATCGGGGACGGAGTCCGCATCCGCCTTGGGTCCGGAATGCCGCGTTGTGTCATGGTCGACCAGTCCCAGCATGGGCTCGCCGCCGAACCGAAAATCCTCAAACTCCTGGGTGCACACAACAACACGAAGCTCGGGCTGCAGGCCCATACCGTCCGCGGCGGAGTGGTTCGGGCGGGCGACAGCGTTGTCCTCCGGCGCGGCCCTGCGGGCATGTAAGTGCCAGGTTCTCCCGGCCCTTCCCGGAAGCCCGTCAGGCCCGCAACCGTGCCGGGGCGAGTCCTCCCACGGCCGCCACGGCTTCCTTCACCGCCCGCGCGGCCCGGTCGACGTCGTCCTCCCGAAGCGCAGCAGTAAACGTGAAGCGCACGGCCGTCTGCGCAGTAGCCCGGTCCAGCCCCATCGCCGTCAGTACAGCCGACGGCTCGTCGGATCCGGCGGCACAGGCCGAGCCGCTGGAGCACAGCACACCGGCCCGTTCCAGTTCCAGCAGCACCGCTTCCCCCGAGGTCCCCGGAAAGCAAAACGAGGCGTGGCCCGGCAGCCGTTCGCTGCGGTGCCCGGTCAGCAGGGCACCGGGAACTCCGCGCAGCACGGCGTCAATCAGCCGGTTCCGCAGCATCTCCGCCCGCCGGACGGTGTCCTCGTGCTCCGCGGCGGCCAGCGCCAGCGCTGCAGCCATCCCGACGGCGCCGGCCACGTTCTCCGTACCCGAACGCCGGCCGCGCTCCTGCCCTCCCCCGTGCATTACCGGCTCAAGTGCCGGAGCTCCGCGCAGGTACAGCAGCCCGATCCCCTTGGGCGTACCCAGCTTGTGTCCGGACAGGCTCAGCGCGTCTGCGCCCAGGCGAGTCACGTTCAGGTCCAGCCAGCCGCCGGCCTGAACCGCGTCCGTGTGGAACGGCACGCCCGCCTCACGGCAGCGGGCAGCAATGTCCCGCACGGGCTGGACGGTGCCGACTTCGTTGTTGGCGTACATCACCGAGCAGAGCACCGTCCGGGGTGTCAGGGCTGCGGCGGCCGCTTCCGGGTCCACCCTTCCCGCGGCGTCCACGGCAAGCAGTGTCACGCGGAAGCCGTGGCGGCGCTGCAGGTAGTCCAGGGATTCCAGCACCGCGGGATGTTCGACGGCGGTGGAGACCAGGTGCGGAGCGGCACCTGGACCGTCCTGCGCCGGACGGCCTCCCCCGGCCAGGCGGTCCATCCCCGCCAGGGCCAGGCCCTTCACCGCGAGGTTGTCCGACTCGGTGCCGCCGGAGGTGAAGATGATGTCCCCGGGGCGGCAGCCGAGCACCCCGGCCGCTGTCTCCCGGGCTGCCGCGAGGGCGCGGGCGGCCGATTCTCCGGCCGAGTGCGAGCTGGAAGGATTGCCGAACTCCGTGGTGAGGTACGGCCACATAGCCTCCAGCACTTCACGCCGCGGCGGGGCGGTGGCGGCTGCATCCAGGTACATCACACCAGGTCCAACCCCAGGTCCAGGGCCCGAACGCTGTGGGTGAGCGCTCCCGCGGAAATCAGGTCCACCCCGGTGGCGGCGATCTCGGCGACCGTTTCCAAGCGGACATTGCCGCTGGCTTCGGTAAGCGCCCGTCCGGCGATCAGTTCCACGCCCCGGCGCAAGTCCGCCGGAGAGAAGTTATCCAGCAGCACGGTGTCCGCACCGCCGGCCAGTGCTGCTTCGATCTGGTCCAGCCGGTCCACTTCCACCTCGAAGTGCACGGTGTGCGGCAGCCGTGCCTTGGCCGCCGCCAGTGCCTGTGCCAAATCGCCAGTGCCCGCGGCCAGCAGCGCCAGATGGTTGTCCTTGGCCATCACGGCATCGGAGAGGCTGAACCGGTGGTTGTTCCCGCCGCCGCACCGGACGGCATGGCGTTCCAGGATGCGCAGCCCCGGCGTCGTCTTGCGGGTATCCGTAATCCGGGCGGAGGTCCCGGCGGCCTGCGCCACAAAGGCTGCGGTGAGGGTGGCGATGCCGCTGAGCCGCTGCGCCAGATTAAGGGCCACCCGTTCACCGGTAAGCACCGCGCGGGCGGGGCCGCTGATTTCCGCCAGAACGGTTCCGGCTTCGAAGGATTCTCCGTCCCGGATCGGGAAGTGAACGGCTGTTTCCGCAGAGGTAAGCCGGAACGCAGCCTCGATGACCTGCGCTCCGCAGAAGATGCCGGGTTCACGGGCGGTAAGGAGGGCCGAGGCCCGGGCTTCCAGCGGAACCAGGAGTTCGGAGGTGATGTCGCCCCACGGTGCGTCCTCGGCGAGCGCTGCGCCAACGATGCGGTCCACGGCATCCTGCGGAACAGGCGTCGGCACCTGGGTGGAACGGGGAGGCGCGGTGCTGGTGGTCATAACGGTGTTTCCCTTCGGGGAGCTCATGCGGTGCGGTTCAGGGCGTGCTCGGCGGGCCCGGTGCCGGCGGCTTCACCGGCCGGGCGGATCCCGCCGTCGGTTCGGTAGTGGGCGCCCACGGATTCGGTGCGCCGCAGTGCGGCGGCCAGGAGCAGCTGTGCGCAGGTCAGCAGGTTCGCGTCTTCCAGCTCCCGTATCTCCGGCGCCGGCAGCGTCGTTCCTGCGTTCCCCGCCGCTTCCCGCTGCCAGCGGGCGACCTGGCCGGAGGCAGCGGCCAGCCCCCCGGCGCTGCGCAGCACCCCGGCCCGGGCGGACATGAGGGCCTGAAGGACAGCACGGTCAAAAGCGGGTCCCTTTCGGCCAGACTCCGCCGGCAGGGAAAGTGCCCGTTCGGGCTCTGGCACGGCGGCGAGAACGGCGGCCGGAACAGCTGGGGGGAAAGCCGCGAGCGAGAGGCCGGAAAGTCCACCGGCACGACCGTCCGAGACGGCAGCGGCGCCGGCCCGGGCGCCGAACACCAGTCCTTCCAGCAGGGAATTGGAGGCCAACCGGTTTGCGCCGTGCACACCGGTGCAGGCACACTCGCCGGCAGCGTACAGCCCGGGCACCGTGGTGCGGCCCCACAGATCGGTGGCCACTCCGCCCATCCAGTAATGGGCGGCCGGAACCACGGGCAGCAGGTCCTGCTCCCAGTCCAGCCCGTGCCGGCGGGTCAGGGCGTCCAGGCCGGGAAAGCGCCGGCCCAGGTATCCGGGTCCGCGGGCGGCCGCAACACCGGTGGCATCCAGCCAGACACATGGTTCCCCGCTGTCCAGCAGATAGGCGCTGACGGCCCGGGAGACGACGTCGCGCGGAGCCAGTTCGGCCTCCGGGTGGGCGGTCCGGGCTGTCCGGTCTGCCAGCAGGAATCGTTCCCCCGCGGCGTTGCGCAGCACGGCTCCCTCACCGCGGACCGCCTCGGAAATCAGCGGGTTCCCCGGCACGTGCAGGGAGGTGGGATGGAACTGGAAGAACTCAAGGTCTCGCATCGCCGCACCGGCGCCCGCCGCCAGCGCCACGCCGTCGCCGGTTGCCGACTGCGGGTTGGTGGTGTGCGCGTACAGGCCGCCGGCTCCCCCGGCGGCGAGGATCACGGCGTCGGCCGCCAGCGCAGTGATCTCGCCGTTCCGGAGCAGCTTCACGCCGGTGACCCGGCCGTTCTCCTGCAGCAGGCCGGCCGCGAAGGTGTGCTCGGCAACGGTAATCCGCGGTTCCGCCGCCACGGCCCGCAGCAGGGCGGCGGCAATGCCGGCTCCGGTGCTGTCGCCGTTGACGTGCAGGATCCGCCGGGCCGAATGTGCGGCCTCCCGCCCCAGTGCCAGCGCACCCGACGGATCCCGGTCAAAGGGCGTGCCCAGTTCCAGCAGCCGCCGGATCTGTCCGCCGGCGGCCGTGCAGAGAACCTGCACCGCTTCAGCGTCCGCCTGTCCGGCGCCGGCGGCCAGCGTATCCGCAGCGTGCGCTTCGGCCGTGTCGCCGGGCGCCGCCCCGCCCGGTACGACGGCGGCAATTCCGCCCTGGGCCAGCCAGGTGTTGGACTGCTTCACCGCACCCTTGGCCAGCACGGTCACTTCCACGGCAGGGTCCGCCCGGACCGCACTCAGCGCAGCCGTCAGCCCCGCAATGCCGGCTCCGACGACGGCGATCACGGGTGCGCCGCCAGCATCCGTTCCAGCGCGGTGCGGGCAGGAACGGCAACGGCGGCGGGAACCGTGATGCGGTTCAGGACTTCGCCCCGGACCAGGCCCTCCAGCACCCAGGCCAGGTAGCCGGGATGGATCCGGTACATGGTGGAGCAGGGGCAGATGACGGGATCCAAACAGAAGATGGTGTGCTGGGGGTACTGGGCCGCCAGCCGGTTGACCATGTTGATCTCGGTGCCGACGGCAAAGATGCTGCCGTCTTCAGCGGCATCGATGGCCTTGAGGATGTAATCGGTGGACCCTGCCTCATCGGCGGCGTCCACCACGGGCATGGGGCATTCCGGGTGCACGATCACCCGGACCCCTGGATGCTCGGCCCGGGCCTTTTCGATTTGGGCGACGGTAAAGCGTTTGTGCACCGAGCAGAAGCCGTTCCAGAGCAGCACCTGTGAGTCCCGCAGCTCCTCCGCCGTGTTTCCGCCCAGCGGCAGCCGCGGGTTCCACATGGGCATGGCCTCCAGCGGTATGCCCATCGCTTTGGCGGTGTTCCGGCCCAGGTGCTGGTCCGGGAAGAACAGGACCCGCCGCCCGCGCTCAAAGGCCCACTCCAGCACCGCTGGGGCGTTGGAGGACGTGCAGACAATGCCGCCGTTCTCGCCGCAGAATCCCTTCAGCGCGGCCGAGGAGTTCATGTAAGTGACCGGAATGACCGGTACCCGGCCGTCGTCGTCGGGCTCTGAGCCGAAGAGCACGGTGAGCTGTTCCCAGCACGCAGCCACCGATTCGATGTCCGCCATGTCCGCCATGGAGCAGCCTGCGGCCAGGTTGGGCAGCACTACGGCCTGATTCGGGCCGGAGAGCAGGTCAGCGGTTTCTGCCATGAAGTGGACCCCGCAGAAGATGATGGCCTCGGCGTCGGGCTTGGACTTGGCTGCTTTGGCCAGCTGAAAGGAATCGCCCACAAAGTCCGCGTGCCGGATCACTTCGTCGCGCTGGTAAAAGTGGCCCAGGATGACGGCGCGGTCCCCCAGCTTCTCCTTGGCGGCGGTGATGCGCAGGTGGAGTTCTTCGTCCGGCGCCTGCCGGTATTCCTCCGGGAGGCTGCCCTGCCGGGGCGTGGCGGGCGGTGCGGCGTCATGCATGGAGGCTCCGGGCCCGTAGTCCGGCAGCCGGGCGCCGTCGAATTCCCACGGCGGCATCGCCAGGTCCGGCGTGCAGGTTCCGGCGGAGGAGGCTTTTCCGGCGGCGGCGCCGGCGGCTGAAATCAATGCGACGGCGGTGGCAACGCTGGGGGCGGAGGTGCCGGGGATGTTGCTCATGGTTCATTGCTCCGTTGCTGGGGTGGTGGATGTTGGGGACCCGGCGGCGCTTCCCGGGCCGGCAGGTGTTTCCCGGCCGGGCAGGAGCTCTCCGGTGTAGCGGTAGAGGCGCGGCGGGCGGTGCCTGCCGCCCTGCTGATACTGGTCTGTGGGCTCGATGTCCCGTGCTGCGCGCAGCTGGCGGCGGAAGTTGGCCGGTTCCAGTTCGCGGCCCAGCACTGCTTCATGGACTTCCCGCAGCTGCGCCAGGGTGAACGTGTCCCCCAGAAAGGCGTAGGCGATGGACCCGTATTCCATCCGGTTGCGCAGGCGCCACAGGGCGTACTCCACAATCTCGTTGTGGTCGAAGGCCAGCTGCCCCGGTGCGGTGGCCGGAAACCAGCGGACGTTGTCGTCCTGCCGTGACAGCGCGGCTTCATCGGGCTGGACCAGGGCCCAGTACACGATGGACACCACCCGGGGCGACGGCGACCGGTCGGTCCCGCCGAAGGCATAGAGCTGCTCCAGGTGCTTCGGCGCCAGCCCGGTGGTGGAGGCGAGGTTGCCGGCGGCGGCCTCCTGCAGCGACTCGCGGGCCCCGAGCGGGCCGCCGGGCAGTGCCCAGAGACCGCGGAACGGCTCTCGAATGCGGCGGACCAGGGGCAGCCAGAGGGCGGGGCGGCCGGTGTCCGGGTCCGGGCGCAGGGCAAAGATGACGGTGGAGATGGCCAGTGCCGGCGGCTGCCGGGCACGTTCGGAGACGTTGGCGTACCCGTGGGGTACCTGCCGGGGAACCATAAAGGCCCTTCCCTGCCGGCCGCCGCGGCGGTGAAGCCCGGCGGGAAGAGTAAAAGTCAGGATGACTCTAACTCATTTTCCGGCTTTGCAGGGCGACCTGCGTCACAGGTTCAGGATTAGCCCGCAGCGGCCGGGCTTGCCTCCGGGTCCGCACCGGAAGCGGTGTGCAGCAGCGGCAGGGTCCGGCCGTCAAAGTGCGTGTTCAGGACAATCACGGACGAGGACCTGACAATGGTGCGGGTAGCCACGATGGAGTCGATCACCCGCTGCAGGTCGGAGTTGGAGCGTGCCGCCACCCGGGCCAGGAGATCGCTCTCACCGGAGACGGTGTGGATCTCCTGGATTTCCGGGATTTCAGCCAGAGCTTTCACCACCGCGTCATGTCCGGTGTCCTGGCTGATGGTCAGGGAACAGTAGGCAAGGACCGCGTAACCCAGGGCCGCGGGGTCTATCCGCGGCCCCCAGCCGGATATGACCCCCGTGCGCTGCATGCGGTCCAACCGGGCCTGTACGGTGGCGCGCGCGACCTTCAGGGCACGTGACGCTTCCAGGACGGACATCCGCGGTTCGTCGGTGAACAGCGCAATGATCTGGGCATCCAGGGCATCCTTTGACATGTTTTCCTCTCCGGCACCGCCTCTGCTGTGCAAACTGTAAGCATTGTGGCATGGATCATGAACAGTGTGGATAACACCCCAGGCGGCATAAGATAGTTAGCTAGGTCCGGGCCGGCTCATTCCCGCCCGCCCTTCACCGGAATCCCCAACATCTAAGGCTCCTTTTCCATGAGTACCCGAACCTCCGCGGCCGGCTCCACCGGCCCGGCAGCCCCCGGCCCGGCAGGACCGCCCGCCGCACGGAAAATGCAGCCGCGCCACTTGGTGTTCATGAGCCTGGGCAGCGCCATCGGAACCGGGCTGTTTGTCGGGTCCGGCGCCGGCATCGAGGCAGCCGGCCCCGCCGTCCTGCTGTCCTTCCTGATTGCGGGCACCATGGTTATCCTCGTCATGCGCATGATGGGCGAAATGGCAGCAGCAGATCCCACCAGCGGAGCCTTCTCGGTGTACGCGGAGAAGGCGCTGGGCCGGCCGGTGGGAACCACCATCGGATGGCTGTGGTGGCTGCAGCTGGTCATCGTGATTGCTGCGGAAGCAACTGCGGCAGCGGCAATTGTTGCCTCCATGTGGCCCGGCTCGCAGCAGTGGCTGCTGGCGCTGGTGTTCATCAGCCTGTTCACGGCGATCAACTTGGGCGGCGTCGCCAGCTTCGGAGAGTTCGAGTACTGGTTTGCCCTGCTCAAGATAGTGGCCATCGTGGCCTTCCTCGCCGTCGGCATCGCCTTCATTGCCGGCTGGCTGCCCGACGTCGATGCGCCCGGGCTGAGCAACCTCACCGGCAACGGCGGTTTCATGCCCCATGGTTGGAGCGGTGTGGGCGCCGGCCTGCTGCTGGTGGTCTTTGCCTTTGGCGGAACCGAAATTGTTGCCGTTGCAGCTGCCGACACTGAGGATCCCGGCACCAACATCGCCAAAGCCATCACCTCGGTGGTGTGGCGCATCATCGTCTTCTACATCGGATCCGTCCTGGTCATCGTTACCATCCTGCCGTGGAACAGCGAGTCGCTGAGCACCGGGCCCTTTGTCGCGGCCCTCGCCGCAGCCCGCGTTCCGGGCGCCGACGTCGTCATGGCGGTCGTGATTGTGGTGGCCCTGCTTTCAGCCCTGAACGCCAACCTGTACGGCGCCTCGAGGATGGTATTTTCGCTGGCCGAGCGGGGCCGCGCTCCCAGAGTCCTGGCGCGCAAGGGCACCAGCGGCGTGCCGCGTGCCGCCGTCATCGCCTCGGTGACCTTCGGTTTCCTGACCGTGGTACTGAACTACCTCTACCCCGAAACCGTCCTGATGATCCTGCTGAACCTGGTCGGGTCCACCTGCCTGGTGGTTTGGGGCGTTTCGATTGTTTCCCAGATCATCCTGCGGCGCCGTGCCGAGGCCGCCGGGGTGAAGCTGAGCTTCAAGATGTGGGCCTTCCCCTGGCTCTCCTACTTTGCCCTGGCCCTGCTGGCCGGCATTGTGGTCCTTGGCTTCCAGGACTCCGCAGTCCGGATCCAGCTGGTGGCCACCCTTGCGCTGACGGCCGTCCTGGGCTTCGCAGCCTGGCTCCTGGACCGCAGCGCGGTGCGTTCGGGCCGCCAGTTGGGCTGACCCGGCGCCGAAATTCGGGTGCCGGCGTCAATGCAGGCGTTTTCCACCGGTTTTGAGTAGCCTGCCAAGATTTTTACCGGCACTACGTGGGAATGTCGATAAAGTGTTTTTCCCGCTGTTGAATACGGGCAGCAAAAAAGGGCCGCGGAAATCCGCGGCCCTTTCTGCTGCTGCCGGCTGGCCGGCGGTCACCGGCCTACTGCTGCGGGCTAGAGACCCTTGCGCTTCTTGGGTGCCATTTCTGCTTCGCTGGCACTCTTGGCTCGTTTTTCTGCCCGCTTATCCTTGATGGACTTGCCCGGCTTTTTCTCATTTGAACCCTGCGGGGATTTACCTGACATTTAGGCTCCTCTTGAAGAACAAATACGGATAGTCCCGACCATACGCTGTATATAAATAAAAGCCAGTCCTGCGCCGTTTTGCCCTGATTCCCGTCCGGGATGCCCCGCGGTGCGTGCCGCGCCGACACCGTCGCCGGACGGAACATCTTCCAGTGTCGAGAGGACGCCACTCTTTCCCGTCGAGAGTAGAAAAGATGACCCTTCGCGACGCTGAAAAGGTCACGTACGCGACACTCGACGAGGCAAACCACCGGAGGGCCGAAAGACACACCACGCGGGCACTGTACAAGTTGTACAGTCGCCCACTCGACACGAGCCTGAAACCGCACACTGTGTCCAGGCTTCCGCGCGCGAATTGCCTGCTCGGCACAGCCGGGTTAGGTTGCCACTATGATCCCAGTCACACCACAGGTCCCGGAGCTTTCCGGAGACGAACTGCGCCGGCTGTATCGGTTGCTCACAGCAGTGCGGCAGCTCGATCTCGCGGCGGTTGCCTGGCAGCGCCAGGGCATCATTCCAGGTTATGCGCCGGAACTCGGGCAGGAGGCAGCCCAGGTGGGCAGCGCCTTCGCCATGGACCGGAGCCGGGATTTCATCTTCCCCACCTACCGCGAAATGGGCACGGCCCTGACCCTCGGGGTGGACATGGTCCAGTACATGGCCACGCATAAGGCGTCCTGGCACGGCGGACTGTACGATCCGGTTGCCACCCGCCTTGCGCCCATTCAGGCAGTCGTGGGCGGTTCAGTGCTCCACGCGGTGGGCTGGTCCCACGGGCAGCGGCTGGAGGCCCAGGCAGGCGGCGGCATTCCCGCCGAGGGTTTGCCCGCGGCGCTCACCTACTTCGGCGACGGCGCCAGTTCCCAGGGCGACGTCCACGAAGCGATGAACTTTGCAGCGGTGCTCAAGGCGCCGGTGATCTTCTTTGTCCAGAACAACGGGTGGGCCATTTCGCTGCCCACTGAAGCCCAGGTGGCCGGCGGCACCGTCGCCGCACGCGCCGCCGGGTACGGCATGAAGTCCCTGACGGTGGACGGCAACGATGCCCCCGCCGTCGTGACGGCCACCCGCGAAGCGCTGGCCCACACCCGCGCCGGGCACGGTCCGGTGCTGATCGAAGCAATGACGTACCGGCGCGGGCCGCACTCCACCAGTGATGATCCCGGGCGCTACCGCACCCTGGAGGAAGAACGGCGCGACGCCGGCTCCGACCCGGTGGAGCTGCTGGCAGCCCGGCTGCTCGCCGAAGGCCACGCCGACCAGGACTTCCTGGCCGCGGCCAAGACCGACGCGATATCCGGCGCAGACAAGATCCGCGAAGGAGTGCAGGCCCTGACACCGCGCCCCGGCGCGGAAATGTTCGACTTTGTGTTCGCCGAACCCACTGAGCAGTTGAAGAACCAGGCACTCACCTGGCGGAAGGAATCCGAACATGACTGACCAGATGACCGGCAGCTCGGACCTCGCCGCGGCGCAGGCCAACACCGGAGACACTGCCGCCCAGCAGCAGTCCCTCACCCCGCCCGCTCCTGCTGTTGCCGGACCCACCGAGACGCTGTCCATGCAGGCCGCCCTGAACCGAGCCTTGGCGGAAACCCTCGCGGACAATCCAAAGGCAGTGATCCTAGGTGAGGATGTTGGCCGTCTTGGCGGGGTCTTCCGCATAACGGACGGCCTGCAGCAGCGTTTCGGCGCGGACCGGGTCTTTGACACGCCGCTGGCTGAATCCGGAATCCTGGGCCTGTCCGTGGGCCTGGCAATGGCCGGCTTCCATCCGATTCCCGAAGTACAGTTCGACGGTTTCGCCTATCCGGCCGTGAATCAGATCGTCACGCAGCTGGCCCGCATGAATTACCGCAGCCGCGGCACCCTGCCGATGCCGGTGACCCTGCGGGTGCCCAGCTTCGGCGGGATCCGCGCCCCCGAACACCACGGCGAATCCCTTGAGGCGCTGTTTGCCCACGTCCCCGGCCTGTTGGTGGTTTCCCCCTCCTCGCCGCACGAGGCGTACCACCTGCTCAAATATGCCGCCGCACGCCCGGACCCGGTGATCTTCATGGAACCGAAGTCCCGCTACTGGCAAAAGGGCGAGGTGGACACGGCCGACGGCGGCAATCCCCTGGGCTCCAAGGTGGTCCGCAGCGGCAAGCACGTCACCCTGATCGCCTGGGGTGCCATGGTGGCGCGCTGCCTGCAGGTTGCCGAACTTGCCGCCGAGGACGGCATCGAGGTGGAGGTCCTGGACTTGCGCTGGCTCAAGCCGATCGATGCCGAGGGCCTGGCGGCGTCCGTCAGCCGCACCCGGCGCGCCGTCGTCGTGCACGAAGCTCCGCTGACCTCCGGGCTGGGGGCGGAAGTGGCCGCCCTGGTGACCGAGCGCTGCTTTGACACCCTGCGTGCCCCCGTTGAGCGGGTCACCGGTTTCGACGTACCGTATCCCTCAGGCGATCTTGAAGATGAATACATTCCGAACATTGACCGCATCCTGTTCGGAATCCAGCGAGTATTGGAGTACCGGCGTGGCTGAAATCCCCTTTCCCCTTCCCGACCTCGGTGAAGGCCTGATTGAAGCAACCGTGCTGGAATGGCTGGTCTCGGAGGGCGAACAGGTGGAACGCAACCAGCCGCTGGTGGAGGTGGAGACCTCCAAATCCGCCGTGGAGCTTCCGTCCCCGCAGGCCGGCCGCGTGGCACGCACCTACGGCCAGCCTGGCGAGAAAATCAACGTGGGTGAGCCGCTCATCGTCTTTGAAGTACCGGACAACACAGCAGGCATTGTGGGAACCGTGCCGGCCGAAGCCCCTGCACGCCGGCGGGTCCGCCTCACCGCAGCCCTGGACGAGGACTAGGCCATGCAGCTGAACACCCATGCCGTGGAAGGCACCGATCCGGGCCTGTTTGCCGAGGTCATAGCGCCCGACGGCGGTGCCCCCGCGTCGCGGCCGGTGCTGCTGCTGCACGGCTTTGCTTCCTCCTCGCAGCTGAACTGGCACAACACCGGCTGGGTGAGCGCCCTGACGTCCGCCGGAAAAACCGTGATTACCGTGGATCTGCCCGGCCACGGGCGCAGCGCCACCCCTGCTGATCCGCAGGCATATCGTCCCAGCCGCATCCGCGCAGACCTGCTGCAGCTGCTGATGGATGCCGGGGTGCTTCCCCTCGAAGGCGAGAATCCGGCGTCGGGCGTGGACATCATCGGTTATTCGCTGGGATCGCGCCTGGCGTGGGAATTCGGAGCCACCCAGCCGGAGATGGTGCACCGCATGGTCCTCGGCGGGGGTCCGGGCACTTCCGATCCCCTGACGGGCTTTGACCTGTCCGCGGCACGGGCAGCTCTGGCCGGCAACGGAGAGATTCACGACCAAACCACCGCCGAGCTGATCCGCATGGCCCAGCTGGTTCCGGACAATGATGTGGCTGCGCTGCTGACCATGGTGGAAGCAGTAAAGGACGAGCCTTTCATTCCGGGTGAAGCCGTTCCCGGGATGCCTCTGCTGCTGGTGGCCGGAGACCGCGATTCCTTTGCCGAGGGTGCGGCTGAGCTGGCGGGCTTGTCCGGGAACGCGGAAGTCCTTCAGCTGCCGGCCCGGACCCATGCCAATGCAGTGACCTCGCGGGCCTTTAAGCAGGCAGCCCTGGAATTCCTGTCCTAACCTGCGGCCCGGGTCACGCCCGGGTGAGAAGCGGCATATTAATAGTTGGTCCCCCCGGCCTTGAGGCGCGAATCGCCGGGAGCCCGCCGCGATAGGGTTAAACGAATAGCAGAGTAGGATTCATTTAGTCAGGCTGCTGATTAAATGTATTTCCGGTGCCAAACAGGAACCCTGGGAAATCGCTGCCGCTTCTTCATTTCTTCGACAGACCCTCAGGGAGGACAACCGTGGATGTACTCCTTGGGCAGCGATACCGCACCATTGAACTCATCGGTTCCGGCGGCGCTGCGTCGGTCTACCGCGCACTGGACCAAAACCTCGGCCGGGAAGTGGCGGTCAAACGCTTCCGCCCGGAGAGCGCCGACGAAGACGCAAACCGCCGGCAGCAGCAGGAAACCCTTCTCCTGGCCACGCTGAACCATCCCGGGCTGGTGACGCTGCTGGATGCCGGAACCTTCGAGGAAGAAGACGGACGCACCTCCACCTATCTGGTCATGGAACTCGTGGACGGGCCGGACCTGCGCGGAACCCTGAAGTCCGGGCCGCTGACGCCGGCGGGCACCGGCTCGCTGGGGGCCGATCTGGCGGACGCCCTGAATTACGTGCATTCCAACGGCGTGATTCACCGCGACGTCAAACCGGCAAATATCCTGCTGTATCCGCAGGCAGAAAATGACACGCGGCTATACCCCAAACTGACTGACTTCGGCATCGCCCGCATGACCGACGCAACCCTGGCCACCGCCCACGGCGCCACCATCGGAACCGCGAATTACCTCAGCCCCGAGCAGGCGCAGGGCAGCACTGTTGATCCGCGCACGGACATTTACTCCCTGGGCCTGGTACTGCTCGAATGCCTTACCGGTGAGAAGGCATTCCCGGGACCCATTGTTGAGTCCGCTGTTGCGCGCCTGGTCCGGGATCCCGAGATCCCCGCCGAACTGGGCGCGGACTGGGTGGAGCTGCTGCGCTCCATGACCGCCCGGACCGTTGATGCCCGGCCGGACGCACATCAGGCGGCCGAGGCCCTTCGTGCCCTTGCCGTGGAGCCTGAGGTCCTGCAGCATCTGGGGTTCCCCACAGATTCCGGTGCGGACGACGCCGTTACCGGGGGAATCACCACCGGCAACATCTACATTCCGCTGCCTCCGGCACACGCCCCCAGCCTCGGCTGAACCAGCGCAAACAAAAGCCCGGGCCGGAAGAAACTCTCCGGTCCGGGCTTTTGCGTTCCGGCTGATGTGCTGCCGGCTCCGCTTCTATGGGTTACCAAGCGTTACTTGGATCCGCCCTCAGCAGACTCCTGGTCTTCCTCGGGCTCAAAGTTCGAGGCTTCATCGGTGGACGCGGCGGCCACACCGTCTTCAGTGTCGGGAATGGTCCCCTCGGGTCCGGTGGTCTTCTCGCCGTCCTTCGAGGAACTCTCGTTGGCGTTCTTTTCGCTGCCCATGGTGGGTCTCCTCATCCGCTGCGGCTCCCGCCGATTGTTCCGGCGCTTACCTTCGATACTAAGCCACCTGTTCACCCCGCCGACAGCTGACGCGGATTTGCCGCCGCTGCCGGGGGGCTTGTTCCGTATCCCCGGATGCCTAGGCGCGACGGCGGCGGGCAGCAACGGCCCACCTGGTGCACAGGCTCAGGAGCAGCAGCGCAGCAGCCGCTCCCACGGTTACCAGGAATGCTGCCTGATGCCCGTGGCTGTCCGCCAGCCGCCCGGCCAGGGCCGCACCGAGGGCGGTTCCGGTGACGACGCCGCTGGCCAGCATGGTCATGACGGTTCCCATCAGGTGGCCGGGGGCAACCACGGCACCAATGCCGAAGATGCTCACCATGGTGGGACCCACCGGAATGCCCAGGATAAACAGTGCTGCCAGCATGGTGGGAATGTTGGTGGGGAACAGCAGGAGCACGGAGAACGCCGTCATGGCAGCCGCGGCAGCCATCCACCGTGCCGCCGGACCGAACCGCTCCGGCCAGAAGGCCACCGACAGTGCTGCGGCTGCGGAACTGATGCCCATGACCGCGTACAGCAGACCGGCTGCAGAGGAGATGCCAAAGACACCGCCGAAGGCAGTGAGGCTGGTCTGGGTTCCCCCGAAGAACGTTCCCATGGCCACCATGCCCAGCACGGGAAGGGCGATCAGCAGCCAATCGGCACGCGGCTCTGCGGTTGCCGCCGGTTCCGGCTGGCCGGAGGCCGCTGCGGCACTCCGGGCGGCCTTGGCGGCGCGGGCCGGAATGACCGTTTTCACCGTGGGGTGCACGGCGAAGGCGGCAACCATGGTCAGTGTCAGGACGGCAGCGAGCGCCAGCGGAAGCCAGGGTGCGACGGCGGCAGCCAGCAGGCCGACGAGAGCCGGGCCGAGAACGAAGCTCAGTTCGTCCGCCGTTCCTTCGTAAGACATGGCGGTATCCAGGTCCCGGGCACCTTCGGTGCCGGTGGCGGGGCCGGCAGGACGCCGAGACGTCATGGACATCCAGCGCACGCGGGCCAGCGGACCGACCTGCGGGCAGGTGGCCCCCATGAGGAACGCTGCCGCCAGGATTCCGGCCGCGCTGGAACCGTCGGACAGAAGGTAGGCCATGTAGAGCACCAGTGCCGTGGCCAGCGGGTTCACGATGGCAGCGGACAGCAGAATCGGACGCTGACCCACGCGGTCTGCCGCAAAGCCGAGGATTGGAGCACCAAGGGCCGAACCGATGCCGACGGCGCCGGCCGCCAGTCCGCCGGTGGCGTAGGAACCGGTGACGCTGGTGACCAGGGTCAGGGCGCCCACCGTCAGCATGGCCAGGGGAAGCCGGGCAAGGAAGGCGACCGGAATGAAACCACGGCCTGCGAGCGCAAAGATCCGCGCGTAACGGCCGGCGGTGCCTGCGGCAGCCTGGCCCGGCTCCTGCGGATGCGGCTCCCGGGGATCCTGCGGCTGCGGTGGGCGGGAAGAGGCAGAAATGGGGGTTTGTTGATTGTTCATGCGATATCCAGATACGTTGCATCGCGCATCGTCCCCCCTCCCGATGCGCCCAACCCGGCTACCCAGCAACCTTACCCTTTATCCGTGGTGCCGATCGAGTTCCGGAGCCCGCCCGCCGAACCGCGGTTAAACCCCCACCGGGTCTCCCGCAGTGAAGCGCACGGTGGATCCGTTGCGACCCTTGGAGATCTGCAGCTGGGCACCGATCCGCTGTTTCATTTCCGCCACGTGGCTCACCAGCCCCACCACGCGGCCGCCGTCGCGCAGTCCCTCCAGCGCGTCCATCACCTGTTCCAGGGAGGCGTCGTCCAGGCTCCCGAAGCCCTCGTCCACAAACAGTGTCTCGATGCTGACCCCGCCGGCCTCCTGCTGGACCACGTCAGCCAGGCCGAGGGCCAGTGCCAGGGAGGCCATGAAGCTCTCGCCGCCGGACAGGGTTGACGTGTCCCGGTGCTGACCGGTCCAGGCATCCGTGACGTGCAGCCCCAGGCCCGCTTTCCTGTTGCCCGACGTGGAGTCGCTGTGCACCAGGGCGTAGCGTCCGCCGGTCATGGCGGAGAGCCGTTCGGTGGCTGCCGCCGCAACCTGTTCCAACCGGGCGGCGAGCACGTAGGTGCTCAGCGTCATCTTGTAGCCGTTCTCCCCAAGACCCCGCGCGGTGTCAGCCACTGAACGGAGAAGCTCATGCCTCTGCTCCAGGGGCTGGATGCGTTCCGCGGCGCCGGCCAGCTCACGGCTGTAGGACTCCAGCGCCTGGGTGGAGGCTTCAAGGAGACCCAGCCGCACCGAGCACCGGGTCAGTTGCGCCCGTGCCGCCGCAGCTGCCTCGGATGCCAGGACCACGTCTTCCTCTTCGGGAACCGGGAGCGGTTCCCCGTGTCCGTCCAGTGACGCGGACACGTCCTCGCCCTCACGGCGCAGGGCAAGCCGCTGCCCTTCCTCGTCGTATCGGGCCACGGTGAGCTGAAAATCAGCGGCAGCTGCGGAATCCAGGAGGGCATCACGCACATCCTGCACCGTGGCGAAGTCCGATCCGAGAAGCCTGGCCGCGAGATCCCCGCGGGCTGCAGCCTCGTTTTCCCGTGCTGTCTGCAGCTCCGCCAGGCTGCCGCGAGCGGCCGTCAGCAGGAGGTGCAGTTCAGACAGGCAGTCAACCCGCTCACGCAGGGAAGCGAAGCCGTCCCGGGCAGCTTCCACCCGGCCGCTGAGCTGTTCGATCTGCCGTTCAGCTGACAGTCGCTGCTCATCGGCCTGCGCTGCGGCAAGCAGCGCGGAAGATTCATCTTCGGTGAGCTGCTCGAGCTGCCGGGACAGCTCGGCGCGTCGGGCCGTTGCCTCGGCCAGCTTGCCGGCGGCCGCTGCAGCCGCGGCGAGTTCCTCGCCGGCTGCTTCTTCGCGGGCCGTGGCAGCACCGGCGTCGCCGTCACCGCCCTGGGCCTTAAGCTCGGCAACCCGGCGGCTGTCCCGGTCTGCCTGCAGCCGCGCAGCCTCGAACTCCTTCTCCGCGGTTTCGGTTCCCTGGCGGGCCTTGTCCTCGTCCTCTTTGGTGACGGCGCTCTCCCCGTCAGGCAGGGTTGCAGGTGCGGGGTGCTCGGCGCTTCCGCAGACCGGGCATCCCTGTCCGTCAACAAGCCGTCCGGCCAGTTCAGCTGCTGCCTGCTCCAGCCGGCGCTGGAGCTTGTCCTGCCATTCCTGGCGCCGGTCCTGGTAGGCGCCGCGCAGCCGTGCTGCCTCGGCTTCGGACGCCGCTGCTGCCCGGGACGCTTCGCTGAACTCTTCGATGGCGCGGGCGAGGGAGCGGGCCTGTTCCAGCTCCCTGCGTGCTGGTTCCTGATTGGCGGCCTGTTCGCGCAGGGTTTCCAGCTCCCGGGCAAGGCCGTCTTCTTCGGTGCGAAGCTCCCCGGCGGCAGCTTCCGCAGCCCCCGCTGCAGCACGGCTTGCTGCAGCCCGTGTAGAGGCATCCGCACAATCCGCTTCGAGCTTGCCTATACGCTGTTCCTCGGCCAGTGCGGCTTCCGCTGATCCGCGTTCGCTGGTCAGGCGGGCGTCAGCGGCCAACAGCACCGGCAGCAGGGCTTCCCGCGCCGGATCGTTGTCTGCAGCCGTTTCCTGCCTGATGCCAAAACCAGCCGCCAACGGATGTCCGGCCAGGTCCTGACAGGCCTGCTCCGCAGCGCGTTCCCGGCTTTCCAGCCGTTCCTGAGCCGTGTCGACAGCCCGGACATAGCCGCTGAGCACCTCTGCCTGCAGGTGGCGGGCCAAGGCCTGGCGCACCGGCTCCACTTCTTCGCGGTGCCGGAGGTGGGCCTGTTCATCGTGTTCGAGCTGTTCACGTGCAATGCCGCGGGTACGGCGGTGCTCCACGTCCTGCCGCAGGCCCTCGGCGTCCCGAAGCGCCGCTTCCAGGGCGGTGTGCTTTTCCCTTTCCTGCGCGGTGCGTTCCGCCAGCCGGCGGCGGAATTCTTCCACGGATCCAATGTCGGCTGCTGCGGCATCCCCTGCCGGATCGGGCAGCAGATCGGCATCGGCATCGGCAGAAGCTTCTCCGTCCTCGCCGCTGCCCGCCCACCTGTCCATTTCATCGCGTGCCCTGCGCAGCACGTGCTCGCTCTCGGCCCGGGCGGCGTCCAGCTCACTGGCGGCGGCAGCGAGGTCATCCCGCAGCTGCGCCTCAATATTCTCGAACCGCGTGGTGCCAAACAGTTTCTGCAGCAGGGCGGCCCGGGTGAGTGCATCAGCTCGCAGGAAGGCGGCAAAATCGCCCTGCGGCAGCATCACCACGCGGGTGAACTGCTCCTTGTCCATGCCCATGAGGGCCTGGATCTCCGCACCTGCCTCATCATTGCGGGCAGTCTTCTGGATCCATTCCCCGTTCACAAACTCGCGGAGCGTGGTTTTGGCCTGTTCGAGCACCGTTTTTCCGGTGCCGCGCTTGGCCGGCCGGTTCCACGCGGGATTGCGCACCACTTCAAAGCGGCGGTCGCCGGAACTGAATTCGCACAGGACTTCCGGCACGGCGTCCGGGGCGGCGTGGTCACTGCGCAACCGCTTGGAGGTTTGCCGGGCACCGGGAACGGATCCGTACAGGGCATAACAGATGGCATCCAGGATGCTGGTTTTTCCTGCTCCGGTGGGGCCGTTGAGGAGAAAGAGCCCGTGTGCTCCGAGTTCATCGAAATCGATGACCTGGCGGTCGGCAAACGGACCGAACGCCTGTATTTCAAGCCGGTGGATCCTCACTGGGCCGCCTCCGCTGACTGGACTTTGGACAGGACCTCGGCGAAGAGCTGTTTCTCCTGTTCATCGGCGCGGCGGGACCGCACGTGGTCCAGGAAGCCACAGCAGATGTCCAGATCATCAGTGGCCCGCGCCAGCCGCTGGCTGTAGGTCTGGGTGGCGGTCCGCGGGCCCGACGCCGGCTCGAACGTGAGCACGAGGGTGTCCGGGAAGCGGGTGCGCAGCCGTTCCATGGCTTTTGCCGGCCGCTCGTCGTCGGTGAGCGTGACCTGGCAGTAGGCGTCTTCAGCGTCGGTGAGCCCCGGATCGGCGAGCAGGTGCTCCAGCGTCCCCTTGAGCACGGCGAGCCGGCGAGGCGCCGGCCAGAGGACCGGTTCCACAGATGCCAGCCCGCCGCCGTCGAATTCCACCAGCAGCCCGCCCTTTTGCTGCCGCGCTTCGGAGAAGGAATACGGCAGCGGAGAACCGCTGTAACGGACGGAGGGGCTCAGTTCCTGCCGCCCGTGCAGATGCCCCAGCGCGGTGTAGGCAAAGTCGTCAAAGAGGTCCAGGGGAACAGCACCGACACCGCCTACCGTCAGGTCACGTTCGCTGTCCGAGGTGATGCCGCCGCTGGCAAAGACATGGGCCATCGCCACGGGGATGACCGGCTGCCCCTCCGCAGCCCGGCGCTCAACATCCGCCCGGATCCGGCGGACGGCCTCGCCCACCACACTGGCATGGTGCGGAACGTCAACGCCGAGCTCCGGGGCGGCCAGCCGCGGCTCAAGATAGGCAATGCCGTAGACGGCCACGGGAGCACCGCCGTCCTGCGACAGCAGGACCGGTTCCGCGATCTCGCTGATCCGGGTCCGCAGGTAGACGCCTCCGCGCTCGAAGATTTTGCTGCCGAAGCCCAGCCTGGCCGCGGAGTCGTGGTTGCCGCTGGAGAGGATGACCTTGGCTCCCGCGGCCGTGATGCGTTCCAGGGCCGAGTCGAGCAGGCGCACGACGTCGACTCCGGGCAGCGCGCGGTCGTACACGTCACCGGCGATCAGGACGGCATCCACGTCCTTCTCACGGACTGTCTCCACTAGGCGGTCGATGAACTGCTGCTGGGCGCCGAGCATCCCCACGCCATGGAAGGAGCGGCCCAAATGCCAGTCGGAAGTGTGCAGTAATCGCATACCAACAAAACTACCCCGAGGCACCGACACTCCCCGGCCACCGGGAACATGAGAACGCCCACCCCCTTCCGCGGGTCCTGCTGCGGAAGGGGGCGGGCGGTGTAATGCTCGACGCCGGTGCCTGGCTGGCGGCCCGGGCCAGGGTATTTGCTAGGCCTTGGCGCTGCCCGGACGGTCGCCGTCGTCGTCGCCGTCGTCAAAGAACCCGCGGGCGTCGTCCTTCTTCTCGGGTGAGACCACGCGCGGCGCCGCGGGAGCGGAGGTGCCGGCAGGGGCTGCGGGAGCGGAGGCAGCGGCGGCAGGTGCAGTGTCTGCTGCGTGATCGGCGTGATCGGCTTCGGTTTCGATCTCGGCGTCGTCACCCGTGCGCTCACGGGCGGAAACCGTCAGGTCGATGCTGCGGTAGATCAGGCCGGTGATCAGCGCGCCCAGGATCGGTGCCACCCAGAAGAGCCACAGCTGTTCCAGGGCGTCGGTGCCGGCAAAGAGTGCCGCGGCCGTTGAACGCGCCGGGTTGAGGGAACCGCCGGTGATCGGGGCCAGGAAGGTCAGCAGGACGGCGTAGGTCACGCCCACGGCGAATGCGGCCGAAACGGCGGGGATCCGGCCCTTGGAGGCGCCGAGGAACACGGCCACCAGCAGTGCGGAGCCCACTACCTCTGCGAGCAGGGCGCTGGCCAGCGGAAGACCAAGCTGGTAGTCGGGGCCGTAGCCGTTGGCAAGCGCGTTGAAGATGTCCGAGGGCTGTGCAATTTCGGGCGGGACACCCTGGAACACCACCCACAGGATCAGGAAGGCCAGGAGCGCACCGATAAGCTGTGCCACTACGTAGACGGGAAGAACCTTCCATGACGTGCGGCCGGCTGCGGCGCTGCCCAGGCTGACGGCGGGGTTGAAGTGGCCCCCGGAGACGTAGCCGAAGGCCACCATGCCGGCGGCGGCGGCCAGTCCGACAGCCAGGGGCGCCGAGACGCCGCCGGTGGAGCTGAAGATGGCAGCGGCCGTTGCAAAGACCAGCAGGAAGGAACCGATGCACTCCGCGGCGCTGCGACCCAGCAGCCCGTAGTTGTGCAGGGGCCTGCGGTGTCCGGCTCGGGCGGCAGGGTGCGCAGCACGTGCGCCGCCTGCGGAGACGGGATCAGCATTCATTGACAAAAGATGTCCTCTTCCTAGTTGTGATGGCAAACTCCCCCAGCCTTCCATCCCGTGCTGTGAAGTTGCTGGAGACGCACCGGCGCGGGCTGCCTCGATATGCTGGAGCGGTGAGCCCTAACCCTGAGAATTTCCCTGCACCCGAGCCATCCCCTACGGAACCCGGCGAGGCATCCTTCCATCTTGCGCCCAATGGGCAGGCAGGCAAAGTACTTGGCTGCCTGCTGGGCGGCGCGCTGGGCGATGCCCTGGGATATGCCGTGGAGTTTTCCAAACTCTCCGAGATCCGGGCAGCCTTCGGCCCTGACGGGCTGCGGGACTTTGCGGCGCTGCCGTCGCCCGTTCCGTTTTCCGATGACACCCAGATGACCCTCTACACGCTGGACGGACTGCTGGAGGCGCTGGAATGGGCCAATCAGGGTTTGGGTGCCGACGAAACGGCCTGCATCTGGCTGGCATACCTGCGCTGGCTGAAGACACAGGGAGTGCCCCTGGATCCGGGCGCTCCGAGCCCGCCGCTGCGCTGGATTGATTCGCAAACGGTCCTGCACCAGCGCCGGGCGCCCGGCAACGCCTGCATCTCCGGTTTGTCAGGACCGGATATGGGCACCAAGTTCCGCCCGGTCAACCCGGATTCCAAGGGATGCGGAACGGTGATGCGCTCAGCACCCTTCGGCCTGCTCCCCTATGTGGAGTCCGAGATGGTGTACCGGCTCAGCGAGGATGCCGCGGCGCTGACGCATGGGCATCCGTCCGCCCTGCATTCCGCAGCTGTTTTTTCCGCCCTGATCCATGACCTGCTCGCACCGGATGCTTCCCTGCAGGAGGCTGCGGATGAGGCGGTGCGCCGGGCCGCGGACAGCGGGGTGCCGGAACTGTCCGCCCGGCTCACCGCAGCCGTGGATCTGGCCCGGTCCGGACCGGTTGCCCCGGAGGCACTGACGGCCGCGCTGGGTGAGGGATGGGTGGCTGAAGAAGCGCTGGCCATCGCGCTGTACTCGGCGCTGGCCACGGTTTCGGCAGGCTCGCCGCAGGAGCACTTCCGGACTGCTCTGGCTCTGTCCGTGAACCACGACGGCGACAGCGACTCCACGGGCTCCGTCACCGGAAACATCCTGGGCACCCTCTACGGGACCGGTGCGCTGCCTGCATCCTGGGTGGCGGCCCTGGACGGGCGGGACGTCATCGAGGAGCTGGCGCGGCAGTTCACCGCCGCCACTGCGGGCTAGACGCCGCCCAGCAGCTGGAGGAATTCCGGCTCGGAAAGCACCTCGATGCGCTGTCCTTTGCCGTGCAGGTCCAGGACCCGGCGGGCCTTGCCCGTCAGGACACCGTTGCGCAGGTCCCCGGCCTCAAAACCGTCCCCCATCACCAGTACGGTGGTGGCACGGGTGACGTTGGAAGCAGGCCGGGCACCGAGATCGGCTGCCCGGTTCTTGGCCGACTGACGGGACATGCCGAGGTTGCCGCTGAACACCACTGTCTGCCCGTAGAGCGGGTGGTGCGGATCGGCCGCCGGGTTCGGGGCCGGGTTCTCCCCCTCGGACGGCCACCCCGCCCAGCCGGTGGCCGCTGCCTTGGCTTCGGTTCCGGTTCCGCGTTGCAGCGCTGCCCGGGTTGCCTTGGAGAGGGCATCCACACCGGGGATGTAGGCGGGCAGCCGGGACGGCACCATGCCCTGCCGCGTGAAGAACTCCGGCATGTCCGCCGCACCGCTGCGGCGCACAATGTCCAGCATGATGCCGGCGCACGCACGGGCGTCCTCGACGGCGTCGTGGTGGTTCTGCAGCGGCACCCCGGCTGCCTCGGCCGCGAACGGCAGCGAGTGCGACACCAGGGAATAGGTCCGGCGGGAGTGGACTACCGAGCACGTGTAGTCATAGGCCGGGCCGGGCAGATCGGAGACCTCCAGAGCGGAGCGGATCACCCCCATGTCAAAGGCGGCGTTATGGGCCACCAAAAGGTCCTCGCCGATGAATGCACCGATCTCCGGAAACAGCTCGCCGAAGCGTGGCGCCCCGGCCACCATCTCCGCTTCGATGCCGTGGATGCGGATGTTGCGGCGGTCAAAGAAGTCGTGGCCGGCGGGCGGGCGCATCAGCCAGGACGCCTCATCGACGACGACGCCGTCCCGCACCTTGACCAGTCCCACCGAACAGGGGGAACCCCGGAATCCGTTGGCCGTTTCGAAGTCAATGGCCGTGAATTCAATTCCCACGCGGTGTTCGGTTCCTTAGATTTCTGCCTGCAGACACTGCTGCGGTGATGCGGTTTTTGTACGTGCCGGGGTGTTGGTGAAACGGAGGGTGAAGGCCGGTCCGGACTATTCGCCGTCGACCGGCTCGGCCGGCTGGACCGGCCGGTCCTGCTGCTGCGCCGCGGCCGACTTCTTGCGGCGGTGCGAGCGGACCTTGCTGATCACAAACCACGCTGCCACCAGGACACACGCGACAATGACGATCTTCTGGAAGACGCCGGCGTATTCCTCCACCACGTGCCAGCTCTCGCCCAGGTAGTAGCCGGAAAAGACGAAGATGGCGTTCCAGATGAGGCTGCCTGCGGTCGTCAGGCCCAGGAACTTCCAGATGGGCATCCGTTCGATGCCGGCGGGAATGGAGATCAGGCTCCGGAAGATGGGAATCATGCGGCCGAAGAACACGGCTTTGGCTCCGTGGCGGTTGAACCAGGCTTCCACCTTGTCCACGTCCTCAAGGTCCACCAGGGGAACCTTGGACACCAGTGCCCGCATGCGGCGCCGGCCAAGCCAGGCACCGAGTCCGTACAGCGCCCAGGCGCCGATAACGGAACCCAGCGTTGTCCAGATCAGGGCCGCGACGAGGGAAAAGTTGCCCTGGCTGGCGGTGAAGCCCGCCAGCGGCAGGATGACCTCGCTGGGCAGCGGCGGAAAGAGGTTTTCCAGGGCGATGGCCAAACCGGCGCCCGGAGCACCGATGGTCTCCATGACGCTCACGGCCCAGTCGGCGACCCCTCCCAGCGCCGATCCGTCGGAATTGGCGGTGGCAACTGAGGCAAGAATCTGTGTAGTCATATTGCCCTCAATTCTGCCTTAGGAGCGGCTGGGGCGGAAACCCGGCACCGCCGGGCGCGCCATTTGGCCCCTCTTCCCTGCTGTGGGAAGAAGGGGCGGAAGCCTGCGGGCACGCGGTGGCCGGTGCGCGCAGGCTCCCACTGAGACACTCAGGCCAGGGCGTCGACGATGGCGGGCAGCAGCGCCCTGAAGGCCTGCCCGCGGTGGCTGATGGCGTTTTTCTCCTCGGAGCTCAGCTCGGCACAGCTGCGGTCCAGTCCCTCGGGCTGCAGGATGGGGTCATAGCCGAATCCCCCGTCTCCGCGCGGCGCGGCCAGGAGCGTCCCGCGGAGCTCTGCACGCTCCACCGTGGTGGCTCCACCGGGCAGCGCCAAGGCTGCGGCGCAGACAAAAGCTGCGCCTCTGTGCTCCTCGGCAATATCCGACAGCTGGGCGAGCAGGAGGTCCAGGTTGGCGGCGTCGTCGCCGTGCCGGCCGGACCAGCGGGCGGAGAAGATGCCCGGAGCCCCGCCCAGGACATCCACGGCCAGCCCGGAATCATCAGCGATGGCGGCCAGCCCGGTCGCCTCAGCGACCGCGCGCGCCTTCAGCAGCGAGTTGGCCTCGAAAGTGACGCCGGTTTCGGGGACGTCCGGAACGCCTGCGGCGGCCGCGTCAATCACCTGCGTGTCGACGTCGAGCCCCTCGATCCGGCCGCGCAGCAGCTCGCGCAGCTCCCGCAGCTTGCCGGCGTTGCGCGTGGCCAGGACCAGGCGGGCCTCCGCGGGAACGACGGCGGTCATGCCCGTTCCGCCAGGGCCTCGCCGAGGGTCCGGCGCTGGATCTCAGCCAGTTCCGAGGTGCCCAGCAGGGCCAGGTCGAGGAGGGCGTTCAGCTCGTCGCGGTCAAACGGTGCACCTTCGGCGGTGCCCTGGACCTCCACGAACTTTCCGGATCCGGTCACCACAACGTTCATATCGGTTTCGGCGCGGACGTCTTCCACGTACGGCAGGTCCAGCATGGGCACCCCGTCGATGATGCCCACGCTGATGGCCGCGACCGTGTCCAGCAGCGGCGAGGCGTTCTTCGCAATGAGCTTGTTCTCCTTGGCCCAGGCGAGGGCGTCAGCGAGGGCCACGTAGGCGCCGGTGATCGCGGCGGTGCGGGTGCCGCCGTCGGCCTGCAGTACATCGCAGTCCAGGACAATGGTGTTTTCGCCCAGCGCCTTGGTGTCGATGATGGAGCGCAGGGAGCGCCCGATCAGCCGGGAAATTTCATGCGTGCGGCCGCCCAGCTTGCCCTTCACGGATTCGCGGGCGTTGCGGGTGTTCGTGGCGCGCGGCAGCATGGCGTACTCGGCCGTGACCCAGCCTTTGCCTTCGCCCTTGAGCCAGCGCGGAACGCCGGCCGTCAGGGACGCCGTGCACAGTACCTTGGTGTTGCCGAATTCGATCAGCGCGGACCCTTCGGCCTGCTTGGACCAGCCGCGGGTGATGGTGATGTCGCGCAGCTGGTCGGGGCTGCGGCCGTCGGATCGGACGACGGCGGTGCCTGCGGAGGGCGTGGAAGAAGAACTGTTTGCGGCTGTAGTCATGCGCCCAGTCTATCGGCCGGCCCCTCGGAGCCGCGGGCCCCGGCTTCCCTGCGTCGCTGATAACCGCCTGCGGCCTTCCCTGCCGGGCACATCCCTTTGAAGTTGTGCCGTCACACGGATCTGCTGCCGCCTGTTCAGGGCCACCCAACAGGAAGGCCTCGTCAGATGCAACCGGCCGATTTTCTCCACACGTTCAGGCTGTCCGACGGAGCTGACTACTGTTTGAGCCGGCTGCGGATCGTCGCGGCTTCACCGGATGCGACCACTGGCTCATCGTCATCATCCATGGGGAAAAACAACACGGCACCTGCCGCCCGTACTGGGACATCGACCATCAGTTTCTCCAGTACCGCCTCGGTGGCCAGGCGGAATGCCGCGGCCTGCCTGTCGGGTGAAGCCTCTGCTCCCGACACGTCGATGGAGGGCGGGTCAGGCAAGCTGGCAAGCTTCTTCACCGGAGCCGGGGTCTCACGGCCCAGCTTTCCGTCGAGGGAGACACGCAACCGCGCAGCCGAGATATCCCGGCCCAGTTCGGCCAAGAATTCAGCTGCCTCATTACGGCTCAGCTTGTGCGCTTCGCTCATTGCCGTCCTCTCGGTCGTCTGCGTCGTTCCCATTGTGCTCTTCCCTGCCTGCCTCGTCCATGACCCGCTGGTACGCCGCCAAGTAGTCATCGCCTATGATGCCCTGGGCAGCCATGGCATGGAGCGCACTTGACGCTGTATCCATGGTCTCCTCTGCCTGGGCGGCGCTTGATGCTGCCGTCGGACGCCATGCCGGGTCCAGCAGTGTCAGATCCTCATCATCGACCTTGCCGGCCGCAGTGAGCCGATCCAGCATCTTGAATCCAAGGTCCTGCCGCTTGACCTGATCGGACAGGGAAGCGTCCAGGGCCCACTGAACCCTCTTCCACCATTCTGCCCGGTCATCGGCCCGGCGGCGTTCAGCCATGGCTTCCCGGTTATCCTCAGACTGATTTTCCGCATTGATCCTCTGCCGGCGGACCGAGGCCAACCCGATCCACAACGTAATCCCAGCGCCAATCAGGACGGCCAATGGGCTCAGGGCAGCGGCGATTTCCCACCAGGCCGAATCGGCACGGGCTAGTTCCGCAGCCTGACGGGCGATCTCTTCGAGCTGTTCCTCATCCATTGCGGGTCAGCCTAGCTGCTGTCCTGCCCGCTACGGGTGAGCGCCGCACACGTACTGGGCATGCCCTCTCTGCCGCCCCGCGATCCAACTGGCCGGCCGCTGCGGGGCGGTCAGCCCGCGGGCAGGATGCCCCGGGTAGCTGCCAGTCCCGCGGTAAACGGGCTGCCGACGTCGTAGGAGACGCCGGCGACGGCCACTGCGAGGTCTCCGGCGTAGGTTTCCCGTGCCTCGGATACGGAGGCGTTCGCGTCATTCCACACCGGCAGGTGGGTGAGCAGCAGGCGGCGGGCGCTGGCGGCCGAGGCGGCTGCGCCGGCACGCTTTCCGGTCAGGTGCACCCCTTCAATCGCGTCGTCGCGGCCTTCGTGGAAGGCTGCCTCGCACAGGAAGACGTCGCTTTCGCGGGCGGCCTCTTCCAAGCCGTCGCAGGAGTCCGTGTCCCCCGAGTAGGCCAAAGTGTGCACTACGGGGAGGCCCTCCGCGTCGAAGCCGGGCGCCTCCACACGCAGCGCGTACGCCTCCTCGGCGGGATGCCGGACCGGGTACGGCGTGACCGTGAACGGCCCGATGGTGACGGCTTCGCGGCTGGTCCAGTGCTGGAACTCGAAGTCCTCATGCATGCCCGGATCGGCGGGCAGGCCGTAGGCCGTGGCCATCCGGTCCGCAGTGTCCTTGGGACCCCACACCGCGATGCGGTCGCGGTTCCAGCCCTCAGGGTCCCAGTGCACCGCCACATGCAGGCCGCACAGGTCCATGCAGTGGTCCGGATGCAGGTGTGTGAGCAGGACTGCGTCGATGTCGCGCAGGTCCATGTAGCGCTGCAGTGCGCCCATGGAGCCGTTGCCCAGGTCCAGGAGGATGCGCCAGTCGCGTTCGCCGTCGTTGGCGGTCACGAGGTAGCAGCTGGCAGGTGAGGCCGGGCCCGGGAAGGAGCCGCTGCAACCCACAATGGTCAGTTTCATAAGGTGCCGTTCCGAAGGGCGCCGGGCGGCCTTCCGTGGTTGCGGTGAGTGGAGCGGTCTGCGGCGACCATGTCCGGAGTGATCCGGGCCATGCTGCCGGTGGGATAGTGGGCGGCCACGTTGTCCACATGCTCGACGCTGAGGACTTCGGGGCCGAGGAAGCGCCGCGCCAGCAGTTCAAACGACGTCGAATCCCCGGTGGCCACGAAATGATGCTCCGGAGCGGTTTGAGCCGTGCGCTGCAGATTGTGGGAAATCAGTGCGCGGTAGACGTCCTTGGCGGTTTCTTCGGCGCTGGAAACCAGCGTGACGCCGTCGCCCATGACGTAGGAGATCACACCGGTCAGCAGCGGGTAGTGCGTGCAGCCCAGGACCAGGGTGTCCACGTCCTGAGCCTTCAGCGGGGCCAGGTACTCTTCGGCCGTGGCCAGCAGATCGGGTCCGGCAGTGACACCGGCTTCCACGAATTCCACGAAGGCCGGGCAGGCGACGGAGGAGATTTCCAGGTGCGGAGCGGCGGCAAACGTGTCGTTGTAAGCCCTCGACCCAACGGTGGCTTCGGTGCCGATCACGCCCACGCGGCCGGAGCGCGTGGCGGAGACGGCTCGGCGCACTGCGGGCTGGATGACTTCGATGACGGGGATGCCGTAGCGGCGGGTGTAGCGCTCACGGGCATCCCGGAGGACGGCAGCGGAGGCGGTGTTGCAGGCGATCACCAAAAGCTTGACGCCGGAATCCACCAGTTCATCCATCACGCCCAGCGCATTGGCCCGGACTTCGGCAATGGGAAGAGGACCGTACGGCCCCTTGGCGGTGTCCCCCACGTAAAGAATCGACTCATTGGGCAGCTGGTCGATCACCGCGCGGGCAACCGTCAGGCCGCCCACGCCGGAGTCGAAAATACCAATGGGAGCGTCCTGGCGCTGTGCATTCGGCGATTCGGTCATCAGCGTGGAACTACCCGGGTCAGAGCTCATAATGTAACGACAATAGCCCCCGGTCGGCCCGCCGCACACTTAGGCCGGAGTGCTCTTGATCACAGCAGGGAGCGGGTCATTGCCTGCATGAGTGTCTCCTGGAGCCAGGTGACAAAGTTGTACACGAGGGCCAGGTAACCGTCCACGTCCTGGGCCTTCGACGGGTCCGTGATGCCGTGCAGGCGCTCGGCATCTTCGTCCGTTTCCAGTTCCAGCCGGTCTGCGAGGACCAGCCGTACATCGTTGAGTGCACGGGCAAAATACTGGGCCTGTTCGGGGTTCAGCAGCAGCGGCTTGGATTCCAGGAGCAGAGCAGATGCGCGCAGCGCACCGGTCTTGCTCTCCCGCAGCGAGCGCTCGGTCAGGCGGCGGAATTCGAGGGCTTCGTCGTCGTCGCCCACCACGCCGTCCGGCAGCAGCCGGCGCAGTGCGGAGTCTGACGGGACACGTGCACTGGTGTCCAACCCCACCATCGCGGCGAGCGGGTCGGTGTCCGCAGGGGTATCCGGCTCCAGCATCCCGAGCACATCGGCAAAAAGGCTGCGCAGCAGCTCCCGCTCCCCCGCCTCCAGCGATGCTGAGATTCCCTTGCGGGTGACCTTGAATCCGGTTGCCACGTTTGTCCTATCCGCCGGCCAGGGGCCGGTCTGTGCTGCGCATTGGTGCTGCTCGGTGCTGGAATGCCGGGCCGGCGGTGCGGCCTACGGCTCGTCCGTCTTCTGGAAGGTGGCCCAGAGCCCAAAGGAATGCATCGCCGTCGTGTCGCGCTCCGCTGATTCCCGCGAGCCGGCTGCCACCACGGACTTTCCCTGCTCGTGGACTTCCAGCATGAGCTTGTTGGCCTTGGCTTCCGAGTAGCCGAAATAGCTGCGGAACACGTAGCTGACGTAGCTCATCAGGTTGACGGGGTCATTCCACACAATGACCACCCAGGGCACGTCATTGTCCACCAGGGACTCCGTCCCGGTGCGCTCGAGGGTATCGGTGCCGGGCGACGTGCCCAGCACAGCGCCGGCTGCAGTGCTCAAAGTCATGAGTCCAATTGTAGGTTGGACGAGGTTCCCGAACCGCCAGCGGATGCCTTCTACTCAATAAGCGAACGGGGGATAGAGTTTTGACTGTGAACAGTCCTACCGTGTGGCGCCAGCCGAATGCCGCCCTCTATACCGACCATTACGAATTGACCATGCTGCAGGCTGCCCTGCACTCGGGCACCGCCTCCCGCCGTTCAGTCTTCGAGGTCTTCGGCCGCAGGCTGCCGGACGGACGCCGCTACGGCGTCGTGGCCGGAACCGGCCGAATCCTCGAAGCCCTCGCGGCCTTCAGGTTCGACGATGAGCAGCTGGAGTTCCTGGGGCGCACCTCCGTGGTGGACGCACGCACTCTCGAGTGGCTGGCCGATTTCCGGTTCTCCGGCAACATTTTCGGCTATGCCGAGGGCGAGGCGTACTTCCCCAATTCGCCCATTCTCACCGTGGAGTCCAGCTTCGCCGAGGCCTGCATCCTGGAGACCCTGTTCCTGTCCGTGCTGAACCATGACAGTGCCATCGCCTCCGCGGCGTCCCGCATGGTTTCTGCCGCCGGCGGGCGCCCCTGCATCGAGATGGGATCGCGCCGCACGCATGAGGAAGCAGCCGTGGCTGCAGCACGTGCCGCCATCATTGCCGGTTTCGACAGCACCTCCAATCTGGAGGCCGGCCGGCGCTACGGATTGAAGACGGTAGGCACCGCAGCGCATTCCTTCACGCTGCTGCATGACACGGAGCAGGCCGCCTTCCAGGCGCAGGTGGACTCGCTCGGTGCCAACACCTCGCTGCTGGTGGACACGTACGACGTCGAAACCGGCGTGCGCAACGCCGTCGCCGTCGCCGGGCAGAAGCTGGGCGGCGTGCGGCTGGATTCCGGCGACCTGGTGGCGCAGGCACGGTGGGTCCGCGAACTCCTTGATGATCTGGGGAACACGGAAACCCGCATCATGGTGACCTCCGATCTGGACGAGTACGCCATTGCGGCCCTGGCCTCCGCTCCCGTGGACGCCTATGGTGTTGGGACGTCGCTGGTGACCGGTTCCGGCGCACCCACTGCCGGCATGGTCTACAAGCTGGTCAGCAGGGAAGGGGACGACCACGAGTTTGTCTCCGTGGCCAAGGCCGCCAAGAACAAAGCCTCGCGGGGCGGACGCAAGTACGCGCTGCGCCGGCTCAACGAGCGCGGAACCGCCACAGCGGAGGTCATTGGCATTGGCCACCGCCCGGTGGATGACGGCAATGACCGGCCGCTGCTGGAGCAGTTTGTTGCGGACGGTGAAATCCTTCCCGGCTGGACCGGGGCCGGAGCCGTGGAGCGGGCGGCCAAGCGCCATGCCGCCTCCCTGGCAGAACTTCCCAGTTCGGTGAACCGCCTGCAGCGCGGCGAACCGGTGATCCCCACTGAATACGAGGAGTAAGAATGACGCGTGCCCTGATTGTTGTAGACGTCCAGAACGACTTCTGTGAAGGGGGTTCCCTCGCCGTTTCCGGCGGAGCCGACACAGCGTCCGAAATCACCGACTACATCGAGACGACGCTGGGCCGCTACGACGTCGTCGCCGCCACCCAGGACTGGCACATCGAGCCCGGCGCCCACTTCTCCGACACTCCCGATTACAAGGAGTCCTGGCCGGTGCACTGCGTCGCCGGCACGACCGGTGCCAGTCTGCATCCGGATCTGGACACCGAACACATTGATGCCTTCTTCCGCAAGGGACAGTACGAGGCAGCCTACTCGGGCTTTGAAGGCGTCCTCGCACCCGAGGATGAGGTGCCCACCGGCGATTTGGACGCGGCCGCCGCACCGGTGGACCCCGCCGAAACGGTGAGCCTGGATGACTGGCTTCGGGACAACGACGTCGACGAGGTGGTCATCGTGGGCCTGGCCACCGATTACTGCGTCCGGGCCACCGCACTGGACGCCATCGGGGCCGGCTATGACACCTACGTCATTCCGGACCTGTGCGCCGGCATTGACCGCGCGGACACCCGGGCGGCCCTGGCCGAGCTCGAGGACGCCGGCGTGGAGCTGCTGGACCTGTAACACCGGTTCGGGCGGGATACGCGGAGCAGAACACAAAGACAGAAGAGGTGCCGGAGCGTGTTGCTCCGGCACCTCTTCTGCGTCTTCCGGGGCCTGCATTCGGGGCTGAGCATCTTAGGTGTGCCGGATGGTGCTCCGACTTCCGGAGCCCCGGAGCTGCCTACCGGATTCCTTCGTGCAGGTCACGGGGCTTCAGAAAATCCCTCGTACAGATGCCGGGCTTATTCGGCCCCAATTTGCGGATTTGAGCCCGTCAGCTGCACGAAGGATCTGCGCCGAACCCACGAAGGCCCGTCAGCTGCACGAAGGATCTGCGCCGAACCCACGAAGGCCCGTCAGCTGCACGAAGGATCCGCGCCAGACCCTTCAAGGCCCGTCAGCTGCACGAAGGTTCCAGCGAAACCCCTACTTGCGCCCGATGAACCAGTCCTGCAGCTTCTTGAGCCGCTGATTGAGCTGTTCCTCGTTTGCCTGCGCCACGGGCGGCCCGCCGCAGATACGGCGCAGTTCGCTGTGCACCATGCCGTGGGGCATTCCCGACCGGGCAGCCCATGCGGACACATTCTTTGCCAGCTGGCCGCGCAGTTCGGTGAGCTGGCGGTGGTCCATGACCGCGGGGGCAGGCTCGGGCTCGGATGAGGCCGCTGCTTTGCGCCCGCGCCGGGACTGCTGCTCATGCTGGCGCTGGCGCAGCAGCATGCCCACCTGATCTGCGTCCAGCAGGCCGGGGATTCCCAGGAAGTCCTGTTCCTCTTCGCTGCCCAGCTCTCCGCCGGTCCCGAACTCGCCGCCGTCGAACAACACGCGGTCAAAGGACGCCTGCGATTCCAGTGCCTCGAACTTCTGCTTGGTGAGGGAATCGGAGGCTTTTTCCTCGCGGTTGGCGGCCTCCATGAGGCTGTCCTCCAGCGCGAACCCTTCTTCCTCAAGGTGGTTCTCCGGCCGGTCCAGGGCGTGGTCGCGTTCCAGTTCCAGCTGGTTGGCCAGGGCCATCAGGTTGGGCACCGACGGCAGGAACACCGACGCCGTCTCACCCCGCTTCCGGGCACGGACAAACCGGCCCACAGCCTGCGCAAAGAACAGCGGCGTCGCTGTGGAGGTGGCGTACACGCCCACGGCCAGGCGCGGAACGTCCACGCCTTCGGACACCATGCGCACCGCCACCATCCAGCGGCGGTCCCCGGCGGAGAACTCATCGATCTTGTCCGAGGCCTTGGCGTCATCGGAGAGGATGACGGTGGGTGACTCGCCGGTGATCTTCTTGAGCTGGCCTGCATAGGCACGCGCGTCGTCGTGGTCCGTGGCGATCACCAACCCGCCGGCGTCGGGCACTGCCCGGCGCACCTCGGAAAGCCGGCGGTCAGCGGCGGCCAGCACCGCAGGAATCCATTCCCCCGCGGGATTCAGCGCCGTGCGCCAGGCCTGGGCGGTGATGTCCTTGGTGACGGCGGCTTCGCCGAGGGAGGCGGCCATTTCATCGCCGGCGCTGGTCCGCCAGCGCATGGTGCCGGAGTAGGCCATGAACATCACCGGACGCACCACGTGGTCCTTCAGTGCCTGTCCGTAGCCGTAGGTGTAGTCCGCCTTGGAGCGGCGGATCCCGTCACGGTCCTTCTCATACTCCACAAAGGGAATGGCCGCGGTGTCCGAACGGAACGGCGTACCGGTCAGGGACAGCCGCTTGACGGCCGGTTCGAAGGCCTCGCGGATGCCGTCGCCCCAGGACAGGGCATCGCCGCCGTGGTGGATCTCATCCAGGATCACGAGGGTGCGGGCAGCTTCGGTCTTGGCCCGGTGCAGCATGGGCTTGGAGGCCACCTGTGCATAGGTCACGGCCACGCCGATGAAACCGTCGCCGTGGCGGCCGTCGGCGTTCTTGAAGTTGGGGTCCAGTGCCAGTCCCACCTTGGCGGCGGCATCGGCCCACTGGCGTTTGAGGTGGTCGGTCGGCGCGACGACGGTGATCCGCTTGACGATCCCGCGGTCCACCAGCTCGGTGGCGACGCGCAGGGCGAAGGTGGTCTTACCTGCGCCGGGGGTGGCGACGGCGAGGAAGTCATCGGCGTCGGCGGCAAAGAACTTTTCGAGGGCTTCGGCCTGCCACTGGCGAAGCTTCGGGGCTGTGCCCCACGCGGCTCGTTCCGGGTAGGCGGGCGGCAGGGCCGGTCCGCCGAAGAGGGTGTCTGGGCTCACGCTGTGAACGGCACCTTTCCTGTGTTTGGGGTAACAATTGCACTGCGGGCACCGGAGACAATCCCCAGGCACGCGAAAACGGCCAGAACAAGCCACATGACGCGAAACACGCCGGTTTGCCCGGAAGCAGCGGGGTCCTGCAGGATGGCGAAAAGAATTCCCGCCACTGTGGTTCCCGCAACGGCTCCCAGCTGGTCCGAAATTTGGAGGGACGCGGAGTTGCGTCCCCGGTCCGCGGAAGTGGACAGGGCCAGCACCATCACGGAGGTACTGGAGAGGGCCAGGCCCATGGCTGCTCCCGCGAAGGACCACACCGCCACGATCACCCAGAAGGGGACGGCCGGTGAGGCTAGCAGCCCGATTCCTCCCACGGCTGCGGCCAGCATGGTTGCGCCAATCACCAGGAGGCGGTGGCGGCGACCGGAGGCACGTGCCTGCAGGAAGGAACCTACAGCCCAGCCTACCGCTCCTGCGGTCAGGGCCAGTCCGGCAGTGGCGGGGTCCACACCGTAGGCGGCCAGCAGCATCAGCGGCAGGAAGGCTTCAGCCGCCACGAATCCGGCGCTGAGCAGTCCGCGGGTGGCAACCACGCTGGGCAGCCCGCGGGCCAGGCGCAAAGTGCCGGCAGGCAGCAGGCGGATCACGGCGACGACGGCGGCTCCGGTCCCCAGCACGGCAGCGGCCCAGACCGGCACGGCGGCCGACGGCGAGGAGGCAGCGGCACTGCCCGCCCACTGGGCAACGAACACGGCAACCGCCAGAACGGTGCCCCACAGTGCCCGGCGGCGCCCGGCCGCTGCATCCAGTGCAGGGTTTTCCGGCGGACCGAGTCTGCGGATCCGCGGCCAGACCAGCAGCCCTGCGGCCAGCACAATCGGAATGACTGCAGCAAAGACCCAGCGCCAGCTCACGAACTGTGCCAGCAGGCCGGCAGCGAGCGGACCCACCATGGACGGCAGGATCCAGGCGGCCGCCAGCCAGCCGAACACCACGGGCTGCAGCGCTGAAGGATAGATCTCGCCGATGATGACGTACACCGCCACGATCATGGCCCCGCCGCCGAGGCCGGAGACGGCCCTGCCCGCGGTGACCATCCAGAACTCACCGGCCAGGGCGGACAACAGCAGCCCGGCGGTCATCAGTGCCATCCCCGCTCCCAGCGACGGCAGCGGGCCGTCCCGGTCACATCTGCTGCCGGCCACCACGGTGCCCAGCAACGATGCCGTGAGGAACATGGAGAAGGCCAGCCCGTACCCGGCACCTGCTGAAAGCTCCTGCGCCACCACGGGCATCGCCGTCGTTACCGCCATGGCTTCGAAGGCAGAACAGGTGATGATCGCCAGGATCCCCAGGGTCAGCGCGCGGTAGGGGGCGGACATGGCGCCCGCGGGGCGCGGCTGCGCAGCCGAACCGCTCATGCCTGCACCGGAATTACTTCTTGCCGTCCTTGGGCGCGCTCAGCCCTTCGTAGATTTCCTTGCAGGTGGGGCACACCGGGAATTTCTTCGGATCCCGGCCCGGGGTCCAGACCTTGCCGCACAACGCAATCACGGGCTCGCCGGAAAGCGCGGACTCCATGATCTTTTCCTTGCGGACGTAGTGGGCAAACCGCTCGCTGTCACCGGGCTCGGTGTACTCGCGCTGCTCTTCGCGCTCGATGACTGCAGTGGAGCCGCCGCCGTCGTCGAGGCGGCGGGCAGGGTCATTTTCGAAAGGATCGGGAGGAAGACTCATGGTTTCCATCTTAGTACGAGGGGGCCTGTGCGAGCCGATGCCCCGCCGCCGGGCAGGGGCGGGGCATCGGCCCCGTCTGCCCGGCGCCGGCGCGTCATTTGTTGACCGACACTGCCTGCAGCAGCTCCGGTCCCCGCCGGTCCATCCAGCGGCCGCCGATCCGGATCCCGGCCAGCAGCAGCCCGGCCCCGAGGAGCAGGCCGGCCGCCAGGGTCAGCCAGCTCAACAGCGCGCTCCCGGTCAGGACCGCTGCCAGGGCCAAAGCCAGGACGGGCAGCACAATCACCAGCTGCGCCGTCATGCCGAGCCCCTGCACCAGGAAGGTCCGCGCGCCGGAACCCGGAGGTGTCTTAAAGGCGTTCTCCCCCGGCAGCGGAACGTTGTAGGTGTAACGGGCGGACACCACGCTGGACAGGCCAAACCCGCTCAGCAGCATCCCCAGCGAGACACCGAGCACCACCGGCAGCAGTTCCGCCCGTCCCAGCAGCAGGCACGGCAGCACGCTTGCGATGAGCACCACCGGAACGGCGAAAACGGCGCACGCGAGGACACGTCCTGCACGGTCGGCGGCACCGGAGACTCCGGTGCTGACATGCAGGGTGAAGGCGGTGTTGTCATAAGCGACGTCGGCCGACAGTCCGTAGGCGAGCAGGAAAGCCACCAGCGGTCCCAGGAACAGGGGCAGCACCGGCTCCCCGTCGGTACGGTTCAGGAACAACAGCACCACCACCAGCAGCGGAATGATCAGCAGTGAGGCGCCGTACCGGGGATCGCGGATCCAGTAGGTCAGTGCGCGGGCGGCCACGGCGCCGGTGGGGGTGCCCGGGAACACTCCAAAAAATCCAAGCTTTCCACCCTTGCGTCTGGCTCCTGCGTTGTGCGGAGGCGTCACCAGCGCCCGCACCAGGAGGACCTTCCAGGCCCAGGCGAGCAGTCCCATGAAGACGACGGCGATGCCCAGCTTGGCGGCCGCGGATCCCGTCTGTCCCAGCGCCAGGTCTGCCGGCACGGCCCACACGGCACCGAGCGGGGTCCAGGACACGGTGCGGGCCAGGGACGGCAGGTAGTCGGAGGCACTGCTGACGCCGGAGGCAATTCCGGCAATGAGAGGGCCCAGCAGCACCAGCGGAATGATGGCCACCAACCCGGAGATGTCCTTGAACCTGCGGGAAGAGGACAGCGAAGTACTCGCCGCCACTGTCACCCGCGCCGCGATGACGCAGGTGAACACCGCAATGAGGGCGCTCACCACACCTGCGGCAACAGCGGCCGGAGAACGCCACCAGACGGCTGCACTTGCCAGTGCTGCCAGCAGGGTGACGGCACCGGGAATGCCGATGAGCCCGCCGATGGCCAGCCCTGCCAGCAGTTTGGGCAGCGGAACGGTGAAGGTGACAAACCGGGCCGGATCCAGGGTCAGGTCCACCCCGGTGGCCAGGACCGGAATCAGGGCCCAGCCCAGTACAGCAGCCGCCCCCACCAGGACGATCGCGGTGCGCGCCAGCTCCTGGTCGGTCGTACTCAGGAAGAACAGGCCCGCGAACAGCCCGGTCAGGACAAAGAGCCCGTACAGGGCACCGAGGACAATGCCCACAATCTGCCAGGGGCTTCGCCGGAGGGAGTTGCGCAGCAGCGTGAGCTTGAGCCTCAGAAGGTGCGCAACCACGGCAGTCCCTCCGAGTGGGTGCGTCCGCCGACCAGCTGCACAAAACGCTCTTCCAGGCTTTCACCGCCGCGGACCTCGTCCACGGTTCCGGCTGCCAGGAGGTTGCCGCCGGAGACGACGGCGACGTGGTCACACATGCGCTGGACCAGGTCCATGACATGGCTGGAAACAATGACCGTGCCGCCGGAGGAGACGTAGCCGGACAGGATATCCCGGATGTTGGCAGCGGACACCGGGTCCACTGCTTCGAACGGCTCGTCCAGAACGAGCAGCCGCGGCGCATGGATCAGTGCCGAGGCGAGGGCAATTTTCTTGGTCATCCCGGCGGAGTAGTCAACCACCAGGGTGCCGGCATCCCGGGTGAGGTCCATTGCTTCCAGCAGGTCCTGCACGCGGCTGGCCACCGTGGCGCGGTCCATGCCGCGCAGCAGGCCCGCGTAGGTCACCAGCTGCTCACCGGTGAGCCGGTCGAAGAGCCGGACCCCGTCCGGGAGGACGCCCATCAGGCGTTTGGCTTTCAGCGGCTCGGCCCAGACATCCGTGCCGTGCACCCACACCTGGCCGTGCCCCGGGCGCAGCAGGCCAGTGGCCATGGACAGCAAAGTGGTCTTGCCGGCACCGTTGGGCCCCACCAGGCCATAGAAGGACCCGGCCGGAACGTCCAGGCTGATCCCGTTGACTGCGATCTTTTCCCCAAAACGCTTGCCCAGTGCCCGCACGGCCAGAGCCGGGGCGGAGGGGACGGCGGGAGATTCCCCGGGCATGGTCTCGGTCATGTCATCACCACGATCATCATGGCTCCAACGTACCGTCGACCGGCCCGGCAGGGATCATCCGCAGGGACCATTTCCGCCCGGCCCGTACCCGCCCTCCGGACCAGAGCGTTCCCCTCCTCCGGCGCCGGTTAACGGCGGTCGTTCAGCCGCGCCGTGCGCGTCCACCGGGGCAGGCGTCAGGGGTGGGCCCTTTCATACTGCGGCGCCCAGGGCAGCTTCGCGTCCAGCTCGGCCGCGGCATGCAGCCACCAGTGCGGATCGCTCAGCGCGGCGCGGGCAATCAGCACCGCATCGGCGCGGCCGGCGCGCAGCGTTTCCTCCGCTTCGGCGGCGGTACGGATGAGGCCGACGGCGCCCGTCGGCACCCCCGCGTGCGTGCGGACGTGCTCAGCGAATCCGGTCTGGTATCCCGGTGCCACCGGGATGGAAGCAGCCGGAACGGCTCCGCCGGTGGAGACGTCCACGAAGTCAACACCCCGTTCCCGTGCCCGGGCCGCCAGCCGGGCGGAGGTGTGTTCGTCCAGGCCGCCGGGGGTCCAGTCGGTTGCCGAGATGCGCAGCAGCAGGGGCATGGACTCCGGGATCACGGCTCGCACAGCATCAATGACTTCAAGGGTGAGGCGGTTGCGGGCCTCCTCCGAACCGCCCCAGCCGTCGGTGCGCGTATTGACCAGCGGGGTCATGAACTGGTGCAGCAGGTAACCGTGGGCGGCGTGGATTTCTATGGTGTCAAAGCCCGCTTCCACGGCCCGCTCGGCTCCGCGGGCAAAGTCTTCGATAACCCTGGCGATGCCCGCCTCATCAAGTTCGCGCGGTGCTTCGTAATGGCCGAAGGGTTCGGAGGTGGGGCCAACCGTGTCCCAGCCGCCCTGGTCCGCCGGGACACTGCCGCGGCCGGCGGCAAAGGGAGCGTAGGTGGAGGCCTTCCGTCCGGCGTGCGCGAGCTGGACGCCGATCTTTGTGTCCACCGCGCCGTACCGGTGGACAAAGTCGTTGATCCGGCGCCAGGCGTCCGTCTGCTCCTGGGTGTAGATTCCGGTGTCCTGCGGACTGATCCGGCCCTCGGGGCTGACGGCCGTAGCCTCGGTAATGATCAGGGCCGCTCCCCCGGCGGCAAAGGAGCCCAGGTGCATCAGGTGCCAGTCATTCGGCACACCGGGCGCGTTGACCTCATCGGCGGAGTACTGGCACATTGCTGCCACCCAGCCCCGGTGGGCGAGCTCGAGGCCGCGGAGTGCAAACGGGTCAAACAGGCCGGGGAACAGGTTCTGTGGAGAGTCAGTCATGCCGGCCCGCCTAGAACAGTGCCCGGGCGAGGGCGGAGCGCGCCTTGTTTACCCGCGGATCGGCCACGCCCACCACCTCGAACAGATCAAGCAGCCGAAGGCGTGCCTTTTCCCGGTCGTCTCCGAAGACGCGGGCAATCAGTCGGACCACCCGGTTGAAGGCGTCCTCCACATGGCCGCCGGAAATATCCAGGTCCGCGACTGCCAGCTGCGCGTCGACGTCGTTCGGGTTTTCCGCAGCGGCGGTGCGGAGCTTCTCCGCGTCAACTCCCTTGAGCCGGGCCATCAGCTCCACCTGGGCGAGCCCGGCCTTGGCTTCGGCGTCGGCGGGCATTTCCGCCAGCGCCCGCCGGTAGGCGGCGGCGGCGCCGTCGTAATCCCCTTCAACAATGGCGTCATACGCTTCCTGGTGCAGCGGAGACAGCGGCGCCTCTTCAGCCGGTTCCGACGCTCCGGCCTCGTTCAGGCTTCCGGTAACGCCGTTGGCTGCGGCCACCTGGAGCAGCTCGGCAACCAGGGCGCGGATCTGTTCCTCGGGAACCGCCCGGTCAAAGAGCGGCACGGGCTGGCCCTTGAGGACCGCCGCGACGGTGGGAACAGCAACGGCTTGGAAGGCCTGGGCAATCTGCGGATGCGCGTCAACATCCACGCGGGCCAGGAGCAGCTTGCCGTCAGCCTCCGTGACCACGTTCTGGAGCACGGCACTGACCTCGGCGGACTCCGGGCTGCGCGGGGAATACAGGTCGATGATGACGGGCACCTGCGCGGAGAGCTGGACCACCTGCGGGAAGGACTGTTCGGAGACCTCCACAATGTAGGGGCTGGAGGCTGCCGGCGCTGCGCCGGCCGGTCCGGGAGCCGCTGCCGGGGGTGCCGTGGCCTTTGCCTTCAGGGCGGAAAGGTCAACGGCTCCCCGCAGGTTCATCGAGGAAGCGGCCGGGGCGGGACGGTGATTCGGAGTGCTCATGGCTTTACCTTAATACGCAGTCTCGGGTCACCGGCATCCCCCGGCTCTCCCTGACGGAGGGTGGGCTTACTTCAGGTTTGCGGACAGCAGTTCCTGGACGGCACCAATGACCTGAGCCTGGTCCGTGCTGCCGGCCGGCGGAACGTAGAGCATGACACCTTCGCCGTATTTGACGTCGATTCCTGCTTCAGTGTTCGCCTTGCCCGTCAGCTTCTCGTAGATCGTGCCCTCCAGATTGATGGAGTCACCGGCCTCGCGCGGAATGCTGGTGTAGGTGCTGTCCATGTAGCCAAAGACAATGGCACCTCCGTCCGGGGTTCGCAGGGCACGGGTATCGCTCGGGTTGGCGGTGTGCTTGAACGCAATTTTGGCGAACTTGTTGTCCGGGCTGGCCAGGACATCGGCCTGGAACTTGGTGACTGCCTCTGTAAAGGTGTTGGCGGAGAACGTGTCCTTGTTGGAGCCCTCGGGGTTGGTCAGGGCGTCCGCCAGGCAATCGACAGCGGTCTTCGGGGCCGCGGCCAGGCCGTCGGAGGACTCGGCCGGCGCGGGACTGACGCCCGTGTTGGCCGCCGGGCGGGCGGGGAACGTGGTTCCGGGCAGCATCTTGATAGCCGAAACCAGCTTGTAGTTTTCACGGGCGGATTCCTGCACCATCAGGAGTGCCTGCGGAACCTCGTTGTCCGTTCCCTGGGTGACGGCAACAATGCTGCGCGGGAACTCGGTCCCGCCCATGATCAGGTCGGTCTTCAGGGGATCAGCAACCACCGGTTCCGGCGCCGCGTTCTCCGGCACCTTTGCCGCGGTGGCGTAGTTGGCCTCCCGCAGGGTGGCGGCGGCACCGCCGGCCCGCGTTGCCAGGAGTTTGGCGTCCTTGGCGGCATCTGCCTCGTTGACCGCGCCTGCCACCTCGGTGAGGATGCGCTCCAGCTGCGAGTCCAGAACCACGGGAGGGGTGGCCTCGCTGTTCGCCTCCGCTGTGGGGCTGGCTGTCAGCGGCAGGGCCGCGACCGCGGGCACCGCGCCCAGTGAGAGGGAAGCAACCAGGACGGCGCTGAAGGCCGTGCCGCGGCGGCGAAGGGCGGGAAGGACTGCAAAGGAGGAAACGGAACCGGAGTTTCCGGCATGCTTGCCGGCGCCTGCCTTATCGGTGGCCGGCTTGTCGGCAGCCGGATGCGACGTGGTGGTTCCGGTGGCCGGGTGGGCGGCCCCCGCCGGGGTCCTGGTCTCCGGGCCGGCGTTTGCCGGACCGTTGCCGCCGGAGGGGCGTCCGTTGCTGCCCCGCCCGGAGGTAAAGGCCAGGGCCAGGCCGAGAACGGCGACGAGCGCGCCCGCAACGATCAGCGGGATGGCGAACGGGGTGGACGCATCATTGGCGTAGGTGACGGAGACATCCGCAGGAGCGGCGCCGGTGCCGTCAGTGGCCAGCAGGATCTGCCAGTCCCCTTCCGCTGGAGCTTCCCAGGTGAAGGTGGTTTCACCGTCGATGTCCTGTTCCGAGACCCACAGGTCGGAACCGGCGGGGTTGGGCACTGTCGCAGTCCCGTCCGCAATCTCCGAGGTCAGGGAGTCGCCGTCGGCTCCAATCCGCAGCGCGGAGGCATCCCCCACCCAGGCATCGACGTCGTCGGCCCGGCCCACGGCCATCAGGAAGGTGCCGTCCCCGGCAACAGTCAGGTCCACGCCCCCGGAATGTTCGGTGAGGACGTCCGAGCCGATGACGGTCAGAGGTGCTTCGCGGTCTTGGGACGGTGCTGCGGCGGTGAGGGTGGTGGGAGGAGCCCAGATGGTGCGCTGGCCGATGCCGACGAGCATCAGGAGCACGCCGATCACAATCAGCGGAACTGCAATTTTGTTTCGCACAACTTACCTATCTTCAGTCTCGGTGCAATCGCCTCACCTGCGGGCAGGCGGAACGGGACGTGGCCTCATGGCTGTCGGGGCGGTAACCGGTTTATAACCCAATGGTAACGAAATACATGTTGGGGGCACATTCGGGGCCCCGTGTCGGACGGCGGCCCCCTCCCGTCATGGCTCCTGCTGATAATGTGACGCTTCGTACGGCGGGCGTTCGCCAGAGCTAGGAGACTTGGAAAATTATGGCCGAGAACCAGGACCAGCCGGCTGAGCAGCCTCCTTCCGGGCCGCAGCAGGCAGGGGAACCGGCTCCGCCGGAACGCCCGGGAAGGCGGTTCCTGACCGGAGCTTCGGAGCGGATCCGGCACGCGGTGCCCCGCGGTGTTCCCGGACCCCTCCCCCGGCCCCGGTTTGAGATCCCGCCCGAAGCCGCCGCTGCAGCCGATGAAGCCCCCGGGAAAGCCGGAACCCGGGCCGGCGGCGTGGACCGCGCGGGCACCGATGATCAGCCCCGCGGCATGAACGGCCATCCGATTCACTTTGGCTTCATGTTTTCGGTGGGCGTGGGAATTGCCCTGCTGGGATATTTCATCCTCACCAACGTCGGTGAACTGCTGGTGTGGATTGGCGCAGCACTGTTCATTGCCCTGGGCCTGGACCCGGTGGTCCGGTGGCTGGGGGCACGGCACATACCCCGGCCTGCCGGAATTGCCATCACCGTCTTGGGCCTGGCCGCCATCGTTATTGGTTTCTTCGCAACCCTGATCCCCACCATCGTCCGGCAAACCTCGGAAATCGTCACCAATGCGCCGGGGTACGTGGACAAGTTCCTGGAATCCGATTTCTTCGTCAGCATTGAAGACCAGTTCCATGTGCGCGAGAGAATCGAAGACGAGGTCAACAAATTCTTCACCAATGCCGACGCCCTCGGCGGAGTTTTCGGCGGAGTGCTCTCCGTGGGCACCGTCATTGCCAACGGACTTTTCGGTGCGCTGATCATCCTGGTGCTGACTCTCTATTTCCTCTCATCCCTGCCCTCCATGAAGAAATGGGCTTATCGGCTGGCACCGCGCAGCCGGCGGCGCCGGGTGGAGGTATTGTCAGAAGAAATCACCAGCAGCGTGGGCAATTATGTCATCGGCCAGGGGCTGGTGGCCCTGCTGGACGCCACGTACGCCTTTATCGTCATGTCCATCACGGGAGTGCCGTTCTCGGTCCTGCTGGCGTTTGTGGTCGCCCTGCTGGCCTTCATTCCGCTGGTGGGACCGCCCATCGCACTGGTCCTGGTTTCCCTGGTGGCGCTTACCGTCAGCTGGCAGACGGCCGTGGTGTTTGCCCTGTTCTATGTGGCCTACCTGCAGTTCGAGGCTTACTTTGTATCCCCGCGCATCATGCAGCGCGCCGTGGCGGTACCCGGCGCCGTAGCCGTCATCGCAGTTATCGCAGGCGGAACGCTGCTGGGCGTCCTCGGTGCCCTGATTGCCATTCCCACCGCGGCCGCGGTGCTGCTGCTGCTCAAGGAAGTGTTTATTTCGCGCCAGGACCGGCTCTAGCGGCGCCGGCCGCCGGTTCGCCGCGTCCGCCAGCACCGCTCGTGCCAGTGCCGGCGGTCTGCGACGGCGGTTTCACGGCCCAGGAGCGAATCCTCCTGCCACACCACCAGGTGCGGGATTCCCGGGGGGATGATCATGCCGCATCCGGGGCATTTGTACTCTTTTGCCGCATTGCGTGCCGTGATTTGCCGCACTGACCATTCACCGTCAGGCGCACTTTCACGCTGCGGAATGCCGGCGCGGGTCCGCTCCAGGTCCAGCTCCACGGCAGGCACTGCCCACTTGCTGCGGGCACTCCGGCCCAGATTGGCGTTGGCTGCGCCCGGCGGGCGGCGGGGTCGGTTGGAACGGGGCATATAGATCATTTTGCCCGAGCAGAGCCGGTAAAGTGCAACTGTGCGTTTAGTAATAGCCCGCTGCTCTGTTGACTACATCGGCCGCCTCCGTGCCCATCTTCCGCTCGCCGTCCGTCTGCTGATGGTAAAAGCCGACGGTTCCGTCCTGATCCATTCCGACGGCGGCTCCTACAAACCCCTGAACTGGATGAGCCCTCCGGCCACCCTGCGCATCACCGCGCCCGGCGAGGACGACGCCGAAACGGGCGTGATCGAAACCTGGAACGTTCAGAGCGCCAAGACCGACGACAAACTGGTCATCAGCATCTATGAACGGTTCTCCGAGACCAACCATGACCTGGGTGTTGACCCCGGCCTGATCAAGGACGGAGTGGAGGCTGACCTGCAGCGGCTCCTTGCCGAGCAGATCACCAAGCTGGGGGCGGGCTACACCCTGATCCGCCGGGAATACATGACGGCGATCGGACCCGTGGACATTCTTGCCCGTGACGCCTCCGGGGCCACCGTGGCCGTGGAGCTCAAGCGCCGGGGAGATATTGACGGCGTGGAGCAGCTGACACGGTATCTGGAACTGCTCAACCGCGATCCGCTCCTCGCCCCCGTTAAGGGCGTGTTTGCCGCGCAGCAGATCAAGCCGCAGGCGCGGGTGCTGGCAAATGACCGCGGCATCGAATGCCTGACATTGGATTACGACGCCATGCGCGGCGTGGACGATTCGGAGTCCCGCCTCTTTTAGGCTGTTTTAGCTCACCGGCGGAATCCTCGCCCGTGATCGGAACACCTGAAACGGCCCCGAAGAATACTCGACGAAATACTGGGAAATTTTTCGGACCAATTCGTTGACCAGCCATTACGGGTGTGTAATCCTATAACCAGTCTTTGTGTAGGTGTTATTCATGCTCGCAAGACCGTTGCGAGCGTGAAGCTCCTCAAGGAACTGCTGAATGGCAAGGAACTTGAGCCTTCCCGTTTCAGTAACAATAGGCCGCCGCGGGGTGTGGCGGCCGGTAGTTCCACTTATGAGGAGAAACAAAATGGCACAGGGTACCGTCAAATGGTTCAACGCTGAAAAGGGCTTCGGCTTCATCACTCCCGATGATTCAGACGGAGACGTCTTTGTTCACTACTCTGAAATTCAGACCGGTGGCTTCAAGACGCTTGATGAGAACCAGCGCGTTGAGTTCGAAATCGGCCAGGGCGCCAAGGGCCCCCAGGCCACCGGCGTCACCGCCCTCTAAGCTTCGCCACAAACTCAGCATTACCTGTCCGGGGGTTCCCGGATAAACAAAGGAAGTCCCCGGCATCTGCCGGGGACTTCCTTTGTTTATGCGGTCCGGGGGAAGTTTGTGCGGTCCGGGGGTGTCCAACGGGCCAGGGGAACGGGTCAGGGGCCCGGGCTCAGGGACAGCAACGAAGGACCAGCAATCAGCTCCGCCGGCGCACGACCCGCGCCCCGAGTCCGCGCAGGTTCTCCATGAAGTTCTCATAGCCGCGGTCAATATGGTCCACCCCGCGGACCTCCGTGGTGCCCTCCGCCGCAAGCCCGGCAATCACCAGTGCAGCTCCTGCACGGATGTCGTTGGCTTCCACCGGTGCACCGGACAGCCGGGGAACGCCCTGGATCAGGGCGTGGTGGCCGTCGAGCCGAATCACTGCCCCCAGCCGGGCCAGCTCCGAAGTGAATCCCCAGCGCGCTTCAAAGACGTTTTCGGTTACCATCCCGGATCCGGTGGACACTGCGTTCATAGCCACGACAAAGGGCTGCAGGTCGGTGGGAAAGCCCGGGTAGGGCAGCGTCGACACATTGATGGGCTCCGGGCGGTCATTGCCCTTGACCGTGAAGCTGTCCTCCCCCACCGTGACGGTGCAGCCGGCCTGGGAGAGCTTGTCCAGGACAACGCTCAAGGCGGAGGCATCGGCGTTGCGGACTTCGATGCAGCCGCCGGTAATGGCAGCGGCAAACGCCCAGGTTCCCGCGACGATCCGGTCAGGCACTACCCGGTGGACCACCGGGTTCAACCGCTCCACCCCCTCGATCACCAGGGTGTTGGTGCCTATGCCGGAGATCCGTGCACCCATCTCGTTGAGCATCTCGGCAATGTCGGTGATTTCCGGTTCGCGCGCGGCGTTGTCAATCACGGTGGTGCCGGCGGCCAGGGTTGCGGCCATCATCAGGTTTTCGGTGGCACCGACGGAGGGGAAGTCCAGCAGATGGCGGGCGCCGATCAGCCCTTCCGGAACGGACGCCACCAAATAGCCGTGGTCAATGGTGATGGTGGTTCCCATCAGCTCAAGCCCGGCGCGGTGCATGTCCAAACCGCGGGAACCGATGGCGTCGCCGCCCGGGAGCGCCACCTCGGCCTGCCGGCAGCGCGCCACAAGCGGGCCCAGCACGGAGATGGAGGCACGCATGGCCCGCACCAGGTCATAGTCCGCCTGGTGTCCGGGCAGCTCGGGAACGTCGATCGAGACAGAGCCCGCGTCGACGTCGTAATCAACGGTGCAGCCCAGCCGGCGCAGCAGCTCGGCCATGATCCAGACATCCTGGATGTTGGGCACGTTGGTGATGGTGGAGCGTCCTTGGGCAAGCAGTGTTGCCGCCATGAGTTTCAGGACGCTGTTTTTGGCTCCGGGGACACTGACTGCTCCGTTGAGCGAGGCCGGGCCGGTAACAACAATGACGTCTTCCATGCCTCAATACTAAGGTGGCCGACGGCTGGTCCCGGACTCAGCGCCAGGTGCCGATGCCGATGACCGGGCCGGCTTCCAGCCATGAGGAGAGGCCGGTGTAGACCTCGTACTTCATTGCCAGGAGGAACTCGCTGTCCTCGTGACACAGGGTGACGATAATGGCGCCGGGCTGGATCCGGGCACGCTCAGCTTCGGTCGGCTCCCTCCAGCTCCCGATTTCCAGGGAACTGCGGAGGAAGCTGTGGGGCGGACGCGGGCTGAGCGAGATGAGCCTCAGCCACTCCAGACGGGTGTCCGTATAACGACAAACCCCCATCTGCCAACCGCGGGGCGGAAGGCAAATGGAGGCGTCAAATGTACCCAGGGTGCGCCGCAGCTGGCTGCGGCGCACTCCGAACAGAACTACTGCCAGTACCAGCAGGAACAGGAGCCCTGCCAGCGCAATGAACACATAGGAGCTGCTCATTGGGAAGGGTCAGCGAGTCCCAGCGTTGGCTGCGTCGTTCAACTGAGCGTTGTCAGCGACAATTACCACGCGGTTGCTGTCAACGGAGAAGAATCCGCCGTCAACAGTGACCGTGAAGCGTGCACCGGAGACCGGCTCGATGGCCATTTCGCCTGCAGCCAGGATGGCCAGCAGCGGAGCGTGGCCGGGAAGGATCCCGACGCTGCCCTCGCTGGTGCGTGCATTGACCGTCGTTGCCGCGCCGGACCACACAAAGTGGTCCGCTGCGACAATCTCAACTTCGAGTTCAGCAGTGTTCGCCATGGGGCTTACTTCCCGGTCTGCTCTTGGATCTTCGCCCAGTTGGCCATGACATCGTCCATGCTGCCAACGTTGAAGAAGGCCTGCTCGGCAATGTGGTCAACGTCGCCGTCGCAGATGGCCTTGAAGCCTTCAACGGTTTCCTTGATGGTGACCGTGGAGCCCTCGACGCCGGTGAACTGCTTGGCGGTGTAGGTGTTCTGAGACAGGAACTGCTGGATGCGGCGGGCACGTGCCACAACGATCTTGTCCTCTTCGCCCAGCTCGTCAATACCGAGGATGGCGATGATGTCCTGCAGTTCCTTGTTCTTCTGAAGGATCTGCTTGACGCGGACAGCCGTGTCGTAGTGCTCCTGGCCCACGTACTGCGGGTCGAGGATGCGCGACGTGGAGGTCAGCGGATCCACGGCCGGGTACAGGCCGCGCGAGGCGATTTCACGGGAAAGTTCCGTGGTGGCGTCCAGGTGCGCGAACGTGGTGGCCGGGGCCGGGTCGGTGTAGTCATCAGCAGGCACGTAAATGGCCTGCATTGACGTAATCGAGTGACCCTTGGTGGACGTGATGCGTTCCTGGAGGAGACCCATCTCATCGGCAAGGTTCGGCTGGTAACCCACAGCGGACGGCATGCGGCCCAGAAGCGTTGAAACTTCCGAACCTGCCTGCGTGAAGCGGAAGATGTTGTCAATGAACAGCAGCACGTCCTGGTTCTGCACATCGCGGAAGTACTCCGCCATGGTCAGCCCGGACAGGGCCACGCGCAGACGCGTTCCCGGCGGCTCATCCATCTGGCCGAATACAAGGGCGGTGTCCTTCAGGACGCCTGCCTCTTCCATTTCAACCCAGAGGTCATTTCCTTCACGGGTACGCTCGCCAACACCGGCGAATACCGAAGTACCACCGAAGTTACGGGCAACACGGGTGATCATTTCCTGGATCAGCACGGTCTTGCCGACGCCGGCGCCGCCGAACAGGCCGATCTTTCCACCCTTGATGTACGGGGTCAGAAGGTCGATGACCTTGATGCCGGTTTCCAGCATCTCGGTGGAGCCTTCGAGGTCCGCAAAGTTAGGGGCCTTGCGGTGGATGGGCCAGCGCTCGGTGATCTCAAGCTGCTCTTCGGTAACGTCCAGGGGCTTGCCCAGGACGTTGAAGATGTGGCCCTTGACGCCGTCGCCCACGGGGACAGAAATCGGAGCGCCGGTATCCTTGACGGCTGCGCCGCGGACCAGGCCGTCGGTGGCCTGCATGGAAATGGCGCGCACGAGGTTGTCACCGAGGTGCTGGGACGTTTCGAACGTAATGGTGCGGGTTTCACCGTTGAGCGTCAGCTCGGTGGTCAGCGCGTTGTAGATGGTAGGGATTGCGTCAGCCGGGAATTCGACGTCGACAACCGGGCCGATGACACGGGCGATACGGCCGGTGGCACCCGAGGCTACGGAATCAGATCCGTGCTCGACAGTTTGGGCAGTCATCTCTCTCACTTCACTCAGTTAGATGGCGTGTGGACTAAAGTTTGCTTCTTGGTGGAACGGGTCCTGTTGAGAGCCGGGCTAGGACGCGCTGAGCGCGTCGGCACCGGCCACAATCTCGGACAGTTCCTGGGTGATCTCGGCCTGACGGGCGTTATTGCGAAGTCGCGTGTACTTCTTAATAAGGTCAGTGGCGTTGTCCCCTGCGGACTTCATTGCACGCTGGCGGGCGGCGAGCTCGGAAGCGGCTGCCTGAAGCATGGCTGCGAAGATGCGCGACTCGATGTAGCGCGGCAGCAGTGCGTCAAGAACCATTTCGGGTTCGGGCTCGTACTCGTACAGGGGAAGCAGCTCAGTCTCAGACTGCGCTTCTTCCTCGACTACCTCCAGCGGAAGCAGACGGATGACCGTGGGTTCCTGGACAACCATCGACTTGAACCGCGTGTAGACAATGTGGATTTCATCCACGCCGCCGTCTTCGTAGTCTGTGTTGAAGTCATCAAGAAGAGCGCGGCCGATTTCTCGGGCGGTTTCGAAGTCCGGTGCATCGGTGTTTCCGGTCCAGACACGCGCAGTTTCGCGGCTCCGGAAATCGTAGTACGCCTGCGCCTTACGTCCCACCAGGTAGGTCTTGACCTCTTTGCCCTCTTCACGGAGCAATTCGGCCAAGGATTCGCTTTGCTTAAGCACACTGGCGGAGTACGAACCAGCAAGACCGCGGTCGGATGTCATAACAACCATGGCTGCCCGACGGATTTGCTCCGGCTCGGTAGTCAGCGGGTGGTCGATTTCCGACTGGGACGCCACAGCAGAAACGGCACGGGTGATCGCATTGGAATACGGCAATGACGCAGCCACACGGGTGCGTGCCTTTCCAATGCGAGAGGCAGCAATCAGCTCCATCGCCTTGAAGATCTTCTGCATCGACGTCGTCGAGGCGATCTTCTGACGGTAGACCCGAATTTGGGCTCCCATACTTTTCCTTTCAGTTCCTAGCGTTCTACTAGGGGCTAAGGCATAGGCCTAGAGTTCCGTGCCCGGATCAAAAACCCGGGCACGGAACGCAAAGCTGCTAGCGCTTCTGCTTGACGATCTTTTCCTGGTCAACAGCGTCTTCGCCCAAGGCGGAGTGCTCTTCATTGCCGGCGGCAACCATGTGGTTGTCACCTTCTCCGAAGAAGCCCTGCTTGAACGCAACAACGCGGGACTTGAGTTCATCCACAGTGGAGTCCTCAAGCTTGCCCGTCTGGGCCAGGGTGGTCAGGACGGACGTGGAGTGCTTCAGGTGGTCGATGAACTCGCCTTCAAAGCGGAGCACATCTTCCACGGGAACATCGTCCAGGTAGCCGTTGGTGCCGGCCCAAATCGAGACAACCTGCTCTTCAACGGGGTACGGAGCGTACTGACCCTGCTTGAGGAGTTCCATCAGACGCGCACCGCGGGTGAGCTGCTGACGGGTGGCTGCGTCCAGGTCCGAAGCAAACATGGAGAATGCCTGCATGTCGCGGTACTGGGCCAGTTCCAGCTTCAACGTACCGGAGACCTTCTTCATGGCCTTCTGCTGTGCAGCACCACCGACGCGCGAGACGGAAATACCGACGTCGACGGCGGGGCGCTGGTTGGCGTTGAAGAGGTCCGACTGCAGGAAGATCTGACCGTCGGTGATGGAGATGACGTTGGTCGGGATGTACGCCGAGACGTCGTTTGCCTTGGTTTCGATGATGGGCAGGCCCGTCATCGAACCGGCACCGAGCTCGTCGGACAGCTTGGCGCAACGCTCCAGCAGGCGGGAGTGCAAGTAGAACACGTCGCCCGGGTATGCCTCGCGTCCCGGCGGGCGCCGGAGCAGCAGTGAGACGGCGCGGTAGGCTTCGGCCTGCTTGGACAGGTCATCAAAGATGATCAGAACGTGCTTGCCGCCGTACATCCAGTGCTGGCCAATGGCCGAACCGGCGTACGGTGCCAGGTACTTGAAGCCTGCGGGGTCCGAAGCAGGGGAAGCAACAATGGTGGTGTACGCCATTGCGCCCTTGTCTTCGAGGGTGCGCTTGATCTCGGCGACCGTGGATGCCTTCTGGCCGATGGCTACATAAATGCAGCGCACCTGCTTCTCAACATCGCCGGACTCCCAGTTGGCCTTCTGGTTCAGAATGGCGTCAACGGCAATGGCGGTCTTACCCGTCTTGCGGTCGCCAATGATCAGCTGGCGCTGGCCGCGGCCGATCGGAATCATGGCGTCGATTGCCTTGAGTCCGGTCTGAAGCGGTTCGTGAACCGACTTGCGCTGGGTAACGCCGGGTGCCTGGAGTTCCAGTGCACGGCGTGCCTCGGCCTGGATCGGGCCCAGGTCATCCATGGGCTCGCCCAGCGGGTCAACAACGCGGCCCAGGAAGGCGTCGCCTACGGGTACGGACAGGACTTCACCGGTGCGGTGAACTTCCTGGCCTTCTTCGATCCCGGCGAAATCGCCGAGTACAACAACACCGATTTCACGGGTGTCGAGGTTCTGGGCGAGGCCCAGCGTGCCGTCCTCAAACCGAAGCAGCTCATTTGCCATGACGGAGGGCAGGCCCTCCACACGGGCAATGCCGTCGCTGGCAGTTGTTACGCGGCCAACTTCAACGCGCTCTGCGTTTCCGGGTTCGTAGGACGCCGCGAATTCGTTCAACGCATTACGGACGTCGTCGGCGTTGATGGTCAAATCGGCCATCTGCAGTCCCTGCTCTCCTATGTTGTGATCATCGCTTGTTGCCGATGACCGTGATTGGTTCTCAATTGTTTCTCTGGCCGTTTCCGGCCACGAAGGTGACTAGACAGCGAGCTTTCGGCGAAGTTCAGTCAGTCGCGTCACAACGGTGGAATCAACTACTTCATCCCCCACCGTGACACGGATGCCGCCCAAAAGGGCCGGGTCCACGTTGACATTGATCTTCAGCTCACGGCCGTACAGTCCGTTGAGGGAGGACTGCAGACGCTTCTGCTGTTCCAGCGTCAGCGGACGGCTTGACTGCACTTCTGCAATCCACCGCTGCTGCCGGGCCGCTACCAGTTCCATGAAGCGTTTGACCAGTGCCGAGGGCCGCAGTCCGCGCGGGGCGGTTACTGCCTGCTTGATCAGCACCTTTGCTTCGGCTCCCACACCCGGCACCAGCTTCAGTGCCAGTTCCGAGCGGGCCCGGGCGGACGCCTGCGGTTCCTGCAGGGCGCGCTGCACCTCATGATTGGCTGCAACCACCTGGTTGAACCGGAACAAATCGTTCTCCAGCTCTTCCAGTCCGGCCAGGCCGGGACCCTTGTTTTCCGCAACAGCGGAAACCACTGTTGCGCCCAGGGTTTCCAGGGCATCGCCGAGGTCACGCGGGGTCCGCCACCGGGACTCCACCAGAGAAGCAACAAACTGTTCGGCGTCGGTTGAAACCTTGCCGTGAACCAGCTTGGAGACCAGGGCCGCCTTGGCAGAGGCTTCACGAGCCGGATCCGTCAGGGCACGCAGCAGTCCAGCATCGCTGTCCAGCAGGCCCAGAATTCCAAAGAGTTCTTCGGCCAGGGACAGGGTTGCGCCGGGAAGCAGGGCTTCCAGCTTCACCTGAGCCGCAGCCAGTGACTCGCTCGATATACCTGCCATTACTGAACCGCACCTGCGTTCTGGTTTTCCAGATCGTCAAGGAAGCGGTCAACCACACGGCCGGCACGCGCATCGTCAGCGAGGGACTCGCCAACAATCTTGCTAGCCAGTTCAGTGGCGAGGGTTCCCACTTCGCTGCGGAGGGAAACGACAGCTGCCTGGCGCTCCGCCTCAATGGCGATGTGGGACTGTTCCATGATGCGGGCGGATTCGGCGCCGGCCTTGGCCTTCAGGTCTGCAAGGATCTGGGCGCCTTCGGCGCGTGCTTCCTCACGGATCCGGTTGGCTTCGGTGCGTGCGTCGATCAGCTGCTGCTTGTATTCATCCAAGGCCGCGCTGGCTTCAGCCTGTGCGGCTTCGGCCTTCTTAAGTCCGCCTTCGATGGCCTCGGTGCGCTCTGCGTACGTCTTCTCGAACATCGGGACGACGAACTTGACCACGATGAACATCAGCACAGCGAAGCCAAGCAGTGTTACGAGGATCTCCCAGATGTTTGGGACCAGCGGATTCGCGCCTTCTTCAGCGGCGAGGATTAGTGCCTCGTTCATTTACCATCCGTCCTATCTACTTGGTTAGGAAAATTCGCGCTGAAGTTACAGAACGAACGCGAAAACCAGACCAAGGATAGCCAGTGCTTCAGTCAGTGCAAGGCCAAGGAAGGCGATGGGCTGGAGGACGCGCTGGGCTTCCGGCTGGCGGGCAACACCGTTGATGTACGCAGCGAAGACCAGACCCACGCCGATGGCGCCGCCGATGGCCGACAGGCCGTAACCGACGAGGTTGATGTTGCCGTTGATTTCACCAATCATTTGGCTTGTTCCTTTCAAGATGCCCGAAAGGGCAGGTTGTGTGGTTCAGGGGAGGTTCCCCGGAAGGGGAGGTTTAGTGTTCCTCGGCCAGGGAGCCTTGGATGTAGATCGCGGTCAGCAGGGTGAAGACATAGGCCTGCAGGACCTGGATCAAAACTTCGAAGAGGAACATAGCGACGCCGCCGGCGAGGGTGAGGATACCCAGCGGCTTCAGCAGTCCCTCTGCATGCACCAGCAGGAACGAGGTTCCGGCACCCGCCAGCATGATAATGAGGTGGCCCGACAGCATGGTCGCGAAGAGTCGCAGGCTGTGCGTGATGGGACGGACCAGGAAGGTGGAGATGATTTCAATCAGGACCACGAGCGGCAGAATGGCCATCGGCACGCCGGACGGCACAGTCGCGAACTTGAAGTAGGCCAAGCCGTGCTTCTTGATGCCCAGAATGATCCAGGTGAAGTACACAATGCCGGCCAGGGCGTAGGCCACACCCACATGTGAGGTGGTGGGCAGCTGCGCCAGCGGGATGGTGCCCCACAGGTTGTTGATCAGAATGAAGAAGAACAGGCTGAACAGCAGCGGAGTGAAGGCTTTGAAGTCCTTCTCACCGATGATGTCCCGGCCGATCGAGTTCCGGACGAAGTTGTATCCGAATTCACCAAGGAACTGGAACCGTCCGGGGACCAGCTGCCCCTTGCGGGCTGCGGCTACGAAAAACCACCCGATGATGATGATGGAGATGAGGATAAGCAGCATTTGCTTACCAAATCCTTCACCGCTCGGGGCGCCCCAGGGAAGGATCTCAGGGAGGTGCATGTCTTCGAGGGTGGGTGGAACGAATCCCTCGTCATTGGAGGCGGGAAGCGCAAGCGCGATCAACGCGTTTCCTCTCTGCTGTGTCCATCGTTGGGCATGTCATTGGCGGGCACGCATGAGGTGCGCCCGTTATTTCGGTTTTGTGAAGTCAATTCGATTTATCCGTATCCGACTGTTTTCCGCCCCTGGTGGGTCGGTCTGCACCCGAGGTGCGCCGGTGCGCGGCGGCCACATAGTAGCCACTGATCGCACCCATGACGATACCGGCCGGTAAAATCCAGCGAGTTCCCAGGAAACTATCCAGCCCCCACCCTATCAAACCCAGGGCGATGATTCCCGCAAGGACATACTGCATCACTGCGCGCCGGAAACTGATGGGAGCCTCGAAGGCTGGGGGCACCGTTGAAGGCTGTTGCTTAGGCATGTTTGACTCCTTCGCCGGCCGGTTCGGGATCGTCGGCAAAGATCAGGTAACGGGTTCGGGAAAAGGCGCGAATCTCTGCGGCCTGCCAGAGAACCACAACACCCAGGGCCGTCAGCGCAAACCATTCACGGTTCAGCCACGGCGGCACGCCGAGCATCAAAAGAATGACAGCGAAGCCAACCATTTTGATGGCGTAGGTGACTACGAACATGCCAATGGCGCCTGATGGATTCTTCCGCCCGACAAAATGCCCCACCAGGAGGCTGATCCCAAAGAAAGCAACGATCAGGAACCAGCCAAGAAGGGCACTGGCCGCTGCTTCAAGATCCACAATCACTGCGGCGGCAGCAGCAGCGCAGAGGGCACCGATACCGGTCATGACAAGGGCGGCCCTGAGAATTCCCAGCCAGGGGGCCTTCGTTGGCCCGGAGGGATTCAGGATCCCACCGAAGCGGGAGCCGTCTGCGGATCTCATGGTGTGGGCAGTCTTCCTTGCCTGAAGTGTGGTGATAGGCCGCGGGTGACGTCGGCTCCTGAAATTCTACAGCACATAGAAGTGCCTCCTGTCCGGACGCGTCTCACGGCTTCACACCTCCGCGGTGCGGCGTCCGAAAACCCTGGGCGAGAACAGGTAAAACACCACGACGGCCACGGCGAGCAGCGTCACAGCGACCTTCAGCACATCGTCTCCACCCGCCACTGCGAACCCCGCTGCTCCGGTGAGGAGGGTGCAGCCTGTCACCACTGAGGCGGACTGAAGATGGCTCAGGCCGGCGTCGGTGAGGCGCTGATAAACATGCTGGCGGTGCGCCGCGTACCAGCGCTCTCCCCTGCTCATGCGCCGCAGGAGGGTCGAGAAGGTGTCGGCGAGGTAGATGACAATCGGGAACAGCAGGTACTCCACGTTGACGCCGGCCAGGAAGGCTGCCACCGCGATGCCGGAAATCGATGCCCCCAGGAGGTAGCTGCCGACGTCGCCCATGAACACCGATCCCCGGCCCAGGTTCCATGGAAGGAAAGCGGCGAAAGCCGCCGCGGTGACCGCACCGGCCACCGTCATCCACAGCTGGTCCCCCAGGACTCCGGCCACAGAGTACAGGACGCCCACCGTGATGCCGTGCAGCCCGGAGATTCCGTTCACGCCGTCCATGAAGTTGGCAACGTTGATGTAGGCGGCGATGGCCAGCGCACCCACCGGAATCCACCAGTAGCTCTGCCCCATGGTCCACACCAGCGCGGCGGTGCCGGCAATTCCCAGCAGCAGCTGCAGGCCTGCGCGGACCCGGACGGACAATCCGCGGAAATCCTCTATCCACCCCAGCAGCGACGCCAGGGCAATGACAGCCATCAGGATCAGCACTATGGAGCGGTCCACCGCCACCAGGCCGGTAATGAGGGACAGTCCCAGCCCCAGCAGAACGCCGACGGCGATCGTGACGCCCACGCCGCGGATGATCACCTTGGAGTGGGAAGAACGCTCATTGGGGATATCCAGGACACCGAGACGACGCAGGAAGGGGACGAACAGAAACGGCAGCAGCAGGCTGGCGAGGAACGCCGCACCGGTGCACAGGGCCAGCAGCATCAGCCGGTCCGCCGTTCAGCCGTTCCGCCGTTGAAGCGGTGCAGGCCGGCACGGTCCCGGGCGGCTGAGTCGCCGATGCCGGTGACCGGAGGCAGTGCCTCGCCGTGGGTATTCACACCGCATTTGAGCAGCCAGTCTTCGAACTTCAGGTCCGAGGGGTCCAGCTCGTCCACCGCGGTGTGGGAAATCTTCGGGTGCAGCGGCCGGGAGTCATCCTCGCCGGTCCCCACCAGAATCTCATGCATCTTTTCGCCCTGGCGCAGGCCGGTGAAGACGATTTCGATGTCCTTGCCCGACATGGCAATCATGCGCTTGGCCACGTCCAGGATTTTCACCGGCTCGCCCATGTCCAGGATCAGGACTTCGCCGCCGCGGCCGATGGCGCCGGCCTGAATGACCAGCTGGCAAGCCTCAGGGATGGTCATGAAGAAGCGGGTGACCTCGGGGTCGGTCACGGTCAGGGGTCCGCCCTGGCGGATCTGTTCCGTGAACAGCGGCAGCATGGAGCCGCGGCTGCCAATCACGTTGCCGAACCGCACGGAGACGTAGCGGTCCTTGGTGCTGCCGGCCATCCATGCGGTGAGCTTTTCCGCCACACGCTTGGAGTGCCCCAGCACCGTGGTGGGGTTTGCGGCCTTGTCCGTGGAGATGTTCACGAAGTACCGGACCTTGGCCTTCTTGGCTGCACGCAGGACATTCGCTGTGCCCAGGACGTTCGTCTTCCAGGCCTCCTGCGGATACTGCTCCAGCAGGGAGACGTGCTTGAGAGCGGCTGCATGGAAAACGACGTCGGGACGCCGCTCGGAGAAGATCTGGTCCAGTGCCTCGGGGTCCCGGATATCGGCCAGGACGGTGTCCTTGCCGTTGAGCAGGCCGTGGCCGGTAATGGAGAGCTGGGTGAGCTGCAGGCCGGTTTCATCCCGGTCCACCATGATCAGTTCAGCGGGGTCAAAAGCGGTGATCTGGCGGCACAGTTCCGAGCCGATGGAACCGCCGGCACCGGTTACCAGGACCTTGCGTCCGGTGAGGTAGCCGGCCACTTCCTCCACATGGATGTCCACGGGACGGCGGCCGATGAGGTCTTCGACGGCGACCTCGCGGAAATCGGTCAGTCCGGCCCCGGCGCCCTTGCTGAGCATGTCCTTCAGCGGCGGCAGCACCAGCACCCGCAGGTTCAGCCCCTCGGCGGTGTCGGTGACCTGCCGCACCTGGCGGGCTTCGACGTCGGCGATGGCAATGATCAGCGTGGTGGCGCGGGTTCGCTGCACAATCTCCCGCAAATCCTCCAGGCGGCCCAGCACCGGAACGGTGGACAGCCGGAGATGCTTCTTGGCCGGGTCATCATCGATCAGGCCAACGGGGTAATAAGGGGAATCGGGATCCTTCATCATGCGGGTGACCAGCGAACTGCCCAGGAAACCGGCTCCGTACACGAGGGCGCGCTGGGCTTCGTCGCCCGGCCGAACCTTGCCCTCCACATACATGCGCTTCAGGTAGCGGATGGCAGCCATGAACAGGCAGGCAAACGGGAAGGCGATCATGCCGGTGGAGCGGGGAATGTCGATGGTCAGGCCGAAGAGTGCGCTGACCAGGACCAGGATGACGGCCACAACCAGGGTGACCATGGCCAGCAGCCGCATCTCATGGAAGCTGCCGAAGCTGTACCTCCCGCGGTACAGGGCGAAGGAGTATCCAACCACCAACTGCACCAGCACGGCCACACCGCAGAAGACTGCGAGGCCGCCGAAATTGATCTGGTCCACCGTCAGTTCGTAGCGCAGAACCAGTGCCAGGACCACTGCCACAATCCAGGCCAGAGAGTCCAGGATGTACTGTGACCACAGCCACAATGCAGGTTTTTCCTCGCGGAAGGACCCGCTTTCGTCCGTGCTTGTCTGCCTCATAATCCTCAACGGGTAGTTCCCCGGTTCTCTTCTCGGTGGTTGCAACACAGTTCGGAAGAATCCGGTGTAATAGACTGGAATCTCATCTGCATTCTAACTGCACACCCTTCTCCGTTCGGCTTGTGCCGCGCATCCGGGTTGCCTCGAAAGGACCATTTTGCCGGACTCCGTGGCCGTAGCAGCAGTAACTTTCGACCGCCCAGACGACGTCTCCACACTGTTGGACTCCCTAGCTGCGCAGAGCGCCAACATTACGTCAGTATCCTTGGTGGACTCAGGGAAGACTCCGGTTCAGGATATCGCTGAAGCCTCACCGGCGCCGGTCACCTACATCCGTTCCCACACCAACCTCGGCGGTGCCGGCGGTTTTTCGCTGGCTATCCTGTCCGCCATGGCCTCGGGTGCCGACTGGATCTGGATCATGGATGACGACGCGCATCCCGAGGATCCCAACTGCCTGTCCGCCCTGCTGGAAGCCGCGCAGGAACACCGGATGGACGTGGTCCTTCCCCTGGTGGTGGCCCCGGGGCAGCCGGACACCCTTTCCTTCCATTTCCGGCTCGACGGCAAGCTCACGCACAGCCGTGCCGAAGTTGAAAAGCTGGGCTTCATTCCGGACGTTGGACACTTCTTCAACGGCGCGCTGATCCGCGCCGATGTCTTCTTTCGGGTTGGCCTGCCGGACCTGCGCCTGTTCATCCGCGGAGATGAGACGGATTTCATGATCCGCCTGCGGCGCGCCGGGATCCGTTTTGGAACAGTCACCTCCGTGGCGCTGACCCATCCCGCGGCATGGGCGGAGGTGCAGCAGGTGGCCGGTGACCGGCTGCACGTGCTGGTTCCCGAAAACGCCTTCAAGCAGTTCTACTTCTACCGCAACCGCGGCCACCTGACCTGGAAGTACAAGCGGCTGCGGTCCTTCGCCGCGGACGCCGTGGGCTATCCCGTGCACTTCGCCAGGACCCGCGACCCGCGCGGTTTCGCCGCCTGGCTGCGGGCCTATGCCGCGGGTATGCGCGGACGCCGCTTCGGACCGCCGTCGGACTTCGGGTTCTGACATGTCCGCCGCCCAGGGTTCCGCTGAAGCTGCCGAGCTGACGCTTGTCATCACCACGTTCAACCGTTCCGGCTACCTGCGCGGCCTGCTGGATTCCGTGGCCGCGCTTGAGTCCGGACCGGTGCGGATCATCGTGGTGGACAACGCCAGCACCGATGACACGCAGGAGGTCCTCGCCGCCGCTGCCAAGCAGCTGAGCGTTCCCCTTGTGAACCTGCGCCTGCCCGTCAATGCCGGCGGCGCCGGGGGCTTCGCGGCGGGCGTGGAACGCGCCCTCGCCGAAGGCGCGTCCTGGCTGTGGCTGATGGACGACGACGTCGCCATCCTTCCCGGCGCGGTGGTCGCGCTGCGCAAATGGACCGGCATGTATGAGTGCATCCATGGGCGGCGCATGGACGGGGCGGGGCGGCCGTTCTTCTGGCAGCACCGCTTCCTGCCCTTCCTGGGGATCCACGTGCCCGTCCGCGGGAACGTCTTCCGGGACTCGCCGGTGTTTGCCACCAATGTGGGCTGCTTCGAGGGGATGCTGATTTCCGCTGGCCTGGTCCGTCAGATCGGCCTTCCGGACCAGCGCTACTTCATCAACGGCGACGACGAAATCTATGGTTGGCTGGCCTCCCGCCTGACGGACGTGGTGTACGTCAATGATTTTGTGCTGCAGAAGGTCCGCCCGCAGAAACAGATTGATCTGGGCATCAGGCACCTGAATGACTCCAGCGACCTGAGCCGCTTCTATTCCATGCGCAACCGCGGTCACACCGCCCAGTATCTGCGGGTGCACGGGCAGTTCAGCCGTCCCGGATTTGCCCTGGGCACTTTGCTGACCGCTGCCAAGGAACTCCTGCGGCTGCTCGCCGTCGAACACAGGCTCACCGGCGTGGCCAGCCTGTGGCGCGGTTGGCGCGAAAGCCGCGCCATCCTGCACGATGGATCATGGCAGCCCATGCCGCCGCTTGTTCCAGCTCCGCCCACATGATCGGAAAGCACCAGGTTTGACGCAGCACCCTTCCCCGCAGGAATCCGAAGCCCAGCAGTCCCACGAGTCCGACCGGCGGGAACGCCCCGGCCAGCCTGAGCAGTTTGACCGCCCCGCGCAGTCCCCGAACCGCCGGCAGCCGCTGTGGGTTGTCCTCGGCTCCTCCGGTTTCATTGGCAGCGCTGTGTGTGCAGAGCTGAGGAAAGCCGGAATCACGGTCCGGAACGTCCCGGCTCCCCGGCTGGAATCCGTTGCCGCTGACACAGCGGGCCTGCTGGATGAGGCCGCTGACCTGCAGGATGTGCAGGCAAGCCTGGCAACGGCCTTCGCCGGCGCCGAGGTAGTGGTCAACGCCGCCGGACTGGCTACTCCGGGAGGAGCCGACTCCCCCGCGCTGCGCGGTGCCAATTCGCTGCTTCCGGCGGTGATTGCCGACGCCGCCGACCAAGCAGGTGTCCGCCGCTTCATCCATCTCAGCAGCGCAGCCGTCCAGGGGCACCGGCCCTTCCTGGACGAAACCAGCTATGTGCAGCCCTTCTCCGCCTATTCCCGGTCCAAAGCCCTGGGCGAACGGGCCCTGGCTTCGCGGCGCACCGGATCCTGCAATACGGTGACCATCCGCGCCACCTCAGTCCAGGGCCCGCGCCGCCCCACCACGGCAAAGCTTGTACGGCTGGCTTCTTCTCCCCTTGCCACCGTCGCGGGGAGCGGTTCAGCTCCGTCACCGGTCAGCTCGGTGGACTCCCTGGTGCAGTATGTCCTCACAGTGGGGCAGCATTCCGGGACCGTTCCCGCCGTCGTGCTCCAGCCCTGGGAACAGTCGACGGTGGCCTCAGTGCTGGAAGCCGCCGGCGGCCGGACGCCGCGGCGGCTGCCGGCCTGGCTGTGCCGGAGCGCGCTGTGGAGCGGCTACAAACTGTCCTCCCTCGCGGGAGAACGGCTGCACGGCCCGCTGCGCCGCCTGGAGATGATGTGGTTTGGGCAGCGCCAGGTTCCGGGCTGGGCCGAAAAGACGGGCAACGTGCCCAAACCCCGGGTGCAGGAGGTTCTTCGCTCTGTGCACGGCCGGGAGACTGCTGCCCGCTAAGCCCTGACGCGTCGGGCGTGTCTGCACTCCCGAGTGACGCGGCGATGCCGTTTCCGCAGATCGAGTGACGCGGCGATGCCGCAATAGCCGCCGGAAAACCGCAGGAACGCGACACTCGGTTGGAGTAAGCAGCACGACGTCGTCACTCGGGCGGAGGGTATTGCCCTCCCCCCGAGATCGGCACTTCTCAGGGTGCCGGCAGCTAGGCCTCGTCCTCCGCGGGACCCTGCACTCCGGGCACCACTTCCTGCAGGCGCTCCAGGCTGATCGCGCCGAGGCGGACCATGCGAAGAGTCTCGGAGGTGGCGTCCACGATGGTCGAGGGCACTCCGGATTCGCCGTGTTCAGGCCGGTGGCCGGCTTCCAGGTAGACCTCCACTGACTCGCCCAGCTGTTCGCGGGCTTCCTCGGCGGTCTGCGCGGCGGGGTTTCCGGTGCGGTTGGCCGAGGAGACGGCCATGGGCCCGGTCAGGGCCAGCAGCTCCAGCGCTGTGCTGTCATCCGGCATGCGCAGTGCCACGGTGCCCAGGGTATCGCCCAAGTCCCAGGTGAGGGACGGCTGCGACTGGAAGATCAGGGTCAGGCCGCCGGGCCAGAAGGCCTCGGCCAGGGCGCGGGCATCCGCGGAGACATCCACCGCCAGTCCGTCCATGGTCTGCATCCGGGGAATCAGCACGGGCGGCGGCATGGACCGGCCCCGGCCCTTCGCGGCGAGCAGCGTTGCCACGGCCTGCGGAGAAAAGGCGTCGGCGCCAATCCCGTAGACGGTGTCGGTGGGCAGGACCACGCACTGCTTGGCGGCAACGGCCTGCTGCGCTTTGGCCAGGCCCTCGCTTCGGCTCTGAGGATCAGTGCAGTCGTAAGTGGTAGTCACGGGCGTCTTTCATTCCTTCGTTTCGGATGGTTCAAGTAACTTCAAATGTGGGGTGGAAGGGTGCCTCAGGCCGCCGACGACGTCCGCACCGCGGAGGTGGCCCTCGGGCGGCCGTTGAGGTCAGTATGCGAAGCAACGTCCCGCCAGCAGGGCTCCGCAGAGAGCAGTGCAGCGATCCGTTCGGCCTGGACCTCCGCGTGTTCCATGACAAAGTAGCCCTCCGGCTGCAGCAGCCGGGCGGCAGTGCGGGCAGCTGCCAGCGGCAGTTCCAGCCCGTCCTGTCCTCCCCCGTACAATGCCATGGCCGGGTCATGCTCGGCGGCTTCAGGTTCATTGGGCACGGCATCAGCGGGAACATAGGGCGGGTTGGACACCACCACGTCAAATGTTCCGTCTTCATCCGCCAGGGCCGTCCGCAGGTCTGCATGCAGGAGGCGGACTCCCAGCGGGTCCAGGTTGCGGCGTGCCCAGGCCAGAGCCAGCGGGCTCAGTTCGACGGCGGACACCTCAGCTTCCGGAACCTCGGAGGCCAGCGCCGCAGCGATCGCGCCGGAGCCGGTGCCAAGGTCCACGGCCCGGACCGGCGATTTCCCGGCGTCGAGGACGGTGCGCATCCGGTCGATGGCCAGCTGGGCCACCGTCTCGGTCTCGGGCCGCGGAACGAATACGCCCGGCCCGACCTTCAACTCAAGGTAGCGGAAGGATGCGGTGCCGGTCAGGTGCTGCAGCGGGACGCGGGCGGCGCGCTCTGCCACAAGCTCGGCGTACCCCTCAGGTACCGGAGCGTCGGTGAATGCCAGTGCCTTGACCCGGCCGCGTGACTCCCCCAGCAGATGGGCGGCCAGCAGCTCGGCGTCGACGGCCGGGCTGGGCACCCCGGCCGCGGCCAGGGTGGCAGCGGCCTCGCGCAGGGCCGCTGCCAGGGTGGTGGATTCCATCGGCAGGTTAGTTCTCGTCACCAATGGCGTCGAGGCGGGCCTGCTCATCCATTTCGATGGCTGCCTGCACCACTGCCTCCAGTTCGCCGTTCAGCACGGTGTCCAGGTTGTAGGCCTTGTAGCCGGTGCGGTGGTCCACGATCCGGTTTTCCGGGTAGTTGTAAGTGCGGATGCGCTCGGAGCGGTCCATGGTGCGGATCTGGGACTTGCGGATGTCCGAGTTCGCCGCGTCGATCTTCTCCTGCTCATGCGCCAGGATGCGGGAGCGCAGCACGCGCATGGCGGCTTCACGGTTCTGCAGCTGGGACTTCTCGTTCTGCATGGCCACCACGATGCCCGTGGGCAGGTGGGTAATGCGGACGGCGGAGTCGGTGGTGTTCACTGACTGGCCGCCGGGACCGGAGGACCGGTAGACGTCAATCTTGAGATCGTTCTGGCTGATCTCGACTTCTTCGGGCTCGTCCACTTCCGGCAGCACCAGCACGCCGGCAGCGGAGGTGTGGATGCGTCCCTGGGACTCCGTGACGGGGACGCGCTGCACACGGTGCACGCCGCCCTCGTACTTCAGGCGTGCGTAGACGCCCTCTGCAGGGTCATTCGAGTTGCCCTTGATGGCCATGGAGACGTCCTTGTAACCGCCCAGGTCTGACTCAGTGGCCGAGATAATCTCGGTGCGCCAGCCGCGGTGCTCTGCGTAGCGCGTGTACATGCGCAGCAGATCACCGGCAAACAGGGCTGCTTCATCGCCGCCTTCACCGCCCTTGACCTCGATGATGACGTCGCGGCCGTCATTGGGGTCCCGGGGAATCAGCAGGCGGCGCAGGGTCTCCTGGGCGTCATCCAGCTGTTCCTTCAGGACCGGAACCTCGGCGGCAAATTCGGGGTCCTCGGCTGCCATCTCCGAAGCGGCCGCAAGGTCATCTTCGAGGGCGTGCCACTTGTTGTAGGCGTCCACAATGCGGCTGAGTTCGGCGTAGCGCCGCCCAAGCCGCCGGGCCAGGCCCTGGTCCGCATGCACTGCGGGATCGGAAAGCCGCAGCTGCAGCTCTGCGTGCTCATCCAACAGACCCTGTATGGACTCAAACATGTTTTACGTTCCTCTTTCGACGGTGGATCCGGTCCCAAACCGGGACGGATCCGTGACAATTTCACGACGGATAGTTTTCCAACTGCCTTCAGCAGTTTATCCGTGCACAGCTTCCGGGCGTGCGCCGCGTCGGGACCTGCGCGTTAACTGCCAAGCCGCCCAGACTCCGGCACTTCCGCAAAACGCGGAGGCCGGAGTATGAGCGGCTTGGTAAGGCAGCTAGTTGTCCTTGGTGCCCAAGGTGGTCTGCTGGACCTGCATCAGGAACTCAACGTTGGACTGCGTCTCCCGGATCTTTCCGGTGAGCAGTTCAAGCGCCTGCTGCGTGTCCAGGCCGGACAGGACGCGGCGGAGCTTCCACATGATCTTGACTTCATCAGGCGAGAGCAGGTTCTCTTCGCGGCGGGTACCGGACGCGTTGACGTCCACGGCCGGGAAGATGCGCTTGTCCGCGAGGTTGCGGGACAGGCGCAGTTCCATGTTCCCGGTGCCCTTGAATTCCTCGAAGATGACCTCGTCCATCTTGGATCCGGTTTCCACCAGGGCCGTGGCCAGGATGGTCAGCGAACCGCCGTTTTCGATGTTGCGGGCAGCACCGAAGAAACGCTTGGGCGGGTACAGCGCGGACGAATCCACACCACCGGAAAGGATACGGCCCGACGCCGGAGCGGCCAGGTTGTAGGCACGGCCCAGGCGGGTCATGGAGTCCAGGAGGACGACGACGTCGTTCCCCATTTCCACGAGGCGCTTGGCCCGCTCGATGGCGAGTTCGGCAACCGTGGTGTGGTCATCGGCGGGACGGTCGAAGGTGGAGGCAATGACCTCGCCCTTCACCGTGCGCTGCATGTCCGTGACTTCTTCAGGGCGCTCGTCCACCAGGACCATCATGAGGTGGACCTCAGGATTGTTGATCGTGATGGCGTTGGCGATGGCCTGCAGGATGAGGGTCTTACCGGCCTTGGGCGGGGAGACGATCAGGCCGCGCTGGCCCTTGCCGATCGGAGCCACGAGGTCAATGACACGCGGGCCGATCACCTTGGCGGAGGTTTCCAGGCGCAGGCGCTCGGAGGGGTACAGCGGCACCAGCTTGGAGAACTCCACGCGGTCCTTGTTGTCCTCGGCAGGCTTGCCGTTGACGGAGGTCAGGCGGACCAGGGCATTGAACTTCTGGCGCTGGTTGCCGCCCTGGTTTTCACCTTCACGCGGTGCGCGGATGGCGCCGACGACGGCGTCGCCCTTGCGCAGGTTGTACTTCTTGACCTGGGCCAGGGAAACATACACGTCGTTCGGGCCCGGCAGGTAACCGGAGGTCCGGACGAAGGCGTAGTTTTCGAGGACGTCCAGGATGCCGGCTACGGGTAGCAGGACGTCATCTTCGGTGACCTCGACGTCGTCCACATCCGGGTTCTGGTTCCGGTTGCGGCGGCGCTCGTTGCGGTCCCGGAAACGATCGTTGCGGTCATTGCGGTCGCCGCGGTCGTTGCGGTCATTGCGGTTGCGGTTACGGCGGTTGCGTCCGCGCCCGTTCTCGTCATTGTCGTCACGGCTGTCGCTGCGGTTGTTATCGCGGTCGCTGCGGCTGTTGTCACGGTCCGCACGGTTGTTGTCACGGTCACCGCGGTTGTTCTCGCGCTCGGCACGGTTGTTCTCGCGCTCGGCACGGTTGTTGTCGCGGTCTCCGCGGTTGTTCTCACGCCGGTTTTCACGGGCGTTGTCGCGGTTGTTCTCACGGGAGTTGTCCCGGTTGTTCTCGCGATTGCGGTCCTCGGATGCGGAACCGTTTGCCGAAGCGCCCGTTCCGTTCTCGGAAGAGGCGGCCGGTACTGCCTCGGGGGCCTGCGTCTCCGGCTTGGAGTCCGTTCGGCTGTTGTCCGAGGTGCCGTCGCTGTCAGCGCGGCGGCTGCGTGAACGGCGGTTGCTGCGCTCGCGCTGCGGCTGCTCCTCGCGGCGGCTTTCCTCGCGCTGGGTCTCTTCACGCGGAGCCTCGGCCTGGGCCGGTTCGCTCTGCGCAGGCGCTTCTGCGGCGGGTGCAGTGACAACGCCGTCACTGGCAGCGCGGCGGTTGCGGTTGCGGGTACGGGCAGGACGCTCGGGGGCGGACTGCTCGGCGGCGGGTGCTTCGGCCGCGGCCGGAGCGGCCTTGGCGACGTCAGCCTGGGGGGCTTCGGTCTTGGCGCCGCGCACCGGGCGGTCGGCTACTGCACCGCCGCGCTGGTGGTTGGAGATGGCGGTCACGAGGTCGCCCTTACGCATGCGTGAACCGCCGGTGATGCCAAGCTGTCCGGCCAGCGCCTGCAGCTGAGCGAGCTTAAGGCCGGCCAGTCCGGAGCTTTTTGAAGTCGCTTCGCCGTTGTTTCCGGCGGTAGCTGAGTCCACACCTGTTGTCAGGTCAGTGGTGTCTGTCACGAAGGATCCTTCCCCCTCGTCGGGCGGTCCGGCGCAATGCCGGCCGCGGATGATTGGCCCTGGTTCCCCTATGGTCAGACATGGGGGTCAGGGTTCGCCGGTCCGGCATGTGCCGGGCAACGGCGAATCTGCTTGGGTGCCTCTTGGAAAGAAATCCACAGGAGTTTGGTCAGCTTCGCTGCCGAACTTGCGGCATTCAAGGGAACTGACCTTTTCTTGGCAGTACCCGGAAGGCTGCACCGAGAATTTGAGCTCCCGCAGTTGAAACAGTTTTCAACACCGTGTTTGGACACTATGCCCTTGACAACGGGTTTTCAACAAAATTTCAGGCCGGCCCAGAAGCGTACGGCCTGGATGCGGGTGCACAAAAGACGGTTAGTACCGCTGGTGCTCTTCCACTCTAGCACCATCTCGGTCCACACTCAGCCGTAAAACACGCCAGAATTCGCTGCTTTCAGCGGCCTCAAGATGCTCGGCAATCAACGTCTGGGCACGCTGCGCAGAGGCGGCACCGTGGGCCAGGGCCATGACGGTGGGCCCGGCGCCCGAGATGACTGCAGCAATCCCGTTGGCGCGCAGGTGCTTCATCAGGGCAGCACTGGGTGCCATGGCCGCTGCACGGTAATCCTGATGCAGGAAGTCCACGGTTCCCGCCGGCAAAAGCGCGGGCTCCGAGGACAGGGCATGGATGAGCAGGGCGGCCCGCCCTGAGTTCGCAGCAGCGTCCGCATGCGGAACCTGCGCAGGAAGCAGGCCGCGGGCGCTCTCCGTGGACAGTTCAGTGGCCGGCACTGCCGCCACCGGGATGATGTCCGCGTGAACGGGTGCAGTTACGGACCGGAATTTGCCCTCTTCTTCCCAGGAGACCGCCAGCCCTCCGGCCAGCGCGGGTGCCACGTTGTCCGGGTGGCCTTCCAGCCGGGAGCACAGGTCCAGCAGGGCGGCGGCGTTCAGCCGGAGCCCGGCCGGCAGGAGTGCGTTGCCCGCCAACACACCGGACACGATGGCAGAAGCCGAAGAGCCCAGGCCGCGGCCGTGCGGAATGACGTTTTCCGCTTCCAGCTGCAGGCCCTGCAGGCGAAACCCTGCGGACTCCACGGTTTCCCGGATGGTCCGGACCACCAAGTGGGTGTCATCGGTGGGCAGCGTTGCCGCGCCTTCCCCGCTGATGCTCACCAGGGTGCCCGGCTCCGCCGAGGTCCGGACCCGCACGGTGTCATACAGGCCCACCGCCAGGCCCAGGCTGTCAAAGCCCGGGCCCAGGTTGGCGCTGGTGGCCGGCACCCGGACCGTTACGTCCTGGCCGGCGGCCACGGCAGGGGTTGCGGTGCCGGCCCGGGACGCTGTCCCGGCCTCAGTGCGGGGAAGTGCTGCGGAATCGCTCACGTGCATGTCCGCTTAACCCGCGGCCTGGGCTTCCAGTCCCAGCGCAGCGGCAACGGAGACGACGTCGAACTCCACCTTGGTGGGTTCAACATCGGAACCGTCAGCGGTGCGCAGGGCCCACTGCGGATCCTTGAGCCCGTGTCCGGTGACGGTGATGACGATCTTCTTGCCGGCGGGGGCTTCCCCGGCGGCGTGCTTCTTGAGCAGCCCGGCCACACCTGCGGCGGAGGCCGGTTCCACGAACACGCCCTCGCGGGAAGAGAGCCAGCGGTGCGCCTCGAGAATTTCAGCGTCCGTGACGGCTTCGATCAGTCCGCCGGACTCATCGCGGGCAGCAATGGCCTGCTCCCAGGACGCCGGGTTGCCGATGCGGATGGCGGTGGCAATGGTGTCCGGATCCGTGACCGGATGGCCCTTCACCAGCGGCGAAGCGCCTTCGGCCTGGAAGCCCCACATCGCGGGAGTCTTGGTGGCCACGGGAGCCAGTTCGTCTCCGGCAAGGTTCGTGTAGGGGGCGGCGTACTCGGTGTAGCCCTTCCAGTACGCGGTGATGTTTCCGGCGTTGCCCACGGGCAGCAGGTGGAAGTCCGGAGCGTCGCCCAGGGCGTCCACCACCTCGAAGGCAGCGGTCTTCTGGCCTTCAATGCGGGCCGGGTTCACGGAGTTCACCAGGAACACCGGGTAGGCCTCGGCCAGTTTGCGGGCCACATCCAGGCAGTTGTCAAAGTTGCCGTTGACCTGGAGCAGTTCGGCGCCGTGGGCGATGGCCTGGCTGAGCTTGCCCATGGAGATCTTGCCGTCCGGAACCAGCACGGCACAGGTGATGCCGGCCTGCGTGGCGTAAGCGGCAGCCGAGGCGGAGGTATTGCCGGTGGAAGCGCACACCACGGCCTTGGCGCCGGACTCGACGGCCGCCGTCATGGCCATCGTCATGCCGCGGTCCTTGAAGGATCCGGTGGGGTTCATGCCTTCGACCTTGAGGTAGACCTCATTGCCGGTCAGCTCGGAAAGCGCCTTGGCCTTGACGAGCGGAGTGCCGCCCTCGCCGAGGGAGATGATCTCGGTGTTCTCGGTTACGGGAAGACGATCGGCGTATTCGCGGATGACGCCGCGCCATTGATGAGCCACGGTATTAGACCCCTTCTACCCGCAGGACGGATGTGACTGATTTGATGATGTCCAGGCCCTTGATGGCCTCGACGGTGGCTGCCAGCGCAGCCTCGGATGCCCGGTGCGTGACGAAACGCAGCTCGGCGGATGATGCAGTGCCGTCGGCATGGATGGTCTGGCGCATGGTTTCGATGGAGACACCGTGTTCGGCGAAGACCTGTGCCACTGCAGCCAGGACACCGGGCTGGTCGGTGACCTGCAGGCCGATGCTGTAGCTGGTGGTGACCTTGCTGAACGGCAGGGCCGGTACGGATCCGGTGGGCGTCTCCGCGCCCAGCGGGCCGCCCAGGACCAGCCGGCGGGCGGTGGACACGACGTCGCCCATGACGGCCGACGCGGTGGGGGCGCCGCCGGCGCCCTGGCCGTAGAACATCAGCTCACCGGCATTTTCGGCTTCCACGAACACCGCGTTGAAGGCACCGCGCACCGCGGCCAGCGCGTGGGTGCGCGGCAGCAGCGTGGGGTGCACGCGGACACTGACGCCGGGGTCGCCGTCGTTGTCCAGTTTTTCGGCGATGGCCAGCAGCTTGATGACGAACCCGGCGTCCTTCGCCGCGGCAATGTCATCAGCCGTGACGGAGGAGATGCCCTCGCAGGACACGTTCGCCAGGTCAAAGTCGGTGTGGAAGGCCAGCGAAGCGAGGATGGCACCCTTGGACGCAGCGTCATGGCCCTCGACGTCGGCGGTGGGGTCGGCTTCGGCGTATCCGAGGCGCTGGGCTTCAGCCAGGGCGTCGGCGAACTGGGCGCCGGTGCTGTCCATGGCGTCCAGGATGTAGTTGGTGGTGCCGTTGACGATGCCCATGACCTTGGTGATCCGGTCACCGGAAAGGCTGTCCCGGATGGGGCGCAGGATGGGAATGGCACCTGCGACGGCCGCTTCATAGGCCAGCCGCACGCCCGCGGCGTCCGCCTTCTCGAAAAGCGCGGCGCCGTCGGCGGCCAGCAGTGCCTTGTTGCCGGTGACCACGGAGGCGCCGTGGCCAATCGCGTGCAGCATCAGCGTGCGGGCCGGCTCCATGCCGCCCATCAGCTCAATGACGATGTCTGCGTCCTCCACCAGCTTCTCGGCATCAGTGGTGAAGAGGTTCCGCGGCAGATCCGCGTCCCGCGGAGCGTCCGGGTTGCGGACGGCAATGCCGGTCAGTTCCAGCCGGGCACCGGTGCGCGAAGCCAGGTCTTCGGCGTCGTCAATGAGGATCCGGGCAACCTGGGAGCCAACGTTTCCGCAGCCCAACAGGGCAACTTTGAGGGTCTTCATGGTGCGTGCCTACTCCTTCAGCAATTCGGGCGAACGTGCGCCTGCGGCGTCAACGTCCCGGGCCAAGAGGTCATCTTCAGTCTCTCCGCGGATGATCAGCCGCGCAGTGCCATCCAGCACGGCAACCACGGGCGGACGGGCAATGTAGTTGTAGTTGCTGGACAGTGCCCAGCAGTACGCACCCGTTCCCGGAACCGCCAACAAGTCGCCGTCGCCGGTGTCGGCCGGAAGATAGACGTCCCGGACCACTATGTCCCCGCTCTCGCAGTGTTTGCCAACCACGCGTGACATAACGGCGTCATCTTCGGATGCACGCGAGGCGAGCACGGCCGAGTAATCGGCGTCGTAGAGCACGGGGCGGGCGTTGTCGCTCATCCCGCCGTCCACTGAGACGTAGCGGCGTTCGGCGGTGCCGCCGTCGGCCGTATCCACGCGGACCGTCTTGACGGTGCCGGCACGGTACAGCGTGAAAGTGGTGGGACCAACAATGGCGCGGCCGGGCTCAATCGAGATCCGCGGCACGGCCAGTCCCAGCTCCGCACAGGTGGAGCCGACGACGGCGGCCATCGCCTGCGCGATTTCCGCCGGAGGGCGCGGGGTGTCAGCTTCGGTGTACGCGATGCCGTAGCCGCCGCCGAGGTCCAGCTCCGGCAGTTCCACGCCGTGGACGGCCTTGATTTCCGCCAGGAAGCCCAGCAGGCGCTTGGCGGCCAGTTCAAAGCCTTCCGGTTCAAAGATCTGCGAGCCGATGTGGCAGTGCAGGCCCAGCAGGCGGACGCCCTTGGCTTCCAGTGCGGCTGCCACGGCGGCGGCTGCGGGCGACTCCCCGCCCGCGGCCGGATCCGGTGCCATGGAGAGACCGAACTTCTGGTCCTCGTGCGCGGTGGCAATGAAGTCGTGCGTGTGCGCATGCACGCCGGGGGTCAGGCGCAGCATGACGGGAGCCTGCTCCCCGCGGGAGGCCGCAAGGGCGTCCAAGCGGTGCAGTTCCGCCATGGAATCCACGACGATCCGGCCCAGGCCCATGTCCAGGGCCCGGATCAGTTCCGCGTCGGATTTGTTGTTTCCGTGCAGGCCCAGCTCAGGACCCGGAATGCCGGCGCGGCGGGCCACGGCCAGTTCCCCGCCGGAGCAGGTGTCCAGGCGCAGGCCTTCTTCACGGACCCAGCGGGCCACCGCGGTGCACAGGAAGGCTTTGCCTGCATAGTAGACGTCCACTCCCCCGCACAGATCTGCGAAGGCTGCATCGAAGGAGTCCTTGAACTCCCGGGCGCGCGCCCGGAAGTCTGCTTCGGACATCACGAACAGCGGGGTGCCGAATTCGCGGGCCAGCGCTGAAGCTGACACGCCGGCCACTTCGAGTTCGCCGTTGCTGTTCCGGGTCACATCGCGGGCCCACATCTGCGGGCGCAGTGCATTGGCGTCCGCCGGGTGGCTGAGCCATTCGGGGGCGAGCGGGGAAACAGTCATGAATTACATCCGTTCCGGAGCGGAGACTCCCAGCAGGCCCAGGCCGTTGGCCAGGACCTGGCGGGCGGCAAGGTTCAGCCACAGACGGGTGCGGTTCACGTCGGTGACCTCCTCATCGCCCTGCGGAGCAATGCGGCATGCGTCGTACCAGCGGTGGTACGTTCCGGCGATGACCTCCAGGTGGCGGGCCACGCGGTGCGGTTCGCGGAAGGCGCTGGCCTGCGCGACGACGCCGGGATACTGTCCCAGCGCGGCCAGCAGTTCACCTTCGGTGGGGTGGGTCAGAAGGGAAGCGTCGAACGCTGAATCGTCCACGCCGGCGGCCTCGGCGTTGCGGGCCAGGGCGTAGGTGCGGGCGTGCGCGTACTGGACGTAGAACACCGGGTTCTCGTTGCTGCGCTTGGTCAGCAGGTCCAGGTCAATATCAATGTTGGAGTCGGCGGAGAAGCGGGCCAGCGTGTAGCGGGCGGCGTCCACGCCCACGGCTTCCACCAGGTCTTCGAGGGTGACCACGGTGCCGTTGCGCTTGGACATGCGCACGGGCTTGCCGCCCTTGACCAGGTTCACCATCTGGCCGATCAGCACCTCAACGCACTCCGGGTCGTGTCCCAGGGCGGCGGCGGCGGCCTTCAGCCGGGCCACGTAGCCGTGGTGGTCGGCACCGAGCATGTAGAAGTTCAGGTCGAAACCGCGGTCGCGCTTGTTCTGGATGTACGCGATGTCACCGGCAATGTACGCGGCGTTGCCGTCGGACTTGATGACGACGCGGTCCTTGTCATCACCGAACTCGCTGGAGTTCAGCCACCAGGCGCCGTCCTTCTCATACAGGTTGCCGGATTCCTTGAGCTGTTCCAGGAGCTTGTCAACCTGGCCGTTCTCGTGGAGCGAGTCTTCGTGGAAGAAGACGTCGAAGTCCACGCCGAAGTTGTGCAGCGATTCCTTGATGTCACCGAACATCAGGTCCACGCCGACGGCACGGAAACGTTCCTGGGCCTCGGCGTCGGGCAGCTCGGTGATATTCGGCTCGGCTGCCAGCACGCGGTTGGCGATGTCCTCGATGTAGGCTCCGGCGTAGCCGTCCTCGGGAGCGGCTTCGCCCTTGGCCGAGGCGAGCAGGGACCGCGCGAAGCGGTCAATCTGCGCTCCGTGGTCGTTGAAGTAGTACTCGCGGGTGACATCGGCGCCCTGCGATTGGAAGACGCGGGCCAGGGCGTCGCCGACGGCGGCCCAGCGGGTTCCGCCGAGGTGGATCGGGCCGGTGGGGTTGGCGGAGACAAACTCGAGGTTGATCCGGGTGCCCTTGAGGATTTCGGAGGTGCCGTACGCAGGACCGGCGTCAACGATCGTCTTGACCAGCTCGCCGGCGGCACCGGCGTCGAGCGTGATGTTCAGGAACCCGGGGCCGGCGATGTCGACCTTGGCGACGCCGTCGATCTTTTCCAGGCGGCCCTTGAGGATCTCCGCAAACTGCCGCGGGTTCATGCCGGCCTGCTTGGAGAGCTGCAGCGCAATGTTGGTGGCCCAGTCGCCGTGGTCACGGTTCTTCGGCCGCTCCACGCGCACCTCCCGGGGCACGTCGATGCTGAAGTCACCGGCATCGATGGCGTCTTGGAGGCAGGCAGTTACGGCGGAGGAAAGTTCTTCAGGAGTCACCGGTTAAGCATAGCGTCCGGGCAGGAGGCGTTCCGCGAACTGTGACGCGGCCCGCGGACCGTCTCCCCGCAGCCCCGGGACCGCGGGGTGCGCAAGTCAACACCCTGTGCACAGGCGAAGCACAACCGGATACGTTGTAATGGATAGGGACCCCACCCCAGGAGAGATATGACCCCCTCACGCAAAGCCCTGCTGTTCACCGCCGCTTCCCTCACCCTGGCCTCCACCGCCTGCGCCGGAACAGCCGGCGACGGCGCCCCCGCCAACGGTGATTCCTCCGCCGATTCCCCCGCCGCGGAGTCCGCCGCTCCCGCGACTGCTGCTGCAGCCGCACCTGCCGGCAGCTACGCCGACGGAGAGTACTCCGCGCAGGGCAGTTACATTCCCCCGTCCAACAAGACGGAGGAAGTCGACGTGACCCTGAGCCTGAAAGACGGCGTCGTCACGGAGCTTTCGGTCACCACGTCCGGCAACAACCCCACCTCCAAGCAGTACCAGCGTGAATTCACCTCCGGCATCCAGGAGCAGGTAGTGGGCAAGCCACTGAATGAGCTGGACGTCCACAAGGTTGCCGGCTCCTCGTTGACCAGCTCCGGCTTCAACAAGGCCCTTGACTCCATCCGCACCGAAGCCGCGAGCTGACCGGCCCCGCCATGCCGGATTTCGCGTTCGAAGCCATCGGCACGGCGTGGACCGTCAGCACTGCTGAGCCGCTGACGGATCAGCTGCGGACGGCCGTACTGGAACTGGTGGCCGCCTACGACGGCACCTACTCGCGTTTCCGGCAGGACTCCGTCATTTTCCCGCTGGCGGCGGCGCCCGGCACCGTGAACCTGCCCCGCTCCGCAGCTGCGCTGTTCAGCCTCTTTGACACGCTCCACCGGCTCAGCGGCGGAGCGGTGAACCCTCTGGTGGGCCACTCGCTGGAGCGCCTCGGCTACGACGCGGCGTACTCGTTTTCTTCCGCCGGGCCGTCCCCTGCACCGGACTGGCCGGCTGCCGCATCCTGGCAGGCCCTCGGGGACCGGACCGTGCTGAGCACTTCGGTGCCGGTGACCCTTGATATAGGTGCCGCGGGCAAGGGGCAGCTGGTTGACCTGGTCTTTGCGCTGCTGCGCCGTGCCGGGCACCGGGAGCTCACCGTGGATGCGGGATCCGACCTGCGCCATGCCGGATCCGGTCCCCTGCGGATAGCGCTGGAGCATCCGTATGACCCCGCCCGGGCCATCGGCGTCGTTCCCCTGCAGGGCCGGGCCCTGTGTGCTTCCGCTGCAAACCGCCGTCAGTGGGGTGACGGGCTGCACCATATTGTGAACGCTCTGACCGGCCGCTCCGTGGATTCGGTGGCGGCCACCTGGGTGCTGGCTGATGACGCGATGACCGCCGACGGCCTGGCCACCGCCCTGTTTTTCACCGACCCCGGCACCCTCGCCGAGAACTTCGCCTTTGACTATGTGCGGATGTTCTCGGACGGGCGGGCCGCCTTCTCACCTTCAATGGCTGGAGTCCTGTTTTCATGAGCGTTTCCCTGTCCGCCTCAACCCCCCGGCTGGACGCCCTGACCGGACGCTGGACCATGTACCGGCTCACCGTTTTCCTGCTGCTGGCCCTGACGGCGTGGTCCTTTGTGCTTTCCGTTGCCGGGCTGCTGTTCTACACCCCGGCAGAACTCGCTGCCACGGCCGCCACCGCCGTCGTCGCCTCACTGGTGGCCAGCCGCGTCATGGGACTGCTGTTCCGCACCCGCCCGCAAACGGATTCCTCGCTGATCACCGGATTGCTCCTCTTCTTCCTGTTCTGGCCCACCACCGAAGGCTCCCAGCTGCTGACCGTCGCGCTCGCGGCCGGGGCGGCCACGGCGTCAAAGTACCTGCTGGTGTGGCGCGGACGGCACATCTTCAATCCCGCCGCCTTCGGTGCCGCGCTGCTGGCCGTCACCGGCCTGAACAGCGCCGTGTGGTGGGTGGCGGCACCGCTGATGCTGGTGGTCGTCCTGCCCGCCGCCGCCCTGATCCTGTACCGCAACCGCCTGCTGCCCATGGCCGGCGTGTTCCTGCTGGCCTCGGGTGCCATCATCGTGGCCCGGTTCCTGTCCGGCGGGGAACCGCTGACAACGGCGCTGGCCACCCTGTTTGCGTCCTATCCGGTGCTGTTCTTCGTCGGTTTCATGCTGTCCGAGCCGCTGACCCTGCCGCCGCGGCGCTGGCAGCGGCTGCTGGAGGCCGCCGTCGTCGGCGTCCTGTTCGCCGTCCCGCTGAACCTGGGTCCGGTCTTTATGTCCCCGGAACTGGCCCTGCTTCTGGGTAACCTGCTGGCCTTTGTCCTGGCACCGCGGGCAGGCATCCGGCTGCGGCTGCGGGAAAACCGGGCCCTGACGCCGACGGCGCGGGAGCTGGTGTTTGAACCGCAGCGTCCGCTGAAGTTCCGGCCCGGGCAATATGTGGAGCTGAGCCTGCCCCACGCCAGCCCCGACGGGCGCGGCACCCGCAGGATCTTCAGCCTCACCACGGCACCGGAGCAGCCGGAAACCGTGGCCGTGGGGCTGCGGGCGTCTGATCCGTCCAGCTCGTTCAAGACCGCCCTCCTGAAGCTGAAGCCCGGAGCCGTGGTCACCGGAACCTCGGTGGCCGGAGATTTCCTGCTTCCCCGCAATCCAGGGGTGCCTCTGCTGCTCCTTGCCTCCGGGGTGGGTGTTACTCCGTTCATGAGCCAGCTGCGTTCCCTGGCCGCCGCCGGAAACCTGGACGGGTCAGGCGGCCAGACGGACGGGCAGGCGGCACGCGACGTGGTGCTGGTTTATGCGGCCTCTTCCGTGGATGAGCTGGCCTACGCCGCCGAACTGCATTCGATGGGCATCCGGGTCCTGGTCTGCACCCCGGAGGATCCGCAGATCACCGGGTGGACCTGGCTGGGACCGGGGCTGCCGGATGCGCAGGCGCTGGCCCGGGCGGTTCCGGACATTGCGCAGCGCGCCGCTTATGTCTCCGGGTCTCCCGCGGCCGTAGCCGCAGCACGCGCCGCGGTCCGCGGGGCCGGCGGCCGCGCCGTTAAGACGGATGCCTTCCTGGGTTATTGATTTTGGCCGCGTTTTCACACCGCGCGCCGGACCTGCTAAGCTTCTTGAGTCCCACAGGACCTGCCGGTTTACCGGCGTCCTTGCCCTCGTAGCTCAGGGGATAGAGCGGTTGCCTCCGGAGCAACAGGCCGTAGGTTCGAATCCTATCGAGGGCACTTTGGAACGCAGAAGAACCCCGCACTGGTTGCGGGGTTCTTCTGCGTTCCGGCCAGTTTTCCGGTCAAGCTCCGGGCCCGTATCCCGGCTCAAAGAGTGGCCACTGTTGCTCCCTCATCCGGGACGGCATTCTCCCGCAGCACAAACCTGGTTCCCCTCGCAGGCTTCTCCAGGAAGCGGCGGAAACCCAGCGGCAGGCCCCGTGCGGTCCAGGGATCAGTTCCGTCCATGGCCTGCACATGCATGACTCCCACCACCGGCGTACCGCCGGGCGCAGCCAGCAGGACGTAATTTCCTGCGATGGCACCGAGTCCGATGCGAAGCCGGGACCCCTGCCCCAGCATGTAGGGCACCAGGGCAATCTGGGATCGGCGTGCTTCGTGAAATCTATGGCGTACGTGGTCGCCAGCAGGTGGGTGCCATGGCTGGGGACGCGGCGGCGCGGACTGTTCTCCACCCTCCACGTTCCGGTAAACGGAAGCGAGAGTTCCACGCGTTCAGGGTTCGGGTTCACGGTTCGTCCCATGCGGATTGGTTCTTCCCGTTACGGGTTGATGGGCCGGCGGTTTAGTACCGGATGGCATCGATGACTTTCACCCGCACCGCCACCAGCGCGGGTATCAGCCCGGCCAGCGCGCCCACCGCAGTGGCCGCGCCGAGGCCGATCAGTGCAGCTTCCAGCGGAAACGGCGGCAGCTCCGTCAACCCGGAGGCAACCGTGCGCTGGACGATCGGCAGCTTCACCACAGCCACCGCGGCCATGACGCCCAGCACGCCGGCAACAAACGTGGCCACCACCGACTCCAGCATGACGCCAAAGAAGATCCGTCCCGACGTCGCCCCGAAACTGCGGCGGATGCCGATTTCCCGCACCCGGTACTTCACCGTCACCATGGAGATGTTCAGGAGTCCCACTGCGCCCAGCAGCATCACCAGCCCGGCGATCCCGGCCACCGCCCACTGCAGTCCGCCAAAGGGATCTCCCCACGCGGCGTAGTCGCTCCGGTTCGCGTCAACCTGCATGCCGGGAAACTGCGCCGTCAGGTCCGCTGAGACCGACGCCGCCAGGGCTTCGCTCAGCTCCTCGGGCACCCAGAGTTCCAGGCTCGGATTTGCGGCTTCCAGTCCGAGCCGATCATAGGCTTCGGAGAGCATGATCGCCTGGGGGTACTCCCCCTCGTAGCGGTCCCGGTTGACGCCCACCACCACCGCGGTGATTTCCCCGTCCCGTGAGATCGGGAGCACCGGGTGGGAACGCAGGTCCGGGCTCCCCAGACTGGCGTAGAAAGCTTCATTGATAACGACGGCGGGCGCCAGCCGCTGGGCGTCGGCGGCGGTAAACCATGATCCCTCGGCCATGGGCACGCGGCGCATCACCTCATAGTCGGAGTCCACCACCATCGTCTGGGTCTGCGTGACTCCGCCGGGCAGCTGAAACGGCACCATCGTCGAATAGATCAGGGAGGAATACTCCACGGCGTAGCGTTTGGGCAGCTCCCGGTAGGCCGCCGTGACCAGCTCCGGATCCGGGTTGGATCCGTCGGCAGAGTACATCATCACTGCGAGCGTTGCCGGCCGCCCGGACTGGGCTTCGCTGCCCTGGGCGATCGATTCGCGCACCATGTTTCCCAGCCCCACCACCGTGGTGAGGGCTGCCACGGAGAGGGCGACGCCGATCAGCGCCAGCAGGATCCGGGTCTTGTGGATCCTCAGTTCCGCCCAGGCTTCGACCAGTGTTCCCACTATCCCCGAAAGACTCATGCCACCACCTGCAGTCCCGGTTCCAGCTGCCCGTCCTGCAGCAGGAAATGGCGGTCGGCCAGGGCCGCGACATTGGGATCATGGGTGATGGTGACCAGGGCGGCCCCGGATTCGGCAGCCACCTCGGCGAGCAGGTCCATGACGTATCTGCCGGTGGCGATGTCCAGTGCCCCTGTTGGCTCATCGGCCAGGATGAGCTGCGGCGAGCGCACCAGGGCACGCGCAATGGCGACCCGCTGCTGTTCTCCGCCGGAGAGCTTGGACGGCCGGTCATGGGTCCGGTCCCCCAGCCCCACCCGGTCCAGCATTGCCGCCGCGAGCCGTTCACGCTGCCAGAACTGCCGGCCGCGGGCATAGAGCAGCGGGGTCATGACGTTTTCCAGGGCCGTCCGCTCAGCCAGCAGATTGAACTGCTGGAAGATGAATCCCACGGCGGCGCCCCGGGCCTGCGCCCGGCGCTTCTCGGTCATCCGGTCCACCGGTTCCCCTGCGAAGGTCATCGATCCGGAGGTGGGGACGTCCAGCAAACCCAGAATATTCAGGAGCGTTGATTTGCCCGAACCCGAACGGCCCACAATGGACAGATGCTCTCCGGGATAGACGGCGAGGTCCACGCCCGCCAGGATCTGCAGGGTGCCGTGATCCGGCAGGGACACCGAACGGGTAACCTGCCACAGCGCTGCCAGGGGTTCCGGCTGCCCGCCGGCACCGGCGTCAATGGCAGCGGCGCCGGTGAGCTCACCGGCGGTCATCCGCCCACCATTCCGGGCATGCCGTACATCAGTCCGTCATCGGCGGGGGCAGGAGCACCGGGAACAAACTGGAGCACCATTTCCCCCTCGGCCAGGCCGGACGTGATCTCCACCGTTTGGCCGTCGTTCAGGCCCAGGGCAACTTCCCGTTCAACCGCACCCGCGACAGACTGCAGTTCCCCGGCGGGGTCACCTTCCGCTGCCGCGTCCGGGCTGCCCCCGCCGTCGGGCATTACCCAGACGATGCCGGTCTGTACCGATCCCCGGACTGCCGTCGTCGGAACCGTAATCACGTTCTCGGCCTGGCCCGCGGAGATGTCGATGGTGGCACCCAGCCCGGAAAAGACGGCTGTTTCCTTTGGAACGGCGCAGCTCACGCTGCCGGCAGCCGGGGCGTCCGCCGCCGGGGGTCCTGCCGGCCCCATGGCCTGGGCCGAAATTCCGGTCTGGGCAGCGGGTGTCTTGCCCATGGTGACGTTGCTGCAGGGGAAGGGCGCCGGGCCGCCGTTGACCGTCACCATGGCAGTGTTGGCCCGGGAGAAGATGCGGAACTGCTGATCCGAGGTGAGTGTTCCGGAGACCGAGAAGGTGCCGGGATCAATCGAGGCAACCTCGGTGCCCACTGACAGCTGCTGTTTCACAAGCACCGACAGCTCGGCAACGGTGCCGCCCGAGGTCGCGACCACATCCGTGTAGGTGTAGGCCGGCGCTGCCGGGACGGGAGGCGCTGCCGGTTCGTCGTCTCCGGCGCGCTCATCCGAAGGAACGACGACGGCGGTTTCCGGCTCTGCTTCCACCAGGGTCTTGACCTGGAAGAGCGGCGTCCCCTTGGCGACGGTCTCCCCTGCCTCCACGTAAATGAAGTCCACGGTCCCGTCACTCGTGCTCTTCACCGGGACGGCGGGGTCACTCACCACCGAACCCGGAACTGAGACAAGGTTGGTGACGGTTCCCACGGCCGCGGGAACGAGCGGAGTACTGATCCGGGCGGTCGGCTGTTCAAAGCCGGCGGCGGCGTCGGCCTGCATCCCGTCCAGGAAGGCAAGCTTGAAAAGAGCCGCAGCCAGCACGGCAAAAATCACCAGCCACAGCGTTGGAAAGACATAGCGGCGTACAAGCATCGGTTCCCCCGTCGAAGTCATCACCCGGGGCAGCATTCGGCACCGATTGAAACGGGACGCTACCAGCGCAAAGCGGATCTGCAGGGCAGGACACGACCGGCGAAATACTCGCAGACACCCAGACACCGTTCGGGGCAGGTCCTTGCGGATACTGCTGTTTGCGGTTTTTCACCGGAACTCTTGCGCGGAGCGGGCCTGTCAGCGGTATGGTGAGCGGCATACCAACCGGTCGGTTCCTCACCGAGCCTCTCGGACAGGTACCTCCGCAGATACCGACACCATGAGAAACACGGTATACCGACGCATGAAAACCATGAACATCAAAGAGGAGCTGGCCCGCGTTTCCGTGGACCTCTTTGCCGCCCAGGGCTATGCCAACACCAGTGTGCAGCAGATTGTTGACGCCGCGGGGGTCACCAAGGGTGCGCTCTACCATTACTTCAATTCGAAGGATGACCTGCTCTTCGATATTTATGACCGCCTCCTCACCCTGCAGCAGCGCAACCTCGAAGAGATCGCCGGCCGGGATCTTCCGCTGGAAGAGACCGTCCGGACCGTTTGCGAGGACGTCATCATTACTTCCATCGAGTGGATCCGTGAAGGTGCCGTTTTCTTCCGGTCCCAGCACATGCTCAGCCCCGATCGGATGGAAGAGGTAAAGACCCGCCGCCGCCGGTACAACGAGGTGTTTGCAGCGCTGATCGCCCGCGGCCGGGCCGAGGGGGTTTTCCGCAGCGACATCCCCACCGCCGTCCTCGTGGCCAATTTCTTCGCCAACCCGCACTACCTCTCGTACTGGTACCAGCCGGACGGAGCCCTGACCAAGCAGCAGGTCGCCAAACATTTGACCGATCTCTACCTCGCCGGGCTGCGGCCCGCAGCGCCTGAAGGAGCAGCAGAATGAAAGCCTGGAACGTCGTTACCCTTGCCGAGCCGCGGGAAGCACTGCAGCTCACCGAGCAGCCCTCCCCTGTGCCCGTGCCCGGCTCCCTGATGCTGAAGACCCGCGCCGTGGCCCTGAACTTCCCCGATGTGCTGCTGTGCCGCGGGGAATACCAGGAGAAGCCGGAACTGCCCTTCGTTCCCGGCATTGAACTGTGCGGCACCGTCACGGGAATCGGCGACGGCGTCACGGGCTTCCGCCTCGGGGACCGCGTCAGTGCCACCCATCTGGGCGTCATGGCCGAAGAGGTGGTGGTTCCCGCCGCCTCGGCCTTTCCGGCCCCGGAGTCACTGTCCGACGCCGAGGCCGCCGCACTGTGCATCGGTTACCAGACGGGGTACTTCGGGCTGCACCGGCGGGCACGGATCGCCCCCGGTGAGACGCTGCTGGTCCACGCCGCAGCCGGAGGTGTGGGAACGGCTGCGGTGCAGCTGGGCAAGGCAGCCGGAGCCACCGTGATCGGGGTCGTGGGCAATGAAGCCAAACGCCGGGTAGCGGAGCAGGCCGGAGCTGACCTAGTGGTCAACCGGACCAGTGAAGACTTCGTCGAGGTGGTCAAGGAAGCCACCGGCGGACGCGGCGCGGACGTCGTCTACGACCCGGTGGGCGGTGAAACCTTTGAGCGTTCCACCCGCTGCATCGCCTTCGAGGGGCGGATAGTCGTCGTCGGGTTTGCCGGCGGGACCCTGCAGACCGCCCGAATGAACCACGCGCTGGTCAAGAATTATTCAGTCCTGGGACTGCACTGGGCGCTCTACACCAAGAAGGCTCCGGAGCTGGTTGCCGAAGTTCATGAACAGCTCACCCTCCTGGCCGACAAAGGGCTGATCCGCCCGGTGGTCACCGAAACCGTCCCGTTCAGCAACGCCCCTGATGCCATCCAGCGCCTCGGCGAGGGCAGGACCGCAGGGCGGGTGGTGCTGACCCTTTAGCGGCGGGACCTGGAGCCGGACAGAACGGTGATCTAGGCCAGCACGTACAGGGTGATCCAGTCGGCAACCACGGCAGGCTTCTGAGCCCCTTCCAGTTCGATCGTGACACCGGTGACAACGCGGATGCCCTGGGCCGTGGCTTCGACCTTGGCCAGCTCGGAGACCAGCCGGACCCGGCTGTTCACGGGCACCGGGTGGGGAAACCGCACGCGGTCCAGTCCGTAGTTGATGCCCATGACGGTTCCGTCCAGGCTCACCCGGTCCGCGGCCAGCGCCGGCAGCAGCGAGAGCACCAGGAAACCGTGCGCAATGGGAGCACCGAACGGTCCGGCAGCGGCCCGTTCGGGATCAGTGTGGATCCACTGCTGGTCATCGGTGGCATCGGCAAACCGGCGAATACGGTCCTGGTCGATCGTGATCCATCCGCTGGTTTCCCGTTGGCCAACGGCTGCCTCCAGCTCCTGCACCGACGTAAAGTGTGCCATTGCTAGGCCCTCGGTCCGCCGGCGACGTACAGCACCTGTCCGGAAATGAAGGAGGCTTCCTCCCGGATGAAGAAGGATGCCGCCGCCGCGATGTCCGCCGGTTTTCCGGCCCGGCCCACCGGGATTTCCGCCACGGCGTGCTGGACAAAGTCAGCGAACGGCACTCCGACCCGCTCCGCCGTCGCCCGGGTCATGTCGGTTTCGATGAAACCCGGTGCAATGGCGTTGACGGTTACGTTGTACCGCCCCAGCTCAATGGCCAGGGTCTTGGTGAAGCCCTGCAGCCCGGCTTTGGCCGCGGCGTAGTTGGCCTGGCCGCGGTTGCCCAGCGCCGATGTGCTGGAGAGGTTCACGACGCGCCCCCATTTCTGGTTCACCTGGTGCGCCTGGACTGCCCGGCTCATCAGGAAGGCTCCGCGCAGGTGGACGCCCATGACGGCGTCCCAGTCGGTGTCCGTCATCTTGAAAAGCAGGTTGTCGCGCAGGATACCGGCATTGTTGACCAGGATGGTCGGCGCACCGAGTTCCCCTGCAATCCGGGAGACCGCTGTTTCCACGGCACCGGCATCCGCCACATCCGCACCCACGCCCACGGCCTTCCCGCCGGAGTTGTTGATGGCGTCCACCGTGGCGGCTGTATCCTCTTCCCGCAGGTCGATGACTCCAACGCGGTGGCCGTCGGCGGCGAGCCGCGCGGCAATGGCCGCACCGATGCCGCGTCCGGCACCGGTAACGATGGCGGTGCGCTGTTCAGCGGGCGCCTGGGACTCTGTCATGTCTCTCCCTCAGAAGTGTGCTGCGTCATATCGTGAGCTGAGCGTACCGACCGGGCGGTACGCACGCAACGCATTCGCTCCGCCCTGCTCCCAAGCCTCGCGCCGCGGCGCCTTCAGTACCGGCTAGGCCTGCCCGCAGTGCGCATAGAGATCCCGCAGCAGTGCCACCTCGGCCAGGTGATGGATCATCTCGCGGTGGATGTGCAGAACCAGTTCCGCCATCTGCGCCTGCGCCCAGGGGCCCTCCGCCTCGCCCGCCGGAGCGGCGAGCGCTGCGTCGTCCAGTGCTGAGACCGACCCGATCCAGGTCCCGTAATACTCATCCAGCAGATCCAGGGCTTCGGCCGCCGTCCCGGGATAGTCAAAATCCTCATAGCTGACCGCCGGTCCGCCGAAATGAGAAGCGTTGCGGGCACCCAGCACACCCACCAGGATGTGCCCGATCCGCCAGGCAATGGTGGTCACCGGTGCCGGCACCGGCTCCGGATACTCAAAGTCGATGGTGAAATCCCCGCTCCCGCCCTGCATTCCGGCGGTTCCAGTTCTCCGCGGCCGGACATTCCAAGCCTCCGGCACGGGTTCCCAGAAGTACTCGTCATCAGTCAGTCCCTGCAGCCGCGGCCGGGCCTGGTTTTCCCAGTGCCACTGCATCTGACCAGTCAGCAGCCGCGGAATATCCAGCGTCTCCGCTCCGGCTCCCCTGGATTTCTCCTGCTCGTGTTCCATGAATCCCGCCGTCCTTGTTCGTTGTGTTCTTTTCGGACCTTCATCCGCTTATCACCCTAAAAACGGTTGCGGACAGCTTTTGTCCGCATCCGGGGGTACTTTTGGACCATGTTGGAAACGTCAGCGAGATTGCTGCACCTGTTGTCGCTGCTGCAGATGAGACGCGAGTGGACGGGAGCTGCGCTGGCGGACCGCATGACCGTCACCGAGCGCACGGTACGGCGCGACATCAGCAAGCTGCGCAGCCTGGGCTATCCCATTTCGGCGTCCCCGGGCATCGCCGGCGGTTATCAGCTGGGTTCCGGAGCCCAGCTTCCGCCCCTGCTGCTGGACGATGACGAAGCGCTCGCCGTTGCGCTCGGGCTGACCGCCGTCGCCACCGGACCGGTGTCCGGAATCGGCGAGGCATCGGTTCGTGCCCTGGCCAAGCTCGAGCAGGTGCTCCCGGGACGGCTGCGGCCCAAGTTCTCCGCCCTGCGCCAATCCGTCAGCGTTCTGGGCGGCAGTGCCGCCACTGTGGATCCGCAAACCCTGACCGCGCTGTCCGGCGCCATTGCCGAGAAGCGGGTGGTCGCCTTCCGGTACACCGCGGCGGGAGCAGCACAGGGACGGCGCCTGGTGGAGCCGTACAAGCTCGTCAGCACCGGCCGGCGCTGGTACCTCGCGGCCTGGGACCTGGAGCGCCGGGACTGGCGGACCTTTCGGATGGACCGCTGCCAGAGCATCCCCTCCATCCGCGAGCGCTTCTTTCCCCGCCCCCTGCCCGCAAAGGACATGGCTGCCTACGTCCAGGACTCCATTACGCGCTTTCCCTACCGGTACGACGTCGTCCTGCGGCTGGCCGCTCCCCTGGCTGAACTGCGGGATCGGATTCCGCCGGAGGCAGCCGCCCTGGAAGCCGACGGCCGGGAGCACACCATCCTGCGCGGGGGCTGGGATTCCCTGGACCTGCCCCTGATGCGCCTGGCTGCCCTGGGTGTCGATTTCGAGATCCTGGCTCCGGCTGAAATGCGGGACCGGGCACGGGCCGCGGCGGCTCTGCTTCAGCGGGCCGCCAATGTCCAGCCCTCGGCGGAATACGGAAAAGCGGGAGACTCCAGCCATTAGACTGGAAGCAATCATGGCACTGACTATTTCTTACCCCGCCCAGCTGCCCGTTTCGGAGCGCCGCGAAGACATCATGGCGGCCATTGCCGCCAACCAGGTGACGATCATCGCGGGCGAAACCGGTTCCGGCAAAACCACCCAGATCCCCAAGATGTGCCTGGAACTCGGGCTGGCGGAGAAGGGCCTGATCGGCCACACCCAGCCGCGGCGGCTGGCCGCACGCACGGTGGCAGAGCGCATCGCGGAGGAGCTCGACGTCGAGCTCGGCGCGGAGGTGGGCTACCAGGTGCGCTTCACCGGCGAAACCAGCCGGCAGACTAAGGTCAAACTGATGACGGACGGCATCCTGCTGGCCGAAATCCAGCACGACCGCAAGCTGAAGAAATACAGCACCATCATCATTGATGAAGCCCATGAGCGCAGCCTGAACATCGACTTCATCCTGGGTTACCTGCGCAGGCTCCTGCCGGAACGGCCGGACCTGAAGGTCATCATCACCTCGGCCACCATTGATCCGGAACGCTTTGCCGAGCACTTTGCGGCCGACGGCAAGCCGGCGCCCATCATCGAAGTTTCCGGGCGGACCTTCCCCGTGGAAATCCGTTACCGTCCGCTCAACCAGCCGGCGGACGGCGGATCGGACGACGAAGACGCCGACGATGAGCTGGAAGAAGACCGCGACCCGGTGGACGCAGTCTGCGACGCCGTCGAGGAACTCTCCCGCGAAGCTCCCGGAGACATCCTGATCTTCTTCTCCGGCGAGCGCGAAATCCGCGACGCGGCCGACGCCCTGCGCTCGTCCGTGCAGCGCGTGCCGCGCCTGGCCAACACGGAGATCCTGCCCCTGTACGCACGGCTCTCCCTGGCGGACCAGCACAAGGTCTTCCACCCCGGCAAGCACCGGCGCATTATCCTGGCTACCAACGTCGCTGAGACGTCCCTGACCGTGCCGGGCATCAAGTACGTCATCGACACCGGCACCGCGCGTATCTCCCGCTATTCGCACCGCACCAAGGTCCAGCGCCTGCCCATCGAGCGCATCTCCCAGGCCTCCGCCAACCAGCGCTCGGGCCGCTGCGGCCGTGTCTCGGACGGCATCGCCATCCGCCTTTACTCGCAGGAGGACTTTGAGGCCCGTCCGGAGTTCACGGACCCCGAGATCCTGCGCACCAACCTTGCCGCCGTCATCCTGCAGATGTCCGCCATGGGCGTGGCCAAGGGACCCAAGGACGTGGCGGACTTCCCGTTTGTCCAGCCCCCGGATTCCAAGGCCATCAACGACGGCGCCACCCTGCTGAAGGAACTTGGCGCCCTGCAGCCGGCCGGCGGCATCACCCCCGTGGGCCGCAAACTTTCCCAGCTGCCGGTTGATCCCCGGCTGGGCCGGATGATCGTGGAAGCCGGAGCCCGCGGCTGCGCCAAGGAAGTCATGGTGCTCACGGCCGCGCTGACCATCCAGGATCCGCGCGAACGCCCTTCGAAGGACGACGCCGCACGCGCCCAGAAAGCAGCCGAACTCCACAAGCGGTTCGTGGATGAGAACTCGGACTTCACCGGGTACCTGAACCTCTGGCGCTACCTCCAGGACAAACAGAAGGAACTCTCGTCGTCGGCCTTCCGCCGCCTCTGCAGGAACGAGTTCCTGAACTATCTGCGTATCCGGGAGTGGCAGGACCTCTTTGCGCAGCTGCGCCAGATCGCCAAGCCGCTGGGCATCACGCTCTCCCCCGGCCCGGTGGACCCGGTGGCCCACGACAAAGAAATCCACATGAGCCTGCTCGCGGGCCTGCTCAGCCACATTGGCCTCTACGACCAGCGCAAGCGCGAATACGCCGGTGCACGCGGCACCCGCTTTGCGGTCTTCCCGGGTTCGGCCCTGTTCAAGAAGTCTCCGGACTGGGTGATGGCCGCGGAACTGGTGGAAACCTCCCGGCTGTGGGCGCGGGTCGCGGCCAAATTCGATCCGCTGTGGGTGGAGGAAGTGGCTCCGCACCTGATCAAGCGCTCCTACAGCGAACCGCACTGGTCCAAGAGCCGCGGCTCGGTGATGGCGTATGAGAAGGTCACCCTCTACGGTGTCCCGGTCATCCCGCAGCGCAGCATCAACTACGGCCGGGTGGATCCCGAGCTGTCCCGTGAAATGTTCATCCGCCATGCCCTGGTGGAGGGTGACTGGCGGACCCACCACAAGTTCTTCCACCGCAACCAGGCGCTGCTCGCCGAAGTGGAGGAGCTGGAAAACCGGGTCCGGCGCCGCGGCCTGCGCGTGGATGACGAGACGCTGTTCGAGTTCTACGACGAGCGCGTGGGCAAGGATGTGGTTTCGGAACGGCACTTCGACAAGTGGTGGAAGAGCGCCCGGCATGAAAACCCGGCCCTGCTGGACTTTGATCCCGATGCCCTTCGCACCGACGACGCCGCCGGCCTGGATGAGAATGATTTCCCGAAGAGCTTCCGCTACGGGGACTTTGACCTGCCCCTGTCCTATGAGTTCTCCCCGGGCATTGCCGGAGCCGGCGACGGCGTCAGCGTGGAGGTCCCGGTCCTGTTTCTTAACCAGCTAGATCCGGAACCGTTCAAGTGGCAGATTCCGGGCCTGCGCGCCGAGCTCATCACGGCGCTGATCAAGTCCCTGCCCAAGGCCGTCCGGAAGAACTTCATTCCGGCGCCGGACGTGGCGCGGGCCGCCGCAGCTGCTCTGGCCGCTGACTTCGATCCGGCCTCGGACGCCCTGGAACCCTCCCTGGAGCTGGCCCTGCGCCGGCTCAAGGGTCACATTATTCCGCCCGGTTCCTGGAACTGGGACGCCGTTCCCGAACACCTGCGCATGAGCTTCTGCGTGGTGGACGGCTCCGGCAAGGTCCTGGACGAAGGCAAGGACCTTGCTGCGCTGCAGGAATCCCTGGCGCCCGCCACCCGGCGCGCCATTGCAGAATCCCTCGGCGCCACCCCCAAAACCGTGACGCCCAAGAGTGCCGGCAAGCGCGGAGGAAAGTCCTCCAACCCGGGCGCAAACGCCGGGCCGGGCCAGCGCTCCGGTGCGGTGTCGCCGGACACGGTTGCCTCCGGGCCCTCGATGGCCGAACAGTCCGGGCTGACCGAGTGGAGCGTAGGCACCGTCGAGAAGCAGGTGCAGCGGCTCGTCGCCGGACACACGGTCACCGGATACCCGGCCCTCGTGGACGAAGGCAAAACCGCCGGCCTGAGGATGTTCCAGAGCGCCGGAGAACAGGCAGTTGCCATGCGCGGCGGCGTTATCCGGCTGCTGGTCCTGCGCGTTCCCAGCCCGGCCAAGTACGTGCTGGAGCACCTGAGCAATACCGAAAAACTAACCTTCAGCCAGAATCCGCACGGTTCGGTGGCCGCCCTGATCGAGGACTGCACCCTGGCCGCCGTGGACAAGCTGACGCCTGAGGTGCTGCCGTGGACCCGGGCTGAGTTCGACGAGCTGTATGAAAAGGTCCGGGCCGAGCTGATCGACACCGTCTTCACCGTGACCGCCACGGTGGAGAAAATCCTGTCCAGCACGCGGCGGATCACCAAGGCGCTCAAGGGAACGCAGTCGCTGGCCCTGATCAGCGCACTGAACGACATCCGTGCCCAGCTGGATTCCCTGGTCTACCCGGGGTTCGTGGCCCGCACCGGCTATGCACAGCTCACCCACCTGCCGCGTTACCTGGCCGGTATTGAGCGCCGGCTCGAGAAACTGCCCACCAATGTGCAGCGCGATGCCCAGCAGATGACCGTGATCCAGGCGCTGGAGGATGACTACGACGACGCCGTTGCCGCCCTGCTGCCCGGCGCCGGAACCCCGCCGGCGCTGACCGAGGTCCGCTGGATGATCGAGGAACTGCGGATCAGTTTCTTCGCCCAGGAGCTGGGCACGGTGCGCTCCGTCTCGGAAAAGCGGATCCGTACGGCCCTGAACGCAGCCCTGGCTCCGTCCTAGGCAGCAAATCCCTCCGGTTTGGGAAGAATCGGCCACTCTCCTCCGCCGCTAGGCTGTTGCCATGCCGCATCCGCCTCAGACCCTCGTCCCCGTTCCGGATTACCGCCGGACCGCGAACCGCCGCACCTTTTCCGAGCTGCCCGACGTCCTGCGGGAACGGTTGGCGGTCCACGCCGGCGGACGCATCGTCTCGGTCCGCAGCGCGGGCGGCGGGTTCACCAACGGCTTCGCCGCCGTACTGGGCAGCGAAACGGGCGGGCAGGTTTTCGCCAAGGCGGCACCGGCCTCGGATTCGCTCATTTACCCGGCCTATGAGCGCGAGTCCCGGGTTGTCCCCCTCCTGCCCGGGGCAATGCCCGTACCCCGCCTGCGCCTCGCGGAGCACCATGTGGTGGACGGCGTGGACTGGCAGCTGCTGGCCTATGAGGCTGTGGAGGGCCGGATGCCGGGACAACCGTGGAATGAAGCCGATCTTGCGGCGGTGGAGAGCGCCTGCGTCAGCGTCGCCGAGCGGCTGTCACACTTTCCGGCGGCGCTGGCCGGGAACCCGCTGGCCGAGGACATGGCGCAGGTTCCCTCCCAGTTCGCGCCGATCGCCGACGGCGGTCCCAGCCCGTGGTTCTTGCCGGAGCTGGAGGCCGGGCAGGCCCGCCTGTTCCAGTCCGCACTGGATGTGTGCCCGGAAGCCCTGGCCGGGGACGCCGTCCTGCACGGGGATCTGCGCCCGGACAACATCCTCATCAGCTCCGGCCGGGCGCTCATCTGCGACTGGAATTTCCTGGGCACGGGTGCAGCGTGGACGGACTGGGTTGGGGTGCTGCCCTATGCCCGCGGGGGCGGGCTCGACGCCGATGCCTGGCTGAGGCGCTCAGTGCTCACCCGTGACGTGCCGGCAGAATACATTGACGCCTGGCTGGCGGCGCTGCTCAATTACATGATCCATTCGGGGCTGCAGCCGGAGGTCGCGGCGAGCCCGCATCTGCGCAGCCACGGCCGCTACACCGCCGAGCTCATCTGGAACTGGGCCGTCAGCCGGCAGCAGGCCTGAGGGGAGGGTTGCCCCGGCCCGCACGGAACTGCAATCCCTGCGGGCTACGCTTCGGGTACAAACTCCCCGTGCCCGGCGTCGCGCAGCGCCTGGCGGAGCTTGTCCGCATTGGCATCCATGCGCTCGGGGTCCGGATTGGAATCCGCGCGGCTGAAGTCGAAGTCCTGCAGCGAATTGGTGGGCCACACGTGCAGGTGCAGATGATCCACTTCGAACCCGGCAATGCTCAGCCCGGCCCGCTCGGAACCGAACGCGGCAATCTGCGCTGAGCCGATGGCCTGCGCAACGGCGGTCAGTTTCTGCAGCAGGTCCGCCGGAGCGTCAGTCCATTTGTCGACCTCCAGGCGGGGCACCACCAGGGTGTGGCCGTCGCTCAGCGGACCGATGCTCAGGAACGCCGCCACGTCGTCGTCCTTCCAGACAAAACGTCCGGGAATTTCGCCGTTGATGATCTTGGTGAACAAAGTGGGCACGGTGGCTCCTTGGTCGGGAGAAGTGGACGGATGCGGGGAACCGGCGGCTGCGCCTGCGGGAACCTGCGTATCGGCAGGAATCCGCAGGTGCAGCGGCGGGGGTACTGGACGGCCGGTCATCATCCTTAGACGCTATCGCTTTCTCCCCGTGCCGGGCCATTCCCCGGGCTGCGGCCCAACGGCCACCGGTGAACCCTTCGTGGATGACCACTGCGACCAGGACCCCGGATAGAGCGCCGCCTTGTAACCGGCAACTTCCAGCGCCACCACGTCATGGGCTGCGCTGACGCCCGATCCGCAGTACACCGCCACGGGCGCGCCTCCGCGCACTCCCAGGGCCTCATAGGCTGCCCGCAGCTCCTCCGGGGAGCGGAAGGTTCCCTCCTCCGTCAGGTTGTCTCCGGCGGGAGCGTTGAAAGCTCCGGGAATGTGTCCGGCCCGGGGATCAACAGGTTCGCGGTCGCCGCGGTAACGTTCCTTTGCCCGCGCGTCCAGAAGCCGTCCGGCCGCAACAACGCCCGGAACATCCCACATTTCCACCACCGGCATCCGGCCCCAGGACAGCTCGACGCTGCCTTCGGCGGGCACCACGTCCCCGCCCTCCAGTGCCAGCCCCGCCCGGTGCCAGGCGACGACGCCGCCGTCGAGCACGTACGCAGCATCCAGGCCCGCGTGGCGCAGCAGCCACCAGGCCCGGGCCGCCGAGGTTCCGCCCACGGCGTCATAGGCCACCACGGTGTCCCCCGGGTTGATGCCCCAGCGGCAAGCGGTGCGCTGGAAATCCTCGCGGTCCGGCAATGGGTGACGTCCTGCGGAACCGGACCCGGAGGGCGCCGCCAGGTCCTTTTCCAGGTCCACGAACACTGCCCCGGGAATGTGACCGCGCTGGTACTGCTTGTGCCCGTCGGTATGGCCCAGGGCCCACCGCACGTCCAGCAGGACCACCGGATCATCCGAGGCCAGCAGCTCCTGCAGCCCCGGGACATCGATCACCGGGCCGGTCATACCTGCACCGAGTCTCCGCTGGACAGGTGCTGGTACACGGTGCCGTACATCTCCCCGAAACGCGTGACATGGCCCTCAGCGAGGCCCAGGCCGGCCTCGTTCAGGAGCGCGTCGTGAATGGGATAGGCGCGCTCCGCCCCGGAGGCGATGACAAAGTCAATAACCTCCCCCACCTTGGACCAGGGTGCGTGGAGGGGCACCAGCAGGGTCTGCACGTTCACTCCGTTGGGAATGACGAATGAATCGCCCGGGTGGTACAGCGTCCCATCAATCAGGTAGCCGATGTTGGCCACCATCGGCACCAGCGGATGGATGAGGGCATGCTGGCCGCCGAAGGACTGCACCTCAAAGCCCGCCGCGGTAAAGGTGCTGTTCGGCTCCACATCGAGGATCCGGTCTGCAACGCTGCTGCCGGCCACGGTGTTGGTGCCGTTGTTCGTTCCGCTGCCGGCGCCCGACGCCGAACGCAGCCGGGAAGCCAGGGCCGCCGGGGCATAAAGCACCACATCGGTGTTCGCCGTCATCTGGGCCAAAACCCGGTCCTGGTCCAGATGGTCGGCATGCTCGTGGGTGATCAGGACGGCGGATGCTCCGTCCAGGGCCTCTTCAACTTCGGAGAATGAGCCGGGATCCAGTACCAGGACATTGCCGTCCCGCTCCAGGCGCACGCATGAATGGGTGTACTTGGTCAGTTTCATACGGGTCACAGTACCCCGCAGGACCGGGATCGTCCCGGTACCCGACAGCGCCGCGGCAGGGGCGTTGCGTCCCGGGTGCGATAATCTGGAAGCTGCACCGGCGGCGCCGGACCGGCTGCGCAGATTCAGTTGCTGCACACCGGGTCCGGGATCAACTCTGCCATCCGGCTCCGGCCTTACCGTTCCAAGGAGTGAGCATGTCATCCGAGACGTCCCGGCAAGCCAAGCGGGCCCCGGAACAGCGGGTCACACGCCAGCGCCTTGCAGTTGGCAGAACCCTGGATGAGCTGGACGATTTTGTCAGCACGCAGGAACTTTACCGCCTGCTGCATGACCGCGGCGACAGCGTCTCGCTGGCCACCACCTACCGCATCCTGCAGTCCATGGCCGAGGAAAACCAGGTGGACGTCTTGCGCAACAGTGACGGCGAGGCGCTGTACCGCCGCTGCGCAGTGGAGCACCACCACCATCACCTGGTGTGCCGCCGCTGCGGCAAGGCCGTGGAAGTGGAGGCCCCGGCCGTTGAGGCCTGGGCTGCCGGGCTTGGTGCGCAGTACGGGTTCACCGATGTTGCCCATACCGTGGAGATTTTCGGGCTTTGCCCCGAGTGCAGCGTCTGAGCGTTCAGCCGCTGATGGCTTAGGCGGCGACGGCCGCAGCCTTCACCCGTCCCTTGGTCCGCAGCCGCTTGATCAGCCGGCAGATGAGGTAGATCAGGAACGAGATGGTGGTGATGTACGGGCTGATCGAGATCCGCCCGCCCAGCGCCAGCAGGATTCCGCCCACCGCCGAGGTCACGGCAAACAGCACGCTGAGCAGCACCACCAGCCGCGGCGAGGACGTCACCAGCAGGGCGGCGGCAGACGGCGTGATCAGCAGCGACAGCACCAGCAGGGCTCCCACCACCTGGATGGACAGCGCCACGGAAAGCCCCAGCAAAATCATGAAGACAATGGACAGCACGCGCACCGGCACGCCGCGGGCCTCCGCCAGCTCGGGGTCGGTGCTGGCGAAGGTCAGGGGGCGCCAGATCAGGACCAGCCCGGCTATGACGACGACGGCGGTGCCCGCCAGAAGGTTCAGCTGAACGGTGTCGACGGCGACGATCTGCCCGGTCAGCAGGCCGAACTTGTTGGCCGACCTGCCCTCGTAAAGCCCCAGGAACAGGATGCCCAGGCCAAGCCCGAACGGCATGATGACGCCCGTCACGGAGTTGCGGTCCCGGGCCTTAAGCCCCATGACGGCCAACAGCAGCGCGGCAATGACTGAGCCCGCCAGGGAACCGATCACCACGTTGGCGCCGATCAGCAGGGCGAAGGCGGCGCCGGCGAAGGACAGCTCAGCTATGCCGTGCACGGCAAAAGCCAGGTCCCGCATCAGGACAAAAGTTCCGATCAGGCCGCCCACCAGGCCCAGGATCGCTGCCGCCCAAATGGAATTGCTGACCAGCGGGAGAAGCTGCCCGTAGTCGCTGAAGTCAAAGACCGCGGAGAACAGATCATTCAAGTCCATGATCATCCTCGCTTTCGCCGTGGACATGGGTGGTCGCGTCCGGGATGCCCAGGACCACAATGCGTCCATGGCTGCGCAGTACTTCCACGCGGCTTCCGTACATTTCCGACAGCACGTCCGACCGCAGCACTTCCGACGGCGTTCCGGTGCGGAAGGTTCCCCCGGCCAGATACAGCACACGGTCCACGTAGTCGATGACCGGGTTGATCTCATGGGTGACAAATACAACGGCCGACCCCTGCTCGTGGCAGCGCCCGTCAATCAGTGAGCTGATGGCCTGCTGGTGGTGCAGGTCCAGGGACAGCAGGGGTTCGTCGCACAGGAGGAGATCGGGGTCGGTGGCCAGGGCCTGTGCGGCACGCAGCCGCTGGAGTTCCCCGCCGGAGAGCAGGCCCACCGGTTCGTTGGCGTACCGGGTGGCACCCACCTGTTCCAGAAGTCCGTCCACCCGCTTCCGCACGGGTGCCCGGTGCAGCCGCAGGCCCCACTTGTTGCCGTCGACACCCAGACCCACAAGGTCACGTGCGCGCAGCGGGGTTCCCGGACCGAAGGCCTTCTGCTGCGGGATGTAGCCGATGTCGCGGCTTCCCCGCCGGGCAGGCACGCCGTTGATCTCCACGGTGCCCTGAGAGAGCTGCTGCAGGCCGAGCAGCACCTTCAGGAAGCTGGTCTTTCCGGACCCGTTGGGTCCCAGCACAGCCAGGAACTCCCCCGCGTTGATATCCAGGTTCAGGCCGTCCCACAGGGTACGGGACCCGAAGGACAGTCCTGCGTCCCGGAGCCGGACCACCGGACGGGTCATCGCAGCACGTCATCAATGGCGGCCACGTTGGCGCCCATCCAGCTCAGGTAGTCCTTCCCGTCGGGAAGGGTTTCGGAGAAGTCCAGCACGGGAACACCGGCATTCTCGGCGGTCTCGCGGACGGCTTCGGTCTGCGAAGTCGAGGTTTGGGTGTTGTAGGCCAGGAAGGCAATATCTCCTGAACGCAGCAGGTCCTGCATTTCCTTGAGCACAGCCGGCGGAACGTCGGACCCTTCCTCCACGGCGGAGGTGAAATCCGCAGGAGTGACGTTGTGCAGTCCGGCAGCCTCAAACAGGTATTCCGGCACGGGTTCGGTGACCGCCACCTCACGGTTGCCGGCCGCTGCTTTGTCTGCGTCCAAATCGGCCAGGAGGTCTTCGACACCGCTGTTAAAGGTGGCGGCGTTGTCCCGGTACCCCTCTGCGTTGTCCGGATCCAGGGTGGACAGGCGTTCGGCTGCGGCCTCGGCCAGCAGTCCCATCGCCGCCGGGCTGTACCAAACGTGCTCGTTGAAGGAACCGTGCGAGTGACCGCCGTGGTCGTGGTCTTCCTCGTGGCCCGCGGCGGCGTCGTCGTGGCCGGCGGCGTCGTCGTCGTGCCCTTCCAGCCCGGAAATCTCCACCGCATTCAGGACATCGGCGCTGTCAATTCCCGCATCGGCAACCAGCTGCTCCATGAACGTGTCATAGCCGCCGCCGTTGAGCACCACAAGATCCGCCTCGGAGACGGCGAGCTTGTCCCGCGCCGTCGCTTCATAGGAATGCGGGTCCTGGCTGGGGCGGTTGATGACGGCGGTGACGCTGATGTTGTCCCCGCCCACGGTCTCCAGGATGTTTCCGTAGACATTGGTGGAAGCAACAACGTCCAGCTTCCCTTCCCCGCCTCCGCCGGCGGGGGAATCGGAGTTTCCGGTGCAACCGGTCAGGGCAAGGGCGCCGGCAGCCAGGAGCATGCCGGACAGGCGAACGGACGGTCGTCGCATAAGTGGTGATATCCCTGTCGCGCGAGGAGGGTTAAAAGGAGAAGGGGAGCTCCGCGAACGGAACTCCCCTCAGCATAACCTAAACGCGAATCATTCGCATCTAAGCTTTGGTCTGCGGCTCGCCGGACTCCTATTCGGAGTAGCTTTCCCCCGAACGGCGGAACCCCTGCGCCTGGGTGGCGTCGCGGATTTCACCGACGAGCTGCTCAATGACGTCCTCCAGGAAGAGTACGCCCCGGGTCTGCCCGTCCGGGCCAAGTACGCGGGCCAGATGCGAACCCGTGCGCTGCATCGTTGCCAATGCATCTTCAATCCCGTCATCCAGCCGCAGGTTGGCCAGCGTCCGGACCTTGTTCTCCGTCAGCGGCCGGTCGTAGGCGTCAGCGGGAATGGCCATGATGTCCTTCAGGTGCATGTAGCCCGTCAGGTTTCCGTGCTCATCCATCAGCACGAAACGCGAGAATCCCGTCCGGCCCACGGCCTTTTCGAACTCCGCCGGCGTGGTGTCGGTGCGCAGGGTGACCAGCTCATCCAGCGGAACCATCACGGTTCCGGCGGACTGGCCGGAGAATTCCAGCGCTCCGGAAATAACACCGGAGTCATCGGCAACAAGCCCGTGCTTCGTGGATTCCTCCACAATGGACTGCATCTCCTCCAGTGTGAAGGCGGAGGCAACCTCGTCCTTGGGGGTAATCCCCATGGCGCGCAGCGCGTGGTTGGCCAGCCAGTTCAGGCTGAAGATGACCGGCCGCACGACCCGCGAAATGAAGACCAGGGGCGGTGCCAGGAGCAGCACGGCCCGGTCGGCAACGGAAACCGAAATGTTCTTCGGAACCATCTCGCCAAAGGTCACGTGCAGGAAGGTGACAATCAGCAGTGCCACAAGGAACCCTGCTCCTTCGGCAAACTCCACCGGCAACCCCAGGGCCTCCAGCGGTGCGGCCAGGAGGTGGTGGATGGCGGGTTCTGCCACGGAGAGGATCAACAGGGAACAGACCGTGATGCCCAGCTGTGCGCAGGCAAGCATCAGGGACACGTGTTCCATCGCCCAGAGCGTGGTTTTGGCACGTTTGGAGCCGGCATCAGCCAGCGGCTCAATCTGGCTTCGGCGTGCGGACATCACAGCAAACTCGCCGCCCACAAAGAAGGCGTTGCCGATCAACAGCAGGACCAGCCAAAAAATGCCCATCACGTCGGTCATCGCTGGGTCCCCCTGCCGGCGGTGTCTTTCAGGGCGGAGTTGCCCACGGCCGGATTCTTCGAGGCGGCATCCTCGGCAGCAGCCGATGCCCGCCCCTTCGGCGCGCTTTCATCGGCAGCCGCCGGATCGTCGTCGTTCTCCTGGGGAATGAAACTGACGCGGTCGATGCGCCGTCCGTCCATGCGCTCCACTTCCAGCAGGCCGCCGTCCGTTTCCACGCGGTCACCCGTACGGGCAATGCGTCCCAGTTCGGCCATGATGTAACCGCCTACGGTTTCGTAGCCGGATTCATCGGGAATGTGCAGCAGGGGCACCAGGCGGGAGACTTCATCGGGACGCATGATGCCCGGGAAGTACCAGGCACCGGCGGCGCTTTGCAGCACGCCGGGCTTGATCTTGTCATGTTCATCCGAGACTTCGCCGACGATTTCCTCCACCAGGTCCTCAAGGGTGGCAACACCGGCGGTTCCGCCCCACTCATCCAGGACAACTGCGAGCTGCAGGTTGGCGTTCCGCAGTTCCGACAACAGGCTGTCCAGGTGCACCGTCTCGGGAACCCGCAGGACCTCGCTCATAATGGCACCTGCCGGCAGGTCTGCCCGGCGGTTGCGCGGCACGGCCACGGCCTTCTTGACGTGGACAACGCCCCTGATGTCATCCGGGGAATCGCCGAGCACGGGGAAGCGGGAATAGCCGGTGCGTCGGGCTGCCTCAATGACATCGGCAACGGACTGTTCGGAATCGATGGTTTCGAGCCGGATGCGGGGGGTCATGACATCTGCCGCGGTGCGTTCCGCAAAGGAAAACGTGCGGGAAAGGAAGTTTGCCGTCCCCTGGTCCAGGGTTCCCATCTCGGCTGAACGCCGCACCATGGAGGAAAGCTCCGCAGGAGTGCGTGCTCCGGAGACTTCTTCCTTGGCTTCGAGTCCAAAGAGGTGCAGGACCTTGTTGGAGAAACCGTTCAGGACCACGATGGCCGGCTTGAACAGCACGGTAAAGGCCAGCTGCGGACGGGCCAGGGCGCGGCCCATCCGGAAGGGCAGCGAGATGGACATGTTCTTGGGGATCAATTCACCCAGAAGCATGGAGAGGAACGTCGCGAGGACCATTGCCGCAACCACGGATACGGAATCCACCGCAACCGTGGGGAGCCCCAGTCCGGCCAGCGGTGTTTTCAGCAGCCTGCCCACCGACGGCTCCATGACAAAGCCGGTCAGCAGGGTGGTGACGGTGATGCCCAGCTGGCAGCTGGAAAGCTGGGTGGAAAGGGAGGTGAGGCAGCGCAGCAGGGGCTCGGCCCCTTTGTCGCCGTTTTCCACGGCCCGGCGGACCGTGGGTTGGTCAAGGGCAACCAGTGAGAACTCGACTGCCACGAAGAAGCCTGTGCCCAGGATCAACAGCAGGCCGAAGACGAGGTAAAGCCATTCCATCAGGGTCTTCCCCCCGAGGCCCGGGTACAACCGGAGTCAGCGCGCGGGGCAGGCGGAGGGTGATCAGCGGAGGCCGGACTGGAAGGCTCCGATGCGGCGGCGGGGGTGCTGTGGGTTTGGGTTCGGGCGTGGCCGGCTCTGTGCGTGCGGTCCGCAGCAAGTGCGGACGGGGACGCAGGCCGGCGCCTAGAGAAACTGTCCATGAGATTTTCAGTTTACAGGTTCGTCAATGGCGCGCCACCGTTACCCCTGCAGCTAAACCGGGCGCCGCGCAATGTGCGCGCGTGCAGCGGGTGCGCGGATGCGATAGCTCCCCGGGCACCCCGGATGTCAAACCAATTGGCCAGTTGTCCCGCAATGTCACTAGACTGGCATGAAGTCTCGGTCACAGCGCACCGGCCGGGCCGCACCAGTGAGCTTTGCGGCGCAAGCCCTCAGACATGGTGCCAAACAGGGCAAAAGGCAACTCATGGAAGAGGCGTATCAACAGTGCCAGACCAATCCAACCACCGGCTGCCGGAAGAATTCGGCGGCAACGAGTGGCTTGTCGATGAACTCTACGAGCAGTACCTGAAGGACAAGAACTCTGTTGACAAGAAGTGGTGGAGCATCTTCGACTCCTTCAAGGACGAGGAAGCCCAGGCTTCCGGCGCAGCAGCGTCCAACGGAAACGGATCTGCGGCCGCAGGCCGGGCCGGAGCCAACCCCGCGACCCGCCAGCTTCCGGTAGTGCAGGCCGAGTCCGCCAAGCCGAAGGCTTCCGGGGAGTCCCCCGCATCTACGCAGCAGTCCGGCAAGCCGCCGGTCGCCAAGGAAACTGCTGCATCCAACTCCGCAGCCAAGGACGCCAAGCCTGCCCAGGCCAAGAGCGAACCCGCGGAGAGCAAGACCCCGCCGATTCCCGCGCAGCTGCCCAAGACCCAGCCCAGCAGTGTTCCCACCGAGGAAGACAAGGTCAACGTCCTGCGCGGCCCGGCCAAGGCCATTGCCACCAACATGGACCTCAGCCTGAGCGTTCCCACGGCAACCACCGTCCGTGCCGTTCCGGCCAAGCTGCTGATCGACAACCGCATTGTCATCAACAGCCACCTCAAGCGTGCCCGCGGCGGGAAGATCTCCTTCACGCACCTGCTCGGCTACGCCATTATCCGCGCCGCCGCACAGTTCCCGTCCCAGAATGTGTACTACGACGTCGTGGACGGCAAGCCCGTTGCCGTCCAGCCGGCGCACGTCAACTTCGGCCTGGCCATCGACATGCCCAAGCCGGACGGCACCCGTCTCCTGGTGGTGCCGAACATCAAGAAGGCCGAGACGCTGAACTTCTCGGAGTTCTGGCATGCATATGAAGACCTCGTCAAGAAGGCCCGCGACGGCAAGCTGACTGCCGACGACTACAAGGGCACCACCATTTCGCTGACCAACCCGGGCGGCATCGGAACGGTTCACTCCGTTCCCCGCCTCTCCAAGGGCCAGGCCTGCATCATTGGTGCCGGCGCCCTCGACTACCCGGCGGAATTCCAGGGCTCCAACGAGAAGATCCTGGCCCGCAATGCGATTTCCAAGATCATCACCCTGACCTCCACCTATGACCACCGCGTCATCCAGGGTGCAGGCAGCGGCGAGTTCCTGCGCATCATCCACCAGCTGCTCCTTGGCGAGCAGGGTTTCTACGACGAGATCTTCGAGTCCCTGCGGATCCCGTATGAGCCGGTGCGCTGGAGCCCGGATATCCAGGTCAACCCTGAAGAGCAGATCAACAAGGTTGCACGCATCCAGCAGCTGATCCATGCGTACCGTGTCCGCGGACACCTGATGGCGGACACAAACCCGCTGGAATACGTCCAGCGCCGCCACGCGGACCTGGACATCCTGAACCACGGCCTGACCCTGTGGGACCTGGACCGGGAATGGCCCACCGGCGGTTTCGGCGGCAAGCCGATGCTCAAGCTGCGCCACATCCTCGGCGTGCTGCGCGATGCCTACTGCCGTACGGCGGGCATCGAGTACATGCACATCCAGGATCCGGTTGAGCGCGAGTGGTTCCAGGAGCGCCTGGAGACCAAGTACAGCAAGCCGACCAACGAGGAGCAGCTGCGCATCCTCAGCAAGCTCAACGCCGCTGAGGCTTTTGAGACCTTCCTGCAGACGAAGTTCGTTGGCCAGAAGCGCTTCTCCCTTGAAGGCGGCGAATCGCTGATTCCGCTGCTGGACACTGTCATTTCCGGTGCGGCAGACGACGGCATGGCCGAAGTCGGCATCGGCATGGCCCACCGCGGCCGCCTGAACGTGCTGACCAACATTGCGGGCAAGACCTACGCCCAGGTCTTCCGTGAATTTGAAGGAACCCAGGATCCGCGCAGTGTGCAGGGCTCCGGCGACGTCAAGTACCACCTTGGCACCGAAGGCACCTTCACCTCGGACAACGGCAACCAGACCAAGGTGTACCTGGCAGCCAACCCGTCCCACCTTGAGGCCGGCGACTCCGTCCTCGAAGGCATCGTGCGGGCCAAGCAGGACCGCCTGGACCAGGGCGATGACTTCCCGGTCCTGCCGATCCTCATCCACGGTGACGCAGCCTTTGCGGGCCAGGGCGTGGTTGCGGAAACGCTGAACCTGTCCCAGCTGCGCGGCTACCGCACCGGCGGAACCATCCACGTAGTGGTGAACAACCAGGTCGGCTTCACCACTTCGCCAACATCATCGCGCTCCTCGGTGTACTCCACCGATGTGGCCAAGATGGTCCAGGCTCCCATCTTCCATGTGAACGGCGACGATCCGGAGCAGGTGGTGCGCATTGCGCAGCTGGCCTACGACTACCGTCAGCGCTTCCACAAGGACGTTGTCATCGACATGGTCTGCTACCGCCGCCGCGGACACAACGAGGGCGACGATCCCTCGATGACGCAGCCGATGATGTACTCCCTGATTGAAGCCAAGCGCTCCGTGCGCAAGCTGTACACCGAGTCCCTGATCGGACGCGGCGACATCAGCCAGGAAGAAGCAGAGCAGGCACTGCGCGACTACCAGGGCCGCCTGGAGCGGGTCTTCGCGGAAACCCACGCCGCGCAGACCTCTCCCCTGCCGGTCATCACCAAGGACACCGAAGCCGTCTCCGACCTGGAACGCCCGTCGTCCCAGCAGGAAGGCAGCACCATCGTGTCCCCGGCGTCCACGGCCATCTCCGCAGAGGTCCTGGCACACATCGGCAAGGCGCACGTAGCGGTTCCCGAGAACTTCACCGTGCACCCCAAGCTCAAGGCCCTGCTGGAAAAGCGGGAGCAGATGTCCCGTGAAGGCGGCATCGACTGGGGCTTCGCTGAAATCGCCGCGTTTGGTTCGCTCGTCATGGAAGGCGTTCCCGTTCGCCTGGCCGGGCAGGACTCACGCCGCGGCACCTTCACCCAGCGTCACGCCGTCTTCCACGACCGCGCCACCGGCCAGGAATGGATGCCGCTGGCAGAACTGGATCCCAACCAGGCAAAGCTGTGGATCTACGATTCGCTGCTGTCCGAATTCGCCGCCATGGGCTTCGAATACGGCTACTCGGTGGAACGCCCGGACGCACTCGTGCTCTGGGAAGCCCAGTTCGGCGACTTCGTCAACGGTGCCCAGACCATCATTGATGAGTTCATCTCTTCGGCCGAGCAGAAGTGGGGCCAGCGTTCCTCGCTGGTGCTGATGCTTCCGCACGGCTACGAGGGCCAGGGCCCGGACCACTCATCCGCACGGATCGAGCGTTTCCTGCAGATGTGCGCCGAAGACAACATGATTGTTGCCAACCCTTCCACGGGTGCTTCGCACTTCCATCTGCTGCGCCGCCAGGCTTACAGCCGTCCGCGGAAGCCGCTGATCGTCTTCACCCCGAAGCAGCTGCTGCGCCTGAAGGCCGCTGCCACCTCGGTGGAAGACTTCACCTCGGGTTCGTTCCAGCCGGTCATCCCGGAGCACGCGGACCTGGACGCAAACGCCGTCGACCGCGTACTGCTGGTCTCCGGCCGCCTGTACTACGACCTGTTGGCCAACCGGCAAAAAACCGGCGACCAGAAGACCGCGATTGTCCGCGTGGAGCAGCTCTACCCGATGCCCGCCGCGGAAATCCAGGCTGCCGTTTCCAAGTACCCGAACGCCGAAGTTGTCTGGGCGCAGGACGAGCCCGCGAACCAGGGTCCGTGGCCGTTCATCGGCCTGAACCTTCCGGCCGAACTGGACCGGCCGCTGCGCCTGGTTTCACGGCCGGCGTCTGCTTCCACCGCAACCGGCTCCGCCAAGCGGCACGCGGTAGAGCAGGACATCCTCGTCAAGAAGGCCTTCGAACGCCAGTAGGCTAAGTTGGGGTGGGGCGCTGCTGGCGCCCCACCCCGTTTTTTGTGACCGGAAAAGGTGACTAGTGGAACAACGCAAAATCAGGCTTGCAGCCGTCGGAGACGAGCTGCTGGCCGGGCACGGCGACCCTCGCGCCCTGGGCTGGCTGGGCCGGGTCCTGGCCCGTACCACCCCCGAGAACGTGAATGTCCAGGCCTATACGCTGGCGGCGCCCCAGGAGGGGACCGAGGCCCTGGCGAACCGCTGGCTGCAGGAAGCCGGCCGCCGCTTCGACGACCGCTGCGAGAACCGTCTGGTCATCGGCCTTTCGGACCGTGACCTTGACCTTGACCTGTCGACGGCGCGAAGCCGGCTCAACCTGGCCAACATTCTGGACGGTGCAGCCCAGATGAGCATCAAGGTCTTCGTCGTGGGGCCCCCTCCGGGGTTGAACGCGGAACGAAACCGGCGCCTGTCGGATCTCTCGGCCGCCTTCGGCGATGTGACCACCCGGCGGAAGCACGTCTACGTGGACACCCTCACTCCCCTGCTGAACCATGAGCAGTGGCGCACGGATCTGGCATCCAACGGAGGCACCCCCGGGCAGGCCGGCTACGGCCTGATGGCCTGGCTTGTGCTGCACCGCGGCTGGTACCGCTGGCTTGACCTGCCGGACATGAACTAAATAGAAAAGCGCATCAAGAGGGCCTCCGGCGACACGCCGGAGGCCCTCGGCACTTTAAGACGTATTCCTTCACGAACCGCTTGTTCCCCGGGTAGACGCTGCGGCCACAATTCCTTGCAAAGTCAAGGGTCAACCCCCTGAACCGCCCTCCCGGCATCTGCCGGGCAGTCTGTGCCGCAGGTAACAATCAGTTAACGTCCGCTCACAGTTAGCACAGTGGAAACATTTAGTGGCTAGTCTTTCGGAACATGTGGCGGTCATCACGACCGCTTGGGGGAGCCGCCTGTGGTGGTTCCTGACGACTCATCACCAGTTAGGACTACGAATGCGTACGAAGCGCACGGCAACTCTTGCCGCACTTTCCGTGGGGGCCCTCTTCCTGGGCGCCTGCGGCTCAGCCGGAGGCGGCGACACCGCCGACGCCGAAACCACCGAAGACGCCAACCTCGCGTCGTCCATTTCGGTAGCCATCAGCCAGGCGCCGGACTTCTACAACGGCAGCACCTCCAAGTCCAACAGTGTGTACAACACCTACGTTGACAACCTGGTGCACAGCAACTTCTCCGAGTACAGCCCGGAAGGTGTTATCCGGAACGAAGAGTTCGGTACCTTCGAGAAGGTCAGTGACGATCCCCTGACCGTCAAGTACACGATCGATGAGGACGCCAAGTGGTCGGACGGAACTCCGATCGACTTCGACGACGTCCTGCTGAACTGGGCCGCCATCTCCGGCAAGGTTGTTGAGGGCGAGGCCGAAATCTTCGAGCCCTCCTCCAACAACGGCTTCGAGTACGTGTCCATGCCGGAAGGCGAAGCAGGCGCCAAGGAGTTCACGTACGTCTACGAACAGCCTTACGCCGACTGGGAAAACCTCATGATCGGTTCACTCATGCCGGCACACGTTGCGGCGGAGCAGGGCGGCCTGAGCGTGGACAACGACGGCGAGGCGCTGATCAAAGCCATCCAGGACAACAACATCGCCGCTTTGAAGCCGGTCGCGGAGTTCTGGAACACCGGCTGGGGCTACGCCGAAGGCCTCCCCTCGCTCCCGGATGCAGCCCTCATCCCCTCCTCCGGCCCGTACAAGCTGGACAACGCAGCGGGTGGAAACCTGACGTTGACCAAGAACGAGAACTACTGGGGCGAAGAGCGCCAGGGTGCCACAGAGAGCATCATCTTCAAGACCATTGATGACACCGAAGCCGTGCAGGCCCTGCAGAACGGTGACGTGGACGTCATTGAGCCGTCCGGTCCCACCGGCGACACCAAGGACCAGATCGAAGCCATCGGTGACTCCGTGACCATGGTGACCGACACCGGCATGACCTTCTCGCACATCGACCTGGACCAGTCCGAAAACGGCGTGTTCAAGGACCTCAAGGTCCGCCAGGCCTTCTCCAAGTGCGTACCGCGCCAGGACATCGTCGACAAGTTCGTCAAGCCCGTTGCTCCTGATGCGACTGTGCTCAACCTGCGCGAATACCAGCAGTCACAGCCGGAGTACGACGAGATCCTCGAGGGTGCACCCACTGCCAGCGAGTATGACGAGGTGGACATCGAGGGCGCCAAGTCCCTCATGGCAGAAGCAGGAAAGACGCAGCCCGTTGACGTACGCGTGCTCTTCTCCTCCGCCAGCCAGGTGCGCGCCGACATGACCGCCCTGATCAAGGATTCCTGCGACAAGGCCGGATTCAACATCATTGCCACTCCGGACAAGGACTGGACCAAGAAGCTCGATGAACTCGGCTCCTGGGATGCTGCACTGTTCGGCTGGGCCGGTTCCGGCCTCGTCGCCAGCGGCCAGTCGATCTACGACTCCGAGGGCGTGCAGAACTACGGCAAGTTCAAGAGCGAAAAGGTTGACGAGCTGTGGGACCAGATTGCAGCCACCACCGACCCCGAAAAGGTTGACGGACTGAAGACCCAGCTCGAAGAGGAACTGGCCAAGGATGTCTACAACGTCGTCCTCTTTGCCAATGCCGACATTGTGGCCTACAACTCCACCATGGAGGAAGTTGTCTACAACCCCACTCAGAGCGGCGTGACGTGGAACGCCTACAAGTGGACCAAGCAGGCCTAACCAAGGCATCACGCCACAACGGTTAGAAAGCGGGATGGGCAGACCACAGTGTCTGCCCATCCCAAACTTTTGCCCGCTAATGGCTTTACGTACCACCCCCAATAGGAGCCTTCGGTGTTCTACTTCATCCTCAAAAGAGCGGTGACCTCGTTCTTTATCCTTCTCGCCGCCACGGTGCTGATGTTCGTCCTGGCCGTCAACTCGGGCGATCCCCTCGCTGACCTCATCGAACTGCAAAGCGCCGAACGCGAGTCCCGCATCGCGCAGCGAACCGCCGCACTGCACCTCGACCAGCCGGTTGCCGCGCGCTACCTGCTCTGGCTGCAGGAAGTGGGCCGCTGCATCATTCCCGGCGGCGCCGAATGCACGCTCGGACTTAACCGTGCCGGCAGTCCGGTGCTCGAGCAGCTGCAGACAGCCATGGGGTCCACCTTCCGCCTCGTCGTCGTTGCTACCCTGATCGCCCTCGTCCTCGGTGTCGCCGTCGGTCTGGTCACGGCCCTCCGCCAGTACAGCGTCTTTGACTACTCCATTACCTTTGTCGCCTTCCTGCTCTTCTCCATGCCGCTGTTCTGGCTCTCCACACTGCTCAAGCAGTACCTGGCGATTGATCTGAACACCTGGCTGGCCGATCCACAAATGTCCTATCTGGGCATAGCCGCTGTGGGGCTCGTAGCCGGCGTCGTCGCGGCTGTGGCCCTCGGCGGCGACAGAAAACGACATTTGCGTGTCTTCGCCATCGTTGCCATTGCCACCTCTGTCCTGTTCTACCTGCTGCTGGTCACCAACTGGTTCAAAACTCCGGGCCTGGGACCCATCGGCCTCCTGATCACAGCTTTCGGCCTGGCGCTTGGCATTACCGCCATGCTGGCCGGCTTCCGCCGCCGCCGGATTGTCTACGCAGCCCTCGCCACGGCCGCCGTAGGCTACGTCGGTTACCTGGTGACCCAGCCGCTCATGCAGGATCCCAACTGGGGCATTATTGCCGGCCTCACAGCGCTGACCCTCGTGGTGTCGATGGCCATTGGCCACTTTCTGGGCGGGCCCTATGCCAAGCAGACCCGCAACCTGACCGCGGTCATCGGATTGGCTATCGGATTCTTCGTGTTCATCGATGCATTGCTGGGCGCCTACCCGTCACTCGCCCGCAAAAACGGCGGCCGGCCCATTCCCACCACGGGATCCTCGACACCGAACCTGAAGGGCACTTTCTGGGAGATCAACCTCGATTACGCCCTGTACCTGATCCTGCCCACCATCGCGATCATGCTGATCTCCTTTGCCACCTACACCCGCTACACCCGGGCCAGCATGCTTGAGGTGATGAACCAGGACTATGTCCGCACGGCGAGGGCCAAGGGCTTGAGCGAGCGGACGGTGGTCGTCAAGCACGCATTCCGCAACGCCATGATCCCCATCACCACGCTGATGGCATTCGACTTCGCCGGAGTCCTGGGCGGAGCCGTTATTACCGAAGCTGTCTTCGGCTGGAGCGGAATGGGACGGCTGTTCACGGAGGGCCTTAACGACGTGGACCCCAACGTGATCATGGCTTTCTTCCTCGTGACCGGCGTGGCAGCAGTGACCTTCAACATGCTGGCCGACATCGCATACGCGTTCCTCGACCCGCGCATTAGCCTGAACTGATAGGCGGAAGACATGACTGAAAAAATACCGTCCGGAACCCCGGGCAGCAGCCCGGAACTGACGAGCATGACTCTGGAAAGCCAGAGGACGGACATCGCTGATGCCCCCGCAACCCAAGCCGTAATCTCCGATCCGCAGATCACCGCGGCGAAGAGCCAGGGGCAGCTGGTCCGGGAACGGTTCTTCCGCCACAAGGGTGCCCTCGGCGGCCTGACAGGGCTGGTGTTCATCCTGCTGCTGAGCTTTACCTCCATCGGAATCTCTGTAGGCCCGCTGCACATCCCCGGCTGGTGGCCTCACACCTTCTCCTCCGTCATGGAGCTTGAAGACGGCGGTTCCCCCACCATCTCCTGGACCGGGTTGGGCAACCACCCCTTCGGCCAGGACACTCTGGGACGCGATTACTTTGCCATGACCATGCGCGGTGCCCAGATCTCCCTGATCATCGCTTTCGTCGTGGGAATCGTGGGAACCGTGGTGGGAACCGTCATCGGCGCACTCGCCGGGTACTTCCGGGGAATCACCGAGGCCGTCCTGATGCGTCTCACCGACGTCATCATCACCATTCCCCTGCTGGTGGTAGCCGCCGTGCTGGCGAGCATCGTGTCCGACTTCGGCATCATTGTCTTTGCCGTCTTCCTGGGCCTGCTGACCTGGACCAACCTGGCACGCATCGTCCGCGGCGAGTTCCTCTCGCTGCGGGAAAAGGAATTCGTCGAAGCGGCCAAATCCGTGGGCGCCAGTTCCCGCCGAATCATCTTCAAGCACATCCTGCCCAACACCGTTGGGGTAATCATCGTGTCCGCAACCCTGGCAATCTCCAGTGCGATCCTGCTGGAAACCGCACTGAGCTTCCTGGGGCTCGGAGTGCAGCCGCCGGACACATCCCTGGGCAAGCTCATCAATGAGAACCGAGCCGCCATGACCACCCGTCCGTGGCTCTTCTTCTGGCCCGGCATCTTCATCGTGGCCATCGCCCTCACCGTCAACTTCATCGGCGACGGCCTCCGGGATGCGTTTGATCCCCGACAGACAAGGAAAAAGTAATGAGTTCGGCACCCCTGTACAGCGACGTCACTTCACCGGCGGGTACGGCTCCGATTCTTGAAGTATCGGGTCTGGGCGTGGACTTCAACGTGGACAACAAATGGGTGATGGCGGCCGAGGACGTGTCCTTCACCGTCAGCCCAGGCGAGATTTTGGCCATTGTGGGCGAATCCGGGTCCGGAAAGAGCATGTCGTCGATGGCCCTGCTGGGGCTCCTGCCCGGAAACGGGCGCTCCAAGGGCAGTGCAAAGCTACAGGGCAAGGAACTCATCGGGGCTCCGCAGTCGGCACTGCGGAAAATCCGCGGCAATGACATTGCCATGATTTTCCAGGAACCCATGACTGCACTGAACCCGGTGCTCACCGTGGGCGAGCAGATCAAGGAGATCATCGAACAGCACACGGATGCGTCTCCGGCCCAGGCGAAGGAACGGGCCATTGAACTGCTGCGGATGGTGGAAATCCCCGAGCCGGAAAAACGCTACGGCTCGTATCCCCACCAGTTCTCCGGCGGCCAGCGCCAGCGGGCCATGATTGCCATCGCGATTGCCAACGACCCCATCCTGCTGGTGGCGGACGAACCCACGACGGCCCTGGATGTGACTGTTCAAGCTGAAGTCCTGGAGCTGCTCCGGAACCTCAACAAGCGTCTGAACAGTGCAGTCATGCTGATTACCCATGACATGGGCGTGGTGGCGGACCTCGCTGACAAAGTGGTGGTCATGGAGAAGGGCCGCATTGTCGAAGCCGCCCCGGTGGCGGAGCTCTTCAGCAATCCGCGGGAAGAGTACACCCGCCAGCTGCTGGCGGCCGTGCCGCACCTGGGGTCCGTCGTCGGCGGAGTCCTGTCCGCAGTCGAGGTGGAGGATGACGGCTCGCTGCAGATTAGCGAGGCTCCCCGTGCGGTGCTGCGCGAATCGGCGGACCTCGCCACTGCGGACTCGGGCGTTGTCCCGGCCCTGCAGCTGACGGGTGTTTCCATCGAATATCCCGGCCGCTTCCGCCAGCCTGCCTTCAAGGCCGTCTCGGACGTTTCCTTTGTGATCAATCCGGGCGAAGTCATGGGCCTGGTGGGGGAATCGGGCTCGGGCAAGTCAACCATTGCCCGGGCAGTGACCGGACTCCTTCCGGTCAGCGCCGGCAGCGTGGATATCAACGGCACCAACATTGCGGGGCTTTCTCCCAAGAAAATGCTGCCGCTGCGCAGGAAATTCGCCATTGTCTTCCAGGACCCGGCGGCTTCCCTGAACCCGCGCATGTCCATCGGTGAATCCATCGGTGAGCCCCTGTTCCTGCATGAAAAGCTCTCGCAGAAGGATCTGGACCGCCGGGTGGAAGGTCTGCTCGACGATGTCCAGCTGCCCACCAGCTTCCGCAACCGGTACCCGCATGAGCTCTCCGGCGGACAGCGCCAGCGCGTGGGCATTGCCCGCGCACTCTCGCTGCGCCCGTCGCTGCTCGTCGCCGATGAGCCCACCTCCGCACTGGACGTCTCGGTCCAGGCCCGGGTCCTGGCCCTGCTGCAGGATCTGCAGCAGCAGTACGGCTTCGCCTGCCTGTTCGTCAGCCACGACCTGGCCGTGGTGGAGATTCTGGCCAGCCACATTGCCGTACTGAACAAAGGCATCATGGTGGAGCAGGGATCCACGGAACAGGTGCTGCGGTATCCGCAGGACTCATACACCCGCCGCCTGCTGGCAGCGGCGCCCGTGCCGGATCCGGCGGAGCAGGCCCTGCGCCGCGAACAGCGCAACGCCCTCATGGCCGCAGGCGGCTGAGTCCCGCAGAAAAACCTAAACCGTGGTCCCCCGGGGCCGCGGTTTAGGTTGTCGGGCTCACCCTGTGGGACACTGGAGGGCAGAACTTTCAGCAAATCGAAGGAGGCAGCTATGAGCAAGCGTGCACGCAAGCGTCGTGACCGTAAGCGCGGCGGCGCCAATCACGGTAAGCGTCCCAACACTTAAGTCTTGGACTAACCGTGTGGCCCATCGCCACTAAAGAAAGAACCCCCGGAGCCTTACGGCCGCCGGGGGTTCTTTTTTGCTGTCCTGTTAGTGGTCAGCGGTTTGGATCTGGCTGATCCTGGCCAGGATGCTGGCCTTCAGCGTTTCCGGAGCAGCTTCAGTGCAGGAGCGCTTAACAACCGACCGGATGACGCATTCAAGATCGTGTTCCTCGGCGCATTCGGGACACCCGTCGAGGTGCTCTTTGATTTCCACGATGTCATCGTGGGACAGGGCGCCGTCCAGGTACTCATAGAGCCGTTCGATGCGGGCGTCCTCGCAATCACCCAAGCTTTGGCAATCGCTCATTGTGTGTTCCCCTGTTTCTTGTTTTGGCCGGCTCCGGCGGCGGCAGGTGATGCCTTGCCGCGGATGCCGCGATCATTTGCATATTCGGCCAACAGCTCGCGGAGCATTTTGCGGCCCCGGTGCAGGCGTGACATTACGGTCCCAATGGGAGTGTTCATGATTTCGGAGATTTCCTTGTACGCAAACCCCTCCACATCGGAGAAGTAAACGGCCAAACGGAATTCTTCCGGAATGGACTGCAACGCATTCTTAACGTCCGAATCCGGGAGGTGGTCCAGGGCCACTGCTTCGGCGGAGCGCAGCCCGGTGGAGCTGTGCTCCGCGGCACGTGCCAGCTGCCAGTCCTCAACGCCGTCGGAGTTGGCCTGCAGCGGTTCACGCTGGCGCTTCCGGTACAGGTTGATATACGTGTTTGTCAGGATCCGGTACAGCCACGCCTTCAGGTTTGTTCCCGGCCGATACTGGTGGAACGCGGAGAACGCCTTGGTATAGGCCTCCTGGACCAGGTCCTCGGCGTCCGAGGGATTGCGGGCCATTCGCATGGCCGCAGAGTAGAGCTGATCCACGTACTGCATGGCATCGCGCTCAAAGCGTAATTTGCGGGCCTCTTCCGATTCGGAAGCGACATCCAGTTCGGAGTCTTCCACTTGGGGGCTGCCTTCCGGCGCATCAGTTCTCATCACCTCCAAGTCTACGGTGCGGGCGACCGGTGTTACCCGCAACTGAACGGAAGACGCCGCAGCCTCCGGCTGCGCGTCTGCCAAGACCATGGCACCTGGCACGTTTACTCCTTACTGCCCTGCGGGCCGGTTGCCGGGACTCCGCAGTGCTGTCAGCACGTTCTCCACAGTCTCCGCGGTTCACCGAACGCAGCATCCGCCCGGTCCGGGCGCGGCCACCATCCGGTATTCCCCTTACGTTCCGAAGAATGCCTTACACTCCCCCCAACGCCGGAACAGCGGAGCTTATTCCGCACCCTTCCTTTGCGGCGTCTGCTTCTGCATAAGGTGTGCACTCTGCGTAAAAGTGCCAGACTAGGAGTATTCTGCCCGGCTATTCCGAGACCGGCAGCAACCAGGAGGCCAATATGTCGATTGTCCGTTTACTTGCCCGTCCGCTGCTTGCCACCGGTTTCATTGCCGCTGGCGTTGACCGCCTGCGCGATTCCGACCAAACTGCAGAACAGCTCCGCCCCGTGCTGAAGCGCGCCGGCTCCATGGTCCCTTCCGCTGCCGCCGTCACCAACAACCCCCAGCTTGTTGCCAAGGCATTGGGCGCCACCCAGGTGGGTGCCGGTACCCTCCTGGCCCTGGGCAAGCTGCCCCGCCTCTCCGGCCTGCTGCTGGCCGGCACCGCGGTGCTGAATGCTGTGGTCGAGTACAAGAACGCGGAAACCGACACGAATGACGAGCGCAAGGCCCGCCGTGCGGCCCTTCTGAAGAACCTCTCACTGATCGGCGCCGTCCTGCTGGTAGCCGTGGACACCAACGGCCGCCCCGGCCTTGCCTGGCGTGCCGGCCACCTTGCCGATGACACGCGCCGCAGCGTTGCCTCGCTCGGCAAGGACGCCGGCCGCAAGTCACGCTCGGTAAAGAAGGACGCCGCCAAGCAGCTCAAGAAGGCCAACAAGGCCGTCCGCACCACCGCAGCCGGCATCGCGGGTTCCTAGTTCCATGCCCTCCCCCGCCGCACCGCAGACAGTTTCCCCCTGGCCCGCTCCCCGGGTTACCGCCCCGCTGAACGCTGACGTCCGCGTCCCCGGTTCCAAGTCCCTGACCAACAGGTATCTGGTGCTGGCGGCCCTCGCCGACGGCCCCAGCAGGCTCCGGGCGCCTCTCCATTCCCGCGACACCGCCCTGATGGTCCAGTCCCTGCGGACCCTGGGCGCCACGATCACGGAGGTCGACGGCGACGGCGCCTTCGGGCCGGACCTTGAGGTCCAGCCGATGGAGCAGGGAAGCACTTCCGGGGCCGGAATTGACTGCGGTCTGGCGGGGACGGTGATGCGGTTTGTACCGCCCCTGGCCGCACTGAAAAACGGCAGCACAGATTTCGACGGCGACCCGCACGCACGGCTGCGCCCCATGTCCGCCATCATCGACGCCCTGCGCGGCTTGGGGGTGGCAGTGCACGACGACGGCACTGGCGCCCTTCCGTTCACGGTCGCCGGAACCGGGGAAGTCGCCGGCGGTCGCCTTGAAATCGACGCCGGTGCTTCCTCCCAATTTGTCTCAGCCCTGCTGCTGTCCGGTGCCCGTTTCCGGGACGGCCTGCATCTGGTCCACACCGGATCGTCAGTGCCGAGCCGGGAGCATATTGGCATGACGGTGCAGGTCCTGCGCGGCGCGGGCGTGGAGGTGGATGACTCCGTCCCCAATGAATGGCGCGTGGCCCCGGGACCCATCCGCGCATTCGACGTGGAAATTGAACCTGATCTGTCCAATGCCGGACCTTTCCTGGCTGCCGCCCTTGTGGCCGGCGGAACCGTGCGCATGGCGGGCTGGCCCGAGCACACCACCCAGGTGGGTGATCGCTGGCGGGACATCCTTCCCCGCCTTGGCGGCACCGTCACCCTGTCCGGGGGAACGCTGACGGTTTCCGGCACCGGACGCATTACCGGAGCCGATCTGGCCGACACCAGCGAACTGGCGCCCACGGTGGCCGCCCTGTGCGCCCTCGCGGAATCTCCTTCAACCCTTACGGGCATTGCCCACCTCCGCGGACACGAGACCGACCGCCTTGCTGCCCTCGCCGCCGAAATCACGCGGCTGGGCGGCGCCGCACGGGAGACCGCGGATGGTTTGGCCATCCGGCCGGCGCGGCTGCACGGCGGAACCTTTGAAACCTACGCGGACCATCGGATGGCAACAGCCGGGGCGCTCATCGGGCTGGCGGTCCCGGGGGTTTTCGTCGAGGACATCGGCACCACAGCCAAGACCCTGCCGCAGTTCCCGCAGTTGTGGCGCGAACTCGCCGACTCCTCCGGCCCCACCTCCGAAACGCACCGGAACGGAGGCGTGCGCTGATGGCCCGCTCCACCGACAGCTGGGATGAATCTGACGTCCGGATCCGGCCCAACAAAAAGGGCTCACGCCCGCGGACCAAGGACCGGCCTGCCTATGACGAGGCAGTCACCGGACGGATCATTACCGTGGACCGCGGCCGCTACACCGCCGTCGTCGACGAGGACACGCCCACCGAACGCATAGTCACGGCAGCCCGCGCACGCGAACTCCGCCGAAACCCTGTGGTGGCCGGTGACCTGGTGTCCCTCGTGGGAGACGTCTCCGGCGGGCCCGACACCCTTGCCAGGCTCGTGCGCATCCAGGACCGCCGGACCCTGCTGCGCCGCAGCGCCGATGACACCGATCCGGTGGAACGCGCCGTGGTGGCCAACGCCGACCAGCTGGTGATCGTGGTGGCCGCCGCCAACCCCGAACCGCGCACCGGGTTCATTGACCGTGCCCTCGTGGCCGCCTACGACGCCGGCATTTCGCCGCTGCTGTGCATCACCAAGGCAGATATCAAGGATCCCGCCGAACTGCTCGCCAATTACGAGCACCTGGATTTGGACGTCATCATCAGCCGCACCGCCGCGGACGACGCCTCCGGCATTGACGCACGGTCCGACGACGGTCTGTCCGCCCGCCTGCAGGGCGACGCCGTCCAGCAGCTGCATCACCACCTCGAGGGCAAGGTATCCGTCCTGGTGGGCCACTCCGGCGTCGGCAAGTCCACCCTGGTTAATGCACTGACCGGCTCGGACCGTGCCACCGGCGGCGTCAACGCGGTAACAGGCCGCGGACGCCACACGTCTTCCTCCGCCCTGGCGCTGAAAGTCCTGGACGCACCGTCCGGCAGCTGGATCATCGATACCCCGGGCATCCGGTCCTTTGGCCTGGCGCATGTGGATCCCGACCGCATCCTGCAGGCGTTCCCGGATCTTGCTCCGGGAACGGACACCTGCGAACGCGGCTGCCGGCACGATGACCAGGCCAAGAACTGCGGGCTGGATCCGTGGGTTGAGTCCGGCCAGGCCGGAGCGGCGGGTCCGGCGCGTTTGGCCTCCCTGCGCCGGTTGCTGAGCTCCGGTACGCGCACCGAGAACCGGGCATCTGCCAAGGAGCTCGGCGCGCAGTGAGTTCCGGAAAAACCGCCTCAGGGGCGGGCCGCTCCCCAAAGCGGCGCAACAGGGCTTCACCGGCCCGGCAAACGTGGGCAGTGCCCGCCGAATAAGGATAAGTTGAACAGTATGCCGTTCGCTCAGAATTACAACGATGACCTGCGACTCGCCCATGTCATGGCCGACTCCGTGGATGACCAGACCATGTCGCGTTTCAAGGCCCTGGACCTCAAAGTGGAAACCAAGCCGGACCTTACCCCCGTTACCGACGCGGACAAGGCGGCTGAGGATGCCATCCGCGGGCAGCTCTCCCGTGCCCGGCCCCGTGATGCGGTGACCGGCGAGGAGTTCGGCTCCACCGGAAACGGTCCGCGGCGCTGGGTCATCGATCCCATCGACGGCACCAAGAACTTCATCCGCGGCGTCCCCGTCTGGGCCACCCTCATCTCGCTGGTGGACGACGGCGTTCCCGTCCTCGGCGTGGTCAGCGCCCCCGCCCTCGGAAAACGCTGGTGGGCTGCCACCGGAACCGGGGCCTACATGGGCCGCTCCCTCGCATCCGCCACCCGGCTCCGCGTTTCCAACGTGTCCAACCTCGCTGACGCCTCGCTGTCCTACTCCAGCCTCGGCGGCTGGAAGGAACGGGGAAACCTGGACGAGTTCATCGGCCTGACCGAATCAGTGTGGCGCACCCGGGCGTTCGGAGACTTCTGGTCCTACTGCATGGTTGCCGAAGGCGCCGTGGACATCGCCTGCGAGCCGGAGCTGAACCTGTATGACATGGCTGCCCTGGTGCCGATCATCACCGAGGCCGGCGGCCGCTTCACGTCGCTGGAAGGCGAGGACGGCCCGTTCGGCGGCAACGCCCTGGCCACCAACGGGGCACTCCACAGTGAAGTGCTCCGCCACCTGAACCCCGGTCTGGACGACCTGCTCTAGCCGTGGTCCGTCCTGCCTCCGGCCCCCGCCTTGAAGCCGTGCGCCGCCGCGAACTTGCGCGCAGCTACGAGGACGGCGGGGAGCATTATGACCGCATCCGACCCGGGTACCCCGCCGAAGCCGTCCGCTGGCTGTTTGCCGGCAGCCGCACCACCGGTCTTGGGCCGGCAGCCGACGGCGAGCCGCTCCAGGTGGCGGACATCGGTGCCGGAACGGGCAAGTACACGCGTTCCCTGACCGAAGCCGGATACCAGGCCACCGCCGTCGACCCCTCCGCCGATATGCTCCGGCAGCTGCAGCAGATGCTGCCCGGAGTTCCGGTGCGCGTGGGAACGGCAGAGGACACCGGCCTTCCCACCGCCTCGATGGACGCCGCCACGGTGGCCCAGGCCTGGCACTGGTGTGATCCCCTCGCGGCCAGCACCGAGCTGGCGCGGGTCCTGCGCCCCGGCGGCATCCTCGGGCTGATCTGGAACCAGCTCGACGTCAGCGTCCCGTGGGTCCACCGCTATTCACGGATCATCCATGCCGGTGACGTCCTGCGCCCGGGGTTCCGCCCCGTCGTCGGGCCCGAGTTCGTGCCCGACGATTCCCACGTCACGCGCTGGTCCCAGCAGATGACGCCCGAGGACCTGATGGAGCTGGCCAAATCCCGCTCCTACTACCTGTCGGCAGCAGAGCCCGTTCGGGACAAGGTCATGGCAAACCTGACCTGGTACCTCTTTGAGCATCTGGGCTACCAGCCCGAAGAGCCCCTGGAGCTGCCCTACCTCACGCTTTCCTGGCGGATGGTGCCAACCGGGGCTTCCGGCCTGTAACCTGATGCTCCGGCCCCGAGGGGCCCGCACATATCCAGCCACACTCTCTGCTGCGGAACAGGGGCATCACGTGGTCACCTTCGGAATCGAAGAAGAATTCCTGCTCGTCGACCCGGTCACCGCACTGCCCAGTGCCCGCGCCGAGGAGCTGATCCAAACCCTGGCTCCCGGCGACGGCAGCAGCTTTACCAGCTCTGCGGAGCTGCTGGCCTGCCAGGTCGAGAGCTCCACACCCATCTGTGCCGAACCGGATGAGGCCCTGGCCTCGCTGCTTGAATTCCGCTCCCGGCTCGCCGGAGCCGCCGCCGCGGCCGGACTCGCTGTGGCTCCCACCGGAGCGGCCCCGGCCGTTGCAGCCAGCCCCGCCGTGGTGAGCGGTACGGAACGCTACCAGCACATGGGTGTCATGACCGGTGCCGTTTCGGATGAGCACTATGTGAACGGCACGCACGTCCACGTTGCGGTCCCCAGCCGCGACCGGGGCATCCAGGTCCTGAACCGCCTGCGTCCCTGGCTGGCCACGCTTGGCGCCATCAGCACCAATTCCCCGTATTGGCTGGGACGCGACAGCAGGTTTGCGAGCTGGCGGCTCATCCAGTACCGCCGCTGGTCCGTGCAGGGCACTCCACCCTATTTTTCCGACGCCGCGGATTACGAAGCTCGGCTTGCCCGCCTGATAGCCACCGACGTCGTGCTTGATCAGGGCCACATCGGATGGATCGCCCGCCTGTCCAACACCTATCCCACCGTAGAGGTCCGGGTGGCGGACACGCAGCTGGAAGCCCGGGACGCCGTACTGCTGGCCCTGATGACCCGGGGGCTGGTGGCAACTGCCCTTGCCGAGGACGAGTCAGCTGTGGAGGGCAGCGCGGACATGCTCAGCGAACCCGAAATCCTGGACGCCGGCCTCTGGCAGGCAGCTCGCTTTGGCCTGGGTGGGAACCTGCTGGACCACGGTGCCGGCGGCGGCCATGCCGGCCGCACCGCCGCGCAGCAGGTGGGCGCCCTGGTGGAGCATATCCGTCCCGCATTGGAGGGATCAGGGGATTACGGGTATGTCCGTGCCGGGGTGGCCCACGTTCTGGAAGCGGGCACCGGAGCCCGGCGGCAGCGCGAGGCAGTTCGCGCAGGCGGGTTCGCCGCCCTCAAGCCACTGTTCGAACGGTCGCTTACGGCCTCCTAGGCGATCATCGCTACCCGTCCTCGTACCGTGAGATATCCGTGATCCGTGCTTCCCAGGGCCGCAGCCAATGAGGTTCTCCGGGCTCCTCATAGTTGCCCAGGATGAGATCTCCGACGCCCAGATCCGAGGGGATTTCAAGGGTTGCGCCGGATACATTGCACTCCACCAGGAACTGTTGGTCTCCCAGGCTCCGGCGGAACGCGTACAGCACCTCATGTTCAGGATCGAGGAGGTGGAAGTCGCCCAGGGCCACCACGGGAGACTGATGCCGCAGGCTGATCAGCTTTTGGTAATAGCGGTAGATGGATTTCTCGGCAGCCCGGTCCTTTTCGGCATTGATCCGGCTGTAATTCGAATTCACCGGAATCCACGGTGTACCAGTGGTAAACCCGGCGTTTTCCGCGCCGTTCCACTGCATGGGGGTCCGGGCGTTATCGCGGCTCATTGCCGCCAGCGCCTGCAGCGCCGTTTCTTCCTCCCCACCGCGGCTCAGGGCATCCGTATAGAAGTTGAGCGACTCCACGTCGCGGTACTGGTCGATCGAGGTGAAATTGGCGTTGGTCATGCCGATTTCCTCGCCCTGATAGACGTAGGGTGTTCCGCGGTGCAGATGCAGCAGTGTGGCCCAGAGCGTTGCCGACTCGTACCGGTACTGCCCGTCATCGCCGAACCGGGACACATGCCGCGGCTGGTCATGGTTTCCCAGGTACAGGCTGTTCCAGCCCTTGTCCGCCAGCCCCCGCTGCCACCGGTTCAAGCTGGTCTTGAGGTCTGTCAGGTTCAGCGGATGGTAATCCCACTTGTTCCCCGGGCTCTGATCCAGGCTGACGTGCTCAAACTGGAACACCATGTCCAGCTCTCCCCGGTGCGGGTCCGTGTACAGCAGCGCCTGGTCCACTGTTGCCCCTGGCGTCTCCCCCACCGTCAGGTAGTCGCGGCTGCGGCCGGCTAACACCGCGCTGCGCATTTCCTGCAGGAATTCATGGATCCGCGGACCGGAAGTGAAGTACGGTGAGCCGTCTCCCCACACCCCGCCGGATTCCACCACTCCGTCCGGCAGCAGCGGGTCTTTGGAAATGAAGTTGATGACGTCCATCCGGAACCCATCCACGCCCCGGTCAATCCACCAGTTCATCATTGCGTGGACTTTGGCACGCACCCGGGGATTGTCCCAGTACAGGTCCGGCTGCTGCGGCGTAAAAAGATGAAGGTAATACTGCCGGGTTTTCGGATCATAGGTCCACGCCGACCCGCCAAAGTGGGATCCCCAGTTGTTGGGTTCCGCCCCGGGTTCACCGGGCTCAAACCCGGCACGGGCGTCGCGCCACCAGTATTCATCGCGTTCAGCGCTGTCCCGCGAACGTGCGGAGCTGATGAACGCCGGGTGCTCACTGGAGGTGTGATTGACCACCAGGTCCATGATGAGTTTCATGCCGCGGGAATGAATCCCCTCCAGCAGCTCATCGAAGTCCGCCTCGGAACCAAACAGGGCATCAATGCGCCGGTAATCGCTGATGTCATAGCCGTTGTCGTACTGCGGCGACTGGTGGACCGGGGACAGCCAAATGACATCCGCGCCCAATTCCGAGATGTGGTCCAGCCTTGCCGTGATTCCTGCCAGGTCGCCGGTGCCGCTTCCGGTGCTGTCCGCGAAACTGCGCGGATAGACCTGATAGACGACGGCGTTGGTCCACCACGCAGGCTGGTCCGGATCCCTCACGGCGGCCCCTCTCGCTCAGCCCGGTGCAGCCGGGCGCGGCCCGCCGCTGACCGGGACGGGAATGCGAGCATAATACGTCTCTTGCGGAAGGCAGGACAGGGGCAGCGGGCACACTTCCCCGCTGGGCGACCGGTCCTGCCCACTTCCTTGCCAGTGTCTTGGGAGCGTCATTAGTGTAGGCGCTACTTCGCCGGACCCCTTCCTGTGTGAGGTTGACGTTTTCTGGATCCCAATCGTTTGGAGACACTGCCATGGCAACATTGACCGTTTGGAAATTCCCGGATGCAGGAGCTGCCGAACAGGCAACCGAAACCCTTGATTCCCTGCAGTCGCAGGGGCTCATCAGCGTGCAGGATGAGGCCTATGTCACCTGGCCTCAGGATAAGAAGAAGCCCCGCACCGTTCAGGAACACCATCTGGTTGGGGCAGGGGCCCTGGGCGGCGGGTTCTGGGGCCTGCTTTTTGGACTGATTTTCTTTGTTCCGCTGCTTGGCCTGGTGGTTGGCGCCGCCGCTGGCGCCATCTCGGGTTCCATGGTGGACGTCGGGATCGACGACAACTTCATCAAGCAGGTCCGCAACGAAGTGACCCCGGGGACCTCGGCCCTGTTCGTTCTCAGTTCGGATGCCGTGGAGGATCGTGTCCTGGACGCTTTCCGCAGCAGTTTCCCTGATGCCAAGCTGATCTATACCAACCTCTCCAAGGAGCAGGAAGCCAACCTGCGGCAGGCCTTCGCCGACTAGCAGCACCGCACTGCTTCGGCCGGGTGCCGCTGCACAGGCCCGTGGAGGCCGGACCGTCCCGCAGGGATGGTCCGGCCTTCCGCTGTGCCGGCCTGATATCCGGAAGAGACCCGGCGGACCGGCAGGGCCGGGCGTGCAAAGTCCCGTATCGTTAATGGGGATGATTACCAGACGCCAAGCAGCACTTGCCCTCGATATACCCGTAGAAATGGCCACCCGCCACGGAATTCCTGCCCGCCTTTCCGAAGAGGAACTGGCCCGGATGCAGGCGGAACCTCCGGCCTGGCTGGTTCAGTCCCGAGCCAACAGGACAGGAAAACGGCCCATTTGGACCGAGCTGGTGTGCACTGTGTGCGGCTACTCGGAGAGCGCCCGTCCCAAGAAGTGGTGGCCCGAGTTCGCGTTCCTTGCCTGTGCCGACCATGCCCTTTCCGAGCTTCCGGAAGTACCGGCCGGACACGTACGCGGTGAGTACGACGGCATTGGCACCCGTTTTGTGGGTTACGTCAATGTCCCGGCGGACCAGGTGCCGGGACGTTCGGATGCTCCGGAGGATCACTAGGCGCTCCGCCAACCGCCGGCGCTGAAGCTTCGGCCGGATATGAAAAAACCAGGCGTGCAGTGAGCACGCCTGGTTTTTTTACACCTGGGTTTGGAGCCTAGCTTCCGGGAATGGCCAGCCCGGTGCGGGCCATGGCGTCCTTGTAGGCAATCCGCATGGTGGCGAGGCCTTCCTCCTGGCGTTCCGCGGTGGCCCCGAAGGCCCGGCCGTCAACGGAGCGGGCCTTGTAGATCTTGAAGCTGCGCCGGTAAATCATCCGGTTCTCGGTCTTGAGGAACGCAGCACACAGCCTCTGGGCCTCGGTGCCGTGGGCAACGATGACGGAGGCACGCGGCACCAGGGCGAGGAAGCGCAGCAGGGGCTTGAGGCCCTCCTGGATCTGTTCCTTGGTCAGCTTGCCGTTCGGCTCCCCCGGAACGTACCACGGGTACGTGTTCCACGGCATGACGTACTCGGGGCGCAAACCCACCTGCCAGTGCACTCCCAGAAGGCGGGCCACGGCGTCGTCGTCTCCGGCGGTGATGAAACCGGACTTGTGGGCCGTGCCGATGTTGGAGAACAGGCTCACAATGCGGGTCTCTCCCACGTCGTGCATCGGATCAACGTAGGGCACCTCTGTGCCCGGCTTCAGTGCTTTCAGCGAATCACAGAGCTGATTTACTTCAGCCACGTTGTCGTCATAGCGACGGTTCCAGATCTCTTCGGACTGTGTTCCATGGTCCAGGCTTTGCATAAAGTGGTGCGTCTCCTACAGGGTCGTATCGACCGGTTATAGCTCATGTGCCCGGACGGAGCACGTACGGGCGGATGCTGCCGAACCCGCAGCGCCGGTACGCGGCGGCTTTCACGGATCCGCCTAAGCGGTAGGCCGGATGCGGTTCCTGCAACAGGTTTCCGGCTCCTGCCAGTCTAGCAATTCCTGCTGCCCCTCCTCCGCCCCTGCCCTGAAGACGGCCCGAATATGCGCGGCTGTGTGACCAACGACTCCACCGGACCGTACCCCGAAGGGCGGCCCGCCCGCCCCGGACGGCGGCGGCCGTAAACGGCGGAGTTAAACGAAAAGCAGGGAAGAAGCCAAAAGGCTTTTTCCCTGCTTTTCATTTTTATGGGTGGAGATGGGGGGAATTGAACCCCCGTCCGATGTCGTGTTGTCAGGGCTTCTCCGGGCGCAGTCTGCGGTGGATTTTCTCGGCCCCAGCTGTCATGCAGACAAGCAGCTGATCCGGGCCCAGCCGTTTAAGAGTCCCGAACACGCCAACGGCGAGCATGTTCAGCAGTGGCCCTCTAAATGACGCCAGGATCCGGGACGAGAGCATTCCCGGGCTGACGGACTATGCCCGCTGCTTAGGCAGCGAGAGCGAAGTCAGTGCGCTTTGAATCGGCACTTATTGTTTTGCAAGGAGCGTTTACGAGATAACCCTGCATCCTCGGCCCGCTTCACCTGTCTCGACTAACACCGTCGAAACCTGTCATCCCCAATGTATGGGTAACCCATATGTATTTATCAAGCACCGGACCGTTAGCCGGACCGGTGCGTTAAGTGTAGCCCATCGCCGGACACGGCGCGGATTGGCCGATTCTCAGGCGCCGCGGTTCTTCTCCCGCATATCCCGCAGGGCTTCGCGGTTGTCCTGCTTTTCGCGCAGCGTCTGGCGCTTGTCATAGTCGCGCTTACCGCGGGCAACGGCGATTTCCACCTTCGCGCGGCCGTCCAGGAAGTACAGCTGGAGCGGAACAATGGTGAAGCCGGATTCCCGGATCTTCTGCGAAATCTTGTCCAGCTGCTCGCGGTGCAGAAGGAGCTTGCGGCGCCTGCGCGCCGAGTGGTTGGTCCAGCTTCCGTTGAGGTATTCCGGAATGTAGGCAGCCTCAAGCCACAGCTCATCGTTGTAGAAGGTACCGAAGCCGTCCACCAGGGACGCACGGCCTTCCCGAAGTGACTTGACCTCGGTTCCCATCAAAACCATGCCGGCCTCATAGGTGTCGAGGATTTCGTAGTTGTGCCGGGCCTTGCGGTTGGTGGCCACAACTTTACGGCCACTTTCTTTAGGCACGGGACAACTCCTTTTCGACGAACGGAAAACTCTATTGTAGGCCTACAGCAGGCCCATGGGGTCAACCAGCTCACCGTTGAGCACCGTCTCAAAGTGCAGGTGGCAGCCGGTCGAGTTGCCGGTGGTGCCCACATAGCCGATCAGCTGGCCGGCATCCACCCACTGTCCCGGGGAGACCACAAACTTGGTCAGATGGTAGTAGTTGGTTGCCAGCGCACTGTTTCCGATAACGCCGTGGTTCAGGACCACGCGGTTGCCGGTGCCGATCATGCCGTCCGCCTGGCCCTGGTCTGCGCGCCAGACCTCACCGGATGCCGGGGCGTACACGGGAGCGCCGCAGCCGGGGGCAAAGTCGATGCCGGAGTGCAGATACCCGCCGGTGCCGAAGAAGTCGATGGTTCCCGCAGGTGTGGCCCGCCAGCCGAACCCTGAAGAAATGGGGGCCTTGACGGGAAGGCTCAACCCGAAGGCGGAGGGATTGGTGGGTTTGGTTGAGGCAACTCCCGGTACCGGAGCGGGCCTGTTGTTGCGGGCGGCCTCTTCAGCTGCTCGCCTGTTTTCCTCGGCAACGCGGGCCTCTTCAGCCTTCCTTGCCTCTTCAAGCAGGCGGCGCTGGCGTTCCGCGATGTCCGCAGTTGCCTGGGCCTTCGCTGTTTCCAGCGATGCGAGCTGTGCCTGGATGGCCGGCTTCCTGGCCTCCAGGGCGGCGTTCGCCGCGGCGGTCTGCTCGATCAGCGTGTCCACCTTGGCTTTCTCAGCGGCAGCGGCGTCCCGGGCCTGCTGTTCCGCTTTCAGGGCCTCTTCGGCCTGCCCCTTCAGCGTGGAGATTTCCTCTTCCACAGCTGCCAGGCGTGCTTCGGAATTCACATTCGTGGCGCTCTGCTGGGAAAGCTGCTGCATGGTGGCGTTTTGTCCGCGGAGGACCTGTTCCGCCAGTCCCATGGAGTCGGTGAGGCTGTCCGCGCCGTCGGCGCCGAGCATCAGCGAGAAGCTCGAAGGCACGCCGCCGCTCTTATAGGCCTGCGCCGCAATTTGGCCGATGACCTGCTGCGTGTCTTTTATGGCGGCCTGGTCCTTCTCGATCTGCGCCGAGATGGTGCTGCGCGTTTCCTGGGCCAGGGCCACCCGGTCCGTCAGTGCACTGACCTTGCCTGCGGCGGCGGAGACGCGGCCTTCGGCGTCGGCGAGTGCCTGCTGGGCTCCGGGGAGCTGCTGCTGGTACACCGCCAGCTCGGCAACCTTCCGGCTGGATTCGGCGTCGAGGTACTCGTAGGTTTCCTGGACTTTGTGCTGTTCGTTTTCGATGGCTGCCTTGCGGTCATCAAGCTCATCTGCGGAAGCGGTTCCGCTGAATGCCAGCGTCAGCGCAAGTACCGCTGAAGCAACCACACCGGCAGATGTTTTGCGCAGGGCAAGCCGCTGCGCCGGCGGCATGCCCGCGTTAGTCATTGATGCAACCATCCATGGAAATCCGTCCGTTTTCTTCGAGAGTGAGCAACACTCTAAACCTTTAAGTACCGTCGGAGGGTCAGCAGAGAGGATACACCTGCCATTAAGGCCCCAACAATAAGTAGAACCGGGCTAAGCACCAGTACCTGCTGAGCTGAAATGAACGCAGTTGCAGGGTATGCCTTCGCCAATGCACCAATAAAGAAGTGTGCCACTGCCCACAGCGTACCCGATGCCAGCACGGCGCCTATGACGGCGGCGATAACCCCTTCCAGGACAAAGGGCAGCTGGATCACCGCCTTCGACGCTCCCACAAGACGCATGATTCCGGTTTCGCGGCGCCGGCTGAATGCTGACAGGCGAATGGTGGTGGCAATCAGCAGGATGGCGCACACCAGCATTACACCGGCGATAATCAGTGCGATCAGCGACGCCATGTTCATGAAGGAGAAGACTTTTTCCAGGAGTTCACGCTGGTCACTGACGGTTTCCACACCGGGCATCGATGAGAACGCTTCGTGAATAACTTCGTATTTTTCCGGGTCCACCAGTGAAACGCGGAAGGATTCGGGCAGCTGGTCAGCGGTGACTGAATCCACCAGCGGAGAGTTTGCAAACTGTTCCCGGAAGTGGCCCAGCGCGGTTGTCTGGTCCTCGTAATCAACCGAGGCAATGTATTGGGTAAATTCCGGGGACTTCAGCTCCGCTTCAATGGAATCACGCTGTTCATCCGTGACGGGGCCGGCGGCGCAGGAAGCCGTGGTGGAGGAATCCGCGCACAGGAAGACTGCCACCTGCACCTTGTCATACCAGTAACCCTTCATCTGCCCGATCTGCAGCTGCAGCAGTCCGGCCGCGCCCACAAAGGTGAGGGAAACAAAGGTCACCAGGATGACCGAGACCACCATCGAGAGGTTGCGCCGGATCCCGGACCCGATCTCGCCGAGGACGAATGCGAGCCTCATTCAGCTGCTCCCGTTCCGGCCGTGCGGCTGCCGTCAGGCGAGGAAGCGTCACCAGGCGAGCGGACGCCGTCGTCGTCGGATGCGGTAACTGGTTCCTGCAGAATTATTGCCCCCTGCTGAGTCTGGGGCGCGCCCAGGTAAATGCCTTCGCGCTCGTCGCGCACGATCTTCCCGTGGTGGAGTTCGACGACCCGCTTGCGCATCGCGTTGACGATGTCATCATCGTGCGTGGCCATGACCACGGTGGTGCCGTTCTGGTTGATCCGGTCCAGGATCTTCATGATGCCCTGCGAGGTGGTGGGGTCCAGGTTTCCGGTGGGCTCGTCCGCGAGGAGGATCGAGGGCTTGTTGACGATGGCGCGGGCAATCGCGACGCGCTGCTGCTCACCGCCGGAGAGCTCGTGGGGCAGGCGGTTGCCCTTGCCTTCCAGCCCCACAGTCTTGAGGACCTCGGGCACGGAGTCGCGGATCACCGCACGGCTGCGCCCAATCACCTGCATGGCAAAGGCCACATTGGCAAAAACGGTCTTGTTGGGCAGCAGGCGGAAGTCCTGGAAGACGACGCCGATGCCCCGGCGCAGGCGCGGCACGCGCCAGCTGGGAATCTTGGCAACATTGGATCCGGCTACGTACACCGTCCCGCGGGAGGCATGCTCTTCCTTGAGGACCAGCCGGATGAAGGTGGACTTTCCTGAACCCGAAGCTCCCACCAGGAACACGAACTCGCCCCGGTCCACCTCGAGGTTTACGGAGTTCAGGGCAGGCCTGGATTTGCGGTCATAGACCTTGGTGACGTTATCGAAAGTGATCATGTCCGCTTCGCGCCCATCAGTGCAGCCGGAGCACGGGCCTTGGTTTGGGATGAGGGCACCGGCTGTTCGACTATATCGGCGCTTCAACGCGCCGGAGCAGATTAGGTCCGGTGTGTCGCAGGCCCGCTGCCGCCGCTTCACCCCGGTTCCCCGAGGGCAGCCGCGGCCCTGCCGTAGAATCGGTACTCGTGCCCACATCCCCCTCCGCCAGCCCGACCACCGCACCCGACCAGGCTTCCGCGGTATCAGGCGCTGCAGACCGCGGCGGAAAGACGCGCATCTCCGGCAATGCCCGCCCCGCCGCGTCGGCGGAAAAGCCTGCCCGCTTCCGTCCGGACATCCAGGGCCTTAGGGCACTCGCCGTCGGGCTTGTTGTGTTCTATCACATGTGGCCGGACGTCCTGCCGGGCGGATTCGTGGGCGTTGACGTCTTCTTTGTCATTTCCGGATACCTGATCGTGGGGTCGCTGGTCCGCGAACTGACCCGGACCGGGACCATCGGCCTCCTTGCCTTCTACGGGCGCCGGATCCGCCGGCTCCTTCCGGCGGCGGCCGCCGTGCTCCTGGCCACCCTGGCCGCAACCATGCTGATTTTCCCCGAAGGCAGATGGCAGGGGGTCGCCCGGGACACCGTGGCATCCAGCCTGAACGTGCAGAACTGGAATCAGGCCATCAACAGCACCAGCTACGCCGGAGCCACCTCCGCGGTCTCACCCCTGCAGCACTACTGGTCCTTGGCCGTTGAAGAGCAGTTCTACCTCTTCATTCCGGTACTGCTCCTTGCTGTTGCCGGTACCCTGCGGGCCCTGGGGCGAAAAACCGGCAGGACGACGGCGGCGCTCGCCGCAATTTGTGCAGTCACCGCGGCGTCCTTCCTCCATTCGGTGCTTTTCTCGGCCTCCTCCCCCGATCTCGCCTATTTCTTTACCACCACCCGCATCTGGGAACTGGGCCTGGGCGGCATCCTGGCGGTGGCTGCCGCCGGCCGGAACCTCCCGCAGCGGCTTTCGACGGCGGCAGGTTGGCTTGGACTGGCAATGATCTGCTTTGCGGCCGCCGCGTTCAGCACGAGCATGGCGTTTCCGGGCTGGATCGCGCTGGTCCCCACCGTGGGCGCCGCACTGTGCATCGCTGCAGGGAACACCCCGGGCGCCGGGTGGCGCACTGCGTCCCGGTGGCAGTCGCTTCGCCCCGTCACCTATGTGGGCGATATTTCCTACTCCCTGTATTTATGGCACTGGCCTGTCACCGTGTTCGGAGTCTTCCTGCTCGGATCGGCTCCCGGGCCGCTGGCCGGCGCCGCCCTCATCGCCGTCAGCGTTGGCGCGGCAGCATTGTCCACGCGATTCATTGAAAAGCCGTTCCGGAGCTTCGGAGCATCTGCACGTGTTTCTGCCTCTGCATCTGCCGGCGGACGGCACAGGGCACCCAGGTCCGCCCACCGTGCCGTCTATGTGCTCGCCGGCGTACTGATTGTCGTGCCGGTTGCTGCTTCCGCTCTTCCCTATCTGGCGGTGCAGCAGAAGATTGACGCCCTGTCGCAGGAGAACGATGCCTCTTCCTACCCCGGCGCCATGGCCTTTGACTCGGCCAATCCTTCACTAGTTCCGTCCGGCCTGCCGCTGCGCCCCGATGCGGGTGCGGCCACCATGGACCAGCCGGACGTGAATCCCCAGTGCCTCAAGTACGACCCCGCCGTGATCGATTACTCCGACTGCGTCTACGGGGATAAAGAGGCGCAGAAGAGCATTGTCCTCGTGGGAGATTCCCATGCAGGCCAGTTCGTCTCTGCGCTGGACATCGCCGCGAAGGAAACCGGATACCGGCTGTACATCATGACCCGCATCGGCTGCCCGTTCAGCGCCGAGCCCCTGCACAGCGACACGCGCGTCTACGAGAACTGCGCCGAGCAGAACGTGGGAACCGTTCAGGACCTGCTGGAGATGAAACCCGATCTGGTTGTCACCACTGCCATGCGGCCAGGCGGTTACGAAGATACCCTCGGCTGGACCTGGAACACGCAGGCGGACGCCGTGAACGGTTATTCGAAGCTGCTCGAGCCGCTGGACAAGGCCGGAATACCGGTGGGCGTGATAGGCGACATCCCCTATCCCGAATTCAGCGCGCCCGAGTGCGTGGTGGAAGAGGAGGACCCGGCGGAGTGCGCCGTCGACCGCTCGGACCACGCGTCGCAGGCGGACCCGCTGCTGACAGCTGCCGGCAAACTGGCGAACGGCCGTCCGGTGGACCTGACGGATTACTTCTGCGACGAGACGAAGTGCCCGTCAGTCATTGGCAACGTCCTGGTCTACCGCGACAACCACATCACCAACACGTTCGCGCAGACGCTGGCGTATCCGCTTCAGACCGGACTCGGGCTCTAGGGCCCTGCCCGTCGGTGCTGCTTGCCGTCGGTGTTACTTGCGGGCGGAGACGCTGCCGTTGGCACGCCAGCGGATGCCGGCGTCGATGAAGTCGTCAATCTCGCCGTCGAACACCGCTGAGGTGTTTCCCACTTCATGTTCCGTGCGCAGGTCCTTGACCATCTGGTACGGGTTCAGGACGTAGGAGCGCATCTGGTCGCCCCAGGAAGCCTTCACATCACCGGCGAATGCCTTCTTCTCGGCGTCTTCCTGTTCCTTCTTCAGGATCAGCAGGCGTGACTGCAGCACGCGCATGGCCGCTGCGCGGTTCTGCAGCTGCGACTTTTCGTTCTGCATTGACACCACGGTTCCGGTGGGAAGGTGGGTCAGGCGCACGGCGGAGTCGGTGGTGTTCACGGACTGCCCGCCCGGACCCGAGGAGCGGAACACGTCCACGCGGATGTCGTTGTCCGGAATATCGATGTGGTCAGTGGGTTCGATCAGGGGAATGACTTCCACGGCGGCAAACGAGGTCTGCCGGCGGCCCTGGTTGTCGAACGGGCTGATGCGGACCAGGCGGTGCGTGCCGGCCTCCACTACCAGGGTGCCGAAGGCATACGGGGCCTTGACCTCAAAGGTGGCCGATTTCAAGCCGGCTTCTTCGGCGTAGGACGTGTCCAGGACAGTGGTCGGATAGCCGTGGCGTTCGGCCCAGCGCAGGTACATGCGCAGCAGCATTTCGGCGAAGTCAGCGGCGTCCACTCCCCCGGCGCCGGAACGGATGGTCACTACGGCCTCGCGGGCGTCGTACTCGCCGGAGAGCAGGGTGACCACTTCCAGCTGGGACAAAGACTTGCGCAGGGACTCAAGCTCCGTCACGGCTTCGGCCTTGGACTCGGCGTCGGCCTCGTCCTGGGCCAGTTCCACCAGAACCTCAAGGTCATCGATGCGGGACTGGATCTTCTCCAGCCGCTCCAGCTCGGTCTGGCGGTGCGACAGCTTGGAGGTGATCTTCTGCGCTTCGGCAGGGTCATCCCAGAGGTCGGGAACTCCCGCCATCTCGCTGAGCTCTTCGATGTCCTCTTTGATCTTGGCTACATCGGAGACCTCCTCGATGGAAGCAAAAGTGGACCTGAGGGCGCGGATCTCCGCGGGAAAATCAATTTCAGCCATGGTGCTTACAGCCTACGCCATGAGCCGTTGACGGTGCTTTCCGACTGACCCGGCGGCATCCGCGGCCGGCGGCACGCCGCGCCGCCGGCCGTTCAGCGGTTGTCACCGGGGCTGGGTAAATTGGAAGTGTCAGCACATGCAGAAGGAGCCGACTGTGAGCAACCGCAAGTCCGAAGAATCGGCGCAGTCCCTGCCCGTCCGCCATCCCGAATCGGGCCGCCGTTATGCGCTGGAGGAGCTGGAAGCCCTCGCCGCCGAGGGTGACCCCTGGGCACTGACCAAGATGGACGAGTGGGAGGTGCACTTCAGCAATGAATACGTTGGCCCGATGAAAGACCGCTGCCCCGACCCGGAGTGTGACCAGTACGGGGAACCGGTCACACTTTGCTACGCAGAGAACGGCGTCTTGCTGGACATCGACCACGGCGGCTGGGGACACGCGCCGTCGGCTGAACCGCAGGCCAAAGCCTCCTAGCTCCAGCCGCGGCCTGCGAGCGCTTTCTTCCGTGTTCAGCGGACTGACTTCGTTCTGCCGGCTGATTTCGCAAGCCGGCTGACTCCGGAGACCTACTGGCTCAGGCGGGCTCGGGCTTCACTGACCGCGGTAATCGGGATCCCGTCCGGTACCAGGAAGTTCACCAGCGGCGGATGGACGACGCCGGTCAGCACCACCTTGGCCGTGCGCCCGTCCGAAGTTCCGGTTTCACCATCGACGCGCAGCCCCGGCAGCCCGTTGGCCGCGTTGATCTCCGCCAGATACCTGTTGACCTCCGCACGAACCGCCGCCGGCGCCAGTACGGCGGTCGGCCCCTGTCCGTGTCTGCCGGACCCCAGCGAGAAGGTGTCGGCTGCCGCCAGGGCAGCACCGTCCGCAGCGGAGAGCAGCTTCTTGTGCCCGAGGTAGAGGGCAGAGGAACCCATAACTACTGTGACAACCAGCAGGCTCACCAACATGTAACCGATCACCAGGACGCCGATTTGCCCCTCGTCGCCGCGGCAATTGGACTGCACGGATGCCCGGAGTCGGGCGCCTGAGTTTTGTCCCCTCACCCGTAGCGCCCCACGGCCTGTGTGGAGGAAGAGCCAACGGTTACCGGGGCAAAGTCCATCCCCGGCAGCCCCGGCATCAGCGGCAACGGAACATCAAAGCTCACCAGCGCGGTCACGGTGGAACCCGGAGCCAGACACTCCGCAGAACAGGAGATGTCCAGCAGCATGCTTTCGGGCTCAAACCCAAAATCTTGAAAGGCCAGTTCAGCTGCCATCCGGGCCTGCTGTTCGCCGGCATCCGGCTCCCCGGCGTCGGCGTAGGCCTTTGCCGCGGATTCGGCCGCTCCGACGGCGGCAAAGGCGGCACCCTGTACCTGGCCCGCGGTGATGATGAGGTAGATGACCGGCACCAGCAGCACCAGGCCCAGAAAGATGAACTCCACCAGGGCGCTGCCGTTTTCCCCGTTGTCATCACCTTCGCCAGAATCATTCCCGGCGCTAACCGTTCGCAGCGGTGTCCTGTCCCCAGAAGGCATGTCCCCTCACCTCCAATCCGTTGCTCGGCCCGATGAAACCAATCACCGGAAGCGGTGCCCGGACCGTGATTTCCAGCATCCGAACGCCGCCGCTGGTTGTCTCCGCATAACTGATGTCCCCGGCCAGCGAGTCGGTCAGGGCTACCCGAATCAGCTCACCGGTGCGTTCTGCACCGTCTGCCGGAGTGCGGTCGGCCAGCGTCCCGTAGCGGGCCCCTGACGCAGCCGCATCAGTGAGGGTATTGCGGACATGGAAAACCAGTGCCAGCTGGACAATCGATATGAACAACAGGGTCAGCAGTGCGCCGACCATGACAAAATCCACCACTGCCGAGCCTGTCTCACCGCCTCCGGTCCGCGGCCGGCGGACATTCAGGGAGTGCTGACCCTGGCGATGGCGGAGTTGAACAAATCTGTGAGGGCCGGTTTGGCCAGCCCCAGGATAAGGGCCACCAGCGTGGCTGACATCAGGGTGATCATGACCCACCCGGGGACGTCGCCGCGTTCGCGGTCCCCACTTCTCACTGTCTGTTCGAAACGGACGAGCAGCGAGGTGCCGAGCAGGAGCAGGAGCCGTGGTGCGTGGATGGTGCGCATGGGATGTTCCTTTCATTGGGGGTCCTAGAGTCCAATCCCCAGCAGGGAAAGACCGGGGAAAATCGAGAAGAGTACGGTCAGCGGAAGGACGCCGAAAACCAGAGGGACCATCATGGCGATCTCCTTCTTTCCGGCGCTTTCCATCAGCTCGCGTTTAGCCAGGTCCCGCACGTCCTGGGACTGGGCGCGCATCACGTCGGCCAGCGGGGTGCCGCGTTCAATGGCAACCGTCAGCCCGTCCACAAAGCGCGAGAGAGGAGCGAGCCGAACGCGGTCCGCAAAGTGCTGCAGGGCGCCGGTCAGCGGCACCCCGGAACGGGTTTCCGCGAGGATGCGGGCAAACTCCCCCGCCAATTCCCCGTTGGCTGTGCGGGCAATGCGTTCCAGCGCCCCGTTGGCGCTTTCTCCCGCGCCGACGGCGAGCGCCATCATTTCCGCAAGGCTCGGGAACTCGGCAAGCATCCGTGTTTCCCGGTGCTGGATCTGGGAGGTGAGGCGGTAATCCCGGAGGGCAAAACCCAGGACCGCCCCCATGATGGTTCCGAGGACGACCCCTGTGGCCCCTGTCCGGTCCACGCTGGCCAGCCAGACGGAAATGATGCCTCCGGCCAGGAATCCGCCGCCCGTCCACAACACCTGCTCGGCCCTGAAGTCCAGCACACTCGTGCCCTGCCCGGACCGTTCCAGCCGGCGCTCCAAATCGCGTGTGACCGGATTGAACCTGTTCAGGCGGTGGACTGCCAGGTGCAGGGCCGGACGCAGGATGCGTTCCAGCGGGCCGAAGGGAGTGAGATCACCGGCCGGGATAGTCAGCAGCCGTGACCCCTGGCCCCCGGTGCGCAGCTGCGGGGCAATTCGTTCACTGAACGTCACAGGCCTCATCCAGGGCATCTGCAGGACCGCGAACCAGAGCGAGGCGCCCAGCGCGAGGCCGCCGAAGAGGGCCAGAACCCAAGGTGCACTCATCTCAGCACCCGCTCTTCTTCAGGAAGGGCACCGATGCGCAGCATGAGCCGGTAGCAGAGAACCGAAATGACGATCCCCGCAGCCAGCACGGCCGCCCCCGCTGCGGAATTGTAGGCGGCGATGGCTTCCGGCCGGCTGGCCAGGAGCATCAGCACGATCCACGGGGCGGCGACGGCCAACCGGGCAGCGTTGACGGTCCACGACTGGCGGGCCAGCAGCTCGCTCCGGGTCCTGGCGTTATCCCGCAGGAATTCGTTGAGCGTCCCGAGCAAACGGCCCAAATCCGAGCCGCCCACTTCACGGGTCAGGCGCAGTGCCTCAACGATCCGGTCGGCCACCGGATCCGCGAGGTTTGCCTTCAGCCTTGTCAGGGAATGGTCAAACTGCCCGCCGGAACGGTAATCCGCCGCGAAGTCGCGGAAAGGCTGCCTCAGCTCCTGAGGCCCGTTCTCCCCCAGCTGGATCAGTGCTTCAGGCAGGGACAGCCCGGCCCTGATGGCTGACCGCAGGTGGTCAACCGCATCCGGCCAGAGTTCTGCGCGGGAGCTGCGTTGTTTGCGGGCCTGCCAGCGGACCAGGAACAAGGGGACGCCGGAGCCGAAGAGCCCAAAGCAGACCGCAATGGGGATGCCGCCGGTTCCAGCGAGGACCAGCAGGGCCACCAACAGTCCAGAGGCGACGCTGCTTGCCACAACGGCACGGGGTGTCACACGCTGGATCCCCGCCTGCAGCAGTTCATCCTCGAGCCGGCTGCTGCGGTGCGGGCGGACAGATGGTGCCGGCATAACCCAGCAGGAACGCCACACCAGGAACAATCCCAGTCCCAGCAGAAGCCCGACGGCGGCACTCACGGGCGGGCTTCCAGCAGCTCGGCAACGTTAAACCCGGCACGGGCGAACTTTTCCGGTGCGGGCATAGACGCTGCAGTTACTTCGAGCCGCCCGTCGGTCCGCTGGAAAATAGACGACGCTTCTATCACTCCGTTTTCCACTCGGTTGCCCAGCGCCATGATTTCCATGACCTGGCGCTTGCCGGATGCGTTGCGGGCACAGTGGACAACGAGGTCGATGCAGGACGCGACGGTGGGCACCACGAAGGCGCTGGAGATGTTTTCCCCGGCCAGCAGGGGCAGGGTGCAGATTTTCGTGATGGCATCATGGGCACTGTTGGCGTGAACGCTGCACATCCCGGGGAGGCCTGAATTCAGCGCGATGAGCATGTCCAGGCTTTCCGCCTCCCGTACTTCACCAACAATGAGGCGGTCCGGCCGCATGCGCAGGGCCTCCTTGACCAGCCGCCGCAGCGGAATCTCTCCGACGCCTTCCAGATTCGATTGGCGGCACTGCAGTCCCACCACGTCCCGCAGCGGCAGTTGCAGCTCAAAAATCTCTTCCACTGTCACCACACGCTCGCGCGGACCAATGGAGGCCCCCAGGCAATTCAGCATGGTGGTCTTGCCTGCCTGCGTTGCACCGGAAACCAGGACATTCAGGCCGCTGGCAACGGCGGCGCCAAGGAACCTTGCCGCCTGCGGTGTCAGGGTTCCTAATTCCACCAGGTGCTCAAGCCTGCTGGCGCGGGCAATGAATTTGCGGATGTTGACCGCCCAGTGCCGCCGGGTGATATCCGGAATCACCACGTGCAGGCGCGAGCCGTCCGGCAGTGAAGCGTCGACAAACGGAGAGGACAGATCCAACCGCCGGCCGGAGCTCTTAAGCATCCGCTCCACCAGGTCCCGCACCTGATCAGCCGAGAGCGACAGGGAGGTCAGTTCGGAGCGGCCGTCGCGTGCCGCGTAGATTTCGGTGGGTGAATTGATCCAGACTTCCTCCACCGTGGGGTCATCGAGCAGCGGCTGCAGGGCGCCGAAGCCGGCCACGGCGTCAAAGACGCGGCGTCTGGCGGGCTCCAGCGCACCCAGCGGGGGCAGCGATCCCAGGAGGGAGCGCTCGTCGTAATCCGTGACGGCGTCCTCCACCAGACGCCGGACCTCGGCCAGCTGGCTCGCCGGATCCAAACCGCGCAGGCGGATCAGTTCCCGGACCTCATCCTCGACTATCGCAACGGCGTCCACTCGTTTCCCCCGGGCTAAGCACGGAAGAGGCTGCTGGTGAGCCTGGACCGCGAGACTAATGCGGCCCTTTTGCGGCCACGGCGGCCAGACTAGAAGCCGGACAGGGCGTTGGCTAGAGTAACTGTTGGTGCTGTGGATAACCGGGTAGCCGTACCCGCATAATCCGCAGGCCGCTCAGTAGTTGGCAGCGGCAGGCAGGCCGGCGTACTCCTCCAGCGTCGCGATGCCCTCCGCGTGCATTCCTTCGGCGATATCGCTCCCCACGTAGCGAAGGTGCCAGGGTTCATACGCGTAGCCGGTGACAGCCGAGGCTCCGTCCGGGTAACGCACAATGAACCCGAAGCGGTGGGCGTTGGCCGCGGCCCACGCCCCGGCGGCTGTGTCCTCGAAGCAACCCTGAAGGGAGCAGGCTCCGGCCGGATCCGCAATGTCCACGGCAAGGCCGGTCTGATGCTCGCTGTGCCCCGGACGCGCTGAGATGGTGTCTGCCGTTTGGGTCCCGTACTGCGCCGAATACGCTGCGTACAACGTTGCCTGGCTGCTGTAAGAGCGGTATCCGCTTATCGCGGTGAAGACCACGCCGTCTGCTGCCGCCGCCTCCTGCATCGAGGAATAGGCGGCAGCGGCTTCGGCGCGCAGCGGCTGCCCGTCCACTGTGTGTTGATTGCCGGGAACGTAGTCCGCGCTGAGCGGGCGTTGCTTATTAACCACGACGGCGGCCGAGGCCGGATCATCCACCGCACGGCTGACGGTGATGCCGTGGGCAGCCGACCAGGAAATGGAACCCTGCTCATAGTGCTGGGTGCAGGTTCGATGCCCGCACCGCGGAGCGTCCAGCGGGTAGCCCAGCGTCCCCGTCTCGAAACCTTCCTCCAGCCAGGCCGAGCGAATGGCGCCGAGCGACGGCTGTGCACCGGTCTCCGGTGACCAGACGATGGCCCCATACTGATAGTTTCGGTAACACCCGCCGTCGCGCAGCCCGCACGTCTCGCTTCCGGTGGGCTTCCCCAGTCCGCCGGAACTGCCGCCGAGACGTCCGTAGGCAACATCGATGGGCGAGGGGACCGAGGCTGCCGTAAGGCCCAGCGAGACCACGGCGCTGAGGAACAGCGGGATAACCTTGGAATGGCGCCGGCGCATAGGTCCTCCTGATTCCGTTGGCCTGGGGTGCCCTGCCACAGCATACGCTTGGGCAGTTGTGGCACACCCGGTGGTTGGTCCCGTGCAGGCGTTGAGTTTCCGAATACATGTCGCAGAGAACAGAACGCAGGTCCACGCAGGATGTCATTGAACCCCAGGCTGAGTAACCGGCTGACTACCCGACCCCGCCTGGCATCCTTCCTCTTGATGCTGGGCCTCACCCTCGGTGGCGCAACACTGGCCTACTTCCGGATCCCCGCCCGCGCAGCCAGGAGAGTATGGGCGGAGGACGGACCGTTGTTTCTTGCCGAGTACCTGGACCAGGGTCCCGGGCTTTTCACCCCCTATGCCGGATATCTCCATGTGCTGCCGCGCATCATCGTTGCTTCGGTGGTGCCGGTCTTCGGGCTGGAAGCGTATCCGGTGGCGGTCACGGTTGCCTGCTGTATTGTTCTTGGCCTCATTTCGGCACTGACGTTCTACTGTGCCTCGGCGCTGACCACCAGTGTGGCCGCCCGGCTTTGCTGGGCTTCCATCCCGGTGCTTGTTCCGGCGGGGGCCATCGAAACCATGGGCAACGTGGCCAACCTGCACTGGTACCTCCTCTGGCTGGCCCCGTGGGTGCTGATGAAATCTCCGCCCGTCCTGACCCAAAAGATCCTGCTCGGCACGGTTGCCCTGGTGATCGGATTGACTGAAATCCAAGCGGCGCTGTTCCTGCCGTTGATTTTCTTCCGGCTCAGGGACAGGAATCTCTGGTGGGCCAAGGCAGGACTTGCCGCCGGCGTAGCCTGCCAGTTGTACACCCTGTGGAGGTTTCCCCGCTTCCCCGGAGGCACCGGGGAAACCGGGGACCTGCTGTCCATCGTCTACGGATATTTCCTGAACTCAACCGCGGCCGTTTTCTACGGCAGTTCATCCGTGATCACCGACCAGATCCAGCGCTTCGGCGCCGCCCCCATTGTCCTCAGCGCGTTGCCCTTCGCAGCGGCCGCCGTCCTGGCGGCGGTGGCGGGAAGGCCGCTGCACCGCATGGCCGGGGCCGTCTGGCTGGTGTCATCCATGGCTGTCTGGACTGCAGCCGTAATGGTCAGCCCGGCAGCCTACTTCCACTACTCAACGTTTGAGTCGGCCCAGGACTGGGAGGAATTCTTCCTCAGCCGCTACAGCGCGGTTCCCTCGATGTTTCTCCTGGCACTGGTGCCGCTGCTGATCCCGGTCAGCGCGGATCGTCTTCCGTCCACCGGTCGGCTGGCACCATGGGTCAGAAGCCCGGGCTTTCGCGGCGGAGTGGCCGGCGCTTTTCTCATCCTGGTCACAATCCACTATTTTCCGCTCGAAACCCTGGGTTCCGCCGGCCCGGAATGGGCTCCTCAGATCCGGGAAGCACGCCAGGAGTGCGCAGCCGATCCGGAGCTGGAAACCGTTCGGATAACTCAGGCACCGGGAAATTGGTACACCACCATCGACTGCGCCGACCTGTAGCCCTTCCCGGGCTGCTTCCGCGCTTCAGACCGCCAGGGCGGGCCGGACGCGTCGCTTCAGCCGCATGGCCGGTCTCTCCACCCAGGTAAAGCTTGCCCATGCCAAGGGCACAACACAGGCGAAGGTGAGGAGGAGATAGACGGGGAGCGACAGATCCGGAAGTCCAACTTCAATCAGGTTCTGAACGGGCACACCGTAGATATAGATGCCGTAGGACAGGTCACGGGTGGCGCCGATCCGGTTCAGCGGCAGCACTGCCCCCAGGGCAAAGATCAGCAGCGCAAACGGAAGCGGAGCCAGAACTGTTGCTGTCCCGGTGGCTACAGAGACCAGCAGCACCGCGACGGCGACGGCGAGCGCAGGCAGGACACGGATTCTCCGGGCATGCAGGTAGAGCAGAGCTCCGCCGCTGAACGCCGCCATAAGCGGCGGCGCCAGAGTGAGCTCGCTGGCGGGGATCCAGCCAACATGTGCGGCAAGGGACAAGCAGGTGGAACCCGCAAAAAGCGTAACCAGAATGGCGGTGCTTCGGCTGCGCAGCGCAGCAAACCCGAGCAGTCCTACACCGATGTAGCACCCGGCTTCCCAGAAAAGGCTCCACAGTGCGCCGTTCCAGATCTCGCCCTCGGGAAGCGTGGTGCCGATGGTGGTCTGCGAGACGACGGGCGGATACAGGAAGAGATTCCGGACAACATAGGACAGCGAGTCGCCCAGCGTGAAACCTCCGGGCGAGCCAACGGCAACTGAGAGGGGAGCAAAAACAAAGGCCACCAGCAGCAGTGCCGCCAGGAACCCCGGATAGATGCGCAGGAAACGCGCCCGGAAAAACCGTGAGACAGGCTGTCCGTTCATCCTGCTGCGCGTAATCAGGTAACCGGAGATTCCAAAGAAGCCCAGAACGGACCATGCTCCCAGGGTCCGGGCCCCCAGTGCGGGTTCCTCCCCCAGATTTCCAATCACCCAGGAATGGGAGACCACCACCAGGGAGGCCAGCAGGAGTCGAAGAGCGTTCAGCGAGTTGCTCCGAGGATCAAACAACTCCCCCAGTGTCACCTGTGATCGCCGGCGAGCGGCTGGGGGCAGTTGGGCGGTACCGGGCATGGATAAACTTTCGGTTCAGTGTGGGAGCGCTCACGTGCAGGCCGTCCTCAGCATAATGCACGTTGTCTCCGCGGCCCGGCCGGTGCCCGGCGTCCTTCCCGGATCAACCTCAGCTGTTAGTCGGCGGCAACCGCTGGTTCCCGATGTTCCTTCCGGCCGCTTGCAAGGGCCGGCGCGAACAGTTGCCGGTACACCAGGACCGCCCCTACAAGGAGCACGAGGAAGTAGGCCACAGTCAGAAGCTGCCAGGTGAACGGCGGCTGCCACGCCGGATGGAACATCTCGTTCCAGCGGACAGTGTCCTGAATGCCCACCGTGTAGCGGCGCAGGGTATAGACAAAGGCGAAACCGTGGGCCGCAACTGCTCCTCCCAGCAGCCATTTGGCAGCACCGCGGGCCCACGGCGAAGAGGGGAAGGAATGGAACCGGAAGGCAACCCCGCATGCCAGCAGGAGCATGACCACCAGGGCCAGCAGGTACCGGCCCTGCCAAATCCAGCCGAGGCTCTGGATGACCTGGGCCTGCATGACGGGCGGGACCACCAGCACGGCAACCACCAAAAGATAAACACCGAACCGGCCGCGGACCGGACGTGCGCTGAGCCCGGTCAAAAGGACCGCACCCATCAGCAGGTGCCAGAACATGTACACACCGGCGGGCAGCGGCGTATCCAGCCACCCCATGACGCCCACATACCCGGAGACGTAGTCGAAAGTGCGGTCAAACATGATGGCGGCTGCGGTATCCGGCGCCAAATCCACGGGGTCCCCCAGCAGGCTCTTGAAACTGTCCGCAATCACCAGCCAGGCGAGGCTGAAAGCGCAGGAGAGTCCAAGCAGGACAATCATCGCCTGGCTGAGCCGGTCACGGAGTATCGGCAGCAGGGGGCGGAAGCCGTAGGCCAGGACGACGGCGGCGGCCGCCAGCGCCAGCCAGAGCAGGGACACCGGCCGGGTGTTGGCCAGCGCCGCCCCGGAGACGGCAACCATGATGATGTTTATTTTGACGTCCGACAGCGTCCTGTATTTTTCGAAGGCCACACAGGTGTTCATGAAGAAGGCTGCAGCGGCCGCGATCTCAAGGGCGTTGGGGTTAATCGATGCGTTCAGGAACAGAACCATCGGAGTGATGGCTACATATCCGGCTGCCAGCGGCCATTTAGGCTTCCCCAGCCGACCTGCCGCCTGAAGCGCAGAGGCAAGGAACGCAACGCCGATCAGCCCGCTGAGGATTCGCATCCCGTAGATCGCCGGTGCGCCGCTGAGCAGCAGCGTTGGAAGCCCCACGAACAGGTAATAGACGGGATTGTAATTTCCTGCGCTGGTCTCTGCCTGCCGCAGCTGGGTATCCCCCGCATCCACACCGGGAGCACAGGCAGCGGGCGCGGCGGCATCATGCGCGTAGCATTCCTGCGCCCGAAGGTCAGCAATGTAGCCGGGAACCGTCACCACGGACTGTTCGCTCTGCTGTCCCGAGGAGTTCCCCAGCAGCTGCCCCTGAGCCACCGAAGCAGCCCGGATTGCGTGGGCCGATTCGTCCGGAACAGACATGAGAGGGGAAGCAAATGACCATAAAACGGTCAATAATCCCAAGACCGCAAAGACCAGGGTGAAGGACACCGCCGAGCGTCGGAAAATGGCCGGAGGGGACAATCTGCGCATGGGCCGGTGGGCTCCTGATCTATCGCGGGGAGGGCTGGTGCCGCGGTATTGACCGCAACGCATCAGCCAGTCTACCGATCCGCAGGATGCCGGCCGCAGGGAAATGCTCCGGGAATGCGGCGGGGAAGACCAGGGAAGGCCGGGGAAGGCCAGCGGGATACAGGGAATGCGACGCGGACGCGGTCAGGCAGTCCCTGCGGCGGGATCCGGCGCCGCGGTCTTTGCCGTGAAGACCCAGTATTTGTAAGCGAAAAAGTTCCAGATGGTCATGGCAGCCGTCGAGATGACTTTCCCCAGCATGTAGCTGCTGCCCAGCGCCTCAAAACCGCTCACAATAAAGCTGGCCGCAACAGTATTGAAAGCAACCAGCGCCATGTACTTCAGGAAACTGGTTCCCTTTACCGACGTCCCGGAAAAGGTAAAGGACCGCTGCAGCAGATAATTCGCGGCGAGGCTGGTAAGGAAGGCAATGGGCGTAGCAAGCCACAAGTGAACGCCAAATACTTCATGCAGGAGCAGCAGCAGAAGGAAATCAACGGCGAAGGAGAGCCCTCCCACCAAAAGATATTTGCCTGCCGGTCCCAGAACCAATTCCCGCAGCGCACCTGCGCGCGACGGCTTCCGGGGCGAACCGATATTCTTGCCACGCGACATAAAAGGCTTCCGGCTCCTGGTGGTCCTAATGGGAGACCCCGCAAGGTCGGCTACGATAATAGCACCCTGGGAACATTCGCCGGGGTGTGCGTTCCCTGCCTGCACCGCTGCAAACACCACCGCGGCTGTCCAGATTCTGTCTGAGGAAGCCATCGGCATGTCAGCGGGGCAGCCCTGGCTGCCCGCGGACTATCCGGCGGGGGACGGGGGGCCGGGTCCTCGAAGGCCCTTGACTAGGAATAGGACTAAAGACTTTTATGCTCGTGCCGGAACGCTCCGACGTCCTCGTGATTATGCCCGCTTGGAATGAGGGGGAAACCGTGGGGAACACCGTCCGGGAGGTGTTGGCCCAGCGCAAGGGATATGACGTCCTTGTGGTCGACGACGGCTCCACCGACAGTACGGGCCGGTTGGCCAGCGAAGCCGGTGCCACGGTACTGCGGCTTCCCTTTAACCTGGGCGTTGGCGGAGCAATGCGCGCGGGTTTCAAATATGCGCGCAGCCGCGGCTACCAGGCGGTCATCCAGGTCGATTCAGACGGACAACATGATCCCCGGGATATTGAACGGGTGCTCAGCGGGCTGTCAGGCGCCGATATTTCCATCGGTGCCCGCTTCGCCGAAGAGGGAGACGGATACAAGGTTGCCGGACCGCGGAAGTGGGCCATGGCAGTGCTCGCCGGCGTCATTTCGCATTTGGCCAAAACGCGGCTCACCGACGTTACCTCGGGGTTCCGGGCCGGGAATGTCAAGGCAATCAGCCAATACATAGACCACTATCCCGCCGAGTATCTGGGAGACACCATCGACTCCCTGATCGTAGCCATCCGCTCCGGTTGTACGGTCACCCAGGTTCCGGTCACGATGCGGGTCCGGCAGGGCGGGGTCCCCAGCCACAACCCGGCCAAGTCTGCCCTCTATCTGCTCCGCTCGGTTTTTGCCCTGCTGCTTGCGCTTACCCGCCGCAAGTCACAGGTTTCTCTAGATAAGGCATAACAATGGCTGTCCTCGCTGCGTTCGTGTTCTCCCTGCTCATCGTCGTCCTGGTACTGGTGCTGCTGCGCCGCAAGAAGCTGCGCGAGAAATACGCCGTGCTGTGGCTGCTGGTGGGAGGCGGATCGCTGGTTCTTGCCGGCTGGCCGAGTCTGCTGGCCCTGCTGGCCGGATGGCTGGGCGTTGAGGTGCCCTCCAACCTTCTCTTTGCCATGAGCATTGTGCTGCTCATGGGTGTTGCCCTGCACCTCTCGTGGGAGCTGTCCGTCGTGGAGGAGGAAACCCGCGTTCTCGCCGAAGAAGTGGCCATCCTGGAAACGTCCCTGGCCCAGCTGCGTGCCGAAGTGCAGTCGCTGTCCCCGGCAAAGTCACCGGGCCAACCCGATTCACCGGTGCACCGCTCCGGTGAGCCGCCGCGGGACACCCCCTCCCCCAACAGCCGCTGACACCACGGAAGAAGGGCCCGGATCCGCAGACCCGGGCCCTTCTTTTCTGTACTGTGCTGTTGGGTTGGGCCGGCAGCCGGCACCCTGCTACTTCTTCAGCAGGTCCATCAGGTACTGGCCGTAGCCGCTCTTAATCAAAGGCTCGGCACGCCGGCGCAGTTCATCGTCGGTGATGTTGCCCAGCCGCCAGGAGATTTCCTCGGGGCAGCCGATGGACAGGCCCTGGCGCTTCTGGACCGTGCGGATGAAGTCCGAGGCCTCGTTCAGGGAATCGAACGTGCCCGTGTCCAGCCACGCCGTTCCGCGCGGCAGGATCTCCACCTGCAGCTTGCCCTTCTCCAGATAGATCCGGTTCACATCAGTGATTTCCAGCTCGCCGCGGGGCGAAGGCTCCAGATTGCGGGCAATCTCCACAACGTCATTGTCATAGAAATACAGGCCCGGAACCGCATAGTGGCTCTTGGGCGCTGCAGGCTTTTCCTCCAGCGAAATGGCACGCCCGGACTGGTCGAACTCCACCACGCCGTATGCGCTGGGATCGGCAACCCAGTAACCGAACACGGCACCGCCGTCGATATCCGAGAACCGGCGCAGCTGGGTGCCCATCCCCTGGCCGTAGAAGATGTTGTCGCCCAGGACCAGGGCCACCGGCCCGTTGCCGATGTGCTCCGCGCCCAGGACAAAGGCCTGCGCCAGTCCGTCGGGGGAAGGCTGCTGCTTGTAGGTGATGCTGATGCCAAACTGGCTGCCGTCCCCGAGCAGACGCTCAAACTGGTCCGCGTCGTGGGGGGTGGTGATGATCAGGATGTCCTTGATGCCCGCCAGGATGAGGGTGGACAAAGGGTAGTAGATCATTGGCTTGTCATAGACGGGAACCAGCTGCTTGCTGACCCCGAGAGTGATCGGGTGCAGTCTGGACCCCGTGCCGCCTGCCAATATGATTCCGCGCATGCACCTCATCATCCCGGCTCGGTGGTGCCACGGCAAATCCGGTAACGTTGGTCTACATGCAGAAACTCCTGGTGACCGGCGGCGCCGGCTTTATTGGCTCCAACTTTGTTCACTACGCCCTTGAGCGCACTGACTATTCCATCACCGTGCTGGACAAACTCACCTATGCGGGCAACCGCGAATCGCTGGCGGGCCTGCCCGAAGACCGCTTCACGCTGGTGGAGGGCGATATCTGCGACGCCGCCCTGGTGGACCGGCTGGTCGCGGAGACCGACGTCGTGGTCCACTACGCAGCGGAATCCCACAACGACAATTCCCTGCATGACCCGCGCCCGTTCCTGGACACCAACATCATCGGCACCTACACGCTGATCGAAGCGGCCCGCAAGCACGGCACCCGCTTCCACCACATCTCCACCGACGAGGTCTACGGCGATCTGAAACTGGATGACCCGGCACGGTTCACCGAGTCCACCCCGTACAACCCGTCCAGCCCGTATTCCTCCACCAAGGCCGGTTCGGACCTTTTGGTGCGTGCCTGGGTGCGGTCCTTCGGCCTGCAGGCCACCATCAGCAACTGCTCCAACAACTACGGCCCGTACCAGCACGTGGAAAAGTTCATTCCCCGCCAGATCACCAACGTGATCGACGGCGTGCGGCCCAAGCTCTACGGCGCCGGCGAGAACGTGCGGGACTGGATCCATGCCAACGACCACTCCTCGGCCGTGCTGCGCATCATTGAAAAGGGCGAGATCGGCCAGACCTATCTGATCGGTGCCGACGGGGAGAAAAACAACAAGGAAGTTGTTGAACTGATCCTCAAGCACATGGGCCAGCCCGCGGACGCCTACGACCAGGTCATTGACCGGCCCGGGCATGACATGCGCTACGCCATTGACTCCACCCGGCTGCGCACCGAACTGGGCTGGGAGCCGGAGTTCTCCAACTTCGACCAGGGCATCGAGGACACCATTGCCTGGTACCGGGCGAACGAGGCCTGGTGGCGGCCGCAGAAGGACCGCACGGAAGCCAAGTACAAGGAACAGGGCCAGTAACCCCATGGCCCCGGAATTCTCCAAGCCCCTTGCTGCCCGCCCGACGCCCATCCCCGGCGTCGTGCTTTATGACCTTCCCGTCCACGGCGACAACCGCGGCTGGTTCAAGGAGAACTGGCAGCGCGAGAAGATGCTCGCCCTGGGCCTGCCGGACTTTGGTCCGGTGCAGAACAACATTTCCTTCAATGAGAGCGCCGGTACCACCCGCGGCATCCATGCGGAGCCGTGGGACAAATACATTTCGGTGGCCACCGGCCGCATCTTCGGTGCCTGGGTGGACCTGCGCGAAGGCCCGTCCTTCGGTGCCGTGTTCACGGCCGAGCTGGACCCCAGCCAGGCCATCTTCATTCCCCGCGGCGTGGGTAACGCCTTCCAGACCCTGGAAGACAACACCGCGTACACGTATCTGGTCAATGACCATTGGAGCGCCGACGCGCAGGGACAGTACACGTTCCTGAACCTGGCCGACGAGACCGCGGCCATTGACTGGCCGATTCCCCTGGACCGGGCCGAGCTCTCGGACAAGGACAAGGCCCACCCGCGGCTGGCCGACGTGGTGCCGATGGCACCGAAGAAAACCCTCGTCCTGGGTGCCGACGGCCAGCTGGGCAGGGCGCTGCGCGCCGCGTACGACGGCGAAGCGAACGTGGAGTTCGCCACCCGCGCGGATCTGGACCTGACCGACCCCGCAGCTCTGGCCGGACGGAACTGGAAGAACTACTCCACGATCATCAACGCCGCCGCCTATACGGCAGTGGACGACGCCGAGTCCCCCGCCGGCAGGGCCGCCGCTTGGGCCATCAATGTCAGCGCAGTGGCCAACCTGGCCCGCACCGCCGCCGAACACCGGATCACCCTGGTCCACATCTCCTCGGACTACGTCTTTGACGGCACCGCCGCCGAGCATCCCGAGGATGAACCCTTCTCGCCGCTGGGCGTCTACGGGCAGACCAAGGCCGCCGGCGATGCGGTGGCTGCCGTGGTTCCGGCCCATTACATCGTGCGCACCTCCTGGGTCATCGGTGAGGGCAACAACTTTGTCCGGACCATGGCGTCGCTGGCCGAACGGGGCGTGAAGCCCGCCGTGGTGGATGACCAGATCGGCCGGCTAACCTTCACCGAAGACATCGCTGCGGGCATCCGGCATCTGCTGGAATCCCGGGCTCCCTACGGAACGTACAACCTGACCAACGACGGCGAACCCGCCTCATGGGCGGACATAGCGCGCCGGGTCTACGAACTCTCCGGACGCCCCGCGGACGCTGTCACCGGCGTCAGCACGGAGCAGTATTTTGCCGGCAAGGCCGCGGCCCCGCGGCCGCTGAACAGCATGTTGCCGCTGGATAAGATCAAAGCCACGGGCTTCACCCCGGCCAACGCCGCGGACCGGCTTGCCGCCTATTTGGCGGGCTCCGCCGCTGCCGGCAAAAGTTCCGCCGCACGCGGTATGGGATAATGGCACAGTGAGCACCACATGGATTGTTATCCCGATGTACAACGAAGCGACAGTTGTCGGCTCTGTCATTCAGGACCTTCGGCGGGTGTTCCCCAACATTGTTTGTGTCGACGACGGCAGCCGTGACGGCTCCCAGGCGGTGGCCCGCGCGGCCGGAGCAGTGGTGGTGCAGCACCCCATAAACCTGGGCCAGGGCGCCGCGCTGCAGACCGGCATGGAGTACGCCCTCCAGGATCCCAACATGACCAGCATTGTCACGTTCGACGCGGACGGACAGCACCGGGTAGTTGATGCCGTTGACATGGTTGCCCGCATCAACTCGGGCGAGGCGGACGCCGTCCTGGGGTCAAGATTCCTGGATGACCGGACCAAGCTGTCGCCGCAGAAGCGCCTTGTCCTGAAGACAGCTGCCATACAGTCCCGGATGGCAACCGGCATGAACCTGACGGATGCCCACAACGGGTTGAGGGCCCTTAACCGCGACGTCGTCTCGAAGCTTCACCTGACGCAGAACCGGATGGCCCATGCCTCCGAGCTGGTCAACCAGCTGGCAACCATCCGGCCCCGCTGGGTGGAACACCCGGTGGAGATTATCTACACCGACTACTCCAAGTCCAAGGGCCAGTCGCTGCTCAATTCCGTGAACATTTTGGCCGAACTCTTCCTTAGGTGACCTAATTGCTACTCATCGTCCAGATTGCGCTCGTTCTCGCCGTCATCCTGGTTTCCCTGGTCCTGATGCGCGGCGGCGTAAACGCCAAGCATCTGGCGGTACGCCGCATCATGCTGATGATCTTCGCCGTGGCGGCCGCACTGTCCATCTTCTTCCCGGATGTGCTGACCCGGTTTGCGGGATTCCTCGGGATCGGACGCGGTACCGACCTGGTGCTGTACGCGACCATCGTCAGCTTTTTCGTGTTCATGGCTACGACGTACCAGCGTTTCCGCAACATGGAAACATCCATCACCTCGCTGTCCCGACGGATTGCCCTGGATGAAGCGCCCAAGCCGTGGCTGGCCAAGCACGCCCCGGATGACCAGAACACCGACGATCTCCAGCAGTAGTCTTCCCCCGCCTCTTACGCGTTGACACGACGCCGGACAAGGGCGGATACGAAAAAGTGGAGCGGACCCTGACGGGTCCGCTCCACTTTTTTTCGTTCGCTGTAAAGGACTAGCCGACCACGTGCTTTGCCAGCTTCGGGATGTAGCCAAACTTGCCGCCGGCGGCGGAACGCGCAATCAAAGCCGCAGCGTTGAGGCGTGAGGTGGCGTGCAGGCGCGCCGCGCGGGCTGCCCGGGTCCAGCCGATCTGCTCAAAGCGGGTGGCCTCGCCCTCGAAGAAGCGGCGCTCCTCGTCAAAGCGCCGGCCGTCGAAGGCCCGGACGGAGGAATCCGAGCCGGAATGGCGGCGGTAAAGGAACGCCAGCTCCGGGGTCAGCACCAGGGAACCGCTGGCAGCAGCGATGTCCAGCAACAGCGCGAGGTCCTGGACGACGTCGAATTCTGTCCGGAAACCGATTCGCTTGATCGTCTCGGACTTCCAGGCGATGGACGGGAAATAATGCCATCCCGCCCGCAGCAGGCTCGTCGCCAGGTCTTCTCCGCCCAGGATGCGCCGCTCGTTGCCCCGGGGAAGGGCAGCCCGCTTCACCCGGTCACCCAGCGGGGCCGTGACCCGGCTCAGTTCGTCAATGACCTGGACACCCGGCTGGACGGCGTCTGCCTGCGGGAACTGGTCAAAGGACTCCACCACGGCGGTGAGGTAGTTGGGGAGCATGATGTCATCCGCTCCCATCATGACCGCAATGGGCGCCTCAATCAGGTCAACAGCCTTGCGGTAGTTGCCGTTGGCTCCCAGGTTCTTTTCATTGCGCTGGTAACTGACGCGGGGGTCCTCGATTTCCGCGAACCAGCGGGCAGGTTCCGGATCGGGGTAGCCGTCGTCGATGACAACCAGGCGCCAGTCCTGGTGCTGCTGGCCCATAACGCTTCGGGCGGCTTGCTTCATCAGTTCCACGTCCCCGTAGTACGGGAACATAACATCTACGGCAGTCACGGGTTGCTTCTTTCACTTCTTTGCGACGGCAGGCATAGCCGACGGACGGCGCCGCAATCAGTGGGCGACCAGAGGGAGGGGATCAACCTCCACTATAGGGAGGGCATGCCGCTAAGTCGAAACAGGCCAGCCGGTATGCTGGATCCGGCACTCCAGCCCATACCAAAGACCCACCAGGATAAGAATGAACACCAGCGTCCACCCTTCCTCCCCCAGCCGCGGCCAGGTCAGTGTCTGCATGGCCAGCTACAACGGGTCCGCACATATAGCGGAGCAGATCGCGTCAATCCTGCCGCAGCTGCAGGCCGGAGACGAGCTGGTGATCGTTGACGACGCGTCCACGGATGACACCGTTGACACAGTTGAAGCCATTGGTGATCCGCGTATCCGGCTCATCCGCTCCGCCGTGAACCGGGGCTACGTGAAGACCTTCGAAGCAGCCCTGACCGCGAGCACCGGCGAGTTTGTTTTCCTTTCGGACCAGGACGATGTGTGGCTTCCCGGCCGCGTCGATGCCATGGTTGCGGCGCTTGGGCAGGCCGACGTGGTTGCCAGCAACTTCGGTTACTTCGGGCAGGCTCCGCGCCGGATTGAGTCGATCCGGCTGCGCAGTTCGGACAGTTCCCGGCGGTGGGCCAATCTGCTGGCGCTGTGGATCGGCGTGCGCCCCTACTACGGCTGCGCCATGGCGTTCCGGGGCTCCGCCCGGAACCTGATCCTGCCGTTCCCCGCGTTCCTGGTGGAGACCCATGACCAGTGGATTGCCCTCGCGGGCAACCTCAAGGGATCCATGGTGCATTTGGAGCAGAACACACTGAACCGCCGTCTGCATGAGAACAACACCACACCCAAAAAGGCCCGCAGCCTATCGCAGATCCTGCGGGCGAGGATCATGCTGGCGCGGGCCTTCTTTGTGGCTTTGAAGCGGATTCAGCGCGGAAAATCGGCTGCCGCAGGGTCCTAGGCGGTTTACTTCTTTCGGGGCGTCACAAGCTTGGCGTCGCGGGCGCTGATCCGGCCCATCCTGCCGGTCAACGCATCACGGATGCCAAGCACAATGGCGGCAACCTGACGGGCACGGTGCGGCCCGTACACCACGCGCACGCCGTAGAACACCACCTCAAGACCGATCCGGCGCAGGACCCACACCGGCTGTTTGGTCAGGTAGCGCTTGTACATCACCAGACCGTTGCGGGTGATGTAGTAGACGCGGAAGGGCGCATGGGAGTGGACAAAGCGTTTCTGTCCGCCCACCGTGACGTGCCAGGTGCCCAGACGCATGGGCCGGGCCTCTCCCACAGCGTGCGTGATGTTGCATCCGGGCGCCACAATGGCCTTGAGCCCGAGGTCCCGGATGCGGGCAGTGAACTCGGAGTCCACGCAGTCGATGAACAGGTCCTCCTCCAGCAGCCCGGCGGTATCGAAGACGGCAGCCGGAATCAGGGTGCCCGACTGCATCGGATCGAAGGCCTCCGGATGCTCAACGCCGGCCTTCTGCACCATGACCGGCAGCTGGTTGTGGCACTCGGCGCAGACCATGCCCACAGGCACGCCCTGTGCCGTCGCCTTATCGAAGGCGTCCAGTGCCAGGGCAACGTAGCCCGGGTCAAGCTCGGAATCCTGGTCCAGGGTCAGATAGAAGTCCGGCGAGGACTCGGCCGCATAACGGATGCCTGCGTTGAGGGCGGCAGCAATTCCGCTGTTCTCCCCCTGTTTGAGGACGACGGCGCCCGCGGCTTCCAGCGCCTCGTAGACGGCGGGGTCTGCGGCGGGGGACCCGTCATCAACAACAATGACGCGTTCCACCTGGGCAGCGAGCCGCTGAACCTTTTCAACCAGGTCCGAGGGCGGATTGAAGGCGGAAATCACCGCGGCGACGCGATGGGAATGGGTCATGCTGTACACCTTTGATTGGAACGGGTCGAAGCTGATCGGCGGAAAGTCCGCACGGGCTGCGCTGTTTATGCGCTGTTATTTGCCCAGCTGCACGGTGCCGGACAGCAGCTGGCCGGGCCAGATGGTCCGCGGGGTGCGTGCGAGCCCCTCATACAGTCCCTTGGCAGCGCAGCGCAGCCACAGGGAGCGGTCCTGCGCCTGCACGCCCTGACGCAGCGCGAGGACGGCCATTCCCGCGCCCCAGCGGACCGGGTTCTGCAGCAGGGTCCGGGGAGACGGGTCCAGGCGCCGGAGCCACAGATTGTTGCGCAGGTAGTAGAACAGCCGTCCGGCCATGTCCGCCTGGTTCTGCTTTTCCGGATGGAGGATGCGGCTGTCCGGAAGGACCATCCCGTATGCGCCGCGGTTCAGCCGCCGCGTGTATTCGGCGTCATCAAACCAAATGAAGAAGTCGGCGTAGGGCAGCGGCATCCCGGCGGCGGCCTTGAGGTCGATCAGGACGCCTACAAAACTGGCACTGTTCACGGCAATGCCGCCGAGCGAATGTGCCTTCAACTGCCGTGCCGGATCAGCGGAAAGATCGGGCAGGTGTCCGTTGTTCGGCTCCCCCTGGGGGTTGACCACCAGCGAGGTAACGAATCCGGGGCGTTCGGGCGCATTTTCCATCGCCTCCGCCAGCGGCCGCAGGCTGCCGGGGAGCGGCTCGGCGTCGTCGTCCATAAGCCAGGCCGCATCATGTCCGGCGGCGATCGCACGCTCAATCCCCCAGGCGAAGCCTCCGGCACCGCCGAGATTGGCGCCCGTCTCATACACCGTGACGTCGGGGAACTCGCTGCGCACCATGGCAACACTGCCGTCAGTGGAACCGTTGTCAACGAGCATGATCTCGTCCGGCTTCCGGTCCTGGGACTCAAGTGCCGAAAGACACTTGCGGAGCAGGTCCATGCGGTTATACGAGACAACAACTGCTGCTACAGACAAAGAGTTCCCATCTTCGGAGGATGCCCCCGCCAGGCGCCGGAAGGCATACTGGGAGCGGGCTGCGCTACCACGATGATATCAACCCGAACATGGCGCTAAGTTAGAATCTTGGACGGGACCAGGCACCGGAATGTATCCGCCGCTTACCGTCGCCCCTGTTACGGAGGACATCTTTTTGGGCCAGCGCACGATTCTGCCGCACCTCCGCCGGTTGGGGGCCTTCGGCGCTTCCGTGGTGATCACCACCGTGGTGGGAGTCCTGGCCATCCCAGTGGTCATCGCCAACGCCGGGAACGAGACCTGGGGTTTCATAGCTCTCGGCCAATCGGCGGCCCTGCTCTTTGGCGTGGTGGTCTCCTTCGGCTGGGGCACCACCGGACCGGCCATGGTTGCCGGTATGCCGGCCGAAAGACGGCCGCAGATGTACATGGATTCGCTCGTGAGCCGCTTGTACCTGTTCTGTGCGGCGGCGCCGGTGGCTGCCCTGGTGGTATGGCTGATTGCCCGTGATGACAAGCCGGTGGCAGTGCTCGCCTGCATGGCCTACCTGCTGCCCTTCCTCGGCGCGTCCTGGTTTTTTGTGGGCGATGCCCGTCCCGGCCGGCTGCTGCTTTTTGACACGCTTCCCGTCACCCTGGGAACGGCGTTTGGGCTGATCGGGCTGATCGTGACCGGCAACGTTTACGTCTATCTGTCGATCCAGCTGGCTATGAACCTTGCCGCGGTTGTGGCCAGCGGACTGCTGATCCGGACGCGCTCAGCTGCAGTCCCTTCCTTTGACTTCAATGCCCGCCGGGCGGCCCGCCGGCTTCAGGGCCAGCGGCACGCCGTCGTCACAGCCGCCACCTCCAGCCTGTACGTCAACACGCCGGTGTTGGTGGTGGGCGCCGTCCTGCCGGGCTCTTTGCCGCTGTATGTGATGGCGGAAAGGTTCTTCAAGTACGGGCTGACTGCGGTGGGACCGGTGGTACAGGTTCTGCAGGGATCCATCGCGAACCCGGATAAGACCCTCGAGAATGCCCGCGTTCTCCTGGCCGCCAAGCTGGCCCCGCTCGGCGCTGCGCTGTGCGCGGTGGTGATGGCACTGTGCATCCCCTGGGCCAGCAGCCTGCTCTCACAAGGCAAAATCGAGGTGGGCTTTGACCTCAGCGTGCCCATGGGAGTGGTTTTCGGCGCCGTCGCAGTCTCGCAGGTTGTGGGACTCGCCTGCCTGATTCCCATCGGGCAAGGAAGGGCCCTGGCTGCCTCCACCGTGCTGGGTGCAGCCATCGGCATTCCGCTCATACTCACGGGAGCCCTGACGGTGGGAGTTTCCGCCGTTGCTTGGGCGGTGGCGGTTTCGGAGCTGGCAGTTGCCGTCTACCAGCTCCGGGTTGTCTTCAGCCACTTCCGGCGGGCTGCCAGGAGCACCAAGGCCGTAGCTTCCTAAGCGCGGCCGCCGGACAAGCCCCCGGCGGATTGCTCCGGCCCTAGCCGCAGGCCGTGATCCGGTAGAGCTTCGCGTCGCCCTCGCTGTCGACCAGCTCCACCACGCCGCTGGATTCAAGGTCTTCCAGGCCCGGGTAGGGGTGGGTGCGGCCATGGACTTCCTGGTCGCCGAAGTCCAGGACGTAGTCAACCTGCTCTGCTTCGACGGCGGGGCATACCTCAGGATCCGTCAGGGCATTGCGCAGGTTCGTGTAGATTTCGACTTCCTCGGGAACCAGAGCGGCGATTGTGTGAAGCTGCATCGGCTCAAAGCCGGCAAGGGCGTAGACCAATGAACTCCCGGTCCACGGGTTTCCAACCAGCCGGGCACCTTCCTCAACCTCGTCGTCCAGCCGTTGCATCAGCTCATACTCATCCCGTGACACAAGGGGGGATTCCTCGCTGAGGCGGTAATTGCCCGCGGCGGACCGTGCCTCGGCGCGCAGGTTTTCCGACTGCGTGGCAGCGGTGGCTACGAGCATCAGCACCGCCACGGCAGCAGCAGTGGTGCCGCGCATCATGTCCGCACGCGCCCCGCGGGCCGCCATCCGCTCCATGGCGGGGCGCCACAGCGCCTTGTTCAGGCCTTCAATGATGAGCGTGCCGCCCAGGGCCGCCACGGGGAGGATCACCACCGGCAAGAGCGCGGCCAGCCGGTTCGTGTCCGTGTACCACCCGCCGGTGATGAGGTCGCGGAAATCCCCGTCCGGCGCACCGGTGGCCACGACATAGAGGAATCCGCCGACGGCGTAGATCCCCGCGGTCCACCAGGGAGCCCGGCGAAGAATCAACGCGGCGAATCCACACAGCGTGAGGACGAAGACGCCCCAGGAAACTGCAGTCTGCAGCGGGGCACTGGCCAGAACTTCACCCATGGCCTGTGCCTGAGTCTGGTACGGCAGCCAAATCAGGGTGTCGTCCTCCGGCCGGACTGCGTTCCACAGCATGACCACGCCCACGGCGTACAGCACGAAGACCAGAATATAGAGCCAGGCCCGCCCGGCCCGCGCGCGGGAGTACTCGATTCCGACCCGGCGGATGACAGCGGCCAGGACCAGGGGAACCGAAAAGGCGGTAACGGCCAGGAAGGCGCTCGGATGCCCCAGGCCCAGGCCGGGAAGCAGGGCGAGCAGAAGAAGCCAGGCGAGGGGAAGGGGCATCCTGCGCCGGGCCAGTCCAAGGACGCTGAGCAGGACCCCCAGCACGGCCGGAATCAGGCTGACTCCGAGGAAGTTGGGGTAGAGGACTCCGAAGTTCACCAGCAGCAGCGGGAATGCGCCGAATGCACCGGACAGGACTCCGGCGATCAATGTGGGCACGGCTTTCCGGCCGGCGATCTGCTGGACCAGGAAGATGCAGCCAAGCGGCCACACCAGCGCGCCGATCACGAGGTTAACGGAGTTGACGCTGACCGGGATGGGCGAGGAAGCGAGGGAATTGACGAGGGACACAATGCCGTGCCAGCCCGCGGGATAAAAACCGATGCCGGTCATCCCGCCAAGGCTGAACGACGACGCGGAGCCGGTCTCCGCGATATAGCGGATCGCGTTGAGATGGAAGATGTTGTCGAAAGTCTGCGAGATATTCTCGGGTGCACCAAAGGCAAAGAGCAGGCGGCGCCCAATCAGGGCTGCAGCGCCCACCACGGCAACAGCCTCCACCAGGTGGATTGCCGGATCGGTTGCCGCCGTCTTGCTGCCCCGGTCATGCCGCCTGCTCCACCAAAGCCGCAGTACCGCCGCCACCGCCGTGGCCAGCACCGTGAGCAGGACAACCGGAACCAGGGACCAGCCCACACCTGCCACATCGGCCACTACCGCCGCCACCGAGATCAGCGAGACGGACAGGACCGGTGATATGGCCAGGGCCGCCAGCCACCGGAGCCGGAATCCGGCGAAGGCCAGCAGCGCTCCCGGCGCCATGATGACGCCTATTGCGGTGAGTATCTGTGGCGTGACGGAAATCCAGGTCACGGTGTTCCTTCCGGTGCTGTGGTCCACACCGCACGTTGCAGCGGGTAAATCATATGGTGTCGGTAAGCGGGGCCAGAAAGCCTATGAATCGCCGCGCATCCTGCCAACCACATCGGTAACTGATGCGTCCATGACAATCTGGCCGTGCTCCAGCAGGACACCCCGCTCGCAGATCCGTGACACCAAATCCAGGTCATGGCTCACCACCACGAGTGTCTTGCCCTCGCCGGCCAGTTCCTTGATCTTGTCGATGCACTTCTTTTGGAACGGTTCATCGCCGACGGCCAGGATTTCATCCACCAGGAAGATGTCCGGGTCCGTATGCACTGCAACGGAGAAGGCGAGGCGCAGGTACATGCCGGAGGAGTAGAACTTGACCTCGGTGTCGATGAACTGGCCAATCTCCGAAAACTCAACGATCGAGTCGAACTTCTCGTCAATTTCCTGCTCCGTCATCCCAAGGATGGCGCCGTTGAGGTAGACGTTGTCGCGGCCGCTGAGGTCGTGGTGGAAACCCGCCCCCACCTCAATCAGTCCGGCCACGCGTCCGCGTGTCCCCACCGTTCCGCTGTCGGGGCGCATGACGCCGGAGATGTGCTTGAGGAGCGTGGATTTGCCGGACCCGTTCAGGCCCAGCAGTGCCACGGTCTCTCCCTGCTCGACGTCGAGGGACACGCCCTTGAGGGCATGGAACTTCTCGGACAGATCCCCCTTGCGGCCCTTGATCAGCCACACGAAGGCTTCCTTCATGGAACGGGTGTGCCGCAGGACAAACTGCTTGTTGACGTTATGTACTTCGATGGCGTTTGCCATGGTTCTACAGCTCCTGCGCGAAACGGCCTTCAAGGCGATGGAAGACGAGCTGGCCGAGCAGCAGCACAGCCGCCGAAATGGCCAGGGCAATAGGTATCCACACGGACAGCAGGTGCGGCGGAATCGCTTCGGCGCCGTCAGTGGTGGGCAGCCAGAACGCAAAATGGAAGGTCTCCACGCCCACGGTGATGGGGTTCAGCTGGTAGAGGTTGAAAAACGTCTCCCCCATCTTGTCCTGCACCATTTTCCAGGAGTACAGCACCGGCGACGCCCAAGTGGCGATCATCAACAGCATGTCCACCAGATTCTCGGCGTCACGGAAGTAGACGTTCACTGCGCCGAAAAGCAACCCAAGCCCCGTGGCGAGGAGCGCCACGATAATGAACCCGGCCACCGCGGCAGCCAATTGCAGCAGCGACGGCCGCCAGCCGTTGAACAGGCAGGCCACCACCAGGATGAGCATCTGGGGAACGAAGTGCACGGCGGAAACCCAGACAGACGCCACCGGGAAGAGCTGGCGGGGAAGATAGATCTTCTTGATCAGTCCGCCGTTTCCCACAATGGATCTGGACGCATTGCCCAGTGCTTCGGTGAAAAAGTTGATCAGGACGATGCCGGAGAACAAATAAATGGCGTAGTTGGGCAACCCGCCCGGATTCCGGGGGCTCTGCTCCAGATTCAGGAAAACGCCCAGGGCTACGTAGAAGACCACGAACTGTACGCCGGGCTTCACGTAGGACCACAGCAGGCCCAGAACGGATCCGCGGTAGCGGACCTTCAGCTCTTTGGAAACGAGCAGCTTGAGCAGGAAACGGGACCGGACGATGTCCGCCAGTCCCGCTCCCCGCCCCGGAGTTTCGAGTGCACCGGTGGACAAGCTTATTTACTCTCTTCCGAGTGTTCGGCGAAGGTCTTCTTCCACGCCTCGAAGGATGTGATTTCCGGAAGCGCCTCGCGGTACTGGTCGCTGAGCTTCTGCCAGTTCTTCAGGATTTCCGCGTTCAGCTTCACGGCCTCGGCCAGCAGGACCCGCAGCTGCTTGGGATCGCGCTTGTACCAGGACGCGCCGGTTCCCTCGGCGTTGGACACCACGGCGCTGTCGTACTGGGACATCCGCCACCACTTGTTGTCCTGGTGGGCAATGTAGGCCTGCGGATGCTCCAGGCTCGAGGCCGGCACCTTCTTGGTGAGCTGCCGGATAACCGTCTTCGCAGCCCACGGAATCAAGGTGGTGTAGGACGGTGCGGAGAAACCCTGGCCATGACGCGGCGGCTTGTGCATCACGGGGGCCGGGAAGGCCTCCGGTTCCGCCTGAATCTGCGAGTCGCTGAACTTCTTGGTCAGGGCACGGATTTCCGGCAGCTTCGTCGGGAGGATCTCATGCAGGTGCTCCGGGCCCTTCAACAGGTCCCGCAGAGCCATGACGCGGCCCTGCGCGGTGAAGTACTGCATGGAGATCAGGTGCTTGAGGTCGATGTATCCGGTCTCGCGGACCACACGGCCGCCGTGTTCATACGGGCTGTGGATCAGCGCGGCAATCATGCGGTTGCGGGTGTGGAAGTAGGCCTGCCAGCCCACCAGGTCATCCTTGTCGATCCAGGACACATGCCAGACCGCTGAGCCGGGCATCGACACCGTGGGGTATCCGGCGCTCTTGGCCCGCAAGCCGTATTCGGCGTCGTCCCACTTGATGAAGACCGGGAGGGAAAGACCAATGTCCTGGATTACCTTGGTGGGGATCAGGCACATCCACCAGCCGTTGTAGTCCACGTCCACCCGGCGGTGGAGCCATGGCGTGTGCCGCAGGTTGGAGCGCACAAAGTCGTGTCCCAGCGTCATCTGGTCATGCGGCTGGTCGGGCTGGAACCGGTACGGGTTCACCGTTTCACCAAAGGTGTGCAGGACGGTGCGGTTGTACAGGTCAAACATGTGGCCGCCCACAATGGTGGGGGTCTTGCAGCGGTCGGCGAAGGTCAGGAGGCGGGAGATGCTCTCCGGCTCCATCACGACGTCGTCGTCCAGGAGCAGGACGTAGTCGCTTCCGTTCTCGACGGCCTCGTACATGCCGCGTGCGAAACCGCCGGATCCGCCCAGGTTGGCCTGGTTGATGATCCGCAGCTTGCCGTCCAGCAGTGCTTCGACTTCAGCGAAACCCTCAGCGTCGGCAACCTTTTCGGTGCCCTGGTCAACGATCAGGACTTCCTTGACGAAGGCCAGGGCCTCGGGGTGCTCACCGAGGATGCGCAGGTTGTTGATGCAGAAGGAAGTCTTGTTGAGCGTGGTGATTTCCAGCGTGACGGCGCCGGGCTTCACCGGCTCTCCGGGAGCCTGCCATTCCGCTTCCTCAAGGATCAGGGGCTCGGACCCAGCAACCAGGTCAAACCAGTACCAGCCGCCGTCCCCGAAGGGCTTCAGGCTCAGTTCAAAGGTGCTGGTGGCCGGGGAATCCACGCGCTGGGTCTGAACATGCTGGAGCGAGCCGCGGGCGTTGGACTTGTAGACGCTGACGGCTCCGGTGCCCGTGGTCCGCACGCTGAGGCGCACGGTGTCCAAATTGGTCCAGCGGCGCCAGTAGCTGGCGGGGAAGGCGTTGAAGTACGTGCCGAAGGAGACACGCTCGCCGGGGCGGACGGAGGTGGATCGCCGGGAGAGGAAGTCTTCAGCGTGGGCTTCCTTCCCGGGCATTGCAGCAGACGGCGACTGGGAGTCGGTGTGCGCATCACCGTTCATGGTGGACAGCTGCACGCCCGTAGCGCTGCCGGTGTCCATGTACAGGGGAATGGTGTCCAGCTGATCCGTGGACGGCAGGATTACCCGCTGCAGCGGTGACCAGATCTGGTCCGGTTCATTCACCTTCGGTGTCCGCTTTGCGGCTGCGTCACTCACGCGTCTACTCCTCCGCTTTGAAGTTTCGCCCCGCCGGTGAAATGGGGCTTGATCTTATTGTCATACATCGACAACGCGGATCCGATCGCCATGTGCATGTCCAGGTACTTGTAGGTGCCGAGGCGGCCGCCGAACAGCACATCCTTTTCACCCTTGGCCAGGTCGCGGTAGGCCAGCAGCTTGGCCCGGTCCTCCGCAGTGTTGACCGGGTAGTACGGCTCGTCGCCCTTCTGCGCAAAACGGGAGTATTCGCGCATGATGACCGTGGCGTCCTTGGTGTAGTCCCGTTCCGGATGGAAATGGCGGAACTCATGGATGCGGGTGAAGGGAACATCCTCATCCGGGTAGTTCATGACGGAAGTGCCCTGGAAGTCTTCGATGGGCAGGACCTCTTCCTCGAGGTCGATGGTGCGCCAGGAGAGGTCGCCCTCGGCATAGTCGAAATAACGGTCGACTGCACCGGTGTAAATGACCGGAACCTGTCCCACTGTGTTGTCACGGGAGAACTCGTGGCCGTCGTCGAAAAAGTCCGTTTTCAGGTGCACCTGGATGTTCGGGTGATCGGCCATCCGCTCGATCCACGCCGTGTAGCCGTCTTTCGGCAGGCCTTCGTGCGTGTCGTTGAAGTACCGGTTGTCGTAGTTGTAGCGCACGGGCAGGCGGCTGATGATCTCGGCCGGCAGGTCCTTGGGATCGGTCTGCCACTGCTTGCCGGTGTAATGCTTGATGAACGCCTCGTACAGGGGCCGGCCAATCAGCTGGATTCCCTTGTCATTGAGGTTGGCCGGATCTGTGCCTGCCAGCTCGCCGGCCTGCTCCTGGATCAGCGCGCGGGCTTCAGCCGGCCCCATGGACGAACGGAAGAACTGGTTGATGGTGCCGAGGTTGATCGGCATGGAGTACACCTCGCCCTTATGGCTGGTGTAGACCTTGTGCACGTAGTTGGTGAACTCGGTGAAACGGTTGACGTACTCCCACACACGCTCATTCGAGGTGTGGAAAAGGTGGGCGCCGTAACGGTGCACTTCAATGCCGGTCTGCACCTCGTTCTCACTGTAGGCGTTGCCGCCAATGTGGTGGCGGCGGTCCAGCACTGCGACCTTGAGGCCCAGTTCCCGGGCAGCCCGCTCGGCTACGGTAAGGCCGAAAAAGCCCGACCCTACGACGACGAGGTCAACGTTCACTTGTTTCTCCTGTTTGTTTCGGTGCGGCCTATCCGGGCACGGACCCGACGGTCTAGGTTATCCGAGAATCGAAGCACGGGCACTTTTCCAGGCCCCTGCCGCTTGTTACCAAGGCACCGCTGCATGGAACCGGCGGTCGAATTCATCAGTCATTGACGCTGTGTAAGTGGTTGTCAGGTGGTTGCCGTCCAGATAAACGTAGACGTTCCCCACCACCGGCATGCAGGTCCCGTCGGGGCAGATCAAATCTGTCATGTCGATGAGTTCCAGGCCGGGCATGGAATCGAAAAGCGACGCCACCGCTGCAGGATCCGAGAGCTTCTGGTCCACGGCAGTGTTGCAGTCATCCGACCCGGCGCCGTTGGCCTCGGCGCACTGCAGCATATTGAAGGCGTATCGCGGGTTATCCCGCACACCGATTACCGGAACTCCTCCCTGGCGCAGCATTTCTGCCGCTTCCGGAAGTCCGGCGACCGGAGGATCGGACGGTTCCACCGGGTGGGCCGCCGTAGCGACAGTCACGACGGCGTCTGGCTTCAGTTCCAGCGCGTAGTCCACGGCTGCTTCATTGAAGCTGTTGCAGTCTTCCCCGCGGCCCTCGGTGAGGGCACCGAACTGGCACCCGCCCAGCAGCAGGGAAACCAGCCGGTAGTTGTGCTCGTTGGCGAGGGGCTCCAGCGCTCCCAGCCACTGTTCGGCGTGGGAATCGCCAATCACCAGGATGGTTTTCTCCGGCTGCGGGGAAGGCTCTGTCATCATGCAGTTTCCGGCCAGCACCGGGTCCCCGGGCGCGGCCTCGAACTCGGAGCAGTCACCCTCCAGGACGCCCCACTCCTGGTCCAGCGCACTGAGCGCGGGAACGGGCTGGGCATCAGGGCTGCTGAGGTCCTCGAAGCCTGCAAGCAGTGAGCGGGCACCGGGATTATCCCTCATCGCCGCGGCCGCCTGCTTCTCGGCCTGCGTTTTGAGTCCGTACTGCCAGCCGGCAATCGGAGCCGCGGCGACGGCGATGCAAAGGCCTATCACCAGTGCGGCGCGGGCTGAGTTGCGGTTTACCCATGCGGAGGACCGGAGCGGACGCTCAACCAGTTTGGTTGTCAGGTAGGCGAGGACCAGTGACACAGCAATGATCGCGGTTCCCCCAACCGGCCCCACCTCCTGGCGGTCCCGCCAAATCAGGTAGATCACCAGGACCGGCCAGTGCCATAAGTACAGGGCATAGGACATGTCGCCCAGGCGCATCAGCGGTTTCCAGGACAACAGCCGGTCCGCTCCGATGCGGCTTCCGGTCTGGCCGGCAATAATGACGAACGACGCGGCCAGGAGCGGCATCAGAGCCACGTAGCCGGGGAACTGGCCCTGGACGTCCAGCAGGAAGCCCACACTGAGCATGGTGGCCAAACCGAGCCACCCGGCCGCGATCCGCAGGCCCCGGGGAAGCTTCAAGTACGGCAGCGCCAGAGCGAGCAGGGATCCCAGCGCGAATTCCCACAGCCGGGTGCGGGTGTCGAAGTAGGCATGGGCCTGGTTGGTGTAGGTTTCAAGGATCGAGAAGCCCAGGGACAGGGCAAAAACCGATCCGAAGACAATCAGCACCATCCGCCGGAACCGGACCCGGACGATCTTGGCCAGAAGTGCCGATGCCGCCAGGAGCAGCGGCCAGAGAATAAAGACCTGTCCCTGGATGGAAAGGGACCAGAAATGCTGCAGGGGGCTCGCCGTGCTGTGGTCTGCGGCGTAATAGTCCACGGACTGCGCTGCGAGCAGCCAGTTCTGGAAATACAGCAGTGAGGCCCAGCTCTGCGAAAGGATCTCGGTCCAGCGGCTCTGCGGGACAAACAGCGCCGTTGCCGTCAGGGTTCCAACGAGCACCACTATGACCGGAGGCAGCAGCCGCTTGAACTGGTGAAGCCAGTAGCGGCCAAGTGCCAGGGGCCGCCCGCCCTCCACCTTGCGGATGAAGGAGAGTGTCAGCAGGAACGCGGAGATGAGGAGGAAGACATCCACCCCGCCGGAAACCCGCCCGAACCAGATGTGATAGGTGACCACCATCAGTACGGCGAGGGCTCGCAGTCCCTGCACTTCGGGACGGTAGGCGGGCTTGGCGGCAGACGGAGTTGCGGCGCGAGCGGTGACCGGTTTGAGTCCCGTTTCTAGCTTCGACACACAGACCTCTCGTCAGGACAGCAATTCAGCCATAAACTGTACCCCCTCAAACAAGGAGGCTCAGGGCCGCTGCCGTTGACGCGGCACGTACGTTGGGCCCGCTCGGCACCATTCTAAGGGCCTTGCCTTATCCCGCTTAAAAGCCACGCCCGCGCGGCTGCACGTTCACAAACCACTTGGAACAGGACACCTGCGCACAGGTATTCCACGGCTCGCGGGGCCGTCCCGGCGAAAGCCGGCGTGTGGCCGATTCCACTGCCGGGCCGGTTACAGGGCCTTTGTCTCCCCCGAGAGTCTCGAGGTGTGCCGGACGACGGGGCGGGTAAACAGCAATATCAACACAGCAACGGCGGGCACCAGCAGGAGCAGCCCGGCGAGCAGGACTCCGCCCTGCAGCGTGGGGACGGCGATCACGAGGGCGAACAGCTGGAACACCAGCACTCCGGCCCGGGTCCAGCGGAAACCACGGAAGAAGAAGTGCCCCAGGGCCAGCAGCCATCCGCCTGCAGCTGCCAGCAGGACGGTAGTGAACACCGCACCGCCCATGGATACCGGGGTTTCCGTGAAGAGGTTGTAGACAAACCAGCCCGCCAGCACCAGGAGAACTGCTGCTTCCAGGACCAGGACTGCGGAAATGAAGATAACTGCCGCTGGACGGGACGCGGGGCGGCCCCCATGCGGCTCTTGAAGTCTTGACACACTGGCACACTACCGGACATAGTCGGAGAGCTCTGCGCCGGGGCGCGGATTGACTGTCGCCGCTGTGACACATCCCTCACAGTTTCGGGCAAATTGGGAGCTCCCTAACCCTTGTATGAGGTTCCGTTACATGGAATCCTAGGAGCTGGGGAAATGTGGGGCCGGAGCTGGCCCCTTTCGTTTGCAGTTGCTCGTGAATGTTTTCACAAACGGGAGACAACTATTTAGAGGAGATTGTGATTAGCATGGATTGGCGGAGCCGCGCAGCGTGTCTGGACAAAGATCCGGAGCTGTTCTTCCCTGTGGGCAACACCGGCCCGGCTCTTCTTCAGATTGAAGAGGCCAAGAGTGTGTGCCGCCGATGCCCGGTCATGGATACCTGCCTCCAGTGGGCTATCGAAACCGGCCAGGATGCCGGCGTTTGGGGCGGCATGAGTGAAGATGAACGCCGCGCACTGAAGCGCCGTGCCGCACGCGCACGCCGCGCTTCTTAATGAGCCGGATTTAGTCCGGGAAACTTCAGGAAGGGCCGCTGCCAAGAGCAGCGGCCCTTCCTGTTTAACCCGTTTACAGGCCGGAACTACAACACGTCAGTTCCGGCGCGACGCATTGTCCAATCCCATTTCAATGCGCACTTCCGTTCCGCCTCCCGGACGGGCAGACCATTCAATGGTGCCGTCCAGTTCGCTCTGCACCAGGGTACGGACAATTTGGAGTCCCAAACCCTCCCGGCGGGGCCCCGGCGGCAGCCCCACGCCGTCGTCGGCCACGGTGACAATAAGGATTTCCTCGGCATAGGCGCCGTGCTGCCGCGCCGCACTAAGCCACACCGTGCCCTTGCGGTCGGACAAGCCGTGTTCGACGGCGTTTGTGACCAGTTCATTGATCACCAGTGCCAGCGGGGTCGCGAAATCACTGGGCAGCTCCCCGAAGGACCCCTCCTTTTCGGTGCGGACCTGCTGGGTTGGCGAGGCCACTTCGGCAGCCAGGCGGAACTGGCGGTCAATGAGCTCATCAAAGTTGACGTTCTGCGTCAGTCCCTGGGACAGGGTTTCGTGGACCAGGGCAATGGTGGCAACCCGGCGCATGGCCTGCGCCAGCCCCTGCTTGCCTTCTTCGCTTTCCATCCGCCGTGACTGCATGCGCAGCAGCGCGGCCACTGTCTGCAGGTTGTTCTTGACCCGGTGGTGGATTTCGCGGATGGTGGCGTCCTTGGACACCAGCTCCATTTCCCTGCGGCGCAGTTCGGAAACATCCCGGCACAGCACCAGGGCGCCAAACCGTTCCTTCTCGTCCCGCAGCGGAATGGCCCGCAGCGACAGGCTGACTCCCCGGGACTCGATTTCCGTGCGCCACGGCATCCGTCCGGTCACCACCAGCGGCAGCGTTTCATCCACCATGCGCCGGTCCTTGAGCAGCGCCGTGGTGATTTCCGCAAGGGCTCGGCCTTCCAGCGCCTCCATCTCCCCCAGCCGGCGGAAAGCGGAGACGCCGTTGGGCGAGGCATACTGCACCACGCCCTCGGCATCCATGCGGATGAGTCCGTCTCCCACGCGGGGAGCGCCGCGGCGGGAACCCGTGGGTGTGGCGAAGTCGGGCCACAGCCCCAGGGTTCCCATCCGCAGCAGATCATAGGCGCACTGCCGGTAGGTCAGTTCCAGCCGTGACGGCATGCGGGAGGAGGACAGGTCCATGTGGCTGGTGACCACGGCCAGGGTGCGGCCGTTGCGGACAAAAGGAATGGCTTCCACCCGCATGGCAGTCTCCGCCGTCCAGCTCGTTTCCGGAGACCGTTCAATGACCTGGCTGTTCCACGCCCTGTCAACGAGGGGCTGCAGATCCGCCCGGATCCGCTCCCCCACGAAGTCGCTGTGGAACACGGTGTGCGACGTCGACGGGCGGGCATGAGCCAGCGCAACATAGCTGCCGTCCGGAAGAGGGAACCAGAGCGCGAGATCCGCAAACGCCAGGTCGGCGACCAGCTGCCAGTCGCCGACCAAAAGGTGCAGCCACTCCGCGTCCCCCGGTCCAAAATCGGCATGGTCCTTGATGGGATCGGTAAATATGGCCACTGTCTCTTTTTCTTTTCGTATCTAGCGTCGGACGATGGAGCGCAGCAGGCGCAGAGCAACCGAAAGGGATGCCATGTCCTCGTGCTCCAGTTTGTTCACATCTTCGAACATCACCCGGGCACGCTCCAAATTGTCCGAGTTCTGCTCTTCCCAGAGCGCTACCCGCTTCAACGGATCCTCGCCGGCCTGTCCCGCCGTCGCGGTCAGTGCGGCGACCGTCATGTCAGCGACCGTGGAGTACAGGTCGTCGCGGAGCGCGGCCCGTGCCAGCGCCTGCCAGCGGTCACCGCGCGGAAGCTTGGTGATCCGTTCCAGCAGATCGTCAACACCGAACCGCTCGTAGAGTGCAAAGTAGACACCTGCAACGTTCGCGGCCGGCTCATCCACCCGCTTTGCTGCCAGCAGTGCAATGTCCAGCAGGCCAAAGCTCTCAAACAGTTCCGCCCAGTAGGTGCCCAGGTTTTCCGGGACGTCCCATTCGCGGGAGCGTTCAAGGGCTGCCTGGAACCGGTCAAGGTCGGCGCCCTTCAGGTAGTGAAGGAGATCTGCCCGCAGCGGACCGATGACCGGCTTGAACGCCTCGATGTCTTCGTCGATGGAGCTGCCGCGCCCCACATGGTTGACGAACCAGCGGACGGCCCGGTCCAGCAGCCGGCGCATGTCCAGATGGATGGTCGTCCAGTTTTCCGTGGGGAAGCTGGCCGGCAAGTGGTTCAGTTCATCAATGACGCCGTCGATCTCGTAGATTTCCCGCAGGGCGGTGAAGGCACGGGCCACCATGGATTCGGTGGCCGAGGTTTCCTCGATGACCCGGAAAGCGAAGGTGATGCCGCCAATGTTGATGATGTCATTGGCCACCATGGTGGAGATGATTTCCCGGCGCAGCGGATGGGTGTCCAGCTGGTCGTCAAAGCGTTCCACCAGCTGTTGCGGGAAGTACCGGCGCAGCGTCCCGCTGAAGTAGGGGTCGTCTGCGAGATCGGACTGCGTCAGTGCCTTGGTCAGCTCGATCTTGGCATAGGCGGCCAGCACCGACAGTTCGGGCGATGTAAGGCCCTCGCCGGCGGCCACACGGGCCCGCAGTTCCTCATTTGTCGGCAGCGCTTCCAGCTCGCGGTTCAGATCCGAGTGCTTCTCGAGCCAGTCCATCAGCCGCTCGTAGCTGGGGCTCCACTCGATAACGTGGCGGCGGTCATTGAGCAGGAGCATGTTCTGGTCTTTGTTGTCCTGCAGGACCAGGCGCCCAACCTCGTCCGTCATGGAGTGCAGGAACTCTGCACGCTCTGCCGGATCCAGCTTGCCGGCGGCAACCATGCGGTCCACGAAGATCTTGATGTTGACTTCATGGTCCGAGCAGTCCACGCCCGCCGAGTTGTCTATGGCGTCGGTGTTGAGGATGACTCCGGCACGGGCCGCTTCAATACGGCCGCGCTGGGTCATGCCCAGGTTTCCGCCTTCGCCGACCACCTTGACCCGCAGGTCCCGGCCGTCCACGCGGATGGCGTCATTTGCCTTGTCCCCAACCTCCGTGTTGGTCTCCGTGGAGGCCTTGACGTAGGTGCCGATGCCGCCGTTGTAGAGCAGGTCTGCCGGCGCCTTGAGGATGGCACGCAGCAGGTCCGGCGGGCTCATCTTGGTGACTTCGCTGCCCAGCCCCAGTGCCTGGCGGACCTCGGAACTGACCGGGATGCTCTTGGACTGGCGCGGGAAGACTCCCCCGCCGTCGCTGATCAGTGAGGCGTCGTAATCAGCCCAGGAGGAACGGGGCAGCTCGAAGAGCCGGCGGCGTTCCGCATAGGAGGCGGCAGGGTCCGGATTGGGGTCCAGGAAAATATGCCGGTGGTCAAAGGCTGCAATCAGCTTGACCTGGTTGGACAGAAGCATGCCGTTGCCGAAGACGTCACCGCTCATATCACCAACGCCGACGGCGGTGAACGGTTCGGTCTGCGTGTCCACACCCAGCTCGCTGAAGTGGCGTTTCACCGATTCCCAGGCACCGCGGGCAGTGATGCCCATGGCCTTGTGGTCATAACCTACGGAACCGCCTGAGGCGAAGGCATCGCCCAGCCAGAAGCCGTACTCTGCGGAAAGTGCGTTGGCGATGTCGGAGAAGGAAGCAGTGCCCTTGTCCGCGGCCACCACGAGGTAGCTGTCGTCACCGTCATGTCGCACGACGCGCTGCGGCGGAACCACCTGTTCTTCGCCGTCGGTGGACAGCACCAGGTTGTCGGTGATGTCCAGCAGGGCCCGGATGAAGGTGCGGTAGCTTTCCTTGCCTTCTTCCATCCACGCTCCGCGGTCCGCTGCCGGGTCAGGCAGCTGCTTCGCGTAGAAGCCGCCCTTGGCACCGGTCGGAACGATCACGGCGTTCTTCACTGTCTGTGCCTTGACCAGCCCGAGGATTTCCGTGCGGAAGTCTTCCCGGCGGTCGGACCAGCGCAGGCCGCCACGGGCAACCTCACCGAAGCGAAGGTGGACGCCTTCAACCCGCGGAGAGTAGACCCAGATTTCATACTTGGGCCGCGGGAACGGAGCCCCCTCGATGGCCGCCGTGTTCAGCTTGAAACTGACGTACGGCTTGTCCTGGTAGAAGTTGGTGCGCAGGGTGGAGTTGATCAGGTTGGCTACGGTGCGCAGGACCCGGTCAGCGTCCAGGGTGGGGACCTTTTCCAGTCCCGCATCCAGCGCCGTGCGGGCCGCTTCTTCGGCGGCGGTGCGTTCATCTTCGGACAGTTCAGGATCAAACCGCGCTTCAAAGAGGGCCACGAGTGCGCGGGCCACCTCCGGATTGCGGCGCAGCGTTCCGGCAACAAAACCATAGGAATTGGTGTTGCCCAGCTGGCGCATGTACTTGGCGTAGCTGCGCAGGATGACCACCTGGCGCCAGGACAGCCCCTGCTCAAGGATCAGCCGGTCAAAGTAATCCGACTCGCTCGCTCCGGACGCCTCGGCGCGGAAGGCTTCAGCGAGCAGGGAACCGGTCTTGATCGGGTCCAGCCCCGCCGGGTATTTCAGTCCCAGATCGTAGAGGAACACCGAAGTGCCGTCTCCCCTGCGAATCTCATAGGGACGTTCGTCAAGCACTTCCAGGCCCAGGTTGTGCAGGGTGGGAAGCAGCTGCGTCAGGGAACGCGGCTGCAGCAGGTACAGTTTCAGCCGCGCGTCCTCGCTGCCGCTGACGCCGGTGCGCTCGGGAACGTAGACGAACAGCTCGGGGGACGACTCGGGTTCAGCCAGCCGGGCCTCAAAGCGGGCAATGTCCTCCAGGGCATCTTCGACTTCGTATCCGACGCGGTAGTTTTCGGGGAAGGCTTCGGCCCACAGGCCAGCCAGCCGCTGCGCGTCGCTCCGGCTGTACTTGGCACGGAGAACTTCGCTGATGCCTTCGCTCCAGGAACGGGCAGCCTTCACCAGCCGCTGTTCCAGCGCAACCGGATCGATGTCCTGGATTTCTTCGCCGCGCGGCAGCCGGATGCGGAAGAAGATACGGGTCAGTGCGGACTCGGTCAGCCGCGCCTCGAAGTCGATTGACTCGGCGTTGAAGCTGGAGCGCAGTTCGTCCTGGATGCGCAGGCGGACCGAGGTGTTGTACCGGTCCCTGGGCAGGAAGACCAGGGCGGACATGAACCTCCCGTACACGTCCGGGCGGAGGAACAGCCGGGTACGGCGTCGTTCCTGCAGCCGGAGGATGCTCTGGGCTGTTTCCAGCAGCGTCTCCACGTCAATCTGGAACAGCTCGTCCCGCGGATACGTTTCCAGGATGGACAGCAGGTCCTTGCCGGAGTGCGAATCGGCGGGGAAGCCGGCACGGCGCATGACTTCGCGGACCTTGTCCCGAACGATCGGGATATTGCGTACGGAGCCGGTGTAGGCACCGGTGGAGAACAATCCGATAAACCGGCGCTCACCGTTGACGTTGCCCTGGGCATCAAAGCTCTTGACGCCGATGTAGTCCAGGTAGGCGGCCCGGTGCACGGTGGACCGGGAATTGGCCTTGGTGATCACCAGTGCGCGCTTTTCCCGGGCCTTCGCCCGGCCGGCGCTGGTCAGGTGCTGCACGCGTCCGGCTGCCGAGGCACGGCTGAGCAGTCCCAGCCCCTTGTCCGAGCTGACGCGCAGCAGGTCCTCGCCGTTTTCGGAGATGAGGTCGTACTCGCGGTAGCCCAGGAACGTGAAGTTGCCGTTGTCCAGCCAGGAAAGCAGCTCGCGGGCCTGCGTCAAGTCGGGAATGTCACGGGGATTTGCGGCATTTTCCAAGGAACGGGAGACCTCGTGGACCTTTGCCCGCATGGCAGGCCAGTCGGCAACTGCCAGGCGGACGTCCTCAAGGACCTTCTGCAGGCCGGCGATGAGTTCGCTGCGCTGGTCCTCATCGGCCAGCCGTCCGATTTCCACCGCAATCCAGGATTCAACGCGGGTGGTTTCGTTCTGCTTGCCCAGAAGGCTGGAAAGGTTGGGCATGGCGGCGGTGTCGCCGCTGGAAATCCCCGCGCTGGCCGGCACCCGGTGCACTGCCTGCAGTTCGCCGGTTTCCCGGTCCCGGTTGGCCAGGAAGGTGGGGTGCACCACGAGCCTGATAGCGGCGTTGCGGCGCACGATCTCCGCAGTCACCGAATCAACAAGGAACGGCATGTCGTCGGTGACGATCAGGATGACGCTGGCATCGCCGTCGTCCATGATGTCCACGGACGCCGAGCCGTCGGGCCGGACGGCTCCCAGGCTGCGGTGACGCACCGCCCTTTCCCGCAGGGCCGACGGCGGATATCCGTCTGCGTCTTCCCCTGCCAGATGCTCGTAGTAGTTCCCTATGAATTCATCCAGGGACTCGTCGATACCCGATAGATCCGAAATGGGGGATCCAGACGACATGTAATACGCCTCCGTTGTTGCCTTCTTTGCCACCCGCTTCTTTGCGGATGGCTTTCCTTGAGCCTATCCCGCAAGGGTGAAAAGGTCACTTTGCCGCGGCCGCAATCCGTTTGCTCCGGCGCCGGGTGGAAACCCGGACCTCAGCGAGCGCCGCAATCGCATGCCGAAGGGGTGATGAAGGTGCCGTCTCCAGCAGCGCGGAACCTGCCAGCAAAGCCGCATCAACTGTGGCATATTCCGCCGGAAGGAAAGCGGTCACAGGCATTCCTGGTCCAAACCGTTCCCAGGCATCGCGCAGCTGCCGTTCCGGCGAACGCCCCACCGAAGAACTGCGCACTTTGTTCAGCACCACTTTCGGTGCGGTGCCGGGCACCGCACTTTCCAGTTCCGCAAGTGCCCTGACAAGCCGCGGAACCCCCACGGAATCAGCAGCCCCCACGGCAAGCACTGTGTCCGCGAGTTCCAGGGCGCGCAGCGTGGCACCGTTGCGCCGCGGTGCCATGGTGTCGAAGCTCAGCTCTTCATCCGTCTCCAGGCTGAAGCCGCAGTCGATGACAATCAGGTCCACGCTCTTGCGCGCCTGCTCCACCACCAGCCCCAGGGCGGTGGGCCGCAACTCGATCCAGCGGTCCGACCGGGTGATCCCGGTCAGCACCAGCAGGCGCGGCCCCTTGATGGACACGCTGAGGGTGCTGCGGAGCAGCGATTCCCCGTCCAGCATGCCCTGCTCCGCGAGCCGGCAGGCCTGCGCAACTCCTGCCGATTCCTCCAGCAGGCCCAGGTGCGCGGCCACCGAGGATCCGTACGTGTCCGCGTCCACCAACAGCACGGCCTTTCCTGCAGCTGCCGCTTCGGCGGCAAGATTGACGGCGACGGTGGTCCGGCCGGGGGCGCCGGCCGGTCCCCACACCGCGGTGACTGAACCGGCTGCCCGCTCATCTGCAGCGCTGCCCGTTCCGCAGTCCGCCGTCCCGTCCGTGGTTCCCCCGCGCCCCTGCCCGGTGCGGGACTCCCCCGTCCAATCGCTGAGGGCCCGGGAAGGATCGGCCAGGAGCGCCGCGCGCCCGGCGCCGTCGTCCAAGCGGCCCACTGCCTCCGCAACCAGGTCCGACAGCACCTCGGGGCGGGAATTGCGCGGGGCATGGACTATGTCCAGCGTGTCGAGGCGGCGCTGGACATTCTCCTCGTCGCTCAGCACCAGCAGCGCCACGCCCGACGACGCCAGCCGGTCTGCCAGAGCTGCAGTGATTTCCCCGGCGTCGTCAGTGATGATGGCAGCGCGTGCGATGCCGCTTTGGCAGGCGGCGATCAGTTCGGGCATTTCGGCGCAGCGGCGCACCACGGTCACGGGCCCGTGGAGGCGTTCCAGGTCCTGGACGAGGTTCCCCACCCCGCTGCCCGCCGTGACGACGGGGATATTCATGAGCCCGCCGCCGGGTTGAGTACCACGGCAATCTTGGCACCGTTGGACCGTGCGCTGAGCAGGGCCGACAGATCGTCATCCTCCACCAGGACCAGGATCTCCGTGGCCCGGGTGGCGCCCAGGACGGACTCATCGATGGTCAGTTCAGAAATTTCAGCTCCGGACAAAATCTGCCGCGGCTCCTTGAACCCGCTTTGTTCATCCGGCATGGAGGACCAGACGTCAACCCGTGACCCTGCCTGCGTTCCGGAGGGCAGCGGATCATCCACGCGCAGCCCCACCGGCTTCCGATCGAGCTCATCCGCTGTGCCCAAATCACTGCGGGAGACCAGTTCGCCCTTCCGCAGCAGTCCGGTGGCAACGGCTTTGTCCGGAATGCCGTCCGCCGCCGGCAGATAGGATTCCTCTACATCTCCGAGCCGCACGGGCACCACGGCGAAGTCCTCGGCAGTGACAGGGGTTCCCAGCGGGATGGCCTCGTCAACGGCAAACACCTCAGTGGTTTGGTCCGCTGATCCCACGAGCGCCACCACGCCCGCCGTGGAGGCGAGTACCAGGAGTATCCCCACCAGCAGCCGCGGATCTTTCCACGACGGCTTTTTCAAACGGGGCGCGGCTGCCTGCGTGCTTGTTGCGAGACTCATTTCTTCCCCCTGTTTTCCCTGCGTTTCCCCCTGGGCTTCCCCCGGCGACGCCGGAGTCCGGGGCTGCCGGGCCCGGACTGGCAATCGCTGACATTGTTGACCACAAATACGCGGATTGAAACGGTGATTTGGGGAAAAGTTCAAAGTGTGGATAACGTGACCAGCGCAGCTGCAGCAATGGGACACTGATGGCAGCAGTGCGGCACCCGGATACGCGGTAAACGGATACAGAGGTGGATACGTGGGTGAGAAGAGGTTCCTGACGCTGGCCGATGTCGGCGAGGTGCTGAACATATCTTCGTCCCAGACATATGCCCTGGTACGGTCCGGAGAGCTCCCTGCCATCCAAATCGGGGGCCGGGGGCAGTGGCGGGTGGAGTCCCGCGTGCTGGAGGAATTTATTGCCGATGCCTACCGGCGGTCTGCCTCCGGCCAGCGTGAAGGAGCACCCCAGGGCGCCCTCCCCGAGCAGTAAGGGAACGGCTGCAGGGTATCAGCGGGCGGAGCTGACCGCGGCAACGGCGGAAAGCGGGACGGCGCAGACGCCGCGGACATTTTCCGCCCGGCGCGGTTCGCCGTGCGGTATCAGCGACAGTTCAAAGAAATCCTTCCCCACCCGGTCCACGGTGCCCGCCAGGGCTGAGGCCGGCGGCACGCCGGCCGGGTGCACCCGGACATGTGCACGGTTCCGTGAGAGCGCGCGGAGGGCTGATGCCAGCCCAAGCCGTGCCACCGGCGCCTCGATGTCGGAGAAGCGATCCATCCCGCTGATGGACAACGCGTGGTCAAGGACGATGACGGAGGAACGGCCCCTGTCCTCCAGCACAACCCACCCGCGGCCCACATGGCTGAGCACTCCCTCAACGGCTCCCGGAAGCCCCAGATCGATTTTGAGCAGCCTCCCGGTCTGGCTGTGCAGCCGGCCGGCCAATTCCAATGCGGCAAAGTCCGTTCGAAGCCGCTCCGACACCTCGGACTCGAGGACCTGTTCGCGCGCCGCAGCAAGCTGGGCTTCCAAATCGGCAAAAAGTGCTTCCCATCGCATCTGCACAGGCTAGCCGCTCCCCCGGCCCCCAACTACGGCGCAGCGTTACGCACAATCCCGCAAACACCCTAGACACCCTCAGGGCTGGCCTGTAGACAAGTCCCATCAAACGAACTTAGTCGCTCCAAACGACATCAAACTGCATCAAACTGGATCAATCTGCTTCACCCGTCTTGCCCAGTCCTGAACCCTAAGGAGACCAGGAATGAGACACCATATGCGGGATCTCCTCACTCTGGCCGCCGGCATCATCGCCGCGGTGATCCTGGTCTGGGCTGGATTCTCAACTCGGCCCAACCCTGAAACGCTTGTTCGCGGTTCCGTTTCTTCACTGCAGGAGCTTGCCGGCTTTAGCGCTGCTGCGGCGGGAGTGGGCATCGCAGCGGTATGGAGCGTTGGACTGGCCATGGCTGTGGCGTATGCAGCGCTGCGAAAGGCGGGCCATGCTGCCGCCGCCGCTGCCGCGGGTGCATTGGCTCCCGCCTTCATGAAGCGGCTGGCTGTTGCTGTCATCGGGCTGAATCTCGTTTCCGGAGCGGGCGGGGCCCAGGCCGCTGAGCTCTTCCCGCAGGGAAGCCAGCCGCAGGGAATCTCCGCTTTGGAGCAGCCTTCAAGGACCGTCGGCCCCCTGCAGAATCCTGCCGCAGCGGACGGAAGCGACGAGCACCCGACACCCCACTGGAAACCCCGGTCAGCGCCAGATGCCGAGAATGTCTTTGTCCGTCCCGTCCGGCCGGAAACCGAATCACAGGCAGTAGTGCGTGAAGGCGACTCCTTATGGAGCCTGGCCTCTGCGCAGCTGGGTCCGCAGGCCACCGAGGCGGACATCGCTGCCCACTGGCCCCGCTGGTATGAGCGCAACCGGGCAGTGATCGGCGATTCCCCGGACCTGATTCTGCCCGGCCAGGCCTTCGAGATTCCCGACGCTCCGGAATTACCGCCGCGGCACTGACCCGAAGTACATGTTCGGCTCGCATCCAGTTATCGCGCGCTCTCCGAAGCCGCTGTGCAGGAAAGGACAGTCACCATGACCACCGTGATCACATTTCCCGTCCATGAGGACGCAGATGACTTGGCGGCCGCCTCGGGCGCCCCGCGTCCGCTGACTGTCCAGCGCATTGCCGTCACGGGCTACACCCCGCAGGATGCGCCGCCCGTCAAGCTCCTCCCGCGCCCCGTCACGGTTGACTCGCGGGCCCCGGCCGGGCCGGCGGCGGTGGAGGCGGCTCACTGGCAGAGCGACCCCGCAGATGATTCACGCGTGGATGCCATTGCCAGGTCGGTTACCCAAGCAGCGTTGGAGGTGCTTGGAGGAACCCGGCCCCTGCAGCAGATGGCCCGCTGGCTGGATCCGGACAGCTATGAACGGCTGCAGCTGCGCGCAAACCTGGTGCGCAGCAGGAATGCTGCACCCGCCGGCCGCACAGGCGGCCAGCTCCCCGCTCCGGTGCGGCTGCACCGGCAGGTAGTGATCCGGTGCTGCCGGATCTGCCCGGTCTCGGAGGGCGTATATGAGGCTTCTGTGGTTGCGGCCGAACAAAACAGAGTCCGCGCCGCAGCTCTGAGAATAGAACTGCGGCGCGGACTCTGGAAAATTACCGCCCTGGAAATCGGTTAGGCCGGACGGCTGCCGGCCTGACCTCTACTTGCGGCGCTTGGTTTTTTTCGGAGCACCCTGTGCCTTCCGCTGCTGATCTGCAGGGCCGGACTTCGCAGGCTTGTCGGAGACTGCACGCTCAACGCGGGTTTCCACTCCGCCCTCGGTGTTGGGCGCCGAGAACTGGAGGCTGGCAGGACGCTGGGGAGCCTCGAGGCCGGCAGCTGTCACCGTCGGCTGGCCGACGACGCCGCGTCCGTCCTTGAGTCCGGCCAGAGCCGGCGGAACATCCGCGGCGGGCTGGTTTACCTTCACCTCGGCGTTGAACAGGTAGCCGATGCTCTCCTCACGGATGGCCTCCGTCATCGTCTGGAACATGACGAACCCTTCGCGCTGGTACTCCACCAGGGGATCGCGCTGGGCCATGGCCCGAAGTCCAATACCCTCCTTGAGATAGTCCATCTCGTAAAGGTGTTCCTGCCACTTGCGGCCGATCACCGAAAGCACCACCCGGCGCTCCAGTTCGCGCATGGCCGGTGCGCCCAGCGCTTCTTCCCGGGCCTGGTAGGCCAGCTTGGCATCGGAGAGGATTTCCTCCTGCAGGAATTCCCGCGTGACCTTGGAGCGTCCTCCGGCTTCCTCAACCACTTCGTCGATGGTCAAGCTCACCGGGTAGAGCGTCTTGAGGTTGGTCCAGAGCTGTTCGTAGTCCCAGTCATCGCCATGGCCCTCGGCTGTCGCCTCATTGACAATCGAGGTCACCACGTCCTCCAGGAAGAAGCCGATCTTTTCCTGCAGATCGTCGCCCTCCAGGATCCGGCGCCGGTCGCCGTAGATGGCTTCACGCTGTCGGTTCAGGACGTCGTCGTACTTCAGGACATTCTTGCGCTGCTCGGCGTTGCGGCCCTCCACCTGGCCCTGGGCGTTCTGGATGGCCTTGGATACGAGCTTCGATTCCAGTGCGACGTCGTCAGGCATCGAGGAGCTGTTCATGATCCGCTCGGCGGCACCGGAGTTGAACAGACGCATCAGGTCATCGGTGAGCGAGAGGTAGAAGCGTGACTCCCCGGGGTCACCCTGGCGGCCGGAACGACCGCGCAGCTGGTTGTCGATGCGCCGTGATTCATGTCGCTCGGTTCCGAGAACATACAGGCCGCCGAGCTCAATGACTTCCTGCTGTTCGGCGGCAACGGCTTCACGTGCCTTTTCGAGGGCATCCGGCCAGGCTGCCTCGTACTCGTCCGGATTCTCGCTCGGGTCCAGGCCGCGGCGCTCCAGCTCGGCGATCGCATTGAACTCGGCGTTTCCGCCCAGCATGATGTCGGTGCCTCGGCCGGCCATGTTGGTGGCCACGGTTACGGCACCCTTGCGTCCGGCCTGCGCCACGATGGCGGCTTCGCGTGCATGGTTCTTAGCGTTCAGGACCTCGTGCCGGATCCCGGCCTTGGCCAGCTGCTTGGAGAGGTATTCGCTCTTCTCCACGCTGGTGGTACCCACCAGGACCGGCTGCCCGGCGGCATGGCGCTCGGCGATGTCCTGGACAACGGCGTCGAACTTGGCAATTTCGTTCTTGTAGATCAGGTCGGACTGATCGATGCGCGCCATGGGCTTGTTCGTGGGAATCGGCACCACGCCCAGCTTGTAGGTGCTCATGAATTCGGCGGCTTCGGTCTCGGCCGTTCCGGTCATGCCCGAAAGCTTCTCGTAGAGGCGGAAGTAGTTCTGCAGGGTGACCGTCGCCAGCGTCTGGTTCTCCGCCTTGATGGCCACGCCTTCCTTGGCCTCAATGGCCTGGTGCATGCCCTCGTTGTAGCGGCGGCCGGCGAGGATGCGGCCCGTGTGCTCATCAACGATCATGACCTCACCGTTGAGGACCACGTAATCCTTGTCCCGTTTGAACAGTTCCTTGGCCTTGATGGCGTTGTTGAGGAAACCGATCAGCGGCGTGTTGGCGGATTCGTAGAGGTTGGAAATACCGAGGTAGTCCTCGACCTTTTCGATTCCCGATTCCAGCACGCCTACGGTGCGCTTCTTCTCGTCCACCTCGTAGTCGGTGTCCAGCGTCAGGCGCTGCACCACCTTGGAGAATTCGGTGTACCAGCGGTTGACGTCGCCGCTGGCCGCCCCGGAGATGATCAGCGGCGTGCGGGCCTCATCAATGAGGATGGAGTCAACTTCATCGACGATGGCGTAGTGGTGGCCGCGCTGAACCAGCTCGGCGGCGCTCCAGGCCATGTTGTCGCGCAGGTAGTCGAAACCGAATTCGTTGTTGGTTCCGTAAGTGATGTCCGCGTTGTACTGCTCGCGGCGGGTGGCCGGGTCCTGATTGGACAAGATGACGCCGCTGGTCATTCCCAGGAAGCGGAAGACTCGGCCCATCAGCTCCGACTGGTATTCGGCGAGGTAGTCGTTGACGGTCACGATGTGGACGCCGCGCCCGGTAAGGGCGTTCAGGTAGGCCGGGGCGGTGGCGACAAGGGTTTTACCTTCACCGGTCTTCATTTCGGCGATGTTGCCCAGGTGAAGCGCTGCTCCACCCATCAGCTGCACGTCGAAGTGGCGCATGCCGAGTGTGCGGCCCGCGGCTTCACGGACGGCGGCGAAGGCCTCCGGCAGCAAATCGTCCAGGCTCTCGCCGCCGGCGTACCGCTCCTTGAAGCGTTCCGTTTCCCCCCGGAGTTCGGCGTCCGACATACCCCTGTACTCGTCCTCGAGCACGTTGATCGCATCGGCGTAATTGCGCAGTGTCTTCAGCGTCTTCTTATCGCCTGTACGAAGAACCCGTTCGAGTAGTGATGCCACTGATTTGCTCCCAATCTAGTGTTGCCTAATTCTGGCGTCCCCAGTCTACGTGAGAGACGTTTGGCAGAGTGCCGGTGTTCCCGCAGCGGGGCTATTCACGGCATACTGCCAGCTTTAGCTCGGAGGCAAGATTCCCCGACGGTTTTACGATAACGTCATGCAGCCCCAGCCAATCTGCCATCATACGTAGTTCTGCGGCAAGCTCAACGGCTGTATGCGTCGGAGCGTTGTCTTCCCGGTGGGCGGCCTGCACCAGCAGTGCGCGGTTGTAGCGGTCCGCTTTCAGGTCCACCCGCGCCGCGAACTGATCCCCCAGCAGGAAGGGCAGCACGTAATAGCCGTAGCAGCGTTTCAGCGGCGGCGTATAAATCTCAAGGCGGTACCGGAAGCCAAAGAGCGACTCAAGCCGCTTCCGCTCAAAAACCATGGAGTCAAAGGGGCTCAGGAGGGCCCGGGCCGAGGACTTGCGCGGGATGATCGCATCCGCGTGCAGATATGCCGGGGATCTGAGGCCTGCTACGTCAACGCGCCGAAGGCGGCCTTCCCGTTCCAGCTGTTCGACCGCCTCCGCCGTTTCCCGCTGCGGCAGCCGGAAGTAGTCCGCAAGACTGCGGATGGTCCCCACCCCGTGCGCCCGGGCGGCCAGTTCGGTTAGGCGCAGGACCGCCTGCCGGGGATCGGCGGGTTCCAGGGCCGCCGCCCCTGCGGGATGCACGGCGGCCGTGGGGGCGTAAATCCGCTCGAACTGCGGAGTGCGCCCGGCCGAGCTGAGCAGGCCGGAAGCAAACAGATCCTCCAGCACCCGTTTGGACGCGCTCCAATTCCAGCCCCAGTTGCCGGAGTCCCTGGCCTGGACCCCTCCCAGCTTGGCGGCTATCTCCCGGGCCGTCAGCGGCGGGCCGTCAGCCAGGAGCCCGAGGATCTCCGCGCTGAGCCGTTCCTTCAGCTCCGGCTGCAGGGAGTGGGCGGTCATCCAGACACGGCTTTGGACCGTGCGCAGGTCGGCGAAGAGCTCGGGACGGATATAGCTGGCTTCGTGCGCCCAGTACTCCACCATCCTGCGCGGGGCTTTTGAGGCCAACCGGTCCGCGACAGCTGTGTCATAGGGGCCCAGCCGCGAAAACAGGGGCAGATAGTGGCTCCGGGACAGCACGTTGACGGAGTCGATCTGCAGCAGCTGCAGCCGCTGCAGGATCCGTCCCACAGACTTGGTGTTCGGGCTTCCGGGGCGTCCCTTCACGAGTCCCTGGGCACCCAGTGCGGTCAGCCGTGCCTGCCGGGGCGTGAGGGTCAAGGTCATACCGCCATCCTAGGCGCAGCAAGAAGGCCCCCGGCGGGATGAACCGTTCACCACGTTCCATCCCGGCCGGAGGCCTTCAGCGGGCCGCTGCCTCAGGGGCCCTGCACTAAGGACTCTGCATCAAGCAGTCTTGGCTTCTTCCCCGGCACGGTATCCGCGGACCTCTTCCTTGATGTCTTCGGTACCTTCGGCGCACCGGGCATCAAGGGTAATCACGCCGTAGGTCCAGCCCCGGCGCCGGTACACCACGGAGGGCGCTCCGGTGGCGGAATCCACGAACAGGTAGAAATCGTGGCCAACCAGCTCCATAGCGTCCACGGCGTCGTCAAGGCTCATGGGGGCACCCGGGAAGACCTTGCGCCGAATCAGGACAGGGCAGTTCTCATCCGGTTCCGCGGACTCTTCGTCGCTCTGAGCGGTGACGGCATCAGCGTCGGCTGCTTCCTTTTCCAGCTGGCTGTACAGCGGTTCACTGGTGCTCGCCGTCTCAAGATCTGCGGTTGCAAGCCGGACTGCTACCGGGGTGTGGCGGCCGTGGTGGACCTTCCTGCGGTCGCTGGCCCTGCGCAGGCGTTCAATGAGTTTGGCATACGCAAGGTCAAAGGCGGCGAACTTGTCGCCTGAGGTGGCTTCTGCGCGTACCACGGGGCCCCGGCCGACAACCGTCAATTCAACGGTCAGAGAGCTGTCGGCTTCACGGACGTTGGGTTGCTTGGTGACTCGTGCGTCTACCCGCTGGACCTTGTTCGCCAGGTTCTCCACCTTGGCGATTCGTTCTTCGGCATACTCCCGGAACCGGTCGGATACTGCAACGTTGCGTCCGCTAATCATGAATTCCATGGTGCCCTCCAATAGATTTCGGTGACACAGCACCGGCCGCTGTCAAAATCCTGCGACCGCTGCCGCAGGACAACTCCGTTTCTTGAAGCTGTCCATACCAACACGTTAGATCACTGCCCAGCGTTATTCACCTCCGGACATTCCGATTACCTGAGCCGTGTCCTATGGACTACGATCCGCCCTCGATGTTATTTGCGTCACTTGCCGGAGCTGCAGTGGCTGCGATGACTACGGCGCCTTCGACCCGTGCCCCCGCAGCCCGCAGCGCACGCGTAGCCTCCGCCAGTGTGGCCCCGGTGGTGAGGACATCGTCGACGACGAGACACCGCCTGCCTGCCAGCGTGCCGGCAGGGCCGGCGGTCATAGTTCCGGAAACATTCCGGCGCCGCCCCTTCCGTCCCAGGCTCTTTTGGCTTGCGCCGGCGATCCCGGATGCAGCGGCCACCAGGGCGCCCGGCCGCAGCATGTCCCGTGGCCTGCGTCCCGCCAAGCGGAGCACCGGTGCAACCCCTGTCCCGGCCGGCAGCAGCCCGCCGGTCCGCAGCGCGCCCAGAAGCATCGTCAGTGGGTTGTAACCACGGCGGCGCAGTGCCCGTCCCGAACCCGGAACGGGCACCAGGAAAAGCCCGGCGCTGCTGTCGATGTCCTGTACGGCATGATGAAGTGCCCCTGCGAGGATCGGCAGGAGCACACCGGCGAGGTCGGTGTGGCCGTGGTTCTTATAGGCGAGCAGCACCCGTGCCAGACCGCCCGCATAGCGGCCGGCGGCAAGCACCGGCAGCGCCGGCAGTTCCACATCCGCCTGATCCGGCCCGGGCAGGGTTTTGAGCCCGCAGGCACCGCCGTCCGGCTCCCCCTGCTTCCCTGCCTCTGCGCTCGGAAGCAGTTCTGCCGCGGACTGGGCGTAGTAGGGGCGGGTGGTGCTGCGCCGGACCCTGTCCCGGCAACCGGGACACAGGGATGAATCCGGTGCTCCGCAGACGACGCAGGATGCCGGGAGCAGTACGGCAAGCAGGTCAGCCCCTGCAGCCCCGACCGCGGCAACCCGCGGCTGCAGCCGCCACCGGTCCGCAGCGCTGCCCAAAAGGGCCTGGACCCTGGCCAGCGACGGAAGGCGGTCCCGCGACGGCGAGCCCGCCTTGAAGCGTGGTGAAGGATCCGGAATCTCCATACCTTCACCCTGAGGCAGGGAACGAGGTGAGTCGGTACGCACTCATCCTGAGGTGGGAAACCAGGACTTGGCAGCGGTTTAGCTTCGCCTGTGCAGGACGGTTGCGTGGGGAAGGGCTACCCGGAAAACGGCTACCCGGGGAACGCCGGATCCAGCAGTTCCCTGCCCACCTCGTACCAGCTGTTCCCCATCCGCTTGAACATGGCGTCGTCGGTCTGGACGTAGATGTCCTGTTCTCCCTTGCCGGCGCTGAGGCTGGTAATACCGGTCAGGCCTGCCAGCGGTTCCGGGCTGGAACCCAAACGCAGAATCACGGGCATGACCTGGTTGTCCGGGGACGTCTGCACCGCGACGATGGAATCCTGCGAGACCCACTTGGCGCGGTTCACTGGAAGCGTCTGGGGAACCCCGGATCCCGTGTTGGCGGTGACTGCCAGCTCCAGCGGAGTTGTCAGGGTCTTCGGGGTTCCGTCCGTGTCCCGCACGACGCCGGCAACCAACACATGGCTTTTCCCGCCCTGGTTCGTGACCAGCAGTGCGCGCGCCCCGTCACGGGAAATCCGAAGCTCGGAAATCGCGACTTCGTTCAGCCAGGCCACCGGCAGCGACAGGACCTGTTCGGGGCCGCCGCCCGGAGGCAGTGCGAGGATTTTGGCTCCGTCCCCGGTGTTTGAGGCCGTCCACGTCCACTTTTCCACATCAATACTCGGAGCGGTCAGCGCCGTGCCGTCAGCGACTTTGCGAACATCTTGGTTAGGTCCGGTCAGGAACAGGGATGTTCGATCCCTGTTGAGGAAGGCAACCGTGGCCAGGTCCAGGGAGAGCGCCGGATCCCGCGGGCCGTACGCCGCAACACTGGGAATGCCCTCGATGGCCTGCGGCGCCACTCCCTTGAAGTAAGCCAGCTCATTTTGATGCACAGCAATCTGGGTGCTGCCCACCTCGGGATCGGCGACGGCGGTTACCAGCGCGCTGCTTTCCTTGCCCAGGTCCACGGCGCGCTGGTTGACCGTCATGCTGACCGAGTTCACGTTGTTGAGGTTGGTCAGGTTTTGCTGCAGCTGCAGGGCCATCTGCTGCCGGTTGAGGTCATTGGAATCCTGCAGGACCTCGGCGGACAGGTCCACCGTTGCAACGCCTGAGACCACCGGCACGGCGTCCCGGGCAAGAGCGGTGCCCGCCGGGAAGGCGCTGCTTACGGCTCCCTGCAGATAGGGCGCCGGACCTTCCAGCATGGCCTTGACCACGTTGGCGGCAATGCCGGACTTTTGGACGAACCAACGGGTGTCCGGAACCCAGAACTCATAGTTGCTCGAGTAGAAGTACAGGTTGTGGGAGAGGAACAGGAGGGAAAAATTGACCTCGGAGATCATGATCCCGTTGGGAATGGCGTTGATCCGCCATTGGCCGTCTTCCTGCTCCATGGTGGCGGAAATGGTTTCCGTGGTACCCAGGGCTTTGTCGGTGCGGATCCCGCGCGTATCCAGGGCTCCGACCACTTCCAGCTGGATGGCGTAGCTCTTCCCGTCAGCTGAGGGAACAATGTCCGGATCCGCACCGTAAATCAGCACCCGGTCATTGGGGGTCCAGGTTTTGGCCAGGGAGTCGGTCAGGAATTCACGGGCCACGCTGTAATCATCTGCTGCACCTGTTCCCGCGGTAATGAAGCCCTTCAGGATTTCCGCCGGAGACTCTCCGCCGTTTTGGCTGGGCCCCCGCGGGGCCACGTCAAAGGTGTTCACCAGTGAGCTGCCGTCGCTGTCCGCGGAAGCGGTGCCCACAGGTCCGGTGGTGGGAATGGAGGAACATCCGGACAGGACCGCCATCAGCAGGGCCGCCATCAGCACCAGCTTCGCAAACGGCCGGGAGGAAACGGAGTTTCTAGCGTCCATCGGTCGGCTCCTGGGCTGGTGCGTCTGCGGGTGTGGTGACCGGGGTGATGACGGGCGCCGCCGCATGGGCGGCCAGCGCACGGGTTCCGGGGGCGCCATCGTACGGTGACAACGGCACCGGTGACTCGGCGAAGGGCACCCCGTGCCGGCGGGGCAGCGTGAGCCGGAAGCAGGCTCCGTCTCCCGGGCGCCCCCAGGCCTGGAGCAGTCCCCCGTGCAGCAAAGCGTCTTCGACGGCGATGGACAGTCCCAGTCCGCTGCCGCCAGTGGTCCGTGCCCGGGCCGGATCGGCGCGCCAGAAGCGGTCGAACACCCGTGAAGCTTCGTCGTCGGTCATGCCGATGCCGTGATCCCGCACTGCCACCGCAACGGCGTCCAGGTTGGAGGCAATGGCAATCTCGATGGGCTTTCCTTCGCCGTGTTCCAGGGCGTTGACCACCAGGTTGCGGATAATGCGTTCGATCCGCCGGGGGTCTGCGTCCACCATGCAGCTGGTTTCCTTGGAGACCACAGTGATTTCCGATCCGATGTTCAGGGCCAGCGGTTCCGTAGCGTCGATGACGTCGCGGACCACGGTGAAAATGTCGGTGGGCTCCAGATCAGGCGATGCCGCGCCGGCGTCGAACCGGGAAATTTCCAGCAGGTCAGCGAGCAGGGCCTGGAAACGTTCCACCTGGTGGTAGAGCAGCTCCGTGGAACGGCGGCTGATGGGGTCGAACCCGTCCCGCGCGTCGTAAAGAACCTCGGCCGCCATCCGCACAGTAGTCAGCGGGGTACGCAGTTCGTGGGACACATCCGAGACGAAGACCTGCTGCATGCGCGAAAGCTGGGCCAGCTGGGTGATCTGATCCTGCAGGGTGGCCGCCATGTGGTTGAAGGACGCGGCCAGGCGGGCGACGTCGTCCTCGCCCTTGACGACCATGCGTTCCTGAAGCTCGCCGGCGGCCAGTTTTTCGGAGACGGCCGCCGCATCGCTGATGGCTCCGACTCCGGCCTTGGCGACGATCCAGGCGATGGTCCCGATGATGACCAGGAGCAGGCCGCCGGCGATCCACAGGATGCGGTGGATGTCATCGAGGGTCTGCTGCATGGAGGACAGGTCGTAGATGAGGTAGAGGGCGTACTCGGCCCGGTCCGGCGGGAGGGTGACCTTGGTGCCGAAGGCCAGGCCGGGCTCGCCGTGGGACAGGGCCATGGCGGACCAGTGGATGGTGTCGCGGTCGTCATCAACATCGATGCTTCGAACGGACTCGCTCAGGGGCAGCGGAATGCTGCCGGCGGTAATGCCCTCCCCCAGCGTCTGGGAGACAAAAAGGTCCTGCTCCTGTCCCGGCAGAGGACTCAGCAGGTAAAGGCGGGGCGCGTCGGCTCCCTGCCCCTCCAGAAGTGAGAGTGTGTTGGAAACCAGCCGTTCGGTGCCCTCACGGTCCGTGGCTGCAGTGGTCCGGAAGTTTTCCTTGGCCGAGACGAGCCCTGCCGTGGCCTCCGACTGGAACTGCTTGAGGCGCTCTTCATAGAGCGCACCGGCAATTTGATGCGAGAGGAAGGCACCCACGCCGCCGCAGGCAAGGGTGACCAGGAGCAGCGTGGAGACCACGGTCTTGAACAGCAGGGAACGCCGCCAGGCGCGGGCTATCCGGTGAAATGTTTCCTTGCGCAGCACGTCGCGGAACTGCCTGAGCGTCCGCAGCACTGCCGGGAGGACTTCGGTCTTGAAGACCGAAGTCCCCCGCCGCCTAACTCTGGCCTGCTTTGTAACCGACACCGCGCACCGTCAGGACTATTTCGGGTGCTTCGGGGTCGCGCTCGATCTTGGAACGAAGCCGCTGCACGTGGACATTGACCAACCTGGTATCCGCCGCATGGCGGTAGCCCCACACCTGCTCCAGCAGCATCTCCCGGGTGAATACCTGCCAGGGCTTCCGTGCCAGGGCCACCAGCAGGTCAAATTCCAGCGGAGTGAGGGAAATGGTGTCAGTACCGCGGGTGACCACGTGGCCGGCCACGTCGATGGACACCTCTTTGATGCTGAGGGTTTCCGGGGATTTCGTGTCGCCCGGACGCAGCCGTGCGCGCACCCGGGCCACGAGCTCGGCAGGCTTGAACGGTTTCGGAACGTAGTCGTCCGCCCCTGATTCCAGGCCCCGGACGACGTCGGAGGTGTCCGACTTTGCGGTCAGCATGACGATCGGCACGTCGGATTCACCGCGGATCTGCCGGCACACCTCGATCCCGTCGATTCCGGGGAGCATGAGGTCCAGCAGGACAAGGTCGGGCTTGGTATGGCGGAAAATTTCCAGCGCCTTGGAACCGTCCGCGCAGAAGACAGGGTCGAACCCGTCGTTGCGGAGCACAATACCGATCATCTCGGCCAATGCTTCGTCGTCGTCCACGACCAATATGCGTGCCTTCATAACTCCCTGTCCCCAGTTGACTGCTCAAGCCGGTTCCTCGTTGCGGTGCTTGCCCGGACCATTTTCTCCGGCTGCCCGGCTGCCTGCGCGGGCTTCTGCCTGCTGTCCGGAATGCGGGGCATCCGGCATGTCCGAGGACAGCACGACAGCTGGCAGTATCCCTCTCATCCTAGAGGACGTAGAATCCGGCGGATTCTGTCCGCGACGCCGGGACCGCTCTGGAACTATAGTCGGAACACGGAATACAACGGTTTGGGGGACAAGCTTTGGGTCAGGACAATCACAGCGGTGAGGAGCCGAAGGAACCCGTTCGGCCGCCTGCGGCCGGCCCGGAGTACGACGACGACGGCGGAAGCGGAAGCACGGGAGGCACCAGCGGGACCGGCAGCGCTCCGCAGCCGCCCTCGCGGTGGGCAGCACCGGGAGCGCAGGACTCCCCCGAGCTCCCCGGGGCGTGGGGCGATCCCGCAAGCCAGCCACCCACCACTGCTCCTCTGCCACCGCCGCCGGAACCGCCGCAGGGCTGGGGACAGCAGTGGGGACAACCCGGCCAGCAGAACCCGTGGGACCAGAACCAGCAGTGGTCGGGACCGGGAGCTCCCGGCGCCCAGGGCGGTACCGGAGCCCCCGGCATGTTCCCGCCGGCGGCTCCCGGACAGCCCTGGGGCGCTCCCGGTTACCTTCCCCAGGGCGGATGGACACCTCCGCCCAAGCCCGGCGTCATACCGCTGCGGCCGCTGGGCCTGGGCGAGCTGCTGGACGGCGCCTTCCAGGCCTGCCGGAAGAACGCTGCGGCAACTTTTGGAACGGCCCTGCTGATTCAGGGCGTTATTGCAGTGCTGACCTATCTGGTGGCGGGCAACTTCTTCTCCTCGGACCTGTTCAGCACCGATGCGGACGGTTCGGAATTCACTGTCGAGGATTTTGAGTCCGGTCAGGGCTCCTTCGGCTGGTCCCTGACAGCTGTCTCCCTTCTGGGCGTGGTGTCCGTGGTGGGCGTCCTGCTCCTTCAGGGCATCCTGGTGGTGCCCGTCGCGCGCTCGATCCTGAACCTGAAAACCGGCTTTGCCCAAACCTGGCGGCTCTCCCGCTCCCGGCTCCTTCCCCTGGCAGGGCTGGGGCTGCTCCTGCTCGCGGTGATCGTGGTCGGGATTGTGGTGTTCTCCCTCCTCCTGGCGCTGATCCTGGAGTTCCTGGGCGCCGCAGGCATTGCCGTCCTGATACTGGGCATCCTGGCGCTGATTGCCGTCTTCGCCTGGCTGGCCGTTAAGTTTGCGCTGGCACCGGCCGCACTGGTCCTGGAACCTGCCGGGGTTTTTGCCTCGCTGCGCCGGTCCTGGCAACTGACCAAGAGAAATTACTGGCGATCGTTCGGAATCCTGGCACTGACGGCAATCCTGGTCTCCATCGTTTCGTCCGTCATCAGCACGCCTGTGGTCCTGCTCCTGAGTTTCGTCACTGCTTTTGGCAGCGGTTCAGAGCCCGATGCCGGCGCGGCATTTGCCCTCGTGGCGCTGAACGTTGCCATCAGTACTTTTTTCGGTGCCATCGGGTACGCGTTCCAGTCAGCCGTCACCTCGCTGCTGTACGTCGATCTCCGCATCCGCCGGGAAGGTTTTGACCTCACCCTCATGAAGGAGCAGGAACTCGCGGGATCCACCCCCGATCTGGTGCCCGGGCGCCGCAGCGGGTCCAGCGGATGACGGCGCTGCCGCTTGGCAGGGCCCGCTTCGACGTGCCGGTGCTCCCCGACGGCGACCAGGGGCGGGGATGGGCTGAAAAGGAACTTTCCCGGTCCGTGTACAAGGAGGCGGAGCCAAGCCTGCTGGACCGGTTTTGGCAGTGGGTGGGCGATTTTTTCTCCCGGCTGCTGGAGGGCATCACCGGTGTGGATCCCACTCTCGGTGTCCTCTTTCTTGCGGCGGGAGCAGCTGCTCTCCTGGCTGCCGCGGTGTTCCTGGTCCGGCCCCGGCTGAACGCACGGCGCCGCAAGGCGGTTTTCGACTCACCCGGGATCCGGGTTGCAGTAGACCACCGCAGGCTGGCCGAGGAAGCCGCCTCCCGCGGAGAATGGGACACTGCCCTGACAGAGCGGCTTCGGGCCGTGATCCGCTCAGCAGAGGAACGCGTGATCCTTGAACCGCGTGCCGGCCGCACGGCGGCCGAAGCCGGGCAGGAACTCAGCGGAGCCTTTCCCTCTGCCCAGGACGAAATCCATTGGCTGGCGCGGCGCTTTGACGAAGTCCGGTACGGGCACCTGTCCGCCGTTCCTGCTGACGCCGTCCGTGCCCGGGATCTTGACGGGCTGTTGGAACGGTCCTCCCCGTCCGCCGGACCGGCTTCGGTTTCCACCCTGGCGGTGCCGCGGTGAGCACGGTGCATGAGGCCGGCGCACCGGGGGAAACGACCGTGAGCCCGGCGGCTGCTGAGGCAGCGGCTCCTTCTGCGGCAGCAGCCGGACTCAGGGCCCTCCGGGCACGCCTGCGGGCCTGGCGGGTGTGGATCATCCTGGCACTGGTGCTTTGTGCCGTAGTCCTGCTGCGCATCCTGACCGGCGCAGGCAGTGACGGTGCCCCGCTCTCCCCTGACAATCCTGCCCCCGCCGGTGCCATGGCTGCAGCCGAAATCCTGGGCGAACAGGGAGTGGATGTCCGTTCGCCGGGTTCCTTCGAGGAGACGCTGGACCTGCTGGAAGAGAACGGGGACCAGTCAACGCTTCTGCTGTTCGATCCCGACGGCTTCCTCAGCCAGGAGCAGCTGGCAGAGCTGAACGGTCTGGCCCGCCGGCAGGTCCTGGTGGAGCCCACCTTTTTCCAGCTCTCCGAACTGGCGACGGGCATCCGTTCAGCGGGCGTCCTGCCCGCAACGGATGCGCCGCTGAACGCCGCCTGTGACGCAGCGGATGCCCAAGCGGCCGAGCGCATCACCGCAGGCGGATACGCCTATCGTGCTCCCGCGGTCTGTTTCCCGCCGCCGGACAACAGTGCCGGCAGCAGCGCCGGCACCGGCTCCTACGCAGCGGACGACGACGCCGGCGTCGTCGTCCTGGGAAACGCGGCAGTCCTGGCCAATGAGGCGCTCGCGGATCACGGCAACGCAGCCCTGGCACTGCGCACGCTGGGTTCCACCGGCACGCTGGTCTGGTATCTGCCCACTGTCTCCGATACACCCGCTGCGGCTGTGCCCGAAGACCCGCGGGCGCTGCTGCCCGGCTGGGTGGATCCGCTGCTGCTGTGGCTGTTTGTCGTAGCAGCTCTGGCCATGCTGTGGCGCGGACGGCGTCTGGGGCCGCTCGCGGCGGAACCGCTGCCTGTAGTGGTACGGTCCGCAGAGACGGCAGAAGGACGCGCCCGGCTCTATCAGGACGGCCGGGCGCTGGACCGCGCGGCGGCAACACTGCGCGCCGCCGCGCTGACACGATTGTCCGCCCGGCTCCGGCTGGGCCCTGCCGGCAGCACCGACACCGTGGTGCGGGCAGTCGCGGCAGCCACCGGGCGGTCGGTGCACGAGGTGGACCGCCTGCTGAACCGCGCCGCCTTCGCCGGTGATGCCGCCCTTGTCCAGTGGTCCCAGGAATTGCAAGCCCTAGAGGAAGAGGTCACCGCATCATGAGCCAGCAGGACCAGCAGGACCTTCAGTACCAGCCGGACGGGCAGGCGCCGGTCCCGGCGTCGACCGGTCCGGATCCCGTCCGACAGGCACTGTTGGATGTGCGGCGGGAGGTGGCCAAGGCGGTGGTGGGGCAGGACGCGGCAGTAACCGGACTGATCATTGCGCTGCTGGCGCGGGGCCATGTGCTGCTGGAAGGCGTGCCCGGCGTTGCCAAGACGCTGCTGGTGCGCTCGCTGTCCGCCGCCCTGGATTTGGATACGAAGCGGGTGCAGTTCACTCCGGACCTCATGCCCGGCGATGTCACCGGATCGCTGATCTATGACGGCCGCAGCTCGGAATTCACGTTCCGGGAAGGTCCCGTCTTCACCAATATCCTGTTGGCCGATGAAATCAACCGCACTCCGCCCAAAACCCAGGCCTCGCTGCTGGAAGCAATGGAGGAGCGCCAGGTTTCCGTGGACGGTGTCAGCCGCCGGCTGCCCGACCCCTTTATGGTGGCCGCCACGCAGAACCCCGTGGAGTATGAGGGAACGTATGCGCTGCCTGAAGCGCAGCTGGACCGTTTCCTGCTCAAACTCACCCTGGATTTGCCCGGACGTGACGATGAGATTGAGATTATCCGCCGGCACAGCGGCGGTTTCGATCCCCGGGACCTTGTTGCTGCCGGAGTCCGGCCCGTCGCCGGCGCCGCTGATCTGGAGAGAGCACGGCAGTCGGCGGCCGCCGTCGAGGTGTCCCCCGAGGTCCTCGGCTACATTGTGGACCTTGTCCGGGCCACCCGGGCAGCGCCGTCGTTCCAGCTTGGTGTCTCTCCGCGCGGCGCAACGGCACTGCTGAATACCTCCCGCGCCTGGGCGTGGCTTTCAGGGCGGACCTTTGTCACGCCCGACGACGTCAAGGCCCTGACCCTGCCGGCGCTGCGCCACAGGGTATCCCTCCGCCCCGAAGCGCAGATGGACGGCGTCAGCGTGGACGGTGTCCTGGGCAGCATCCTGGCCACCGTTCCGGTTCCCCGCTAGGACGCCGGTTCGCGATGGCAATCTCCGGCCGGTTCGTCCTCCTCGCCGCGGCAGGCGTTGTTGCCGTCCTGCTATTTCCCGGCAGCACCGCCCTGTGGCTGTGGGCGGCATTCCTGTGTGCGGCGGCCGGAGTTGATGTGCTTGCGGCCGCTTCCCCCCGCGCCCTGACGCTGCAGCGCACCGAACCCGTCAGCGTGCGCCTCACCGAGCCGGCCACCGTGCTGCTGACCGTGCGCAACGGGAGCCGGCGCACCCTCAACGGCTGGTTCCGGGACGGCTGGCAACCCTCGGCGGGCGCCGTCAACCCGGTCCAGCGGATGCACGTTCCGGCAGGTGAGGCAAGAAGATTCGAGGTGCAGCTGCTTCCCGAACGCAGGGGCGAACTGCACAGCGGAACGGTCACGGTCCGCAGCTTCGGACCGCTCGGACTGGCCGCGCGCCAGCGCACCCTGCGCAGCCCGGCGGTGCTGCGGGTCCTGCCGCCGTTCCGTTCCAAGCGCCACCTGCCGTCCAAGCTGCGGCGCCTGCGGGAACTGGACGGCAACGCCTCGGTCCAGCTGCGCGGAGCAGGCACGGAGTTCGATTCGCTGCGTGACTATGTGCGCGGCGATGATGTCCGGTCCATTGACTGGCGTGCCACTGCCCGGCGCAGGGACACCGTGGTGCGGACGTGGCGCCCGGAGCGGGACCGGCGGGTGGTGCTGCTCCTGGACACTTCCCGCACCTCCGCGGCGAGGATCGGAGAGGAGCCGCGGCTGGACACCGGAATCGAGGCTGCCCTGCTGCTGGCGATGCTGGCCTCCGGCGGAGCAGACCGCGTGGATTTCCTGGCCTTTGACCGGCGGATCCGGGCGCGGGTGAGCTCCGGTGCAAAGGGCAACCTCCTGAACCGGCTGGTCACCGCGATGGCACCGCTTGAGGCGGAGCTGATTGAAGCGGACTTTTCCCTGGTGCCCGGCGCGGTCCAGTCAGTATCCACCCGGCGGTCCCTGGTGGTGCTGATCACGGCACTGGACTCCGGTGCGCTGGAAGAGGGCCTGCTGCCCGTGCTGCCGCAGCTGCTGGAGAAACACCTGGTGGTGATCGCCTCGGTCCGGGATCCGGAGCTGGAGGACCTGCGCCGGCAGCGGTCAACGGCCAGCGAAGTCTTCCGTGCCGCTGCCGCGGAGCGTGCCCTGCTGGACCGGGCCGCCGTGACGGCCTACCTGCGGTCCATGGGGGCCGAGGTGGTCGATGAGGTTCCGCGCGAACTGCCGCCCAAACTCGCAGACCTGTATATCCGGCTCAAAGCCTCGGGAAGGCTGTAAATCATGGAAGATTCACCATCAGCACAGGTGCCCGGCCGGGGCGGAGCGGACTCGGTCTACCGCAGCGTCCTTGGACCGGAGTATGAGCGGCTGCAGCCAGAGCTGCAGGAATATTTTGCCGCGGGGCCGGGAGCCGGAACCTACGGTGAGGGCATCGGAGTCTTTGAGAGGGCCGGCTGCCCGCGGCCGTGGCTGCGGCCGCTGCTCAAGCTGATGCCGGTCACCAACGCGTTCTTCCCCGATTACGGCACCAATGTTCCCTTCACGATCCGCAACTACCCCCATTGGGATTCGGAGAACCGGCCCTCGCTGACCGCGGTGCGGACCTTCCGGTTTCCGGCCGGGAACCGGGTTTTCGAGGACACCACCACACTGACCGGCCCCGGGCAGCTCACGGATTACCTGGGCAGGAAACGGAACCTCGCCACCGATCTGGTGCTGACCGTGACCGGGGACGGGCACCTGCGCATGGATTCACCGGGCAGCCGGCTCTTCCTGGGCCGGCTGCGGCTGCCGCTGCCGGCCTTCGCCGCAGCGGATGCCCATGTAGAGCAGTGGTACGACGCCGGTGACGGCCTCTTCCGGATCCGCACCCGAGTGGTGCAGCGGCAGGTGGGAACCATCTTTGTGTATGACGGAAGCTTCAGCTACGAACAATTCCGGTGGGACGGCCGGCTGCCGGAAGACGCAGTGCCGGCCCGCTGGGAGCGGCGGGTTTAGGCAGTTCTTCCGCGCCTAAGCCTCTCTTCCGCAATGTCCTGCCGGCGACGGTCGGCTAGCTTTCAGCGGCTACCTGGGACAGGGCCCCTGCCGTTTGCGTCAGACGGTTCAGGACTTTGCGGGCGGACGACGGCGACGCGTCCGCGAGTTCACCCGCCGGTGTCAGGCGCAGTGCGGGCAGTGCCCGGGGAGGCAGACCGATTTTGTTCCACGGCCGCAGCACATCCTCCACCAGGGCTTTCACCTGGCGCGGTTCGGCATTGCCGGCGGGATCGGAGAGGATCCCCAGCCACAGGCTCTTTCCAGCTTCCACCGCTTCCGCGATGGCTTCCCAATCCGCTCCGGTGAGACCTGCGGCGGGCAGCGCCGCTCCGGCCGCTCCGGCGCCCAGTGCCAGCGAGAACGGCGTTTGCGCGCCGGGGCGGAGTGCTGCCGAGCGCCCGGATTCCGGGAGCCGCAGTACCGTTTGCGCCGCGCCGGCGTCGGCGAGGGCCTCGATGATGGAGTTCCAGGCGGAGGACACCTCAGTGGAGGGAACCGAACGCAGTGTGCGGTACCCGCTGGCCGTGGGGATGGTTCCGCCCAGCACATCGGCAATGTCCGGCTCGTCCAGCTGGACAATGATTGAGGCGTCCGGGGCAGCCGTACGGGCGCGGGCCACGAAGTCAGCCGCCCCCGCGGCAAGGGACTGCAGCAGCTCGCGGCGGGCGCCGGCGTCGGAAAGGGCCCGCTCCCCGTTGTGCAGGTAGAGTCCCGCCGCCAGCGACAGGGGGCCGCGCAGGGAAATCTTCAGCTGGTTGCCGGGGCTTTCCTCCCCGCCCACTACGTCCGCGAGCGCGTTGAGGTCCTGGCCCAGCAGCGAGAGGGCCCGCCGGTGGTCCTTCCCCGGGCGGGGAACCAGCCGCCAGCCGTGCGGCTGCAGGTCCACGGCCAGATCCACCAGCAGGGCTGCGGTGCGGCCCAGCGCGTCGGCACCGGGTCCGCGGTTCGGCAGTTCCATGAGGAACGGCAGATGCGGTTCCCCCAGTTCCCCGCGGATGATCCGCGTGGCTTCCACCGGGTCCGTTCCCGGCCACTGCCCCAGGGCGGTGGCCGTTACCGTGCTGCCGGTCTCCGGCTGCGCTGTGCCCTGCCGGCTGCCTTCCTGCCGGCTGTCTTCGTGCTGGTTAGCGTCCCGCTGCATTGCTGTTGCCGCCGTTGTGGTTGTCGGAGATCGCCTGGTGATGCCGGATGACCTCGCTGATGATGAAATTCAGGAACTTTTCGGCGAAGGCCGGGTCCAGGTGGGCGTCCTCGGCGAGGCGGCGGAGCCGGGCGATCTGCGCGGCTTCGCGGCCCGGATCTCCGGGCGGCAGGTTGTGCACCGCTTTGAGCAGCCCCACCCGCTGGGTGGCCTTAAACCGTTCGGCAAGCAGATAGACCAGGGTCGCATCGATGTTGTCGATGCTGCTGCGTACTGCCAGCAGCTCCTCCATAACATCCTCGGACACGGTTCCGGCAAGGGAACTGGCCGAGGGATCGAACTCGAACTCATCTGCGGGCGTATCAGTCATTGCTCCAGTCTAGGGTCCGCCCTGCGGCGGAGGGGGCACGTTACGTCCCGGAGATGCCGCTTAGGACACTGCGGCGGGATCCCATTCCAGCGAACGCGCCGAATCGATCGTGGCCTGGCCCAGGACGCGGGTGCCCTGGTAGACCACCATGGACTGGCCCGGCGCCACGCCGCGCATCGGCTCGTTCAGGCGGACCACCAGCTCCTCGCGGACACCGCCGTCGTCCTCGCCGGAGGCGGCGTCTTCCATCCAGCCGCGGGCCGGAACGGGGTCGCCGTGGGCGCGGACCTGCACCATGCAGTCGAACTCGGTACGGGCGGCGATCTCGGGGATCGGCAGTCCCGCCCAGGAAATCTTGATGCCGCGCATCTGGTCGATGTTGAGCAGCTTTTCCGGGCCCACCACCACCTTGTTTTCCTTGGGCCGGATCTCCAGCACAAAACGGGGCTTGCCGTCGTCGGCGGGGCGGCCCAGCTTCAGGCCCTTGCGCTGGCCCACGGTGAAGGCGTTGGCTCCGGGGTGCGTGCCGATCTTCTCGCCGGAGGAATCCACAATGTCACCCTCGGTCATGTCGATGCGCTCTTCGAGCCAGCCGCGGGTGTCGCCGTCGGGGATGAAGCAGATGTCGTGGCTGTCAGGCTTGTTGGCCACCGACAGGCCGCGGCGTTCCGCTTCGGCCCGGACCTCGGCCTTGGATGGGGTCTCGGCCAGCGGGAACATGGAGTGCTTGAGCTGTTCGTGGGTGAGCACGCCCAGCACGTAGGACTGGTCCTTCGCCCAGTCGGCGGCGCGGTGCAGCTCGGGGTTGCCGTCGGCGTCGGTGATCACCTTGGCGTAGTGGCCGGTGCACACGGCGTCGAAGCCCAGGGCCAGCGCCTTCTCCAGCAAGGCGGCGAACTTGATCCGCTCGTTGCAGCGCATGCAGGGGTTCGGGGTGCGGCCGGCGGCGTATTCGGCGATGAAGTCATCCACCACGTCTTCCTTGAACCGCTCGGAGAAGTCCCAGACGTAATAGGGAATACCGAGGATGTCGCATGCGCGCCAGGCGTCGCGCGAGTCCTCAATGGTGCAGCAGCCCCTGCTGCCGGTGCGCAGCGTTCCGGGCATCCGGGACAGCGCCAGGTGGACGCCAACGACGTCATGCCCCGCTTCCACTGCCCGTGCTGCGGCTACTGCGGAGTCCACTCCGCCGCTCATTGCTGCCAAAACCTTCATGAAGTAAAACCTGTTCCTGCTGTTTGGATGCTGCTGACATGGGAGGCCATTCCGGCCTTTTTGGCCCGTTCATATGCTTCGGGAAGTGCTGCCAACAAGGTGTCAACGTCCGCAGCCGTGGTTGTATGCCCGAGGCTGAAACGCTGCGCGCCGCGGGCTTCGGTCTCGCTGAGTCCCATGGCCAGCAGGACGTGCGAGGGGCGGGGAACTCCTGCCGTGCAGGCCGAGCCCGTGGAGGACTCAACCCCTGCCAAATCCAGCAGGAAAAGCAGCGAGTCGCCTTCGCACCCGGGGAACGTGAAGTGCGCGTTTCCCGGCAGCCGGGCCGGCACAGCGCCGTCGGCCGTGCCAGCGCCGTCGGCCGTGCCAGCGCCGTCGGCCGTGCCGGCGCCGTCGCGCGGTCCCCGGAGCACTGCATCCGGCACAACCCGTTCCACACCGGCGATAAGGACGTCCCGCAGCTCCCTAAGGCGGGCGGACTCCGCCGGAAGGTTCTCCGCGGCTTCGCGTGCTGCGGCGGCAAAGGCAGCAATGCCTGGGGTGTCCAGGGTGCCCGAGCGGATGTCGCGCTCCTGTCCGCCGCCGTGCATCACCGGCGTCAGTTTCACGGCCCGGCCGACGACGAGCGCTCCGATGCCCACGGGACCGCCAATCTTGTGCCCGCTGATGGCCATGGTGTCCGCACCGGAGGCGCGGAAGTCCACCGGCAGCGCGCCGAAAGCCTGGACGGCGTCGGTGTGCACCGGCACTGAATACTCATGGGCCAGAGCGGTGAGGGCCGGAATGTCCTGGACCGTGCCCACCTCATTGTTGGCCCACATGACGGTCAGCAGGGCGGTGCTGTCTGCGTGGGCAGCAAGTTCGGCACGGACGGCTTCCTCGGAAACCACCCCGTTGTGATCCACCGGCAGCCATACCGCAGTGGCGCCCTCGTGCTTTTCCAGCCACTGCACGGTGTCCAGGACGGCATGGTGCTCGATCGGAGAACACAGGATGCGGGTTCGGCGGGGATCGGCATCCCGGCGAGACCAGTACAGCCCTTTGACTGCGAGGTTGTCCGCTTCCGTTCCGCCGGACGTGAAGATAATTTCCGAGGGATGACAGCCTGCGGCAGCGGCGAGCGCTTCACGGGATTCCTCCACCACCATTCGGGCGCGGCGGCCGGAGCCGTGCAGCGACGAGGGGTTGCCGCTGCGGCTGAGTTCTGACGTGAGTGCGGCGAGGGCCGAGGCCGAAAGAGGCGTGGTCGCCGCGTGATCTAGGTACACGGGCACGTTCCTATTCTAACGGGCACCGCAACCGGGACGGGTCCTGATCCGGAGATCGGGCCTGCACTTGAAGCCGGTTCCCTCTCTGCCGGGATTTTCCCGGGGTTTTCCCCCGGACTTTCCCGGTCCCGGGCGGAAGGTGGCACACTGCCCCTGTGACTGTGCTGCCCCCGGAATCCGCGAAACGCGGCGAAGAAGTGCCCGTCAGCCGTGCTGCTCTGCTGCAGGCGTTGGCCGGACAGCTGTGCGGTCTGTTCCCGCGACGCCGCGTGCTGGCGGCAGTGGACGGCGTTGACGGCTCCGGCAAGACGACATTTGCCGATGCCCTGGCGCTTGAGCTGAACAGGGCCGCGGTCCGTCCGGTCATCCGGCTGTCCCTTGATGACTTCCATCACCGGCAACAGGCGCGCTACCGCAGGGGCCGGACGTCGGCCACGGGGTTCTACCGGGATTCCTATGACGTGGAGCAGTTCCGCAGATACGTCCTGGATCCGCTGGGGCCGGGCGGAAGCGGGCGGTACCGGCCGGCCGGGCACAGTCTCGAGACCGACACCATACTGTCCCCGCCGGAACTGCCTGCCGCTTCCAACGCCGTCATCTTGGTGGACGGGCTCTTCCTGCACCGGGAGGAGCTGGCGGCGGGCTGGGATTATTCCATCTTCCTCGACGTTCCGTTCACCGTGAGCGCCGCCCGCATGGCGGTCCGGGACGGAACACCGACGGATCCGGAGCACCCGGCCATGCACCGGTACGCGGGCGGTCAACGGCTCTATTTTACCGACCGCGATCCCGCGGCCCTGGCCACAGTGGTGGTGGAAAACTCCGATCCGGACCGTCCGCGGGTCATTTCAGCGGCCGAAGCCTTTTGCAGCACGGTGCGCCCGAAAATGCCGCCGGAAACATAGTTCGCTGCCGCAACGTTGTAGCTGCTGTGATGATGCCTGCGGCAAACCTGCGAGAATGCAAACCCCTGCCGAATACCTGCTGCGCCCGTCCGGTGCCGCGCCTGCCGGGCCTTCCGGCCCAACGAGAGGAATTGCTGTGAGTCCGTCGCCCAAGACGCTTTATGAGGTTTTGGGTCTTGCCCCCTCGGCCACAGCTGACCAGATCAAGGCGGCCTACCGCAGGGCTGCGCGCACCAGCCACCCGGACCGCGGCGGCAGCGCCGAAACCTTCCATGTCATTGCCGAGGCGTACGAGGTGCTGTCCAATCCGCAGCAGAAGGCCGCCTATGACCTGTCCCTGGGCAGGGGAGGTGCCCGGTCCGGCAGCCCTGCCGCACCGCCGTCGGCTTCCCGCACCGGATACGCCCGGGCAGGTTCGGCATCCGCCGAGGAGAACCTCGGCAGCACCCCGCGCTTTGTTCCCGATTTCTCCCCCGGCTCCCCGCCCGTGCTGCCGCTGGCCCTGGCCGGGCAGCAGATCCACGGAACTCCCCGCCGTCCCGGCTTTTTTGCCCGGCTGGGCTCCACGGCCGCCGCCCGGTACGACGGCGAGAACCTCACCATAAACCTGCTGCAGCGAACCCTCCTGCCGGACTATCCCGCGGGCCGGCTGGTCAACGGGCTGCATGTGCCGGACCGCTCCCCCCGCGGCGGAAACCTGGAGGTGGGCCATGTCCTGCTGGGCGGATACCGGATGGCGGTGCTGGAGTCGCAGGTGGCTTCACCGGGCAACTACAACTGGGACGGCCGGCATTTGCGCTACCGGGGCCGCGAAGTGAACATCGGCCGACTGCCGGATGCGGTGCGCACCCTCCAGGACCGCTTCCCGGAATGCAACGTCAGCGGCTGGGTGGTCCTGCACTCGCCCAACGGCAATCCGTTTGAACCGGTGATCGATTATCCGCCCTCGCTGAGCCGCAGCGCCCCTGCCACGGTGCACGTGGTGAACGCCGGAACACTGCAGCGCGAACTCCGCCGCTTCTTCAACGACGGCCCCCAGCCCCAGATGGTTCAGCTGCAGGTTCTTGGCGGCCTGCTCGATGCGGTGGCACAGTAGCCGCCGGGCTTAGGATGGGGTTGTGTTCCGCATCCTCTTCCACACCCCTGAAATTCCCGGCAATACCGGCAACGCCATCCGCCTTGCCGCCATTACCGGAGCCGAGCTCCATCTGGTCGAGCCGCTGGGCTTTGACCTGGAGGATTCCAAACTACGCCGAGCAGGCCTGGACTACCATGACCTCGCGGTCCTGCACGTGCACCCCACCCTTGAAGCTGCCTGGAAGGCACTGGCTCCGGAACGGGTCTACGCCTTCACCTCCGGTGGTGACACGTCCTATACGGATATCGCTTATCAGCCCGGCGACGTGCTGATGTTCGGCCGCGAATCAGTGGGCCTGCCCGAGGACGTCATGCACGATCCGCACGTTACCGCGCGCGTCCGGCTGCCCATGCTGCCCTCACTGCGGTCCCTCAACCTAGCCAACTCCGCCTCAATTGCCGTCTACGAAGCCTGGCGCCAGCACGGCTTCGCAGGTGCCCAGCTCTAAGGACTTCCATGCCCGACATCAACATCGGAACCGCGTTTAACGACGGCGCCGCCGACTTTGAGCGCCTGGCGCCTTCGCTGTGGAATCCGATGGGCAATGCCCTGGTGGCAGCTGCTGAAATCACCATGGGAGAACGCATCCTTGACGCGGGATGCGGCACCGGCGCCACCACCATCCCCGCCGCACAGTATGCCGGACCGGAGGGCCGCGTGGACGGCATCGACCTGTCTGCACAAATGCTGGCGCTGGCCCAGTCCAAGGCCAGCACCTTGTCCCTGGAGAACGTTGCCCTGCACGTGGGAGACATTTCCGAGTGGTCGGGCGAGGGACCGTACGACGTCGTTCTCTCCGCCTACTCAATCTTCTTCCTTCCGGACATGGATGCCGGAGCCGCGCACCTGGTGTCCAATCTGCGGCCGGGCGGCCGCCTGGCCCTGAGCACCTGGGCCGAAGGCGCCCTGAACCCGTTCACCGACCTGTTCATCGAGGAATGCCGCCGGGAACGTCCTGATGTTGCCAAGGGCATTGCCGGGTCGTGGAATAACGCCGAACGCCTCAGCACCCCGGAGAAACTGACCGCCTGGCTGGAATCCCTCGGATTCCGGGACATCAAGGTCCTCTCCACCCCGGGACAGGTCCAGCTCACTCCGCCCCTCGCCTGGGCACTGGTGATGGGCAGCGGCCTGCGCTTCCTCCTTCCCGAGGAGCCGGAAGCCGCTGAGCGGGTCAAGACATCCTTCCTGGCTCGGCTGGGCGAAGAGCACAGCCTCAATGCCGACACCCTGATCGCTTCGGCCCTGCGCTCCTGAGGGCCCGCTTCCGGCGCATCTGCTGCGCAACAGCTGCGGGCTCCTCCTCAGCGGAAGCCGCACCCATCCGGCCCTGGCCCCGCAACGAACAGAGGGTATGGGATCGGTTCGGGAGCAACAGGGAGTGACGGCGGTCGCTGACCGCGCGCGGAGGACGGAAGCACCGGCTGCCGCCGACTTGCGCCGCTGTGCTGCAGCGCCGGGACGAGCTTTCCACGTATGCTGGACTCCTATGGACACGTCCAACAAGGGACGGCCCTCCGCCGCGCAGGCCTCCATCCCGGAGGGCGCCGCCGACGCCGCAAAGAACCACGGGCAGCAGCCCGGCTCCCAGGCTCCGCTGGAAACGCTTCTGGCGGGAATTGCCGCCGGCAGCCGAGATGATTTCGCAGCGTTTTACGCAGCGACCTCCCGCCGGGTTTACGGTCTGGCCCGCCGGGTGCTCATTGACGCTGAATTGAGCGAAGACACCACCCAGGAGGTCTACCTGCAAGTGTGGACCAGTGCCTCCCGTTTTGATCCCGCCGTCGGCTCGCCGCTGGCCTGGCTGCTGACGCTGGCCCACCGCCGGGCCGTGGACCGGGTCCGCTCAGAACAAAGTTCAGCGAACCGGGAAGCCCGTTTTGGTGCCGCCATGCAGGAACCGGATTATGACAATGTGGTGGACACCGTCACGCAGCGGCTGGATGCCGAGGCCGTGGTGCAGTGCCTGGACTCCCTGACCGACACCCAGCGGGAATCGGTCCGGCTCGCCTACTACGGCGGACTGACCTACCGTGAGGTTGCTGAAAAACTCAACGCCGCAGTACCTACCATCAAGTCGCGGATCCGCGACGGTTTGATTCGACTGAAGAAATGCCTGGGGGTGAACGCAGATGCCGGAGAACAGCTTTGATGCCTCGTCGGACGCGCTGACCGTGGACCTGGCCGAAGGCCGCCTGCTGGAGTGGGCGGAAGTGTATGCCTTGAATGCGCTTTCAGATTCTGACCGGCAGGCAGTTGATGCCGCGGTGGAGCAGGCTGACCCGGATCTCCGCCGGAGCTTCCTCCAGCGGGTCTGGGCCACCCGGGAAGCGCTGGCCGGCGGATACCGGGCCGAAGCCGCTCCCCCGGCGGATTTGCTGGACCGGATCCTGGCCCGGCTGCCACAGGAGGAAAAGACGCCCGGAGACCCTGGCTCCGATGTGTCCGGCCCTGCCGTACCCGGCTCCGATGTGTCCGGCGTTCCGGCCGGCGTCCAGCCCGGCGACGAACTTGCTGCCCGCCGCAACCGCCGCTCGCCCCGGACCTCCGCCGGCCGCTGGATCCTTGCCGGCGCAGCAGCCGCCGCAATCATTGTGGGCGGGGTAACGGTGAGCAACCTCGGACCCGACAGCGTCCGGGAAGAAGTGTTCTCCGCTTCGGACGTGCAGCAGCGGACCATCGAACTGCCCACGGGGGGCACCGCGGAGGTGGCCACGTCCTCAGCCGAGAATGCCGCCGTCGTGACGCTCAAGGGAGTACCGGCGCCGCCGGAGGGCTCCGTGTACCAAATGTGGCGGGTGCCCGCCGACGGTTCCGATCCGGTATCCGTGGGCACCATGACGGGCGAAGAGGTTTCCGGAACCAAGGCCACGGAACTGACCGATATTGATCCGTACAAGGCCGTGGCAGTCACGGTGGAGCCCGACGGCGGTTCGCCAACACCCACGCTGCCCATCGTTGCGGTCATCCCGTTCTCTGCCGAAGCCGCCTGAGCCCCTCGTTCGCTGCGGTTAGCCGCTTGACCTTGACGCTGCGGAAACCCCTACCGTAAGGAGAAGCAGCCGAAAACCGGCTGCCTGTCCCGGAGGGAGCCCCGCATGATCACGCCCCGGCAGGATGCCTGGCCCATTTCCGAGGTGGCCCGGATGGCCGGAGTGTCCTCACGCACGCTGCGCCATTACGAGGAACGCGGCCTGGTCTCGCCTGCGTTCACCGGCACCAACGGCTACCGGTTTTACGGGATGGACGAACTCCTGCGGCTGCAGCGCATCCTGCTGCTGCGCCGTCTCGGTCTGGGGCTGGAGGAGATCGCCCGCATTCTGGCGGGCCAGACGGATGAAATGGAAGCCCTGGCTGTCCACCAGCGGTGGCTGCAGGAAGAAAGCCTGCGGCTCACCCACATGGCAGAGGCCGTCCAGGCTACCTTGGAAATGTTAATGCAGGGAGGAACCATGGACGCACAGGAACTGTTTCGGGGATTTTCTGAGAACCCCTATGAAGAGGAAGCCCGGCAGCGCTGGGGTGATGCCCGGGTGGAGGCGAGCCAGGCCCGCCTCACCAGCCTCGGCACGGACCGGCAACGAGAACTGCTGCAGGAGGCACAAGTCATCAACACCGAGCTCGCTGCCTGCCTGCGGGCGCATCTGGCGCCGTCGGACACCCGGGTTTCCGCCGCCGTCGCGCGCCATTACCGATGGGTCTGCGCGGGCTGGACTCCGGACCGGGACGCCTACAAGGCTTTGGGGAGCATGTATGTGCAGGACGGGCGGTTCACCGCCTTCTACGACCGTGAGGCCCCGGGGCTGGCGGCCTACCTGTCGACGGCGATTGATGCATGGGCGGACGCCAACCTGTAGCAGGGAGCGTCCGCCCCGGGGCTGATCATCGTCCGGGTTCAGAACCCGGCGATGGTCTGCTCGGTATTGACTCCCACCGCGTGGAAAACTTCGGCGCTGGCGCCGTCCGGCAACCCGAACCGGCGGGCGTTGTCCTGCAGCATGGCCTGCACTGCAGCCTCCATCCCGGCAACATCGGGATGCTGGCTCGCATGGACCCGGATGGCAGCCAGCTTGGTGTCCACGAAGGCGCTGACATCCACGGCATGGTTTTCGCGTTCCCGCGGCGCTCCGTAGAACCACAGCCACGGAACCTTGTACGCTTCCAGGCCCTGCTCGGCCAGCTCGGGAAAGGCGAACGGGTTTTCGGCTGCCGGGTAGACCGCACGAGTGACGATCTCTCCGCAGGCCAGATGGTCCGGGTGGCTGGCCTGGATCCGATCCCAGTTGCGCTCGGGATGCATGGAGAGCACGACGTCGGGGCGCACCCGGCGGATCAGTGCCACCACCTTTTCCGTCACCTCTGGGGTCACGGCCAGGAAGCCGTCCCGCTCGCCCAGGAAGTGGATGTCCCGCACACCGGCCAGTTCCGCGGCGGCCTGCTGTTCGCTGCTGCGCAGTTCAGACACGTTGCTCCGGTCCCCCGGCTCAAATCCGCCGGCATCACCGGCGGTCATGATGCAGTACGTGACGTCGACGCCGGCGGCGGTCCAGGCGGCCACGGTTCCGGCGGCACCAAAATCAATGTCGTCGGGGTGCGCGGCGAAGGCGAGCACCCGCTTGATGCGTGGGGCGGTGGGTTCCATCCGTCAGGACCTGCGCTTCTTGATTTCCTCGGTGGCCTGCGGCAGCACCGAGAACACGTCCCCCACGATTCCGAAGTCTGCTATCTCAAACACCGGCGCATCGGGGTCCTTGTTGACCGCAACAATGACCTTGGCGGTCTGCATGCCGGCTTTCTGCTGAATGGCGCCGGAAATGCCCGCTGAAATGTACAGCTGCGGGGACACCGTTTTGCCGGTCTGCCCCACCTGCGCAGAGTGCTCAATCCAGCCCGCGTCCGTAGCTGCACGCGAAGCGCCGACGGCACCTCCCAGGGCATCGGCCAGGTTCTCCACCGGAGTGAAGTCACCATCCATGCCACGTCCGCCGGCCACAATGACCCGTGCGTCGGACAGCTCGGGACGGCCGCTGACGCGCTTTTCGGTGCGGCCGGTGACCCGGGCGGCAGGACCGGCGCCGGTCACGGCGAGCCGGCGGCGCTCGGGCGCTGCGGGTGTTGAGGCAGCTGCGGGCTCAACGCTGTTCGCCTTGACGGTAATCACCGGAACTCCGGTCTGCACCCGGCAGGTTGAGGTGTAGGAACCGGCAAGGACGGACTTGGTGACTGACAGGTCCGGAGCAACAGCCACGGCATCGGTGATCACGCCGGAGCCCAGCTTCACGCCCACGCGTGCCGCCACTTCGCGGTCCTCGAAGGAATTGCCCAGCAGGACGGCGGCCGGCTCAGCCGCCCGCACCGCATCCGCCAGGAAAGCGGCTTTGGCCGCGATCAGGACATCGGGCAGGGCGCTGTCGGGTTCGTACACGGCATTGACACCGTATTCGCCCAGCGCCTGCAGGACATCATCGCCGACGGGGCGGGGGCTGGCCACGGCCGGCTCCCCAAGCCCGCGGGCAATGGTCAGCAGTTCTCGGCTCGCGCGCGGCAGCGGCAGGCCCGGCACATCGATAAAGACCAGGACAGAGGCCATGGCGGCTCTCCTTAATACTTCGGGCACTGTTTGAGCAGCGCCGGTGAAAAGTTTCTCAGATCAGTTTGGAGGCGGCCAGGAAGTCCACCAGGGCAATGCCGGCATTGCCGTCATCCGTGATGACGGTTCCCGCTGTCCGCGGCGGACGCGGCGCGGAAGCAGCCACCGTGGTCCAGGAGCCCTCCAGGCCAACCTGCGCGGGCTCCAGGCCCAGGTCCTGCAGGGAAAGGACCGTGACGGTCTTCTTCTTGGCCGCCATGATGCCCTTGAAATTGGGGTACCGGGGGTCGTTGGCCTGGTCGGTGACGGACACCAGCGCGGGAAGCTCCGCTTCAAGGGTTTCCGAGAAGGAGTCTCCGTCCCGGCGGGCCCGGACGACGGCGGCGTCCCCGCTGCCGGTCACGTCAACCTCGGAGGCGAAGGTGATCTGAGCCAGTCCCAGGCGCTCGGCCAGCTGGGCGGGGACCAGCGATGTTTCGCCGTCCGTGGAAGCCATTCCCGTCAGCACCAGGTCAGGCAGCGCGGAAGCGCCCGGCTCCCCGGCGGCATGCTTCACAGCCTCGGCCAGCACCAGGGACGTTGCCGCGGCATCGGAGCCGGCCAACGCCGCGTCGTTCACGTGGAAGCCCTGATAGGCACCCATCTGCAGTGCCTTCTTGACAGCATTAACGGCAGCGTCCGGACCCATGGACAGGGCCGTCACCATATTCCCCGCTGCCTGGCCGCCGCGTTCCTCAGCCAGCTGCAGGGCAGCCTCCAACGCGTACTCGTCCAGTTCCGAAAGAATGCTGTCGGAGCGGTCCAAGGTATGGCGGGGTCCGGAGAGATGCCGGTCAAACTGGGCATCGGGGACGTGCTTCACCAAAACAACAATGTTCAACGGCCTGTCGGCTGAGTCCTGCATGCGGGGCCTTTCTGCGTTGGAAATCCTCCCGGGCACCGATTCACCGACGGCGGGATGAGCCGCCCGGGGGCGACAAACTTAAGCTAATCACACTGTGAAGCCGCCTGTGTGTCCCGGCGGGGGCAGTTCCGTCCGTCAGCAGCGCGCCGTCCCCCATGCACAGCAGGGACTGTCCCTCCATGGAGGGACAGTCCCTGCTTTGCCGGTTCCCGCCGCTGCGCCCGCGGCGCCACGGCGAACGACCTGCTTACTGGTCCGCTGAGTTGCCCAGCGTCACATCGGCGCTCTTGGCGCTTCCACCGCTGGTGTAATCGATGGTCACCTTGCTGTTGGCTGCCTGCATCCGGATGGCGGCCGTCAGCGACTGCGCGTCGGTGACCGGGATGTCGTTGACCGCGGTAATAACATCGCCCTTCTTCAGGCCTGCCTTGGCGGCCGGGGTCCCGCTGGCCGGGTTTTCAGCAACTTCCGCTCCGACGGTGAAGGTTGAGCTGCCGGAGGCTGCGGCCGGTGTAACTGAAACGCCAAGGAATCCGTGCGTTGCCGAACCGGAGCTGATGATCTCGTTCGCCACCCGCTCGGCGTAGCTCATCGGTACGGCAAAGCCGACCCCGATGCTTCCGCTGTCCTCGCTCGCCGAGGCGATGGCCACGTTGACTCCCACGATGTCGCCGTCGGTGTTCACCAGGGCACCGCCGGAGTTTCCGTGGTTGATGGCGGCATCGGTCTGGATGACGTCCAGGTAGATGGAGCTTTCAGCCGCGCTCTGGCTCTGGCTGGAACCGTCCGGCGGCGCAAAACGGAAACCGTTGCCGTTGTCATCCTGTCCCGTTCCGCCGTCCGAGTCTGACTCGGGTGCTGCGGAAGACTGCACGCTGATCGTGCGGTTCAGGGTGGAGACAATGCCGTCGGTGACTGTTCCCGCCAAGCCCAGCGGAGCTCCGATGGCAATGACGGTGTCCCCGACGTTGAGGTCATCCGAATTCCCCAGCGTGGCAGGCGTCAGATTGGAGGCATCCACCTTGATGACAGCCAGGTCGGAGACCGGATCGGTTCCCACCACGGTTGCGGAGAAGACACGGCCGTCGTTGGCCTGCACCTCGATGGACGGGTCGGAGACCGTGCCGCCCAGCGTGACCACGTGCGTATTGGTCAGGATATGTCCACTGTCATCCAGGACAATTCCGGAGCCGGTGCCGGAGCTGCTGCCGCCCGAAACGTCGATGGTGACTACGCTCGGCGAAGCCTTGACCGCGGCGGCTGTTACGGCGTTGACGCTGTCTTCCTTGTTCACCACCACGGTGTTCGCCTGGCCGGTGCCCTGCGGCGCTGATCCGCTGTCCGTCCAGGAATCGGCAGCCACTGCCACGCCGCCGCCCAGCAATCCTGCCAGCAGCATCCCGGTAATCAGGGTGCCGGTCCCGAACCTGCGCGCAGGAGCGGCCGGGGCCGGACGATATCCGGATCCGTAGGGGTCCTGGCCATAGCCGGAGTAGCCGCTGCCGGAAGCAGAGGGTGCATAGGCCGGCGGAGCAGAAGCTCCCGCAGGGTGGGCGCCGCCGGACGTGTGGGAGGTTGATTCCGCCTTCGGTGCGGAACCCGGGGCCTGCGCCGCAGGATACGGCGGCAGCGGCTGGGTCGGCTCCTGCCGGCCCGAACTCTCAGGCGTGCGCTGCGTCTGGTCCCCAGCTCCGCCGTCGGACGATGCAGGCGGGGCAGGTGGAGTGGGAGGCAGTGGACGCCGTGGTTCCTCGGTGCCCCCGTATTGCTCAGACATGTGCTGTCCTTTCCAAATCTGTATGCCCGCGTATCTGGTGCTTCATCAACTATGACAGCTCTTTCTGTGACCGGTGCTGGAGATTCCTGAACGGTTCCTGAGAGTTAGCCGAAAGCTGATCTGCCCCGGACGTGGTGGACTGGCTATACGGCGAACCATAGAATCGATCCAAGTGTCGGTACGTCCCGCAAGGGAAACAACGGACCCGGCGGAACGCAGCCGAGAACAGCCATAGGCCACAACGAACCTGAGGACAATTTATGCGGTTGAAGACCAAGCGGCTAGCTGCCGTGCTCGGTTTGAGTGTCACGGCACTGCTGGTTCCGGCCACGGCGGCCTCAGCAGTTCCGCCGGTGACCATTCCCCCCGGGCAGTTCCTGGTGGACCAGGCCGGTGTACTCGGGTCGGATTCCGCTGAGGTAACCCAGGCCATCTCCGAGGTGCGCAGTGAGAGCCGCTACACCCTTTACGTCGTCTACGTGGATGAGTTCACGAATCCCTCGGACCCCACGGCCTGGGGTGACCAGGTTGTGGCACAGAAGGGAATGGACTCCCAGGAAGTGCTGCTGAGTTTCGCCACGGACGGCCGCAGGCTCAACGTATCAGTCCCCGACAACAGCCCCCTGACCCCGGCACAGGGCGACGCCGTCATCGCGGCAGCCACTGATTCCCTGTTCGGCAAGCAGACCATTACCTCGGCTGACTGGGCTGATGCAGCCGTCAGCGCGGCTGACGCCCTCGTGTCCGGGCGCAGCGGAAGCTCAAGCGGTTCCTCTTCCTCCGGTGCAAGCCTCGCTCCGATCGTGCTCATCGGCGGGATCATCCTGCTCGGCGGCGGCGCAATGTTCCTGTTTGTCCGCAGCCGCCGCAAGGGAACCGTGAGCGCAGGTCCCGCACGCAACGAAGTGAGCGAGCCCGTGGACCCGCTGGATTCACTGAGCGTTGAGGACCTGCGCAAGCGGGCCGGCAGCCTCCTGGTGGCCGCCGACGACGCCATCAAGTCCAGCGAGCAGGAACTCGCGTTCGCCATGGCCTCCTACGGCGACGACGCCGTCAAGACCTTTACCGATGACCTTGCTGCTGCGAAAAACCACATGAGTGAGTCCTTCAAGATGCAGCAGCAGCTGGATGACCACATTCCGGACACCGAGGAACAGCAGCGCACCTGGCTCAAGGACATCATTCGCCGCTGCGAAGCGGTCAATTCCTCGCTCCAGGCACACAAGGAAGACTTCGATTCCCTGCGGGAACTCGAGAAGAACGCACCCGCTGCCCTGGCCGCGGCACGGAGCAACGCCCAGGAGGCAGCCGGCCGGCTGGATGCGGCCGAGGCTTCGCTGGCCGGGCTGCGGCAGCGGTACGCCGATTCCGCACTGACCCAGGTTGCCGACAACATCGAGCAGGCACGCCAGCGGCTCGAATTTGTCGACAACGCCGAAGAAACAGCCCAGGCGAAACTCGACGAGGGCGACACCTCCTCCGCCGTCGTCGCCGTGCGCGCCGCCGAGGAAAGCGTCCACCAGACCAACGTTCTGCTGGACGCCATCGAAAAGACGGGCCATGAGCTCGACTCTGCCCGCGGTGAACTGCAGCGTGCCGTGGCAGACGCCAGGCAGGACCTCGCGCAGGCCCGTGCCTTTGCCTCCAGCGGCGCCAATTCCGGACTGGCTGGCCCCATGGCCGGTGTGGAAGCCGCGCTGACGGCCGTTGAACGCGAAGCATCGGTCAAGAACAACCCGGTGGACCTGCTGCGCCGCCTGGAGACGGCCAACGCACAGCTCGATACCGCTCTGGAGGGAATCCGTGACCGTCAGGAACAGGAACGCCGCGCGCGGGATTCCCTGCAGCACGCAATGATGTCCGCACAGGCTCAGATCTCCGGAACTTCCGACTACATCCGCGCCAGGCGCGGCGGTGTCGGCGCAGAGGCACGCACCCGGCTGGCCGAGGCAGAGCGCAACCTCCAGCAGGCTGTTGCCCTGCAGTCGTCGGATCCGGTCAGCGCCCTGGCCTATGCCCAGCAGGCCAACGCACTGGCAGCGCAGGCTGCGGACATGGCCCAGCAGGATGTCGACGGGTTCGGCGGCGGCTTCGGGGGCGGCGGCGGCGGCATGTACGGCGGCAGGGGCGGCGGGTCCGGCCTTGGCGGCGCCATTCTGGGCGGTATCCTCATCGACTCCATCCTTCGCGGCGGCGGAGGAGGCTTTGGCGGCGGAGGCGGCTGGGGCGGAGGCGGCTTCGGCGGCTTTGGCGGCGGAGGCGGAGGAGGCGGCTTCGACGGAGGCGGAAGCAGCTTCTAATCCCTGCCCCGGGAAGCTTCAGAATCACAGAACAATCTCAGTGAAGGAATGACAAAAGTTTTTCTCAGCAGGCTCATCACCAAAAACCGAAAGGCAGACACCGTGGTAAAGCAGTCAATCTTTGGACGCATCACCCAGCTGGCCAAGGCCAACATCAACGCCATCCTGGATCAGGCCGAGGATCCGCAGAAGATGCTGGACCAGATGGTCCGGGACTACAGCAACAACATTGCCGAAGCTGAGAGCGCCGTGGCCCAGACCATCGGCAACCTGCGCATGCTTCAGGATGACTACAACGAAGACATCCAGAATGCCCGCAACTGGGGCAACAAGGCACTGGCTGCCTCCCGGAAGGCCGACGAGTTCCGTGCCGCCGGCAATGCCGCTGACGCAGAGAAGTTCGACAACCTGGCCAAGGTGGCAATCCAGCGGCAGATGGCTTCCGAGAACGAGGCCAAGGGCGCCGAGCCCACCATCGCTTCCCAGGAAGAGATCGTGGAGCGCCTGAAGACCGGTCTGGACCAGATGAAGGGCAAGCTGAACCAGCTGCAGAGCAAGCGTGACGAGCTGATTGCCCGCGCCCGCAACGCACACGCCCAGACACAGATGCACGAGGCCATGAAGAGCATCGACGTCATGGACTCCACGTCGGAGGTGGGACGCTTCGAAGAGAAGATCCGCCGCGAAGAAGCACGGGTCCGCGGCGCCAACGAGCTGGCTGCCTCCAGCTTGGATGCACAGTTCGAAAGCCTGGAGGACCTGGGCGAGCAGACCGAGGTTGAAGCACGCCTGGCCGCACTGAAGGGCTCCGGCTCGGGCCAGTCGGCCATCGGACAGAACTAAGACTCCCAGCGCCGCTGGCCGGCGCCGGGTAAAACGGGCGGTGCTCCCCTGGAGTGCCGCCCGTTCTTGTCCCTGCTTCTTCCCGGAGACTTTTGCCCCGGGGCGTTAATTCCGGGAAGTCTTATTGCGGGGAGTCCCGTCGGTTCAGGGCCCGATGCCTGATCGCGAGCGGCAGCACGCTCCACAGGAAGACCAGGATGAGGGCAAGCACAACTGCGGCGACGGCGCCGGTGCCGGACCCCAGTACCAGGTCGAAAACCAGGCCGAGAGTGCCGACGAGGACGAAACCCACCAGGATGATGGTGACGCGCAGCAGAATGTCGCTGTTGCGCACCAGCTCCGGTTTAATCCTGAGCTGGAAAAAGGTCCGGTGCATGACGACGGTGGACATGAGCAGCGCCGTAATCAGGACCGACAGGACCACTAGGGACAGATAGACAAAGACCTGGCCGTTGGAAAGCTCGGCGAAACGCTGCTGGAACGGAAGCGTGAGGAGGAACCCGGTGAGTATCTGGATTCCGGTTTGGAGAACCCGCAGCTCCTGCAGCAGGTCAGTCCAGTTCCGGTCGATCCGCTCCAGCGCCGTCTCCCGGCGCTCCACCGCCGCCGCAGCTTCCTGTTCCTCTACACGCTGCCGGTCCTCCTCAGGCTGCTCAGAGGGCTCCTGATCGTCCTCGGAGCCTGTCGGCGGTACGCGTGTTCCCATGCCGCGAGTTTAGCCACGGGGGCGGCGGCGGGCACGCCGTTCCGGCTGCCCGGTGGAGGAAGCCCCGCATTCCGCCCATACAAAGTGCCCGATACTCCATACAAAAGGTCCCGGTCGGCATTTCTGCCAACCGGGACCTTCGTTTTTACTGCTATGCGGTTGATTCAACCTTTGGTTGCGGGGGCAAGATTTGAACTTGCGACCTCTGGGTTATGAGCCCAGCGAGCTACCGAACTGCTCCACCCCGCGGCGTGATAGTTAACTCTACCCGCCGCGGGCTCCGGCTGCAACTTCACAGCCGGAGAGCAGCTGTCTAGCTTCCCTCGGTGGGAGCCGGTGTTGCACCTTCGGTGGCACCGGTGGTGTCGCCGCCGGTATCTCCGGCGGCTCCGTCCATGGCTTCCTGAGCCGAGATCGCACGCTGGATCGCGGCGTTCAGCTTGTCCTGCGCGGCACCGTACGCTGCGAAGTCCCCTGCGGCCAGCGCCGTCTGGCCTTCCTGGATGGCTGCGCCGGCGTCTGCCAGTGCTGCTGCCAGGTCAGCTTCGGCCGTGGTGTCACCCGGAACCGGGGTTTCGGTGTCCGGCGTCTGTCCCACGTTCTGGGAGTCACCGGTGATGGCACCGGAATCTCCGCCGAAGACCTGGTTCAGGGCTTCATCCAGTGTGGGGGCAAAACCGACCTTCTCGCCGAAGTTGACCAGTACACGCTGCAGCGTCGGGTAGGAGGCATCACCGGAGGACTGCACGTAGACAGGCTGCACGTAGAGCATGCCGCCGCCCACAGGCAGGGAGAGCAGGTTGCCGTTGATAACTTCGGAGGCACCCTGGCGGAGCAGGTTCAACGCGTTGGAAACCGTCGGGTCCGAGTTGAACCGGTTCTGGGCCTGGCCGGGGCCGGGAACCACAGTGTCAGTCGGCAGGGAGAGCAGCCGCAGCTTGCCGTAGTCCTCGCTCTTGACTCCTGCCTCACCCGTTCCCGCGTCAGCCTCGGCGGACAGGAAGCCGTACAGCACGTTGCGTGCTTCACCGTTGGGAGAGACGAAGGGAATGAACGGCGTGGTCAGGGAGAAGGTTGCCTTGTCCTGGCCCGGCATCTGCAGGGACAGGTAATACGGCGGCTGCTTCACCGAGGAGTTCGCGACCGTGGGGTCGTTCGGAACGCTCCAGGCGTCGTCGTTCTTGAAGAATGAGTCAGCGTTGGTGACGTGGTACTTGCCCAGGAGTTCGCGCTGTACCTTGAACTGGTCCTCCGGGTAGCGCACGTGCGCCATCAGGTCCGCGGACATTTCGCTGTACGGCTTCAGCGTGGACGGGAAGATGGCCTGCCAGGACTGCAGCAGCGGATCCTGGTCATCCCAGGCGTACAGGGTGACGGAGCCGTCATAGGCATCCACCGTGGCCTTCACCGCGTTGCGGATGTAGTTCACCTTGTCTGCCGGCAGCGCTGCTGCTCCGGTGGTCAGGGAGTCCGTGGTGGCAGCCTGCAGTTCCTGCTGGGTGGAGTACGGGAAGTACTTGCTGGTGGTGTAGCCGTCCACGATCCACTTCACGCGGCCGTCAACGATCGCCGGGTAGGCATTGCCGTCCACGGTCAGGTACGGGGCAACCTTTTCCACGCGTTCGCGCGGATCCCGGTCATAGAGGATCTGTGACTCGGGGTTGATGGCGTCCGAGAGGAGAAGCTCGGTGGACTGGAACTTGAGCGCGTAGACCAGCTGGTTGAACAGATTGCCGATGCTGGGTCCGCCCTCACCACTGAAGGTGGTCTGGGACTCGGTGTCCGAGTCGCCGGTCTGCGGGCGGTCGATTTCCTGCGGATCGGCGCCTTCGGGTGCTCCGACCACCGAGTAGTCGGGGGACGTCTCACCAAAGTAGATCCGCGGTTCGTAATCGCCCAATACGCCGGTGGAAGGGATGCCCGATTCGGTGAAGCTGGGCTTGCCGTCCGCCTGGACCGTTGATCCGCGGGCCGCGACCACGCCGTAGCCGTGCGTGTAGAGGATGTGCTCGTTGACCCAGCCGGAGGGGACGCCGTCCGTGTTCAGTTCGCGGACTGCGATCACGGTGTCCTGGACTTCGCCGTCAACGTCATAGCGGTCCACGTTCAGCGTTTCGGGGAACTGGTAGTACTGGCGGAACTGCTGCAGCTGGGAGAACGCAGGAGAAACGACGTTCGGATCCAGCAGGCGGATGTTGGAGGTGGTGCCGGAATCAGCGGCGAGCGCGCCGGCGTTGGCATCCACCGTGGCCTTGTAGTCAATGACCTCGGTCTGGTCCAGGTCGTAAGCCTCGCGCGTGAGCTCGATGTTGCGCTGGATGTACGGGGATTCCTTGCTCAGCTCGGACGGCTTCACCTGGTACTGCTGCACGATCCACGGGTAAATGCCGCCCGCCACGATTGCCGTAATGATGAGCATGGCGGTACCGATGATCGGGAGGCGCCAGCGGCCGATGAAGGCAGAAACGATGAACAGCAGCGCCACGATTGCGGAGGCCACGGTGAGGATGGTCTTGGTGGGAATGACTGCTTCGACATCCGTGTACAGGGCTCCGGTCCAGGTCCCGGAGGTGCTCAGCAGGGTGTCATAGCGGTCCAGCCAGAAGTTCGCCGCCTGCAGCAGCAGGAAGCTGGCCGCGATGACGGCAATATGGATCCGCGCCTGGCGGGAGGTGAAGATGCCCTTTTCCTCCAGGCGGATGCCGCCGTAGAGGTAATGGGTCAGCAGGCCGGCGATGCCGGAAATGACCACAACGCTGATGAGGAAGCCCACGATGAAGCCGAGGAACGGCAGCTGCGTGAGATAGAAGCTGAAGTCCAGGCCAAATTCGGGATCCTGCTGGCCAAAGTTGCGGCTGTTGAAGAACAGCAGCGCCTGCTGCCACATGGACATGGCAGCCGTGCCGGCGAACCCGCCGACGACGATGGGGATACCGATCATCAGAAGCTTGCGGACCGGTTCAAGCTGGGCCTGGTAACGGTTCAGGTTGTCCTGGAGCGCGCTGTCCGGCGCGTACACCGGGCGCGAGACGTAGGCGGCCCTGATACTCAGGAACACACAGCCGGCCATGACCACGAAAGCACTGAGGAACATGACAATGCGGGTCAGGTTCTCCTTGACGAAGACACTGAGGTAGCCCAGCTGGTTGTACCAGAGGACATTTGCATATACCTGCGAAAAGTAGACAAATCCAATTACGAGGACTGCCACCACAATCAGCGTGGCGATCAGCGGACTGGGTCCGCGCCGCCTGCTTGGACGGGCGCCCGCGCCGGGGCTGGGTCGGGAGAATGGGCCGTTTGGTCCGGAAGTCACTGTTACCTCATCGTTCGGTGCGTCGGTCCACGGCCCCTGCAAGGAATGCCAAGGACATTTTTTCGTCCTCTTCGCAAGTTGCCGTGCTCTATCATTCTGCCTTGTCTTCCCTGCGCCGGGCACCTCGCCGGGCCCTTGGGCAAGAACCTTTTCACGATCGTGATGGGCGGCGCGGCGCGGCGGCAGCCTTTCGGCGTCCCCGCCGCACACGCAGCAGGCGGTCTGCGGAGGCTAGCTTGTGCACTGGGCCAGCCCCGCCGGGTCGGATCCCGAAGCCAACGCTTCAACGGCTGCGCGTGCTTCGTCAAGGGTAGCCACCCTGATGACGTCCAGCCCGTCCGGGATATGCCCTGTGACTTCGCCGCAGTTGTCCGCCGGTGCGAGGAAGAAGTCGGCACCGGCGTCGGACGCGCCCACCATCTTCTGGGCTATGCCGCCGATGGCGCCGACGTTTCCGGCGGAATCGATGGTGCCGGTACCCGCAAAGTGCTTTCCGCCGGTCAGGTCTCCGGGCGTCATCCGATCGATAATCCCCAGGGCGAACATCATGCCTGCGGACGGACCGCCCACGTTGTCCAGGGCAATAGTGACATCGAAGGGAAAATCGAAACTCGTCGCGAGGAAGATTCCGAGCTGGTAGGAACCCGTGTCCCCCAGCACCGGGGTGACCTCCCCCGTGGCTTCCGCGCCGTCCCGGCGGTATGTGACCCGAACCGGTTCGCCACCGTTTTCCTGGAGTTCCGAGCGGAGGGTGTCAATCCCGTCGATGTCCGTGGTTCCGATCCGCACCAGGGTGTCTCCGGCCTGCAGCACTCCGGCAGCCGGCGAGCCTTCCACCAGGTCCGCCACGGCGAGCTCCTCCGTGAAGGGAATATCCAGTTCACGCAGAGCTGCAGCCACAGCTGCTTCCTGCGATGAGGTCATGGCTGATGCATTTTGCTCATCCACGTCTTCGCCCGTTGTTCCGCGCGGGTACAGGAATTCCTCGGGGACAACGGCGTCTTCCGGATCCAGCCAGGCACCGACGGCCTGAAGGAAACTCATGGCGCTGCCCGGGCCTCCTGAAACATAGACCGTGGTCAGGTCAAGCTCACCGTCGGTGGGATAGGTGGTGGCCCCTTCAATATTGATAAGGGGAGACTCTTCACCGTCTCCTGTTTCCACCGTTCCCACCGTGTTGAAGGTGGGGCCGGGAGCCTCCACCACGTACGGTGCGGGCAGGAACACGGCGACGGCGCCCAGCGCCAGGGTCAGTGCCCCCGAAACCACCAGCGCGCGCGACCGCGGGCTGGACCGGCGGCGGTCGGGGCGGGGCTGCAGCGGAGCAGCGGCACCCGCGGCAGAGGGATCATGCGGATTATTTGAGGGGCGCAAGCGGCCTACCCTTTTCTGAGGCGGGAATCCGCGGCAGCCTGTAGGGCCGACACGGCGAACACTGGCACCAGCCTACCGCCCGGGGTGTCCGGGCGGGCGGGCCGGGAGCCTGCGTGGGGCTGCCGGGGCGCTTTGCCAACAGCGAACGTAACCGGGAATACAGGACAGGCATCCCGGCGGGCCGGTAACGTAAGGAAACCATGGTCGTTTCAGGCGGTCCATGATCCGGAGCAGCCGCCCCGCCCGACGGCGGGCTCCTGCACCGCGCAATGCACGTCAATCTTCCACAGGACCGGTGGTATCCATGAGCTCCAACCCTTCCGACTCCGGGGACACGCCCCAGGATCCGCTTTCTGAGATGCTTGCCCGGCTCTTTGGCGGAGCGGGCGCCGGGGGGATGGATCCGCAGGAGCTGGCCAAGGCTGCTGGCCTGCCCTCCGACCCCAACGCAATGGCCATGATCTTCCAGCAGGTCCAGGCGATGTTCAGCGCTCCGTCGGAAGGCCCCGTCAACTGGCAGCTCGCCAAGGACAACGCCCGCCGCGTCGCGGCAAGCGACAGCGACCCCTCGGTGCTGCCGGCGCAGCGCCGGGAAGTGGATGAAGCCCTGCACATCGCGCAGCTGTGGCTGGATCCGGTCACCGACTTCGCGTCCATCTCCGCACTGGGCCAGGCTTGGAGCCGGGCCGAGTGGGTGGAAGCCACCATGGATTCCTGGAAGAGGCTGACGGAACCGGTTGCGGTGAGCATTTCGCAGGCCCTCTCCAATGCGATCAGCACCCAGATGCCGGAAGAAATGAAGACCATGATGGGCGGAGCGTCCTCCATGCTCGCCAATATGGGCGGCGCCATGTTCGGTATCCAGCTGGGCCAGGCCGTGGGCGCCCTCTCCAAGGAGGTTGTCAGCTCAACCGACATCGGCCTTCCGCTGGCAGGCGGAACCATGGCGCTGCTGCCCGCAAACGTTTCCAAGTTCGGTGAAGGCCTGGACATCCCCGAGACTGAGATCCGGCTGTACCTTGCCGTTCGGGAAGCTGCCCACGCCAGGCTCTTCACCCACGCCCCCTGGCTGGGCGCACATCTTTTCGGTGCCATTGAAAGCTACGCCCGCGGGATCCACATCGACATTTCCAAGATTGAAGAAGTGGCCCGGGATCTGGACCCGTCCAATCCGGAATCCATTCAGGAAGCCCTGTCCGGCGGAGTGTTCCAGCCGGAGCGCACCCCCACCCAGGCTGCGGCGCTGGAGCGCCTTGAAACAGCACTGGCCCTGGTGGAGGGCTGGGTGGACGAAGTCACCGCCGCCGCCACCGTCAATCTGCCCTCCGCCGGCGCCCTGCGGGAGATGATCCGCCGCCGCCGTGCCAGCGGCGGACCCGCCGAGCACACCTTCTCCTCCCTGGTGGGCCTTGAGCTTCGCCCGCGCCGGCTTCGGGATGCTGCCGCTTTGTGGTCACAGCTGCGTGAGGAACGGGGCATTGAAGGCCGCGACGCCGTCTGGGAGCACCCGGACCTGATGCCCACCTCCAAGGACCTGGATGATCCCCAGGGCTTCAGCAAGCGGCGTGAGCTGTTGGAGGCGTCCGATTCCGACGTCGATGCGGCATTGCAGCGCCTGCTTGACGGCGGTTTCGATACTCCCGCGGAAGATCCGGAGGCCTCCGGCCAAACACCGGAAGACGGCTCGAATGAGGACCCGGACAACCGCGAAGATGGAAACCCGTCCGGCGAGGGCGGGACTCCCAAGCCTTAACCGGTCCAGGACTGGGCAGACTGTGAGGAGCCGGGCGGCGGGCGAAAGCTAGTCGCCCGGCTCTTCTGCGCCCTGGTCTTCCTGCATGGCGCCTTCCAGCCCGCGGGCAGAGGCGAAGGCCGCCCCCTGGAGATAGGCCTTCGCGGTTTCGGTCTGCGGATAGGCCTCCAGCAGCCGCCAAAACGCCGCTGAATGGGACGCTTCGATCAGGTGTGCCAGTTCGTGCAGCAGCACATAGTCCACCACCCAGCCGGGCATTCCCTGCAGCTTGTCCGACAACCGGATGGTGCCGCGGGCCGGCGTGGCGGACCCCCACCGCGAATTCTGGTTGCTCACCCAGCGCACCGATACCGGCCGGGCAGCCCCGCCCAGATACCGCCGGGACAGCTCAGCCGCCCGCTCGGCAAGTTCACCGGCACGGTCCCGCGGTTCGGGCAGCCGCGACGGAGCCGTGCGCTGTTCCAGGCGCATCACCATGCGAGAGACCCATTCCGCTTCCTGGGCCGTCGTGAAGTGGCCCGGAATCGAGATGATTGCCTTTCCGTCCCGGAAGGCGGCGTTCACCGTACGCCGGCGCTTGGCCGATCGGCGTACTTCAATGGGGATGCCCGTGCTGGTTACGGATGGCACTGCACTCCCGCCGGGTTGGAACCTGCGTTGCGCCGAGCGGGGTGCATCTCCTGAAGACATGACTTAACCCTAGGCGAGGCAACGGCACACCCGGACACCTGTGGATAACCGCACGCCCCTTCCGAAAGGCATGCCAAGATGGCTCAACAGGCCCCTCCCGCCTGCTGCAGGGCGGATATCCACTTTGGAGGTTTCCATGCGGATCAATCCCGGACTTCATGTGCTGGAGGTTTCAGACTCAATCCGGCAGTACGGACTGGGGCCCAACGCCCTGATTCTGCGCGGGCTGCAGAACACCGATCTTGCGTTCCTTGCCGCCCTGCGGACCGGACTTAGCGACGGAACGGAAGCCGCCGAGGCCCGCCGGTGTGCCGTTCCCCCGCAGCGGGCGCACGCCCTGACACAGGCTCTCTCCCCGGTCCTGCTGCCTTTTCCCGACGTACCGGAAACGGGCGAAGCAGCAGTGCCGGCGCTGCGGGCCGAACGCCTCGCCGCGGACAGTGACAGGCTTTCTGCAGCGTACTCAGTGAACGGTTCCGCGCTGATCCGGCGCCGGGCCCGCGCCGCCGTCGAAATCAGCGGGCTGGGCCGCACCGGGGCGCTGCTCGCCCGGACGCTGGCCTCAGGAGGAGTGGGGACCCTGATGCTCTCGGACACCGGAATTGTCCTTCCCTCAGACCTCGGGCCCGCTTATACCCTCACCGATCTGGGCATGGGCCGGGCCGAGGCCGTCAAACGCCACATTTACCGGGTGGATCCCACGGTCCAGGTCCTGACCAATCCGGCCCGGCGCCCCGGCGCGCGGGCTATGCACCTGGATCTGGCCGTTTGCATCGGAAACCCGCCCCTGGCCGGACGGAGGGATGGGGTGCCGGCACGGGAGCATCCGCAACTGACCGTCACTGTCCAGGAAACCGGGGTGGACGTGGGTCCGCTTGTTGTGCCGGGGCTGACCCCCTGCCTGGAGTGCCTGGAACGGCAGCTGGCCGACGGCGACACCACCTGGTACTCCGCCGCCGACGCCCTCAGCCGGCAAACAGCCGAGGCCGCACCCGAGGGAGAGGAAACCTCCGGCTCGCTTGTGGCCGCCGGGACCGCGGCCGCCCAGGCCCTGGCCTTTTTGGACGGCGTGGTCCAGCCTGCCGTGTGGTCGGCCGTACTAGTGCTGCGTGCCGCAGACGGGTACATCGGGTTCAAGAAGCTCTCATTCCACCCTGGCTGCGGCTGCCGGCTGCAGCAGAAGGGCGCCCCGGCCCGGGCTTCCTAGCTCGCGGCGCTGCTAGCTTCCCGCCCGCCGGCGGTCAGCGGTTAATTATCCGCCAGCACCCGAAGAACAGCTTCCCCGTAGCGCTCGAGTTTTGAGGGCCCAACACCGGGAAGGGTGGCCAGCCGGTTAAGGGACGGCGGGCGGTCCTCGGCAATCGCTACCAGGGTGGCGTCCGTGAACACCACGAACGCGGGAATCCCCGCTTCCGAGGCCGCTTCCCTGCGCCACTCCCGCAGGGCATCAAATGTGCTCTCTTCGTAGGTCACGGGGCATTCCCCGCACCGGCCGACCTTGCGCTCGGCACCGGTGGTGAGCAGGGTTCCGCAAACGCGGCATTTGGCCGGACCGCTGGATTTGCGCCGTGCCGGTGCCTTGGGTGCAGCGCTGCGCTGCAGGTCGCGGGTGGTCTGCGGGCGCAGGCCGTCCAGGAACCGGGACGGTTTGCGGTTGGCCCGCCCGCCCGGGGTGCGTGCCGTGGACCAGGAAAGGGACAAGTGTTCGCGGGCACGGGTAATGCCTACATACAACAGGCGCCGCTCTTCATCCACGGCCTCGGGGGTGTCGGCAAAGGAAATGGGCATGAGCCCCTCGCTCAGCCCCACCAGGAACACTGCATCCCATTCCAGGCCCTTGGCGGAGTGCAGGGACGCGAGGGTGACGCCCTGGACCGTGGGAGCATGCTGGGCGGCAGCACGCTCGTCGAGCTCGGCGACGAAGTCCATCAGGGTGAAGATCGCGTCGGGGTCCTGTGTGCGGTTGGCAGTGAGTTCGTCGGCCAGGGACACCAGTGCCGCCAGCGATTCCCACTTTTCGCGCACCGCTCCGCCGCCGGCCGGAGCCTCGGGGGTGTAGCCCAGGGAAGCCAGGATGTCGCGCACCAGCTGGGGCACCGGGTCGTTGCCCACGGAGCGTGATGCAGCGCGCAGCTGCAGCATGGCGTCGCGCACTTCGCGCCGCGCAAAGAACCGCTCTCCCCCGCGAAGCTGGTAGCCAATCCCGGCAGAGGCCAACGCCTGTTCATAGGCCTGGGACTGTCCGTTGGTGCGGAACAGGATGGCGATCTCCGCGGGCTGCACGCCGTCCTTGATCAGCGTCTTGATGCGTTCGGCCACGGAGGCGGCCTCGGCGTCATCGTCCGCGCATTCCGTAAACGTGGGCTCGGGCCCTGCGGGGCGCTGGGCAATGAGTTCCAGCGGTTTGGGCCACGGAGGGGCAAAGCGCGAGCGCTCACCCTCAGCGGTGCGGGCCGCCAGGATTCGGTTAGCCAGGCCCACCACCTGGGGCGTGGAGCGGTAGTCCCGCACCAGCTTGACGACGGGGGCGTTGGGGAACCGCGACGGGAAACCCAAAAGGTGCTTGGACGTTGCGCCGGTGAAGGAGTAAATGGTCTGGCTGGAGTCGCCCACCACGCACAACTCGTCACGTCCGCCCAGCCACAGGTCCAGGAGCCGCTGCTGGAGCGGGGAGACGTCCTGGTACTCGTCCACTACGAAGTGGCGGTACTGGTCCCGCACCGTGGCGGCAACCCGCTCATCTTCCTGGAGGATGCCCACGGTGATCAGCAGGACGTCCTCGAAGTCGATGACGTTGCGGTCCACCTTCACGTCTTCATAGGCCTGGAAGATGCGGGAGATGGTGATGAGGTCAAAACCGGCCGGGGCGTCCCGGCCCTTGGCGGCGGAGACGTAGCTTTCGGGGGTCAGCATGGACACCTTGGCCCACTCGATCTCGGCCGCGACGTCGCGGATGGCAGCGCGGTCCGTGGAGAGCCGCAGGCGCCGGGCTGCTTCGGCAATGAACTGGGCCTTGTGGCTCAGCAGGTCCGGAAGCTGGCCGCCCACGGTCTGCGGCCAGAAATACTGCAGCTGCTTCAGCGCGGCAGCGTGGAACGTCTTGGCCTGGACACCGCCGGCACCCAGATCGCGCAGCCGGGTCCGCATTTCCGCGGCGGCGCGCGCAGTGAATGTTACTGCCAGCACGCGCTGGGGCTTGTAGACCCCGGTGTGCACGCCGTACGCCATGCGGTGCGTGATGGCCCGGGTCTTGCCGGTTCCGGCACCGGCAAGGACACACAGCGGTCCGGTCAGGGAGGTGGCTACTTCGCGCTGTTCATCATCCAGTCCCGCGAGGATGCGGGCTTCAACGGAGTCTGGGCTCATGCCTGCGCCTCGAGCTCCGGCTCCTTGATGGGTCCTCCGTACCAGCGTTCGATCAGGTTCCGGGCGATGGAAATCCCGCCTGCGATGGTGATCTCGCCGCTGGCCACGGCAGTTCCCAGTTCCTCACGGGTGAACCAGCGCACATCGGAGATTTCGACGCCGTCCGGGGTGGCTTCTGCGTCCTCGGTGCGGGCGGTGAAGCCCAGCATCAGGGAACAGGGGAAGGGCCAGGGCTGGGATCCCAGATACTGCGGCGAGTGGACGGTCAGCCCGGATTCTTCGGCGACCTCGCGGATGACGGCCGCTTCCAGGGATTCCCCGGGCTCGACGAAGCCCGCCAGGGTTGAGTAGCGGTTGCCCTTCCAGGCCGCCGCGGAGCCCAGCAGGATGCGGTCCTGCGGGTCGGTGATGGCAACAATGATGGCCGGGTCGGTGCGGGGAAAGTGCTGGCTGTTGTCCTCGGGGCAGCGGCGGACCCAGCCGCCCTGCTCCGGAACGGTGGCGGCACCGCAGCGCGGGCAGTGGGTGTGCGCTGCGTGCCAGTTGGAGATGGCGGCGGCTTCGACGAACAGGGCCGCATCCAGTTCGCCCAGCAGGACGGCGACTTCGCGCAGCGACGCCCACCGGGCGCCGTCGGTTTCCAGCAGCGGATCTTCTTCGTCCAAGGTCACCAGGACGACGTCGGTGCCCGCCGGTTCCTGTGCGTCAGCCAGGGTGCGGCCCAGATAGACGGGCACCTCCCCGAAGCCGCTGTGCGCAACGGGGCCGAGCACGACCTCGGTGCTGCTGATCAGCGCCTTCCCTCCGGCCATGTACATGACGCGGGTGGAGGGGTTGGCACGGATCTGTTCGAACAGGTCCGCTGCCACGCGGCGGTCCGAACCGCGGTCCACCGCCGTGCGGGCCAGCGGCAAAATTCCAAGAGGGGGTACAACTGCTACCGGTGCTGGGCTGCTCATGTCTCTACCGTACTGACTTGCGACCAACAACCTGTAGTCGGACTTCCGCTACCTGCCCCGTGTGAGTTATTGCTCACGCATCCGGCGACTCGCCGCCAGCCTATGGTTATTCGCGCCACATGTACCTCTACGGTTAAAGATGTGAAACGCACCCCCATGGAATTGGCCGCATTGGCCAGCGCCGCCGTCTCCGGGCTGACCCCCACCGGCGTCGCCGGCTCCCCCGACGATGCCGCGGACTTTGACTCCGCTGTCCTGGTTGACGACGCCGGAAAGCAATGGCGGGTACGTTCTCCCAAGCACATTGATGCCAGCATGAGGCTGGAAACCGAGCTGCTGGTGCTCCGGGCCTTTGTGCCCGCGGTGCGCGCAGAGCTGCCGTTTGCCCTCCCGCATGTGGCCGGGACCGTCCGGCAGGGAGATCTGTGCACGTTTGTGTACTCCCATCTGCCCGGCTCCACACGCGACATTGATTCGCTGGTGGCGGAGAGCGGAACACTGCCCCGGGAAGTGGGCCGTGCGATGGCTGCCATCCACAGCCTGCCGCATGATCTGGTGCACGACGCCGACCTGCCCAGCTACTCGGCGAACGAATTCCGGCAGCGCAAGCTCAATGAGCTGGACCAGGCCGCCACCACGGGCAAGATTCCCGCTGTGCTGCTGCGGCGCTGGGAACACGCCCTGGAAGATGTCACCCTGTGGCGCTTCAACTGCTCCGTGGTTCACGGCGACCTTCATGAGGACAACCTGCTCGTCTCCCACGGCCGGATCAGCGCCGTCACCGGCTGGACGGATCTGCGCATCGGAGACCCCGCAGATGACTTCGCCTGGCTGATTGCGGCCAATGACCCGGCCTTTACCGAGGCGGTGCATGCAGCCTACAAGGAGGCCCGCCCGGAAGCACCGGACCCGCACCTGATGCGCCGTGCCGCCCTGTCCGCTGAGTTTGCCCTCGCTCAGTGGCTGGTGCGAGGTGTGGCTGCTGAAAACTCCACCATGATTGCCGAGGCCGAGGAAATGCTCGCCACCCTCGAGGCGGACATCCTGGAGCAGGAAGCTGCAGAGAAGATCGAGGCGGAGGAAGCAGCGGCAGCCGCCGCTGAAGCCGCAGCCGAAGCCGCCGAGGCAGAAAGGGCGGCCGCTGAGGAGGCCATCCGGGCCGCTGCAGCTCTTTCCGCCTCGGCCGCCGCCCCTTCGGTTGTCCTGCCGGTGACCCGCCCCGCTCCGACGAAGAGGCCGTCCGTAAGCGCAGGGGTTCACGCGGTGTCCACCCGGGTGAGCGTCATGCCCATTGACGACGCCCCGGCAGGCTCCGCCGAGTCCGGCGGCCAGGGTCCGGCCGGCGCGGAAGCAGCAACTGAGCCGCAATCCTCGGATGCCGCAGAGACGGGCGCGATCGCCGTCGTCGCCGTTTCATCCGAGGGTTCAACGGCCGCAGCAGGCACCCGGGAGCTGGACCCGGACGGGAAGACCGGCACGGCCAAGGCGCAGAAATCCGGTTTCTCGAAGAAGTCAGGGCGGCTGAAGAAGAGGAAGTAGCGGCCGCCGGCCGCCCCTCCAACAGGCCAGCCGGCTGCAGCACTCCCTAGGACTCCGCCGAGTTGGCCCCGCGGATGATGTCCTCCAGCTCCTTTTCGCCCAGCAGGTTGAAGGGACGGATGAGCTTGTCTGCGGCCACGTAGTAGAACGCCGCATTGACCTTCTCCAGCGGCACCTGCTTCAGCCTGGCCCACGCCAGCCGGTAGACGGCCAGCTGCACGGAGCGGACCTCAAGCTTGTCCTGCGTGGGAGGTGCTCCGGTTTTCCAGTCAATCAGGTCCCAGGTGCCGTCCTCGTCCTGGAAGACTGCGTCGATGCGTCCGCGCACCACCACGGTATCCACCCGTGTCTCCACCGGAACTTCGATGTAGGCCGGAGTCCGCCTGGCCCACGGTGAGGACTCGAAGGTGGCAATCATGTCGTCGAGCTCATAGGCCTCGTCCACGTAGGCGTCGGCAGCGCCGGGGTGCTCGTCGATGTCCAGCATTCCGCTGGTGCCGAAGAACTCCTCCACCCAGGCATGGAATGCCGTTCCTTTGCGTGCCGCCATGCCCGGCTCCCGCGGCACGGGCCGCCGCAGCTGCCGTGTGACCTCGTCCGGATCATCTTTCAGGTCCACCAGCAGGGAAGCGGAAATGTGGGCGGGCAATTCGACCTCAACCACTTCATCCGAGGGGCGGTGCCGGGCCAGGACCAGCTCCACTTCCTTGGCCCACCGCGTAGGCTCAAACACACTCCCGGAGGACTCATGCGCATCCTCACCGGCGCGGCCGTCCACGTCTGTCAGGATGTCGATTTCCGACTGGCCCACGCGAGCCGTCTGCCGGGCTGCAGCTTCAAGTACGGCAGCTCCGGCTGCCTCCATGCCGGGACGCCGCTCCCCCAGGGGGTCAATGGGCCAGCTTTTGCGCTGGACATCGGCGTTGGCCGGGTTGGTGTCCCCTTCGTCGCCCTCCTTCACCCAGGACATCAGGCGGAAACCGTGCGCTCCTGCTTCCCCCAGGTCGTAGAGGTCCTGCAGATAGCGCGAGACCGCAGTTGGTTTGGACCGCCCCCCTCCCCACACACTCGAGGTGCAGATCAGCACGTACTTGGCCCGGGTGAAGGCCACATAGGCCAAACGGCGTTCCTCGCGCTCGGCATGACCGCGTGCGTCTTCGCTGAAGGCCTTCTCACTGTCCACCCAGCTCTTCTGGTCCTCCTGCTCCCAGTCCCACTGGGGAAGATCGGGGGCGTCCCCGCGCAGCGGCCAGGGGATGGCCCCCTCTCCGCTGCTCCAGCGCGAATCACGGTCATTGGGGAACTGGCCCTCATTCAGGCCAGGAATGACCACTACGTCCCATTCCAGTCCCTTGGAAGCATGAACCGTCAGCAGCTGCACGGCTTCACGGCTGGCCTCAAGCTGCGTCACCGGAAGACCGTTTTCTTCCTCGTTGGCTGCCTCCAGCCATGCCAGGAAGGCCATCAGGTCCACCCGCTCGCTCGAGGAGCTGAAAGTGGCGGCGGCGTCTATGAAGGCATCCAGGTTCCGCCGAGACTCATGAATGGTGACCCCGGGCTTGGCCGCCACTTCGATGTCCAGCAGGATCCGGCGTTCAACTTCGCCGATCAGGGTGGTGAGATCTTCTCCGACATAGCTGCGCAGGTCCCGCAGCTCATCGCGCAGCAGCGTCAGCCGGCGCAGACCTTCTGCGGAGATGGACCTGCCCGCGTTGGAAACCCAATCCGGCCGCGGCAGGGAGTCCACGGCCTCCACCAGTGAGCCGGCTTCGGCCATGTCTGCCTCCACCACTGTTTCAGTGCCGTCCGGCGCCTCGTCGGGACGGTGGACATCCGCAGCATCCGCCACGGACATGGCCCGTTCCCGGACCCGGACCAGGTGCCGGGACCAGTCAGCCAAAGCCATCAGGTCGGCGGGGCCAATCCGCCAGCGGGCTCCGGCCAGGACCCGCAGCATGGAATCGGACCGCCCCGGATCGCCGAGGACCCGCAGGACTGCGAGGACATCCACCACTTCGGGGGTGGACAGCAGCCCGCCCAGCCCAACAATCTGGACGGGAATACCGCGCGCCTCGAGGGCTTCCCGGATAGGACCAAACTGTTTGCGGCCGCGGCAAAGGATAGCCACGGTGGGCTGGAGTTCCTTGCCCGCGTCATCGGTTTCGAACCACCGTTTCCGGTGCTGCAGCACCTGCTCCGCCACCGCATCCGCTTCGCCCTGGACCCCCTCGGCTTCTCCGTGCGCAGGAACGGAAACATCGGCCAGGTAGCGGCCGAGGTACACCTCGCCCACCGGGGCTTTGGGGCGGGCCTGCAGTTCCGGAACCTGCGGGAGCCGTTGCTCCTTCAGCCAGGGCGCAGTGCTATTCAGCGGCGTCGAGACCGCGTTGGCTGTGGCAAGGATGGAGGTGGCGTTGCGCCAGGCCACGGACAGGTTGGCCACCGGAGCGAGCGCCCGTGAGCCGTCTGGCAGGAACAGCGGGAACTGGTCCCGGAAGGTGCCCAGCTGGCCCGCTGACGCGCCGCGGAAACCATAGATCGACTGATGCGGATCGCCCACGGCGGTCACGGCACGGCCGTCACCGAACAGCTGGGAGAACAGCACCATCTGGGCGTGGGAGGTGTCCTGGAATTCATCCAGCAGCACTACCTTGTACTTTGCCCGTTCCATCTCCACGGCCTCGGGGATCGTGGCGGCGATCCGGGCAGCAAGTTCCACGAGGTCGCCGAAGTCCAGCTGCCGGCGCTCCGACTTGGCCCTGCGGTAGTTCTCCACCAGCTCGGTAACGGAAATCCGGGTGCGCAGCCGGTCCATCAGCTTCTGCACTGCAGCGGTTGCGGCTTTGGTTTTGCCGGCCTGGTACGGCAGGGCGGAAACTGCGGCCAGGTGCGACACCAGGTGCTCCCGGACGTCTGCGGGGCTCTGAAGATGTTCGGCGCATTCGCCGGCCATTTGGAGTACACCGTTGACCAGGGTGGATTTGGCTGCGGTGAAGTGTTCAAAATCGCCGGCATATCCCTCGACCACCTCGGTGGCGAGCTGCCAGGATTGGGCGCCCCCGAGCATGACGGAATCCCGCTCCACGCCCAGCCGCAGGCCGTAGTCGTTGACGATTCCGTTCGCGTAGGAGTGATAGGTGGACACGGTGGGATCCAGCCGGGCGTCCGCACTTTCATCCGGATCGGTTCCCGGCGGAATCAGGCCCGGATCCGCTGTGCCAACCTCGAGGACGCGGTGCAGCAGGTCAAGGCGCTGCCGGATGCGGGTCTCCAGTTCTCCCGCTGCCTTGCGGGTGAAGGTCACACCCAGGATCTGCTCCGGACGCACAAGCTGGTTAGCCACCAGCCACACCACCCGGTCAGCCATGGTTTTGGTTTTCCCGGAGCCCGCACCGGCAATGACGAGCAGCGGTTCCAGCGGCGCTTCGATGATGCCGACCTGATCCTCCGTGGGGTACTGCACGGAGCTTTTCGGATCGGTGTGCAGCATTTCAGCCAACTCCCGGGCCGAATACCGGGGGGCACCTGGAACCTCTGGGTGCAGGGTTTCACTCAGGGAGGCACTCATTCGGTGACCTGCTTTCCTTCGGGGCAGAGCGGGCAGATTTCAGGCAGACGGCAGCCGTGGCCGCCAAATCCGCTGCGGGTTGGGTCGTGCACAGTGTCAAAGGTGGAATCGGACATAAGCGCAGCCGCCGTCCGGATCATGTCCTGCGCCCGCGTGTCTTCAGGGTCCAGCGGTTCCTGTTCCTGCACGGATACGCCCTTGCTGGTTGTGCCCAGCTGGACCAGTGCGGCCCCGCCGGGCAGGGACGACGGCGCGGGCGGTTCCGAGGCGGGGTTCTCCCCCTCCGCTGCAGGCTTGTCCCGGTTTACGGCGCCCTCCCGGACGGCCTCCTGGTAAGCCGCCAGCTGCGGGTGCTCTTTGAGATCATCCTTCTTGGGGGACGATTTACCGGTCTTGAGGTCGACAATGAACAACCGGCCCTCCGCGTCGATCTCCAGGCGGTCAATCTGGCCGCGCAGCAGGGCGGTCCGTTCCTGTCCGCGGATTTCCACCGGCAGCTCGGCGGCGAAGTCCCGCTCCACATCCACCAGGGAGCGGCCTTCCCGGCGCATTTTGATGACGTACTCCGCCAGTTTGCGCACCATGGTTTCGGCACGCTTGAAGTCCACTTTGCCTTCCCAGTTGTCCTTCATCCCCAGGGTCGGCCAGCGGCGCTGCAGCTCCGCGACGTACTCGCCGCCGGACGCGTCCGGCAGGTCCTGGGCAATCTGGTGCACCAGGGTGCCCAGGGAACGGGCGAAGTCGGTGGCCTGCTCCCCTCCGGCAGCGGAAACGAACCAGCTCAGCGGGGACTTCAGCACGGCGTCGACCTTGGACGGTGACACCGGAATGGGAGTCTCCCCGGGAACCACCGGGGCGTCAGTGGACAGCGGTGCCAGCCCCCACCATTCGGACGGTGCCGCGCCGGGCACGCGCACCGGGTGGTTGAGCATGGTCCCGAGATGATGCACGGCCTCACGGGCGAGATCCGGTTTCTCCTGCGGCTGCTGTGCGTAAGCGCGCAGTTCGGCCACCAGCGAGCGCAGCGTGAGCGGACGCAGCACCTCCGTGCGTTCCCGCTTCACGGCTTCCGCGGGGAGGGGCTCCACCAGATCCAGGAACGGGGACGGCTGCTCATCGTCGGAGGACACGGCCGTGCAGATCAGCAGCTCCCGGGCACGCGAGACGGCAGTGGAGAAGCTGCGCAGTTCGTCGTGCCGGGTGGCGTGCATCAGGGTTTGCGGGCTGCGGTGCCGGGCGAACCCGTCACCGTGCTCGATGGCGGCCACCAGGTCCCCGCTGCCCAACAGCTCTCCGCGCAGCCGGAGGTTGGGCCACACGCCGTCCTGGACGCCGGCAACGATGACCATGGGCCATTCCCGTCCTGCGGCGCTGGCAGGTGTCAGCAGTTCCACTGCGTCGCGGCGCTGGGCGCGGGCGGCCAGCGTATCCATTGGCAGTTCGGAGCTGGTCAGGTAGTCAAGGAACTGGGCCGGGGTGGAACCGGGCAGCTGGTCCACATAGCGTTCAGCAGTCTGGAACAGCGCCATGATCGCGTCCAGGTCCCGGTCCGCCCTGGCGCCGGCAGGCCCGCCGGACAGTGCGGCGTCGGCCCATTTCTTGGACCAGCCGGAGACTGACCACAGTGCCCAGAGCACGGTTTCGGCCGTGGCGCCGGGCTGGTCCGCCGCAGCGCGCCCGGCGCGGAGCATCGCGGCCAGCCGCTGGGCGGCACGCGCTTCCCAGGAGAGGCCGGCGAGCGCGAGTCCACTGGGAGAGAGCGGGTCCGTCAGGGCTTCCACCAGCAGGGCGTCGCTGGTGCGTCCGCCTCCGCCGCGCATTTCTTCCCGGCGCAGGGACTGGCGCAGGCGGCGCAGTTCGATGGAGCTGGCGCCGCCGATCCGTGAGGTGAGCAGCGAGACCGCAGTTTCCGGGGTCAGCAGGTCCGGGTCCAGGACGACGGCGAAGGCCTCCAGCAGCGGGCGGACGGCGGCTTCGTCGCGCACTGCCTTCTCCGCCACAGGAACCTTCACGTCAATGCCCTGGCCGCTGAGGTAGCGCTGGATGCGTGCCAGCTGGCCTCCCGTGCGCACGATGACGGCCATGTCCTCCAGCCGCCGCCCGTCCAGCAGCTGGGCCTGGAGAATCCGCTGCGCGATGTACCGCAGTTCATGCATGGGCGAATCGACGACGTGGGCCTCGGCCCGTCCGGCAACCACCGCGTCAGCAGGTACTTCGCCCTGGACTGCGTCCTCGGCCGGTTCCTCCGCCCCGGTAACGGGAAGATCAGCGGCGGGAAGCACAGCGGCCCGGTACCGGGGAAGCTGTGCGACCACTGAAATGCGGGAGGCAGTGCGCAGCCAGGCGGCGGCAATGGACCCCGTGAGCCGGTGCGGACCGGACAGGACGAAGGTCTGCAGTCCTTCGCCCAGCGTGGCAGGCAGTGTGCCCAGCAGGTCCGGACGGGCTCCGCGGAAGCCCTGCACCACGGTATCCGGGCAGGCGGTCACCACCACGTCCCTGTCCTTGGCGAGCAGGCCCAGCAGGGCGTGGATGGCAGGGTTGGCCTCCTGCAGGTCGTCCGCGAGGATGAGCTGCAGCCGGGCACGTTCTGCTGCCAGGAATTCCGGATCGGCTTCCAGGATTTCCAATGCGGTGGTGATGATCCCGGCCGGGTCGAAGGCTTCCGGCATGCGGATGTCCAGGACGTCCCGGTATTCCGCGTACAGGGCGGCGGCAGCCACCCAGTCAGGCCGGTTGTGCCGCTGGCCCAGATCGGCTACCTCTTCCGAGGAGATCCCGTACTCAATGATGCGGTCGAACAGCTGCCGGATTTCCTGCCGGAAGCCCCGCGTAGGCAGGGCAAGGTCCAGTGACTCAGGCCAGGGCAGGGCAGGAATGCCGTCCTGGCCGTGCCCTTCCAGGAGTTCCTTGATGATGACGTCCTGCTCCGCACCCGACAGCAGCTTGGGAGCCCGCGTCAGGTAGGGGAGGCGGCCCTCCGCCTTGGCGCGCCGGATCAGGTCAAAAGCATAGGAAGCCCAGGTTCGGGCGGGGGACGTGCTCAGCGTGCCCTGCAGCCGGGCGGAAAGGGCATCGCGCAGGGCCGCCGCGGCCAGACGAGTGGGGGCCAGCAGCAGCAGTCCCGCGGGATCGAGGCCGCGGTTGATCCGGGCAGCGGCGGCTTCGACCAGCACCGTGGATTTGCCCGTGCCGGGGGCGCCCAGCACCAGGACCGGCCCGCTGCCGGCGGGCAGGTCCACCACTGTCTGCTGGTCCGGGGTCAGCTCCGGGGTTTGTGCAGTTGCCGCCGAGGGCCCCACCAGGTGCAGTTTTACGCTCATGCCTCTACTTCATCACGTCCTGCCGACACTTTCGGACCGGCTTCAGCCAGCCCGGCACGCAATGCCTCGAGTGCTGCCCAGTCCGCTTCCGAGGGGAACCACCGTGCCGCGCCGATCCGCACCCGGTAGCCGCCGCCGTCGTCGTCCGGGGTCCCCTTCACCGGGGTGCCTTCGGCCGCGTAATGGTCCCAGGCCCGCCGGCCGTGGCACCGCGGAGGTTCGCCGCCGGCGCGGATCACCCGCCACCAGGGCAGCCCCGATCCGTGCCGGGACAGAACGGCGCCCACTTGCCGCGGACCGCCCTGGCTGAGGATCTCCGCCACATCCCCGTAAGAAAGGACATGTGCGGGCGGAATCAGCCCAACCACCGAACGCACGGCGTCGACATAGTTCCTGCGCATGTCACCAGCGTAGTCCCGGCGGCAGGGACGCCCGAATCTTCGAATGTCAGTGGCCAACGGTACGTTTATTTGATGAACAGCTGGCATGAACTTCCCCACGCGGCCTTTGATCTTGAGACCACCGGCCGCGACCCGCAGACGGCACGCATCGTGACCGCGTCCATCATTCTCGTGAACGGCCGGGGGGAAGTTCTGCAGCACCATGAGTGGCTCGCCGCCGTGGAAGAAGACATTCCCGCCGAGGCGGCAGCCATCCACGGCATCAGCACGGAACACGCCCGTGCACAGGGCCGTCCCGCTGCCGAGGTAACCGCCGAAATCGCCGGGGTGCTGGGCAGCATGTTCTCCGCCGGCATTCCCGTCCTTGCATTCAATGCCTCCTACGACTTCACCGTCCTGAACCGCGAGTGCAGCCGCTTCGGCCTGTCTGCTCCGGTTCCCGCACCCGTGATCGACCCCTACATCCTGGACAAGCAGGTGGACCGTTACCGGCGGGGAAAGCGCACCCTGACGGCGCTGACCGAGCATTACGGCATCGGCTTCGAAAACGCCCACACCTCCGCTGCCGATGTCATGGCCACGATTGGCGTCGCGCGGGCCCTGGCCGGAAAGTTCCCCGTACTGCATGGTGACGCCTCGCAGCTCCACCGGGACCAGGTCCGGTGGGCCAGCGAACAGGCTGCCAGTTTCCAGGACTATCTGCGGCGCAAGGATCCGGGCGCGGTGGTGGACGGGACCTGGCCGGCCCGCGGCTAAAGGACATCCTGCCGCCGCAGCCCCCGGCTGCAGGACGGGACGGCAGGTGTACGGCGTAATACGGAGCCGCACCCCGAAGCACTGCTTCACACAGCACCAACGAATCATGCCTTGGGGCCTCTGCATGAGATACTTGCAGCTGTGTTAGGCGCTGATGGCGCCCCAGGCGTGCCCTGGAGAACCCTGTGGCGGGGTTCCTCCCGCGGTCCCGCGTCTCGTGCCACGCGATTGGCAGACACCTCCAGTTGGCCCCGGCATACGGACGGCCCCGGCACCCTTGCGTGCCCTGGCAGCTGTCCGATGACCAGCCCCGATTAACAGACCACGAGGATCAATGATCACAGTTACGGACCTGCGCAAGGTATACCGCCAGGGCGACCGAGACGTCACTGCGCTCGACGGCGTGAGCCTGAGCGTGCCCAGGGGATCCATTCACGGGATCATCGGACATTCCGGCGCCGGCAAGTCCACCCTGGTGCGGTGCCTGACGCTGCTGGACCGGCCGACGTCGGGCTCAGTCACCATTGACGGGCGGGAGTTGACCGCGGTCAAGGACTCCGAAATCCGCACCGCCCGGCGCCGCATCGGCATGGTCTTCCAGCACGCCAACCTGATGGATTCACGCACGGCGGCCGCCAACATCGCGCATCCGCTGGAACTCGCCGGAGCCAAGAAGCAGGACATTAAGGACAAGGTGGCCAGCCTCCTTCGCCTGGTGGGACTGGAGAGTTTTGCCGGCGCCTATCCCGCGCAGCTTTCCGGCGGACAGAAACAGCGGGTGGGCATTGCCCGCGCGCTGGCCTCGGATCCGGACATCCTGCTGTGCGACGAGCCCACCTCGGCCCTGGACCCCGGCACCACCGATGACATCCTGGACCTGATCTCGGATTTGTCCCACCGGCTGGGCCTGACGGTGCTGATCATCACCCATGAGATGAACGTCGTGAAGCGCATCTGCGACTCCGTATCCCTGCTCGAAGCAGGAAGGGTGGCGGAGCACGGCCCCTTGAGCGAGGTGGCCTCGAACCTGCGCGGCAGGCTGGCCAAACAGCTCATTCCGCTGCCCGCCACCCCGCTTCTGCCCGGAGATCCCACCGGCCCCGTGCTGGAGCTGCTGCTCACCGGCGGCAATGCCACCGAGCCCGTGCTCTCCGCCCTCACCCGGCGCTTCAACACCGATGTCAATGTCCTCGCCGGAAGCGTCGAGACACTCGCCGGCAGCCGCTTCGGCCGTCTGCGGATCCAGCTGGACGTGCATACGGACATGACCGCCGTAACCGACTACCTCGCCAATCAGGGCGTCGCCGTGGAGGTGGCCGCATGAATTTCCTGACTGAACTCTTCAACAACCCCGGCATCACCAAAGCCCTGCCGGACGCCCTGGTGGAAACCCTCCAGATGGTGGGAATCTCCGGGCTGGTCACTCTGCTGGTCGGTGTCCCGCTGGGCATCTTCCTGCACACCAGTGCATCCGGCGGGCTGCGGCCCATGCCGGTCACCAACCGGATTGTCAGCGGTGTCATCGTCAACATCACCCGCTCGGTTCCCTTCGCGATCCTCATGGTGACGCTCATTCCGCTCGCCCGGTTCATCACCGGCAGCTCGATCGGCCCGATCGCTGCGTGCGTGGCCCTGAGCATCGGCACCATCCCGTTCTTCGCCCGGCTGGTTGAAACCGCACTGCGGGACGTTTCCGGCGGCAAGATCGACGCGGCCCTGGTGATGGGCTCCACCAAGACGCAGGTCATCACCAAGGTCCTGCTTCCGGAAGCCATGCCGGGTCTGGTTGCTGCCCTGACCACCACCATGGTCACGTTGGTGGGTTACTCCGCCATGGCGGGCATCGTAGGCGGCGGAGGCCTGGGCAAGCTGGCCTACAACTACGGAGTCCAGCGCTTCGACAGCGGGGTCATGCTGGTCACGATCATCGTGATTGTGGTGATTGTCCAAATCATCCAGATCGCCGGAGACCTTGTGGCCCGCCGAGTGGATCACCGCTCCGCCGACGGCGGGTCCAAGCGCCGCCGTCGGACCGCTTCCGCCGGTGCCCCCGGTGCCGCTGCCCTCGACGTCAGCGTTGTTGCGCCGCCGGCCGGCTCGGATCACGTTCCCGACCCCAGCGTCCCCGATACAGCGGACATCCGCCGCTGATCATTGATCTTTTCCCGCCGTCCGCTGCCTTTGCCGGCCGCGGTTTGGACGGGAATCTGCAGCCAGTAGCCGCTAGCTGCCCACTGTCCGGGTTGGATGTCTTCCGGCCCGGGTTCCCTGAAAGGAACGCACCCGATGCGTAAATCACTGACTCTCGTTGCCACCGGTGTGGCCGCTGCCCTGGCGCTGTCCGCCTGCGGAGGCTCCGATACCTCCAGCGAATCCGTTGACACTCTGGATCCGGCGAACCCGGTAACCCTGACGGTGGGTGCCAGCCCGCTGCCGCAGGGCCAGATCCTGGAGTATGTGGCCGACAACTTCGCGGCCGACGCCGGCCTCGAACTGGATATCAAGGAATTCGATGACTACGTCACGCCGAATATCGCCCTGAACGACGGCTCGCTGGATGCGAACTACTACCAGCACCTGCCGTACTTTGAATCCCAGGTTGAATCCCAGGGGTACGACTTTGAGCACGGCGCCGGCGTTCACGTTGAGCCGTACGCCGTGTTCTCGGAAAAACTGACGGACATCTCCGCCGTTGGCGACGGCGCCCGCGTGGCCATCACCAACGACCCCTCCAACCAGGCCCGTGCCCTGACCCTGCTGCAGGAAGCCGGGCTGCTGGAGAACATCCAGGCTGACGCTTCGGTGCTCGCCCTGACGGACGAGCAGAATCCCAAGGGCCTGGACTTCGTGGAGAACCAGCCGGAGCTGCTGGTCAACGACCTCAGTGATCCCACTGTGGACCTGGCCATCCTCAACGGCAACTACATCTTGGCTGCCGGTCTGAGCACCGATGACGCCCTGCTGGTGGAATCTGTCGAGGACAACCCGTATGCCAACTTCCTGGCCTGGAAGACCGGCGCCAAGGATGCCCGGATCGACAAGCTCGAAGAGCTGCTGCACTCCCCCGAGGTCAAGGCATACATTGAAAAGACCTGGCCCAACGGTGACGTGACCGCCGCCTTCTAGCAGCAGTCAACAGCCACAAACAAAGAACCCCGCACGTCCCGAAAGGGAGGTGCGGGGTTCTTATGCGTTGGGCCTACGGCTGTGCGTCGGCGGCAGCCTTGGCGGCCGCCGGAAGGGCAGCGTAGATGCGTTCCATCGCGGCGTCGTCGTGCGCGCCGGACAGGAACCAGGCCTCAAAGACCGACGGCGGCAGGTAGACACCGCTCTCCAGCATGGAGTGGAAGAAGGGCTTGTACCGGAAGGCTTCCTGCGCCTGGGCCTGCTCATAGTTGTGCACGCCTGTGGCGGAGGTGCCGAAAGCAACGCTGAAGAGGCTGCCGGCCCGCTGGATGCTGTGGTCCACACCGGCATCGGTCAGGGCGGCGGACACCGCGGCGGAGAGCTCGGCGGAGCGTGCATCCACGGTGGCGTAGACCTCAGCGGTGGCGGCCTTGAGCGTGGCAACACCGGCAGCCATGGCGATCGGGTTGCCGGAGAGGGTGCCGGCCTGGTAGACCGGGCCCAGCGGGGCCAGATAGTCCATGACGTCGGCGCGGCCGCCCAGAGCGGCGACGGGCATGCCGCCGCCAATGACCTTGCCGAACGTGAACAGGTCCGGTGTCCAGCCTTCCTTCGCGCCGGTGAGGCCCCAGTAGCCGGCCGGACCCGTGCGGAAGCCGGTGAGGACCTCGTCCAGGATCAGCAGGGCGCCGTTTTCGGCGGTGATGCGGGACAGGGCCGCGTTGAAGCCCGGCGCCGGAGTCACCACACCCATGTTGGCCGGAGCCGCTTCGGTGATGACGGCGGCAATGTCCGCGCCGTGTTCGGCAAAGGCCTTCTCAACGGCAGCGACGTCGTTGTACGGCAGCACCAGCGTCTCCGCGGCGGTGGCAGCGGTGACGCCTGCGGAGCCCGGAAGCGCCAGGGTGGCCAGTCCGGAGCCGGCGGAGGCCAGCAGTCCGTCCAGGTGGCCGTGGTAGCAGCCGGCGAACTTGATGATCAGGTTCCGGCCGGTATAGCCGCGGGCCAGCCGGACGGCGGTCATGGTCGCTTCGGTGCCGGTGGAAACCATGCGCAGGCGCTTCACTCCCGGCACCCGGTCCATGACCAGCTGTGCCAGTTCGGCCTCGGCCGGGGTGGAGGCGCCGAAGGACAGCCCGTTGTCGACGGCGGCATGCACGGCGGCGATGACGTCCGGGTGGGAGTGCCCCACCAGGGCCGGCCCCCAGGAGCAGACAAGGTCCACGTATTCGCGGCCTTCGGAGTCCGTGATGTACGGGCCCTTGGCGGAGACCATGAAGCGCGGCGTTCCGCCCACAGAGCCGAAGGCCCGGACCGGTGAGTTCACGCCGCCGGGCATCAGTGCCCGGGCGCGGTCGAAGAGTTCTTCGGAGGAAGACGGTGAGACAGGAGAGGACATTACTTGCTTTCCTTCAGCCAGGCCGCCAGTTCGGTGGCCCAGTAGGTGAGAATCATGTTCGCGCCAGCCCGCTTGATGCCCAGGACGGACTCTTCGATGGACCGGCGGCGGTCAATCCAGCCGTTGGCGGCGGCGGCTTCAATCATCGCGTACTCGCCGGAGATCTGGTAGGCGCCCACCGGGACCGGGGACATGGCGGCCACGTCAGCCAGCACATCCAGGTAGCTCATGGCCGGCTTGACCATCACCATGTCCGCGCCTTCTTCAAGGTCCAGTTCCACTTCGAGAAGGGCTTCGCGACGGTTCGCGGCATCCATCTGGTAGGTGCGGCGGTCGCCCTGCAGCTGGGAATCCACAGCTTCGCGGAACGGGCCGTAGAACGCCGAGGCGTACTTGGCTGCGTAGGCAAACAATGAAACATCGGTGAAACCGGCCTCGTCCAGGGCCTGGCGGATCACGGCGATCTGGCCGTCCATCATGCCGGAGGGGCCCAGGACGTGCGCACCGGCGCGTGCCTGCTCCACAGCCATCCGCCCGTAAATCTCCAAGGTGGTGTCATTGTCCACCACGCCGTTTTCATCCAGCACGCCGCAGTGTCCGTGGTCCGTGAATTCGTCCAGGCAGACGTCACTCATGATGACCAGGTCATCGCCGACTTCCTCGCGGACAGCGGCAATGCCGCGGTTCAGGATGCCGTTGGGGTCCGTGCCGGCACTGCCGACGGCGTCGCGCTCTGCGGGAATGCCGAAGAGCATGATCCCGCCCACGCCCAGCTCAACAGCCTCTGCGGCGGCCTTTTTCAGGGAATCCAGGGTGTGCTGGACGACGCCGGGCATGGAGGTGAGCGGGTTGGGCTCGGTAATGCCTTCGCGGACAAAGGCGGGAAGGATCAGCTCGGCCGGATCCAGCCGGTATTCGGCGGTCAGCCGGCGCATGGCGGGCGTGGTGCGGAGCCGGCGGGGACGGTGCTGGGGGAAGCTCATAGAGGTAAATCTGCCTTCCGGTAATGATGGGGAACTAGTTTGTAGGACCCGTAGACATAGCAACAGACAGTGCCCGCGCTATTCCCTCAGGGGTTGGCTGGTCCGCCACTGCATCCGCGGGCATGCCGAGTTCAGCCATTTGCGCGGCGGTGCTGTCCCCGATGGCAACGAGCACGGTGCCCGGCGGCACGGGCGCACAGAGCCGAAGGAACCGGCGGACGATGCTTGGTGAGGTCAGCACCACGGCCCGGGGGCCGGCAGGTGCGGCGGCGGCGAATTCCTGCGGCGTCATCAGGAGGTCTCCGCCGGAGGGGCCGGCATCGGCGGCCGGAGTAAAACGGACGCCCGTGGCGGGATAATCCACGGTGCAGTATGCGGTCACGGCGCGGACGTCCCATCCCAGGGAAGTCAGGGCCTCGCGGAGAGCAGGGTCCGCCAGGTTTGCCTGCGGCAGCAGGATGCGCAGTGCCCCGCCCTCGGGGTCGGAGTCCTCGGGGTGCGGCCAGGATTCAGCGAGTCCGCGCGCGGATTGGTCGCCCTCGGGCATCAGGTCAAGGTCCAGCCCAATGTCCTCCAGCGCCGTCCGCGTTCCGCTGCCGACAGCGGCGATGCGCGTGCCGGCGGGAATCACCGAGGCCGCCGGCAGGCCCAGGGCAGCGCAGCGCCGCACCATCGCCCGCACCGTGGTCACGCTGGTGAAGATCACCCAGGCGAACCGTCCGGAGCGCAGGGACCGAAGCGCGCCGTCCAGCTCTGCCGTGTCATCGGGGAACTGGAAATCGATCAGCGGCATCAGGGACACTTTCGCCCCGCAGGCCGCCAGTTCGGCGGTCATTGCGGCGGCGCGGTCCGGGGTGCGCGGCAACACGACATTCAGCCCGGCCAGATTTGGCCGCGTTTCCTGCTGCTCCGGCATGTCAGCGGCTCCCGGTCAAGGACATTAGCTGACTGCGAGATCCGTCAGGGATGCTGCGCCGGCGGCGAGCAGGTCCTCGGCCAGGCGGATGCCCAGGGCCCGGGCACCGTCTTCGCCGAGTTCGGCGGTGGCGGCCGAACGCCGCAGCACCTTACCGCCGTCGTCACTGCAGACCACTGCTTCCAGGTGCAGGCGCTCGTCGGTCAGGGTGGCAAGCGCGCCGATGGGAGCGGTGCAGCCGGCTTCCAGCCGGTTCAGCAGCGCCCGCTCGGCAGTCACCGTCAGACGGGAGGCGTTGTTGTCATAGACGGCCAGCGCTCGGCTCAGCGGACCTTCCGCGGCATCGGCGGTGCGGCATTCCACGGCCAGCGCGCCCTGGCCCGGGGCTGGCAGCATGACGGAGGGGTCCAGGAATTCGGAAACCATCGCCAGCCGGCCCAGGCGGGCCAGTCCCGCGGCAGCCAGCACGACGGCGTCGAGGTCGCCGGGGGCGCCCTCAACCAGCCCTGCCACGCGTCCCAGGCGGGTGTCCACGTTGCCGCGGATGTCCACGACCTCAAGATCAGGACGTGCCGAACGCAGCTGCGCGGCACGCCGCGGCGATCCGGTGCCCACGCGCGCACCGGCCGGCAGTTGGGCCAGGGTCAGGCCATCGCGGGCGCACAGCGCGTCGCGCACGTCCACCCGCGCCGGGATGGCGCCGATGGTGAGGCCGTCCGCTGGCCCGGTGGGCAGGTCCTTGAGGGAGTGCACGGCGACGTCGCAGTCTCCGCGCAGCAGCGAGTCCCGCAGCGCGGCCACGAATACGCCGGTGCCGCCAATCTGGGACAGTGCCGCGCGGTTGATGTCACCCTCGGTCCGGACCCGGACCAGCTCAACGTCAAAGCCTCCCAGTTCAGCAAGCGCGTTGGCCACCGTGGTGGTCTGGGTGACGGCCAGGGCGCTGCCCCGGGTTCCGATCAGGACCGGCGAATGAGCCACTACTGAATCCCCACAGTGGAATCGGCGCCCGCGATGGTGGGCTTTTCGCCGCGCAGGTTGGCGCAGCAGCCGGGGCGGCAGACGTCGTACCAGGGTCCGAGCTTGGTCAGGGCCGGACGGTCGGAAATGTTGTTCTCGACGGTGCGCTCGCAGAGCAGGTCCACCAGGCCGGCAACGAAGGTGTCATGGATGCCGGGCGTGGGGGCGCGGTGCGCGGCCAGGCCCAGTTCCTTGCAGGTGTCCATTGCCTCGGTGTCCAGGTCCCAAAGGACCTCCATGTGGTCGCTGACAAAACCGAGCGGCACGATGACGACGCCCTGGACGCCCTTGGCCGGAAGCTCGGCGATGGCGTCATTGATGTCCGGTTCCAGCCAGGGGGTGTGCGGGGATCCGGACCGGGACTGGTAGACCAGCTGCCAGTCCAGCCCGGCAGCTTCCGGAATGCGGTCCATGATGGCCCGGGCGTTGGCGAGGTGCTGTGCCACGTAGGCGCTGCCCTCTTCGAACTCGCGGTCGCGCGGGCCGGAGGCCTCGGCGTCGGCCGTGGGAATGGAGTGCGTGGAAAACAGGATCTCGACCTTCCCGTCTGCCTTGCCCGCAGCGGCGAGCTGTTCGCGGACCTGTGCCAGGGAGTCGCGGACGCCCTCCACAAACGGCTCCACGAAGCCCGGGTGGTCAAAGTACTGGCGGACCTTGTCCACCTGGAGCTTCTTGTCCAGTCCGGTGGCGAGCAGGTTCATGCCCAGGTCCTCGCGGTACTGGCGGCAGCTGGAGTACGAGGAGTACACGCTGGTGGTGACCATCAGCAGGCGGCGGTAGCCGGTGTCATAGGCTTCCTGCAGCACGTCCTTGATGTACGGGGCCCAGTTGCGGTTTCCCCAGAGCACCGGTGTGTCGATGCCGCGGCGCTTCAGCTCACCCTCGAGGGCTGCCTTCAGCGCGCGGTTCTGCTCATTGATCGGGCTGATGCCGCCGTTGGCGCGGTAGTGGGTGGCCACTTCCTCCAGCCGCTCGTCCGGGATGCCCCGGCCGCGGGTGACGTTGCGCAGGAACGGAATGACGTCTTCCTGCCCTTCCGGACCGCCGAAGGAGGCCAGCAGGATGGCGTCGTAATGTTTTGGTTCCATCCGGCCGTTCTCGTCGACACCCTCAAGCGGGTTGAAGGAAGCGGGCTCAGCGGAGTCGTGGTTCAGGGACATCGTCATTTCAGTACCTCGGCGACCTCGGCGGCGGCAATGCGCCGGCCGGTATAGAAGGGGATTTCTTCGCGGACGTGGTTGCGGGCCTCGGTGGAGCGCAGGTGGCGCATCATGTCCACCAGGTCAACCAGGTTGGGAGCTTCCAGGCCCAGGATCCATTCCCAGTCCCCCAGTGCAAAGGAAGCCACCGTGTTGGCGAGGACCTGCGGGAATTCGCGGCCCAGCATGCCGTGGTCGCGCAGCATCTTGCCGCGTTCCTCGGCGGGCAGCAGGTACCACTCGTAGGAGCGGACAAACGGGTAGACGCAGATCCAGGCTTCCGGATCGATGCCCCGTGCGTAGGAGGGCCAGTGGTTCTTGGAGAATTCGGCGTCGCGGTGCACGCCCATGGCGGACCAGGCGATCTCCGTGCCGGTGAAGAGGCCGGAGCGGCGGATGTCGCGGACGGCGGACTGCAGGTCCTCGGCGCGGCCGCCGTGCAGCCACACCATGACGTCGGCGTCGGCACGCATCGCGGAGACGTCGTACAGTCCGCGCAGAGTTACGTGGCGATCAGCCAGTTGGGCAGCCAGCGCTTCAAAGGCCCTGACGTTTTCCTCGGAATCCTCAGCCGCTGCGGTGATTCCACCCGCGGCGGACCGCTTGAAAACGGTCCAGAGGGTAAAGAACTGTTCTTCGGTGACGGCTGTTTCTGCGGTGCTCTGACCCATGGGCTCACTCATGATTAACAGTCTGCCCTTTTGGACAGCCTTAGACGAAATACTCCACTTCTACTTCTTGTAGAAAGTGCTTAATGTCACACCCGGTCCAGCTGCTCCAGCAGGCGGGTCATCCGGGTGCGGGTATCGGCAGTGACGGCAGCCAGTCCGGTTCCCGCCAGCCAGGCACCCACCACTTCCAGGCCGGGCACTTTTTCCACTGCGGCGCGCACCGAGGCCACCCGGTCACGGTGCCCGACGGCGGCCGAGGGCAGGGCGCCGACCCAGCGGACAACGTCCCAGCCCACAACATCATCGACACCCAGGGGCACCTGCAGCAGTGCCGACGCGTCCGCCAGGGCCTGGGCAAAGAGGTCATCGTCCTTCCGGTCCACAGCGCTGGGCCGGGACGCAGCGGCAGCGTCCGCAGCGCTCAGTGCCCGCCCGTAGGAGAGCCGCAGCACGTGCGTTCCCGGTCCGGTGGAGTCGGCAAGCCACTGCCACTTGGCGGTGGCGTGGGTCAGGGCTTTGGCATCCACGCCTTCAGCGTCCGCGGCCACCAGGATCCCGGTGCCGCGGGGGTGCGCGTCCAGGTCCGGCTGGTCCACCACCAGAGTGACCAGGGCGACGCCGGGTCCGGGACCGGGGCGGGCCGCCGCCAGTTCCGGAACGCTTCCGGCCAGCAGGTCCACGGCGGAGGGGCCGTCGGTGGCGGTCACCAGAACGTCCGCGGACACCGTGGCCCCGGCGGTCGGGTCGGCTGCAGCCGGGGCAACCAGCCAGCCGCCGCCGCTGCGCCGCTCCACGGCGGCAACGGGTGTGCCGGTGCGCAGATTGACGCCCAGGGCCACCAGTTCCTTTTCCAGGGCACGGGTGAGCATGCCCATGCCTCCGGACAGTCCGGCTACAGCGGAGCCGGCGGGTGCCGAGGCACGCATGGAGGCCACTGCTGCGGCCAGGGAGCCGTGCTTGGCCAGCGCTGCGCGCAGTCCCGGCGCCACCGAGTCCACGTCCAGGACATCAGGATCCGAGGAGTACACACCGCCCACTACGGGGGCCACCAGGCGGCGCAGCACCACCTCGCCCATCCGCGCCCGGACCACTTCGCCCAGGCTCACGGTCTCCCGGCGGGCCAGGCTGCCCACGGGCAGCACCTTGTCCAGGGCTGCCCGTGCGGCCGCGGTGCGTCCAATGGCCTGGACAATTTCCGGAGCACGGGGGTCGGCCGGAATGCCCAGCAAGCCGGTCTGGGGCATCCGCTGGGCAGCGGACGGAAGGTCATCCCCGGCCAGCTGCAGCCAGGCTCCGCCCGGAACGGGAGCCACGACGGCGTCACCCAACCCCAATTCCTCAATGAGTTCAGGCACCGCCCGCGAGCGGGTGGCGAAAGATTCGGCCCCGCTGTCCAGCGTCAGCCCCGCCACCTGGTGGGTGCCCACGCACCCGCCCAGCTCGGTGCCGGCCTCAAACAGCGTCACGGCCAGGCCGCTGAGGGCCAGGTCCCGGGCTGCGATCAGTCCGGAAATACCGCCGCCCACCACTACGGCGCTGACGCGCGGCGGCGCCGGCTCTGCAGCCTCAGTCTCCACAGCGGTTTTCCGTGCTGGGGGGAAATGGGGCAGTGCCGTGGAGAAATGGGGAAGAACGGGACGGTGCGGCATGGTTACGGCTCCACCGAATGGATGAGCTCGACCACCCGCGTCAGGACGTCAGGATCCGTCTCCGGCGGAACGCCGTGGCCCAGGTTGACCACGTGGCCCGGCGCGGCGGCTCCGGCAGCCAGTACCTCACGGACGTGTGCTTCCAGGACCGGCCAGGGAGCGTTCAGCAGCGCGGGGTCAATGTTGCCCTGGAGCGGCGTGGTCCCGCCGAGGCGGCGGTTGGCTTCATCCAGCGGCAGCCGGTAATCCACGCCCACCACGTCCACGCCGACGTCGCGCATGGCACCGAGCAGCTCGGAGGTGCCTGTGCCGAAATGCACCAGAGGCGCTCCGAGGTCCCGGACATGATCCAGCGCACGGGCCGAGGCCGGGGCCACATGGGCGGTGTAGTCAGCCAGGCCCAGCGAGCCGGCCCAGGAGTCGAAGAGCTGCCCTGCGCTTGCCCCTGCTTCAAGCTGCGCACGCAGGAACATCCCGGAGGCATCGGCCGCCCACCGGGTGAGGGCGCTCCAGGCTTCGGGGTCAGCATGCATCATGGTGCGCGGACCGAGGTGGTCACGGGACGGCTTGCCCTCCACCATGTAGGCGGCCAGCGTGAAGGGGGCACCGGCAAAACCGATCAGCGGCGTTTTTCCCAGCTCCGCCACGGTGAGCCGGACAGCCTCACGGATGGGTTCCAGCGCCTCCTCGGTCAGGACAGGCAGGGCAGCAACGTCCGCTGCGGTGCGCACCGGGGTCCCCAGGACGGGTCCCACGCCGGGAACAATGTCCACGTCCACGCCGGCCAGCTTGAGCGGAATGACGATGTCCGAGAAGAAGATGCCGGCATCGACGTCGTGCCGGCGGACCGGCTGCAGGGTGATTTCCGAAGCCAGCGCCGGATCCAGGCAGGAATCCAGCATGGCGATGCCCTGCCGGAGCTTGCGGTATTCCGGCAGCGACCTTCCGGCCTGGCGCATGAACCAGACCGGCCGGCGGGACGGAGTTCCACCCCGGTATGCCGTTATCAGGGGGGAATCGGCCGTGCGGCCATCCATGAGCGGATGAGAGGCGCTAAGAGTCATACCCTGATTCTCTCCAAAATTCTTCGTGAAGGATAACCGGGCGGTCCTGACGAGCCTTTCCGTAGCTTTACGGTGACGGGAAACACGGTCCAAAAGGGCCCAGGTAAGGGCGTCCTATTGGGGTGATTCCGACGACGGTGGCTAGTATTGAGGCACTGTGGTTCTACTTTCACTTATTGCGACGCACTCCGATGTTGATCTGGAAACCGTTGCCCGCCTCAGCGCCGGCGCCTCCCAGGTCTCTTCCTCCCTGCTAGAAACCGGATCGGCGGTGACCGGATCCGTGGTCCTGGCCACCTGCAACCGGTTTGAGGTCTACTGCGAGGCCAAGTCGGAGGCGGACATTGAAGCAGCCCGCTCTGCCGTCGTCGCAGAAATCAGCCGTCACTCCGGACTCACCAAGGATCTGGTGTCCCGCTCCTTCGCCACGAATACCGGCGAATCAGTGGCGAAGCACCTTTTCGCCGTTGGAGCCGGGCTGGACTCCGCCGTCGTGGGCGAACGCGAAATCGCCGGCCAGGTCCGGCGGGCCCTGATCGAAGCCCAGGAAAAAGGCACCGCCAGCGGCGGCCTGACCCGGCTTTTCCAGACAGCCTCACGCACAGCCAAAGATGTTGGAGCACTGACAGCCCTCGGCAAACGGGGGCTTTCCATTGTGTCCGTGGCGCTGGAGCTGGCCACCGACCTGTCCATGGACGCGGACTGGTCCGCCAAGGATGTTGTGGTGTTCGGCACCGGCGCCTATGCCGGAGCCACCATGGCCCTGCTCAAGGAGCGCGGCTGCACCCGCGTCAGCGTCTATTCCTCCTCGGGCCGCGCCGAGTCCTTCACCGCGTCGCGCGGCGGCACTCCGCTGACCCGTGAATCGCTGCCGGCAGCGCTGGCTGCAGCGGACGTCGTAATTGGCTGCAGCGGCAGCGAAAGCCAGGTGGGAGCCAAGGACATCCGCCGCGTCCGCTCCGCCAGCAACAAGCCGCTGATCATCATCGACCTCGCCCTGACCCACGACTTCGACCCCGATGTCCGCGAAGTGGACGGCGTAGACCTGATCACTTTGGAGTCCGTGCGGCTGGCGGCCCCGGCCGAACAGGCCGAATCGCTCAAGCAGGCCAGCGGCATTGTGGCCGACGCAGCCAAGGCCTTCTCCGAGCTCCAGCTGAGCCGCCAGATGGACTCCGCCATTGTGGCCCTGCGCCGGCATACCCTGAACGTCCTGGATTCCGAGCTGGAAAAGGTGCGTGCCCAGCACGGCTGCACCGGTGCGGCGGAGGAAGTTGAGTTCGCCATGCGCCGCATGGTCAAGCAGCTCCTGCACGTTCCCACTGTCCGTGCCCGTGAACTTGCGGCCAGCGGGCAGCAGGATGACTACATCAAGGGCCTTGAGGCCCTGTTTGGAATCACCCCTGACCAGCCGGTGGAACGCCGGCGCCCGGCATCGCCCCACGCAGAACACGGAAGGCCCGACGCCGGCTCCTCCGCGTCCGAAGACGGCACGGACACCGCCGCCTCCGCCTGAACCAGGCCCGGAATCCGTAAAGGGGTTTCGGAATCAGTACAGGGTTTTCGCAGGTTCGATGTCTCGCACCCATTCCAGGATTCCGCCGGAAACGTTGAACACCCGCTCGTAACCCTGGCTTATGAGGAACGCTGCCACTTCCGCTGAGCGCCCGCCGGATTTGCAGTGCACGTACAGGTCTCGGCCGCGCTCGGGAAGACTTTCCCCGGAGAGTATTCCGGACCGCGGCATCAGCACCGAGCCGTCGATGCTCACGATGGCGTATTCCCCGGGCTCCCGGACATCCAGCAGATCAAAGTCCCGCTCCCCCGCGGTCCGGGCTGCGAGCAGCTGCTGCAGTTCCCGAACGCCGACGGCGGGAACCTCCTCCCGGCTGTCCTCGCTTCCGGCGTTGGCCGGCAGCCCGCAGAAAGCGTCATAATCCGCTTCCAGCTCCGTCACCGGCACCGCTGCCGGGTCCTTGCGGACCCGGATTTCGCGCCAGGACATGTCCAGGGCATTGAGCACCAGGACCCGGCCCAGCAGCGTTACTCCGGTGCCGGTGATCAGTTTGACGGCTTCATTGACCATGACAGCGCCAATCTGGGCGCAGAGCACGCCCAGCACCCCGCCTTCAGCACAGGAAGGTACCGAACCGGCCGGCGGAGCCTCGGGATAGAGGTCCCGGTAGGTGGGCCCGTGCCGGCCCCAAAACACGCTGACCTGGCCGTCAAAGCGCAGGATTGAACCCCAGACATAGGGTTTGCCGAGGATCTCCGCCGCGTCATTGACCAGATACCGGGTTGCGAAGTTGTCGGTGCCGTCCAGGATCAGGTCATAGTCCGCGAAGATCTCCAGGGCATTCGTGACGTCCAGGCGCACCGTGTGCAGCCGGACGTGCACCAGGGGATTGAGTTCATGGATGCTGCGGCGCGCGGACTCGGCCTTGGAGCTGCCCACGTCGGACACTCCGTGGATGATCTGGCGCTGCAGGTTGGAGGCGTCCACGGCGTCGTCGTCGACAATGCCCAGGGTTCCCACTCCTGCGGCGGCAAGATAAAGCAGCGCAGGAGATCCGAGTCCGCCGGCGCCGATGACCAGGACACGGGCATTCTTCAGCCGCTGCTGGGCCGGCATGCCAAACTCCGGAATGATCAGGTGCCGTGAATAGCGCAGTGTTTCCTCGTCCGTCAGTCCGGCCGCGGGTTCCACCAGCGGCGGCAGCGCTGTGCTTGGCTCACTCATGACTCCCAATCTAGTCCCCAAACGTGCTGCGGAACCTGTTGGACGCAGTACCCGTGGGTAAACTGGGGGCTATTGTCCGGCCACCTTGGCCCGCAGCCCTTGAGAGGTCCGTACACGTGAGCAACCAGCAAACCGGCAAGTCGACCAGGCTCCCCCGGGAGGAACGCCGGCGCCAGTTGCTGAGTGCCGCGCAGGAAGTCTTCGTCAGCAACGGCTTTCACGGTGCGGCCATGGATGACATCGCGGAGGCAGCCCGGGTCAGCAAACCGGTTCTCTACCAGCATTTCCCGGGCAAGCGGGAACTGTATCTGGCGCTGCTGGAGGATCATCTGGGAACCCTGACGGAGTTCCTCACCACTGCCTTGAACTCCACTACGGACAACAAACTGCGGGTGCGGGAAACCATGCGGGCGTACTTCCGTTTCGTAGCCCAGGACAGCCAGGGCCACCGGCTGGTTTTTGAGTCCGATCTGACGAATGACCTGGAAATTAGCGCACGAATCGAAGAATTCAATGCGCGCTTCGCGGCCAGCATCGCCGGCGTCATTGCCGAGGACACCAAGCTCTCCCCCGTGGAGGCAACCCTGCTGGGGCGTGCGCTGGCTGGAATGGCGCAGGTCAGCGCCCGTTATTGGCTCGAGACGGACGGAGACCTGGACATCGATGCGGCCTCCGAACTTGTCTATCGTTTAGCTTGGCGCGGAATCAGCCGGTTCCCCAAGGAAATCTAGAGTAGATTTTTCAGCAGCTACGTTTCGTTAATACAGGAGGCACCACGGTGGAAGTAAAAATCGGCATTCAGAATGTTGGCCGGGAAATCGTCTTTGAGTCGAGCCAGAGCGCTGACGCCGTTGCCGACGTCGTGGCGGAGGCCCTGAACGGCCAGAAGGAACTGCGGTTGAAGGATGACAAGGGCCGCCTCATCATGGTTCCCGCGGGAGTCATCGGCTATGTGGAAATCGGCGCCGAAGAGGTCCGCCGCGTCGGTTTCGGCGCCCTGTAGGTTTCTTCGTTATTCAGCGCGGGTCCGCAGATGAGGACCTGCACACTGCGTCCCGTCGCACAGGAGTCCGGACAATGATCAGCCTGGTGGTTGCTGCGCTCGCCGCACTGTCGGCTGGTTTCCTGATCCGGGCGCTGGACCGCCGCCGGTCCCGCTATGGAGTTTTCCTGCTCCCGGGGGTCTGCGTGGCTGCTGCCATGGTGCTGTGGGTTTTGCTGCAGCTGGGAGGCACCGGATCGGATCCGGATCTTCATTGGCTTGTGTGGGCATTGCCGCCCTGTGCCGGCGCGGTGGCCGCAGTCATTACGGCGCTGGCGGTTGCTCCCCGGCGCGAAGCGCGGGACACCGCCGAACTCGAGCGGGTGCTGCGCCTCTAGTTGTCCCGGTTCAGCTGCCGGCTCCGGTGTTTCCCGGGCCGGCAGCGAGCAGGGCCCCAAGTTCGCGTGCCAGGACTGCAGCGGCCGCTTTCTGACCGGCGGCTGTGAAATGCCGGCCGTCAGGCTCAAGATAGCCGCCCAGCCCAAACCTGCTCCACCAGTTCCCCACGCTCAGGAACTCCACCCCGTGTTTCGAGGCCACTTCGCCCAGCAGCGAGTCCACTGCAGTGCGCTGGCTTCCGAAGGCATCGCTGCCGGAGGAAATGACCCCGATCATCACTAAGCGGGAGTGCGGATAGGTGCGGCGGACTTCGCCGATCATGCGAGCCGCCTCGGCAGCAATCTCCGCATCTGTTCCCCTCCCGGCATCATTTCCTCCGCCCTGGAGGACCACCAATTTGGGGTTGCCCCACGGCAGCAGCCACTGCTGCGTGGTTAAGGCGGTGTAATAGTTGCCCACGGTGCCATTGCCCGCGATATAGCCCGTACCGCCGGCGCCCCGCAGGTACGTCCGGTAGCCGAGCCCGGCCAGCCCCAGGTCCATCCAGCTGCCGGGTCCGGCCTGCGAGTCGCCGATGACGACGGCCGATCCGGCGACGTTGGCTTCCAGGGTCATGATCCGGTTCAATTCCGGCACACGGATCAGAGCACCATGCTCAAAGTCGGTGCGGTACACCCCGGCGCTGCTGTATTCGGAGCCCGACGGCCGTCCCAGATATGCAAAGTCCTCCCGCCGGCTCAGCTCATCCACCGATTTGTTCAGGGTCACGGCTCCCGTCTCGGCGGTCCAGCGGACCACTTCCGTGGGGAGCGGCCGGCTGCAGGCGACCGGTGCCGGACATGCTGCGGGCCGGTCGGGGCGGGCGGAAACTTCCGAACCTGTCCCCAGTTTTCCGACGGCGCCTAGGTCCTGCCGGCCGGACATGGAAAGCCTTTCCTCGGCCTCGGCGGCCACCTGCCCGTCTCCTGCCTCGGCCTGCACCGAAACGCGCTGCTCATCCGGCCGCGGGGCAGAGCTGTCCATCGACGCTCCCGACACGGACAGTGCCGCTGCGCAGGCATACAACACAGTGCGCTTCAAGACAGTGCGCTTCAAGACAGTGCGTTTCAAGGCAGATTTGCCGGCCATGCCGTCCCCCAAAGACTGTCCCCCCGGGGACGATAAGGTTTCGCCGGCGATCCTGACCGGCTTCGGGCCGGGGAGAAGAGTCCCCACCCGACGGGCACAGCGTATACCCGCCGCCGCCCGGCTCAGGTGCGCCGCGCCAGCGCCGGAACAGCGGATTCTTTCTGCTAGGCGGTGAGTCCCAGCCGGCTCATTCGGCGCGAATGGTTGCGGGTCATCGCAGCGAACATCGGCTTCAGCTCATCCTCGCAGAGTCCCTGGTCCGTTCCCTGCAGCAGCCCGCCCAGGACCGCGCGTTCCAGGACCACGCGCTGGGCCTGAGTCAGTGCCTCGCCCACCAGCCGGCGGCCCCACAAGGCGAGCCGGGAAGCAAGCCTCGGGTCATCAGAGAGCGCCTGCTGGAGCCTGGCTTCCAGGATGTCGCCCGCGGGCTGCGGCTCCTGAAGCCCCAGCACCAGCTCGGCCGTCAGTGCATCCAGCCGGGAGGCGATCTGCTGGTAGAAGTCATCGGAGATGGCCTCGGTGACGTAGAACTTCATCAGCGACTCAAACCAGTCCGCCGGCCTGGTCCGGTCGTGGAAGGCATCCAGCGACGCCTGGAACGGCAGCATTGCCGTCTCGGGGTCGATTCCCAGCGTTCGCAGGTGCCCGGTGACGCGCTCAAAATGCTCGTATTCGCGCACCGCCAGTCCACCCAGAACCGTGCGGTCGTGCAGCGTCGGGGAAAACCTGGCATCGGAGGACATGCGTTCAAATGCAGAAAGCTCCCCGTAAGCCATGACTCCAAAAAGATCAGCCAGGAACCGGTGGTACATGCCGCCCGCAACCGGCTGGGAAGTAACGGAATCAAGCTCGGTAGGAGTCCGGTGTGTCATGGAACCCAGCGTACCGCCGCGGGCGGACGAAACCCGCAGCGGCGAATCCGTGCCGCCGGGCCGTTCACGGCGGATCTGACGCTCAGCGCGCCTGCGCCGCCAATGCGCAGTCACCGCCGCCCACCGGGTAGACTTAAAGGGTAGTAATGGATGCCCGGTCGTCTTACACATCTCTGAAAGACCTTAGCCAGACCCGCAATACCTACGCGATCTTGATATTTTTGGCCGTCGCCCGTGCCCGATGCACCGCGGCGGACCTGCAGTTGTTAGCCCGCGATCGGCTTCCGCTGGACGCATCCTGCGCGCGCCATTAGCTCCGGTATGGGCTTCCACAGCCACTCGTTGAGCATGGTGCCGCGATGCCTAACTGAACGGTATTTAATTGAACTCTGAACTCTCCCAGGTAGACGAAACCCGGCACCTCACCGCTGATGACAGCAATGAAGCTTTGAACGTGGCCGAAACGCTTGCCACTTCGCAGGCAGCGGCCATTATCCCGGAACTGACGTTCGCAGACTTTGGTGTCCGCTCCGACATCGTGCAGTCCCTCTCCGAGGCCGGGATTACGCATCCCTTCCCGATCCAGTCAATGACGCTGCCCGTTGCACTGGGCGGCCATGACATCATCGGCCAGGCCAAGACCGGTACCGGCAAAACGCTCGGGTTCGGCATTCCCGCCATCCAGCGGGTGATCGCGCCCGACGACGAAGCGTACGCGTCCCTCGCCGTTCCCGGTGCTCCCCAGGCCCTGATCGTGGTCCCCACCCGTGAACTGGCAGTCCAGGTGGCCGGGGATCTGTCCACCGCTGCAAAGCGCCGCGGTGCCCGCATCGTCACGATCTACGGCGGCCGTGCCTACGAACCCCAGATCGAGGCCCTCACCGCCGGCGTGGAAATCGTCGTTGGTACTCCGGGACGCCTGATCGACCTGTACAACAAGAAGCACCTTTCGCTGAAGAACGTACGCATTGTGGTCCTTGACGAAGCCGACGAGATGCTGGACCTCGGCTTCCTGCCGGACGTTGAAACGCTGATGGCTGCTACTCCGGCAGTACGCCAGACCCTGCTGTTCTCGGCCACCATGCCCGGCGCCGTCGTCGCCATGGCCCGCCGCTACATGACCAAGCCCACGCATATCCGGGCAGCGGATCCCGATGATGAAGGCATGACCAAGAAGGACATCCGCCAGGTTGTCTACCGTGCCCACAACTTGGACAAGAGCGAAGTTGTGTCTCGGATCCTGCAGGCCGAGGGCCGCGGCCGCACCATCATCTTCACCAAGACCAAGCGCACCGCTGCCAAGCTCACCGAAGAGCTGACGGACCGCGGCTTTGCCGTCGCCGCCATGCACGGAGACCTGGGCCAGGGCGCCCGTGAGCAGGCTATGCGGGCCTTCCGCAACGAAAAGGTGGACGTGCTGGTGGCTACCGACGTTGCCGCCCGCGGCATCGACGTCGACGACGTCACCCACGTCATCAACTACCAGTGCCCCGAAGACGAGAAGACGTACCTGCACCGCGTAGGCCGCACCGGCCGCGCCGGCCACAAGGGAACCGCCGTCACGTTTGTGGACTGGGACGATGTTCCCCGCTGGGGCCTGATCAACAAGGCCCTGGGCCTGGACCAGGGCGAGCCGGTGGAAACGTATTCCTCCTCGCCGCACCTGTACACGGACCTGAACATTCCGGCGGGCACCAAGGGACGGCTGCCGCGCAACAAGCGCACGCACGCGGGCATCGACGCGGAGAAGATTGAGGACCTGGGCGAGACCGGCAAGAAGAACGCCGCGGCTCCTGCCCGTGACGGTTCGCGTGACAGCAACCGCGGCGGAGACCGGAAACGCGCCGGCGGCACCCGCGGCGACCGCCCCCGAAGCGGCGGCGGAGACCGTGGACGCTCCGAAAAGCGAAACGATTCACGCCGTTCCGATGACCAGCAGGCAGCGCCCGCACGCACTGCCGAGGCAACTGCTGCGGCCACGGATACCGCTGCGGACCGTCCCCGCCGCAGCCGCAGCCGCACCCGCCGCCGCAACGGCGAAGTGGTGGGCAACTCAGCACCCGCAGCCGAATAGCCGGGCAGCACCACAGCCCATGAGCATTCCCCTTTGGTCACCGTCCGGCAGGTCGCTGGTGGTACACGCGGACAACGCGGTGTTCCTGCCAACCCTGCCGGACGGCGCCTTCACCATGATTTACGTGGACCCGCCCTTCAACACCGGCCGGTCCCAGCGACGCCAGCAGACCACCATGGTCCGCAACACCGACGGCAGCGGAGACCGCATCGGCTTCAAGGGCCGCAGCTACAGCACCGTCAAGGGCCTGCTGTCCAGCTACGACGACGCGTTTGAGGACTACTGGGCTTTCCTGGAGCCTCGGCTGGCGGAAGCCTGGCGGCTGCTCGCCGACGACGGGACGCTGTACGTGCACCTGGATTACCGCGAGGTGCATTACGCAAAGGTCATGCTGGATGCCCTGTTCGGCCGGGACTGTTTCCTCAACGAAATCATCTGGGCCTACGACTACGGCGGACGGGCCAAGAACCGCTGGCCCGCCAAGCACGACAACATCCTGGTCTACGTCAAGAACCCGGCCTCGTATCACTTCGACAATGCTGAAGTGGACCGCGAGCCGTACATGGCGCCGGGCCTGGTCACCCCGGAAAAGGTGGCACTGGGGAAGCTGCCCACCGACGTCTGGTGGCACACCATTGTTTCTCCCACCGGCAAGGAGAAGACCGGCTATCCCACGCAAAAGCCCGAGGGACTGCTCCGGCGCACCGTAGCTGCCAGCAGCCGTGAAGGCGACTGGGTGCTGGACTTCTTTGCCGGGTCCGGCACGCTCGGTGCCGTTGCCGCCAAGCTGAACCGCAAGTTTGTCTGCGTGGACGCCAACCCGCAGGCCATCGAGGTGATGACCAAGCGGCTCGGGCATGCGGCCGACGTCGTTTCCCTCGGCTCAGCAGCAGCGTCAGCAGCAGCCGGAGCGGTGTAGCGCCTTAGGACCGGATCACGGGCGACCCGGTGGCCCGGAGCTCGATCTGTTCCAGAACCTCGGGCGCAGTGGTGCATTCACCGAGCCGGTTGGGTTTCCCGGTTCCGTGGTAATCGCTGGAGCCGGTGACCAGCAGGGAGTTTTCCGCTGCCAGCTTCCGCAGCCAGGCACGGCCCTGATCCGGATTGTCGCGGTGGTCCACTTCCACCCCCAGGAGACCGGCGTCGATCATCTCCCGGAACGTCGGCTCACCCACCACGCGGCCCCGCGACGAGGCCACAGGGTGGGCAAACACGGGCACTCCGCCGGCTTTCCGGATCAGTTCGACGGCGCGGGCCGGGTCCGGGGCATAGTGGGCCACAAAGTAGCGTGAGCGTGCCGTAAGGATGCCGGAAAAGGCAGCCGAGCGGTTCGGGACAACGCCCGCGGCCACGAGCGCATCCGCAATGTGCGGCCGTCCGATGGTGGCCCCGGGAGCCACATGCTGCTGCACCAGCTCCCAGTCGATGGGGAAATCCTCAGAAAGACGCTGGACCATCATCTCCGCGCGGGACACCCGCGCCGACCGGGACCGGGCGATCTCTGCCAGCAGTTCCGGGCTTGCGGGGTCGTGGAGGTAGGAGAGCACATGAACGCTGATGCCTTCGCTGCTGCGGCAGGACACCTCCATCCCGGGCACCAGGGTGATGCCCAGTTCCCGTGCGGCGTCCGCAGCCTCCTGCCACCCCGCTGTGGAGTCGTGGTCCGTCAGCGCCACTGCGTCCAGCCCGGCTTCTTTGGCTGAGCGCATCACCTCCGCCGGCGGCTGGGTTCCGTCGGACACTGTCGAGTGTGTGTGCAGGTCGATTCTCACCTGATCAATCTACTTGCTCCGGCGTTTTCCGGCGGGTGGACCCGCAGGGGGAACCTTCCGGTGGTGTTTGGCCGCCCCGTCCGCTCAGTGAGACCATTGAAGGGTGACTACTGATGCGAATCCATTGACCACCGCCGACACGTCGGGAATCGGGGAGTTGTCCGAAGGGCAGCCCTTGGATGACCGCGTAAACAACCGCTCGCAAAAGCCCTCCAATGCGGCTTACAAGGCATTTATGTCCACCGGCTGGGCCGAGGACGCCGCAGGGCTTCCCGCCCGCGACGAAGTTGCCCCGTACGCCGCCCAGCGCCGCCGTGCCCTGTCCGAGCGTTTCCCGGGCGAGCGCCTCGTCATTCCCGCCGGGCCGCTGAAGGTTCGATCCAATGACACGGATTACCGTTTCCGGCCGCATTCCGGTTTTGCCCACCTGACCGGGTTGGGCCTGGACCGCGAGCCCGACGCCGTACTGGTCATGGAGCCGGTGGAACCGGGAACGGGCGACGACGGCGGCAACCACACTGCCGTCCTGTACTTCCGTCCGCTGGCCGGAACCGACAGCGAAGAGTTCTACTCCAATGCCCGCTACGGCGCGTTCTGGATCGGCTCACGCCTGGGCCTGGAACAGGTCAGCGCCATGCTGGACCTGCCGACCCGCCACCTGGATGAGGCCGAAACAGCCATCACCAACAACGTGGGCGACCCCCAGTTCGGCGGCATCTCCGTGCGCCTGCTCCGCAAAGTGGACGAGATGGTCGATGCATTGGTGGACACCGTCCGCTACAACACCGCCATGGACCCCGAAAACGTGGACCTCAGCGCGCTTGACGCTCTGGACGGCGAACTCACCGAAGCCCTGTCCGAGCTGCGCCTGATCAAGGATGAGTGGGAAGTGAAGCAGATGGAGGCAGCAGTAGCCGCCACCGTCAACGGTTTCACCGAGGTCATCAAGGCACTGCCCCGCGCCATCGCCCATCCCCGCGGCGAACGCGTTGTCGAAGGCGCCTTCTTTGCCCGCGCCCGGGAAGAAGGCAACGACCTCGGCTACGACACCATCGCCGCCGGCGGCAACAACGCCACCGTCCTGCACTGGATCCGCAACAACGGAACCGTCAACGCCGGTGAACTGCTGCTCCTGGACGCGGGCGTTGAGGCGGACAGCCTCTACACGGCCGATATCACCCGCACGGTGCCCGTCAACGGCACCTACTCGCCGGTCCAGCGCAAGATCTACCAGGCGGTCCTCGACGCCGCTGACGCAGGGTTTGCTGCGGCCAAGCCGGGCGCAAAGTTCCGCGATGTCCATGCAGCAGCCGTCAAGGTCCTGGCCGAGCGCCTGTCCGACTGGGGCCTGCTGCCGGTGTCCCTGGAAGAGGCCCTCTCGGATGAGGGACAGCAGCACCGGCGCTGGATGCCGCACGGCACCAGCCACCACCTCGGCCTGGATGTCCACGACTGCGCGCAGGCCCGCAAGGAACTGTATCTGGACGGCGTCATCACCGAGGGAATGGTGTTCACGATCGAGCCGGGCCTCTACTTCAAGAACGAGGACCTGTCCGTTCCCGAGGAGTACCGCGGCATTGGGGTGCGGATCGAAGATGACATCCTGATCACGGCCGAGGGCCCCGTAAACCTCAGCGCCGCTTTGCCCCGCAACCCGGAAGATGTCGAAAACTGGATGGCCGGAATTTACGCCGCCGAATAACGCATCACCGGCGTCCCGGAAACCGCCGTCCAGCTGACACCGGGAGCAAATAACGGCAGAGGCTCCGCACCCATGGTGCGGAGCCTCTGCCGTTAATGAAGCCTGCCGTTAATGAAGCCTGCCGTTATTGAAGCCTGCTGTTACCTGTTGCCTGTTCCGGCGTCGCCGTCGGAATTCTGTCCCTCACCGGAGGGATGTGCAGCAGTAACCGGCGGCGCCTTCGGGGCATCAGGGTCTTGGTTCGGCCGGTCATTCCGGGGGGCCGAAGCAGGAGCGGCAGGAAGCCGGACGCCGTACTGCGGACGGCCGTCAGGGAGATCGGGGAACTGGCCGCGGGGCGTCCCTGCGGCAGGTGCCTGGGCCTCTGCAGCGGGATTGTGGCCGGCGCTGTGCGCTCCGGTGCCGGCCGGCTGGTTCTGGCCGTTCCCGCCGGAGTAGGGATCGGACCATCCTGCGGGCCGTTCCGGTGCGGGGCCGGCGGGCCCGCCCTGCTGGCCCTGGTACGGACCCTGACCCTGATACGGACCCTGGTAGGGAGGACGGTTCTGCGGGGGCTGCGGATGACCGTGCTGTCCCACCATCGGCAGCTGCTGAAGCAGCCGCCGGGCGTCATTGGCAGCCTTCGGTGCCACGATGACGTCATAGCTGGTGGCAACCACCTGGCTGATGGAGGTGAAGTCCCGCCTGCCGCGCTGAAGGGCATAGGCCAGCACCCCGAACAGCAGCCAGAAGACAGCACCAAGGGCTATGGGCGGAAGCAGGGAAACATAGCTTTCTCCGCCGGCAAAAAGCATCAGCGCCAATCCAACGAAGAGGCCGAACCAGGCACCGGTGGCGGCGGAGGACAGTGCCACCTTGGGGTAGGACAAACTGCCGGTGACGCGTTCCACCGACTTCAGCTCGTTTCCGATGATGGAAACCATCTGAACCGGAAACTTGTTGTCTGCCAGATAGTCCACTGCTTTCTGGGCGTCCAGGTAGGCGGTGTAGCGGCCCACCGTTTCCCCTTGAGGGAGGGCGCGGCCTTGATCGCGTGGCGGCTTTGAACCGAAGAGGTTAGACATTTGTCCATTCTCTCCCACAACGGGCCGGCATGGTGGAGGTATCGCTCGAAGTGAACGAACGGCACCGGAACCGCTCCCGCCGGGTCGGGGCAGGGGTGCCGGGCAGCGGCCCCCGATACGGCGGAAGGGGCGGGCACCACGTAGCCTAAGAATGTGAGCAAAAATCCTACCCGCGTCTTCATCGCACGCCTGCTCGGCCTCGACGTTTTCGACCCCCTGGGCGACCGTCTGGGCCGCCTGCGTGACGCCGTCGTACTGGACCGCGGCCCCGGGCGCCCGCCGCAGGCCGTGGGCATTGTGGTGGAGGTTCCCGGAAAGAAGCGGGTGTTCGTCCCGCTGACCCGCGTCACCTCGATGGATCCGGGGCAGATCATCTGCACCGGCCTGGTGAATCTGCGCCGCTTTGATCAGCGCGGCGCCGAAATGCTGGTGGTTGGAGAGCTTTTTGACCGCCGGGTGGAGCTGCGCGACGGCAGCGGCACCGCAACCATCGAAGACATTGCCATTGAACAGAACCGTGCCGGTGACTGGCACGTCTCCAACCTCTTCGTGCGCCGGGGCGGACCGGAATCCCGTCTGCGTCCCCTGCGCCGCCGCGGCGAACAGATGATCGTGGATTGGAAGGACATCATCCACTGGGACACCTCCGGACCCCAGGCGGCCACCTCTTTTGTGGCGCAGAACGATGACCTGAAGGCCGCGGACTTCGCCGACGCACTGCACGAAATGAGCGGCAAGCGACGCATTGAAGTGGCCAGCGAGCTCCAGGACGAGCGGCTCGCCGACGTGCTGCAGGAGCTGCCGGACAATGACCAGGTCCAGATCCTGCAGTCCCTGGACGTTGAGCGCGCGGCCGATGTGCTGGAGGAAATGGACCCCGACGACGCCGCTGACCTGCTCAACGAGCTGCCGGAAGAGCAGAAGGAAGAGCTCCTGCAGCTGATGGACCCCGAGGACGCACGTGATGTCCGGCGGCTGCTGAATTACGAGGAAGACACCGCAGGGTCGCTGATGACCCCTGTTCCGGTCATCCTCCCGCCCGAGGCAACTGTCGCCGAAGCCCTCGCGCATGTCCGCCGCGAGGAGCTGACGCCCGCACTGGCGTCCTCCATCTACGTGTGCAGGCCTCCGCTGGAAACCCCCACGGGACGCTACCTCGGCGTGGTGCATATCCAGCAGCTGCTCCGCTCGGCTCCCCCCGAAGCGCTGGGGAATATCCTTGATACGGACTTGGAACCCGTCCGGGACTACGCGAGCATCAGCGAAGTATCCCGGATGCTGGCCACCTACAACCTCAATTCGCTGCCCGTCGTCAACGACGGCGGCCGTCTGGTGGGGGCGGTGACAGTGGATGACGTCCTGGACCACCTGCTCCCCGATGACTGGCGTGCCTCCGACGACGCCCCTACAGATGCAAAGCAGGGAAGGACCCATGGCTGAAAAAATCAAGTCGCAGACCAGCGGCCTGGATACACCCCGGACCGCCCGTACACGGTGGCTTCCCCGGCTGTCTCCCAACCCGGACGCCTTCGGCCACGCCACGGAGAATTTCGCCCGTTTCATGGGTACGCCGCAGTTCCTGGTCTACATGACCGTTTTCTGCGCCGTCTGGCTGGCCTGGAACACCTGGGGCCCCGAACCCCTCCGGTTTGACCAGGCAGCGCTGGGCTTCACCGTGCTGACCCTGATGCTCTCCCTGCAGGCCTCCTACGCCGCTCCCCTGCTGCTGCTTGCCCAGAACCGGCAGGATGACCGGGACCGGGTCTCCGTTCGCCAGGACCGTGAACGCGCCGAGCGCAACCTGATGGACACCGAGTACCTGACCCGGGAAATCGCGGAGCTGCGGATCGCCCTGCGTGAAGTCGCCACACGTGACTACGTCCGATCAGAGCTGCGCAGCCTCCTTGAAGAACTACTCGAAGCCAACGACTCGTCCGATGATGGTCCTTCGAGGCGCAGCCAGCGCCGCCGTCCGGATAATTCGGGAGCGTCCGCGGTGATCGAACACATGCCCAAGCTCAATCCCGGCGGGAGGGAAAACTAAAGCGTGGCACCACTGCAATCGATCGCCGACCGCGCCCTTGCCGCACTGGATGCGGTCCTGGACCCGGAGCTGCGGCGTCCCATCACAGAACTGGGGATGGTCAGCACCGTCTCGGTGGACGACGACGGCGTCGCCTCCGTAGGCGTGCTGCTCACCATCGCCGGGTGCCCGCTGCACCAGACGATCACCGCCGACGTCGAGCGCGTCCTGTCCGGCGTCGAGGGAATCACCGGGGTCCGGGTGGACCTTGGTGTCATGACCCCTGATCAGCGCACCGCCCTGAAGGAAAAACTGCGGGGCCCCGGAGGCGTCAAGGACATTCCCTTCAACCGGCCGGGCTCGCTCACCCGCGTCTACGCGGTGGCCAGCGGCAAGGGCGGCGTAGGGAAATCAAGCGTCACCGTGAACCTCGCCGCGGCAATGGCCGCCGCCGGCCTGCGGGTGGGAATCGTGGATGCGGACGTGCACGGGTTCTCCGTTCCCGGCCTGCTGGGCATCACGCAGGCGCCCACACGGGTGGACGAAATGATCCTCCCGCCCGTGGCTTACGGCATCAAGACCATCTCCATCGGCATGTTCGTTGCAGACAACGCTCCGGTGGCCTGGCGCGGGCCCATGCTGCACCGCGCGTTGGAACAGTTTCTCACTGACGTGTATTTCGGGGACCTCGACGTCCTTTTCCTGGATCTTCCCCCCGGTACCGGAGACATTGCCATTTCCGTGGCCCAGCTCCTGCCGCAGTCGGAAATCTTGGTGGTAACCACGCCGCAGGCAGCCGCAGCGGACGTCGCTGAGCGTGCGGGAACAGTGGCTTCCCAAACCGGTCAGAGCGTGGCGGGCGTCATCGAGAACATGTCCTGGCTCCAGCTGCCCACGGGCGAACGGATGGAGCTCTTCGGCTCAGGCGGAGGAGCCCTGGTCGCTCAGCGGCTCAGTGATGCGCTCGGCAAGGACATTCCGCTGCTGGGCAGCATTCCGCTGGATGTGGATTTGCGCACGGGCGGGGACGCCGGAGCACCGGTGGTGCTCTCGGAGGCAGCCGCTGTGGAAGGCTCTGCGGGCGCGGAGCTGCGGCGCATTGCAGCGTCCCTGGCGCGTCGTCCCCGGGGATTGTCCGGTTTGCTGCTGGGTGTTTCGCCGCGCTGAGCTGTCCGCCGGGCCTAGGTGGCTTCGGTGTCGAAAGGAGCGCGCTCGCCGTTCTGCAGCCGCATCAGCGGTTTGACCGCCGGCGGAGCAGACGGTGCCGCATTTTCCGTTCCCGGGGCGTGGGTGCTGCCGCGCGGAGCGGCGGCGGCTGGCCGCGTATTGACGGGCTTTACGGCGTTCTCAAAATCGTCAAGCAGGGCTTCCTTGATAATCCGGCGCGGATCATACTGGCGCGGATCAAGCTTGCGCCAATCCACCTCGTCGATTTCCGGGCCGACCTCTTCGCGGAGCTGCTCGCGGGCGCCCGTGGCCATCCGCCGCACTTCGCGGACAAGACGGGCAAGCTGGGAGGCATATTCCGGGAGCCGCTCAGGGCCCAGCACCGCCACGGCAAGGATTGCCAGGACGAGCAGCTCATAGCCGTTGATTCCGATCACCTGTGAAGACTACCTTTCCAGCAGCGCTCCGGGCCAGTTGACGGGCGACTCCAATTCCCTGTCCGAGATCCGGTCATTCCCTCGGCCCTCCGCCGGCCATCACGGCCAGACCGTTCCGGATGCGGTCCCATACGCCCTGGGCGGTATCCGGCGAATGCAGCACCAGGCGGGAAGACTCTGAAAGCGAGATCTCGGCGACAGCTTCCTCCAGGACGTCCCCCGGCGGCGCTGCGTCAACGGTGTAGGTCACCCGGCTGGAGGCCAGGATGGCCCGGTGCGGACGCTGCGGATGCGTCCAAACCTGCGGGCGGCCGGGAGCCTGTTCCCGGAGGACAAATCCCTCATCTGACACAGGGCGTCCGCTCACCCCGTCCACCGCTGCTTCTTCGGACGAGGAATCGGGGTGTGTCTCGTACACAGTCACGGTGCTGCCGTTGCCTTCCAGCGTCATGATCACGGCCGGCTGGCCGTCAACGCGTGCCGCCTTGGCTTCCACCATGGTCATGCCTGCGGAAGCAAGCTCGGGGCATGCCCAGCCGCGTGCACGCAACTGCGCCAGTTGCTCCGGGGCCAGCGCATGGGCCTCCTCGCCTCCGGTGACTTCGGTCCACCCGGCAGCCAACCCCGGAGATGCCGCCTGGGGGGACGGGTTCTCCGCCCATCCACCCAGGAGATAGGCAGTGGACAAAACCGTACAGGCTGCCGCTGCGAGGAGTCCGGCGGCCGTTAGCATTCTGCGGCGATGCGTTCTGGAAGGGGAAGACGCAGGTGTGGCAGCATAGCCCCCGCTACTCCCGTTCCCGGCCGTCCGGTTCCCGGCTATCTGTACGGTGTGCTCAATCCGGGCACGCAAATCCGGGCTGGGCGCCGGTACTTCCAGGGAACGCAGGCGGCTGCGGAGTCGGCGTTCCCTGGCTGCTTCGGCTCGACACGCAGCACAGCGTTGGAGGTGGGCCTGCACTGCCGCAGCACGGGCGGGGGTTGCCTGGCCGTCCAGGTACTCCTGCAAGAGGCGTTTGGGATGTCGCATGGATCTCAGCTGGCGCCCGCCACTCGGGGAAGCTTGAGCCGCGGAGCGCTCTGCGGGCGGAGCGTGGGGTTCCGGTGTGCCAGCTTCTCTTTCAGCATGGTCCTGCCGCGGTGGATCCGGGACCGGACAGTGCCCAGCTTAACCCCGAGGGCCTTCGCCACTTCGTCATAGGACAGCCCTTCAAGATCGCAGAGGACCACGGCCGCGCGAAAATCGGGGGGAAGCTCGTCCAAAGCCCGGGCTATATCCACATCAAGGTTATTGAACTCGAAGCTTCGCTCGGGCCCCGGTCCGTTGCTTGGCAGCCGGCTTTCCGCTTCTTCGGTCATGCCGTCAAAACGAATCCGGCTCTTGCGCCGGGCCTGGTCGAGGAAAAGATTGGTGGTGATGCGGTGCAGCCACCCGTCGAGGGTGCCGGGCTGGAAATTCGCCAGTGAACGGAAGACACGGACAAACACCTCCTGGGTGAGGTCCTCGGCGTCGTGCCGGTTACCGGTCAGACGGTAGGCCAGCCGGTAAACCTTGGCCGAATGTGCCGTTACCACTTCCTCCCAGCTGGGCCGAACCCACTCAGATTCCACCGGGCCTTCGGTTGGCGCTGGGGACGTGTTCGTCAAGGTCTTCCTCCTTCCCTGGGGCAATGGCATCCCGCACGCGGCGAAACGAATCCCTTGCAGTAATCCTGCATATAATGTTGACGCATCAATCTGGGAATTCTCTGTTAGCACCCTCAGTTCGGGCGCACAAGTGCAGAGCAGGGCAGCGGCGCAGGTCCTGCCCGGTGCGGAGCACGCGGCCGCCGGGCCTTAAGCTTGACAGAGCATTGACCACTCCAATGAAAGTGAAACCCATGAGCGCCGACAAGCAGACGAGCTGGTCCTACACGGAGGGGCTGCCCTTCGAGGACGAAGTGCTGCTGCGCGCTCGGGAACGTTCCCATGAACTGGGCGTCACTCCGGTGTCCACGGGGGTCGGAGCCGCTCTCACCGTCCTGGCTGCAGCATCCAAGGCGCAGACAGTGGTGGAAATCGGCACGGGTGCCGGCATCTCCGGCGTCTGCCTGCTGCGGGGGCTGGGACGCCAGTCGGTCCTGACCACAATCGATTCGGACGTGGATCACCTGCGTGCGGCACGGGAGGCCTACCGTGAGGCCGGAGTGCCCGGCAACCGGACGCGCACCATTTCCGGACGGGCCGCCGAGGTCCTCCCCCGGCTTACGGACGCGGCTTATGACATGGTTTTCATCGATGCCGACAAGCCGTCCTTCCCGCTCTACGTAACGCAGGCCGTTCGCCTCCTCAAGCCGGGCGGACTGCTGGTGGTCAACGATGCCCTGGACCATGACAAGGTTTCAGACCCCGCCATCCGCGAAGCCACCACGAACACCATGCGCAAGGTGGGGAAAGCAATCCGGGAAAATGACGCGCTCGTTTCATCCCTGCTCCCCACCGGTGACGGCCTGCTGCTGGCCGTGAAAGTCAGCTAGCCGGACCGGCGGGAAACCAAAACTATTCCGCAGGAAGCCGGAGGCTTGACGCGTCCCGGAGGAAGCTGATCAGCAGACGTGTCCCGAAGCCGGTGGCGCCCCTCGCTGTTTCATGGCTGTCCGTTCCGGCCCGCATTGGCCCGGCAATATCAAGGTGCACCCACCGGGTACCGTCAACGAACTTTTCCAGGAACAAGGCGGCAACAATTGCTCCGGCACCGAACTTCAGGGCCGGAGGCGCTACGTGGGCAAGGTCTGCAGTGTCCGAGGCAAGGGCGTAGCCATACTCCTGCACCAGCGGCAGCGGCCAGACCCGGTCACCGGAGGCGCTTCCCGCCTTTTCCATCGCACTGAGCAGCTCCGCGGTATTGGAGAATACGGCCCCGTACTGCTGGCCCAGGCCCAGAGCCGCAGCCCCGGTGAGGGTGGCGATGTCCACCAGGACATCCGGGGCCAGCTCGGCAGCCGCATAGGCGAGCGCGTCGGCCAGGACAATCCTGCCTTCAGCGTCCGTGTTGCCGATCTCCACCGTGGTTCCACCGTAGGTGGCAACAACGTCACCGGGACGGTATGCGGAAGCGCCAATGGCGTTTTCGGCCAGGGCCAGGATTCCGGTAACCCGGTGGGGCAGCTCCAGCGCGGCGGCTGCCTCAACAGCGGCGAGGACTACTGCTGCTCCGGCCATGTCCATTTTCATGCTCATCATCGCTTCACGCGGCTTCAGCGAAATGCCGCCGGAGTCGAACGTGATGCCCTTGCCTGCCAGGACAATATGCTGTCCAGAATCCGCTGCCGCTGCGGCCGGCTGATAGGAGACCTGCACCAGCCGCGGCGGATTGCTCGAGCCGGATCCCACAGCCGTCAGGCCGCCGAATCCCCGCCGTGAAAGTTCTGCCTCGTCCAGCACGGTGATGGAAAGACCGGAACGGTCAGCGACGGCACGGCTTTGAACCGCCATCCATTCCGGAGTGGCAACATCCGGCGGAAGGTTGGTCAGGTCCCGTGCCAGCCAAACGGCGCGGGCAGTGATTTGGGCCAGGCGGAGCGCTTCCGGATCCAGGCCGGTCAGCTGCATCTCCCGGGCCATGGGCGGCCCGGCCGGTGTTTTGCCCTGCCGCGGTGCGTGGTACCCGCCCAGGAAGAAGCCTTCCAGGAAGGCCTGCTGTACCTCGGGTGCCAGTCCGTCAACCACGGCTGCCCGGATCCGGCGGGCGCCCCTGGTTGCCCGGGCAAACGCAGCACCTGCGCGGCGCATGCCGGCCGTGCTCTCATCTCCGACACCCAGATAAATCAGTTTTGCGGGCAACTCACCGGTTTTGCCCGACGGCGGTTCCACCAGCAGGGTTTCTCCGGCCTTGCCGGTGACCCCCGCCGTCGCCGCCCGCGCGGCAACATCCACCTCGTACCAGAGGGCCGTTTCAACGGAACCCCGGCGGGGCTGCGGAGTGGGATGCAGCGCTTCCTCGGTATCATCGCGCACTGAGGTCTGCGGAGCTGCCGCCATGGCCACGGCCAGGACGTCAATTCCCTCCTCGGGTGCCGGGTGCAGCCCGGTGCCGGCGGTGGGGGCGCCGGTCCGGGGGTGCAGCCGCTCCGCTGCGGATACGGCCGTCATGGCGGTGTCCGGCATCGCAGGCCCGGAGGCCTCCCCGGTGGACGGGGCGGTCTTGGATGAACCTCTGGGAGCTCGCTGCATGGGTGGTGTCCTAGCTCGTAACGCCCAGAAGGCAGTCCTTGAGCATTCCCGCTTCCTCGGCGTTCAGCTCAACAACAAGGCGTCCGCCACCGTCAATCGGCACCCGCAGGATAAGGCTTCGCCCTTCCTTGGTGACCTCCATTGGCCCATCCCCTGTACGCGGTTTCATAGCAGCCATGTTCCAGTTCCCCTTTCACAATGCGCTGCGGGCTGTCCCCCAGTCACATGTAATCCTCTGTCGCACGGCTTCAAAAGCTGCTCCGGCGGCAATTGCCTTCATTATTCCGTACAAAGGTGACGCAAACGAAATTTCGTGTGTTCCCCGCCACAGGCCTAGGGTGGATAATCCCCTCCGCCGGGCAGCGGAGTCCACCTCCACAGCCATGCCACCCAGACGATCTGCAGTACCAGGAAGGCCAGTGCCACAGCGGTGCGGTAGGCGCGGGAGCCGCTGAGGGATGCCAGGGCCAGGCCCAGCGGAAAGAGCGGCAGCAGCAGCCGGAAGGTGCTGGTCAGCGGGTTGAGGAAAGCCAGCAGGTACAGCACATACGCCGCACACCACACCTGCATCTCCACGCCGAGCCTGCGCACCGGCTCGGACAATAAGCATGCTGCCGTGAGCGCCAGCAGTATCAGCAGGGCCACCGGGCCCATGACGGACCCGAAAAGGCGTTCAGCTTCAACAATCCACGGCTGGAACAACAGCAGGGTGTCTCCTCGCCATGCCGTCTCCGTGTCCGTGTAGGAACGCATGTCCCCCGTGCAGGCCCAGGCCAGTGCCGGCCAGGCGAGGGCTCCGATGCCGGAGGCTGCCGTCAGGATGCCCATCTGCAGCACCTCGGCCCGGGGGAAGGCGGCCTGCTTCCGGAGCATCCACCGGCGCAGGAAGAGAATACCCATCATCAGGGCAAAGGCCACGCCCACCGGACGGGACAGGCACATCAAAAGGACCACCGGCACTGCGGCCAGGTACCGGCGCGTCACCAGCAGGTACAGCGACGCCGACAGCAGGAGCAGGTTCAGCGACTCCGCGTAGGGAATCTGCAGGATGGGAGATACCGGACTTACGGCCACGAACAGGACTCCCCAGAGCGCCGCAGCCGAAGAGGCCCGCAGCACAAAAAGCCGGTACATCATCAGGGCGGCAGCAAACCCCGCAGCAGTGGCCGCCAGCGGGGCGAGGATTTCCCACCCCAGCCCGGTAACGGCCGCAAGCGCCCGCACCACAGCGGGGAACAATGCGTAGAACGCCCACTGGTTCTCCTGGGCCCGTCCCGTCGCATCGCGCGGGATTTCGCCGGGGTAGCCGCCGGCAAATATGCGCTGGTACCACTCGCTGTCCCAGGCTCCGATGAACTGCAGGTACGACGGCGTTCCGGCCCACCCCCAGGGGTTCAGCCCCTGCTGTGCAGCCACAGCCAGCAGCACGGCGAAGGAGAAGAGGCGGGCCAGCGCCCAGATCGCCAGGACCTTCCAGTACCACGGCCATCGCTGGAAGACCGCAGCCGCGCGGCCCGCAGTGCGTATCAGTGCAGCGTTGACGCGCGACGGCGGACGGATCTCCCGTTCCGGAGCCGCGCTATCGCGCATTGCGGACCCAGCAGCTTTCCAAATGGTCGTTCACGTAACCCGTAGCCTGCAGCATTGCATAGGCGGTGGTGGGCCCCACAAACCGGAAGCCCCGCTTCTTGAGGGCCTTCGCCAGGGCCGTTGACTCCGGCGTCGTGGCCGGAACGTCGGAGATATCCCGCGGTGCGGGCCGTGAAGAGTCCGGCCGGTGCGCCAGGAGCAGCGACTCCAGGCTCTCGCCGTCGGGCAGGTCCAGGAGCGCACGGGCATTGGCGATGGCGGCGTTGATCTTTGCCCGGTTACGGACAATGCCTGCGTCTGCCATGAGCCGTTCCCGGTCCGCTTCAGTGAACCGGGCCACCGCTTCCGGATCAAAGCCCGCGAATGCCTCCCGGAAGGCGGGCCGCTTGCGCAGGATCGTGATCCAGCTCAGCCCGGATTGGAAGGCCTCCAGGCAAAGACGTTCATAGAGGGCACTCTCACCCGTCACCAGCCGCCCCCATTCCTCATCGTGGTACTGCTGGTAATCGGGGCTCGCGACGGCCCAGGGGCACCGAAGCTGCCCGTCGGCTCCTGCCACAGTGCTCATGAAGGCGTCCCCGGATCCCGGGGGTCACTGCCCGGAGGCCGTTCGGCAGCTGCTGCGAGCGCGGCATCACGCTCGGCAAGGGCGGATTCCAGCCGGGCCAGGACGGCGTCCACCTGGTCCATCCGATACCCGCGCAGCGCCACGGAAAACCGAAGCCTGCCGATATCCGCCGGCCGGACGTGATCCGGCAACAGGACCGGCGGCAGCCGCGGATCAGGTTCGGCCAAACCGGGAGAGCCGGCAGCAACCGGACCGGCAACCCCGCCGGCCCTGCGGCGGTGCAGGATCCCTGTTGCTGCCAGAGCCACAGCCCCTGCTGCTATTACGGCTACGAAGACCAAGAAGGTTGTCACAGGACCATCGTGCCAGACCGGCCGCAGGCCCTTCCTGATTCCGGTGCCGACGCCGGCCTACGGCGAGACGTGTCCGGCACTGTCACTGATCATCAGCTCAACGGCTTCCGCCGGGTCGTCCACGATGTGGATCAGGTCCAGATCCTTCGCAGAAATCATCCCCTCGGCCAGCAGGGTGCCCTTGATCCAGTCCATCAGGGGGCTCCAGAAGTCCGTTCCGATGAGCACGATCGGGAAGGAAGTAACCTTCTGCGTCTGGACCAGGGTCATGGCCTCGAAAAGTTCATCCATGGTTCCGAACCCGCCGGGAAGCACAATGAAGCCCTGCGCGTACTTGACGAACATGGTCTTGCGCACAAAGAAGTACCGGAAGTTGATGCCCAGGTCCACCCAGTCGTTCAGGCCGGTTTCGAACGGAAGCTCAATTCCCAGGCCCACCGACAGTCCGTCGGCCTCGACGGCCCCTCTGTTCGCTGCTTCCATGGAGCCGGGGCCGCCTCCGGTGATGACGGCCAGTCCCTCTTCTGCAAGCAGCCGGCCAACTTCTTCGCCCAGCTTGTAATAGGGAGAACCCGGCAGGCTGCGGGAGGAGCCAAATACGCTGACCGCCGGACCCAGCTCCGACAAGCTGCCGAACCCCTCCACGAACTCACTTTGGATGCGCAGCACCCGCCACGGGTCCGTATGCGTGAAATGCGTGTGGTCGGAGGAGTCAAGCAGGTAGCGGTCTGATTGGGGCGCCCGGGCCTGCGCCCGGCGCAGCTCCACTGGACCGCGCTTGCGGGGTGCGCCTGTTCGTCCGCGGGATGTGTTGTCGCTGAATTCCATGATTCAAGGGTAGCCACATGCGTGTCCGGGATCTCACACCCGCCGCGGGTGCGGTTTGGTTGCTCTTGCGTCACGATGCGGGCGAAATGTGGACCAGGACACATCTTGGACACAATCATTGGATATCTTTCTTCTTATGACCCGTGACACAACTGAAGGCGCGACGCCTGATTCTGCTGCTCCTCTTGTCTCGCTTAAGAACGTCAACAAGCACTTCGGCGACCTCCACGTCCTGCGCAACATCAACCTTGAAGTTGCCCGCGGCGAAGTGGTGGTGGTGATTGGCCCCTCCGGTTCCGGAAAGTCGACACTGTGCCGCGCCATCAACCGGCTCGAGACGATTGATGACGGAGAAATCTCCATCGACGGCAAAGTGCTGCCGGCAGAAGGAAAGGCCCTCGCAAAGCTTCGTGCCGACGTCGGCATGGTTTTCCAGTCCTTCAACCTGTTTGCCCATAAGACAATCCTCGACAACGTGTCCCTGGGCCCGGTCAAGGTCAAGGGCATGAAATCCGCCGAAGCCAAGAAGCTGTCGATGGAACTGCTGGAGCGGGTGGGCGTGGCCAACCAGGCCAACAAGCTCCCGGCCCAGCTTTCCGGCGGCCAGCAGCAGCGGGTGGCCATTGCCCGTGCACTGGCCATGCAGCCCAAGGTCATGCTCTTTGACGAACCAACGTCAGCGCTGGATCCGGAAATGATCAATGAAGTGCTGGACACCATGGTGAGCCTGGCCAAGGAAGGCATGACCATGATCGTGGTGACCCACGAAATGGGGTTTGCCCGCAAGGCCGCGGACCGCGTGGTGTTCATGGCCGACGGACAGATCGTTGAAGAGGCCACTCCGGAAGAGTTCTTCACCCGCCCCCAGAGCCGCCGCGCCAAAGATTTCCTGGGCAAGATCCTCGCCCACTAGGGCACCGCACGTCATGGCCGCAGCTCCACAGCTCGGCGGTTTTCCTCGTTCCACCCGCACCAGATCCACCAGATTCACCAGATGGGGGCAACCCCTTGAAGAAGGCCGACCCGTCCGGGAGGCCGCTATGCAAGGAGAAATCATGCGCAAGACCCGTTACGCCGCAGTGGCATTCGCCGCTGCCGCCGCACTGTCCCTGTCCGCCTGCGGAGGCGACTCCGGCAACGAAGCCGGAAGCGGAGAGTCAGGCTCCGGAGACAAGGTCACCATCGGCATCAAGTTCGACCAGCCCGGCGTTGGCTTCATGGAAGGCAACGAGCCGAGCGGCTTCGATATTGATGTTGCCAAGTACGTGGCAAACGAACTGGGCTACTCCGAAGACCAGATCGAATGGAAGGAAACCCCCTCCCTGCAGCGTGAAAATGTGCTGGAGAACGGTGAGGTGGACATGATTTTCGCGAGCTACTCCATCACCGATGCCCGCAAGGAACGCGTCGCCTTTGCCGGACCGTACTTCGTGGCCGGCCAGGACCTGCTGGTCAACGCGGACAACACGGACATCAACGGTCCCGAGGACCTGAACGGCAAGAACCTCTGCTCCGTCAGCGGTTCCACGTCCGCCCAGAAGGTCAAGGACACGCTGGCCTCGGACGTAAACCTGCTGGAACAGGGCGGCTACGCCAACTGTGTGACCGCCATGCAGGGCGGCCAGATTGATGCAGTCACCACCGATGACATCATCCTCGCCGGCCTGGCCTCCACGGACGCCAACGCCGGCAAGTTCAAGGTGGTCGGCAACCCGTTCACCGAGGAGAAGTACGGCGTGGGCATCTCCAAGGACAGCGACCAGTGCGAGGCCATCAACACGGCCATCCGCAAGATGATTGAGGACGGTTCCTGGGAAGAGTCCATCAAGGCCAACACCGAAGGTGCCGACTACACCTACAACGAAGCCCTGAACCCGCCGGAGCCCGAAGCCTGCGCCTAACCGCGATATCCGGCCCGCCCGCCGGCTCTCCGCCAGAGTGCATGTGCAGGGAGGCATCCTTCCTGCACATGCACCGGTTTCCACCATAGAAGAGGTACAACATGGGTGATTTCTTCGCCCTCTTCGAGGACGTTCCCGCCGCGTTCTGGGTCAATATCAAGCTCGCGTTCTGGGCCGGCCTCGCATCGCTCGTGCTCGGAACGCTCCTGGCGGTGATGCGGATTTCCCCGATCGCCAGCCTGCGCTGGTTCGGCACCGCCTACGTCAACATCTTCCGCAACACTCCCCTGACCATCATCATGGTCTTCTCCGTGCTGGGTCTCTGGGGGCAACTCCAAATCAGCCTCAGCTCCGACTTCACGCTGAACTTCTTCCTGCTGGCAGTGGTGGCCCTGAGCGTCTATCACGCCGCCTTCGTGTGCGAGGCGATTCGAAGCGGCGTGAACACCGTTCCCCTGGGCCAGGCGGAAGCAGCCCGGTCCATCGGCCTGTCCTTCCTGCCCGCTGCCCGGCTGATCATCCTGCCGCAGGCGTTCCGCGGGGCAGTGGTGCCGCTGGGCAATGTGCTCATAGCCCTGGTCAAGAACACCACTGTGGCCGCCGCTGCCGGCGTGGTGGAATCGTCCAACCTCATGAAGACACTGATCGAATTCCGGCCCGACGTCATGACCCAGATCTTCCTGGTCTTCGCGCTCGGATTCGTGGTGCTTGTCATCCCCATCGGCCTGCTCACCACCTGGGCTTCGAAGAAACTGGCGGTTGCCCGATGAGTACACAGGCAGTTCTGTTTGACGTCCCGGGACCCAAGGCACGCAGCCGGATCCTCATCTTCAACATCCTCGGCGCGCTCATCGTGCTGGGAATCCTCGCCTTCATCGTGAATGGAATGGCCGCAAAGGACCAGTTCGAGGCGGCCAAATGGACGCCGTTCCTGGAGTGGTCCACCTGGCGCTACACGCTGCTCCCCGGGCTGCTGCAGACGCTGAAAGCCGCCGGCGTCGCCGTGGTCACCTCCATTGCCTTCGGCCTGCTCTTCGGCTTCGGCCGTCTCTCCGGGCTGGCTCCGCTGCGGTGGGTGTGCGACGTCGTCGTCGAATTCCTGCGTGCCGTCCCGGTGCTGCTGATGATGATTTTCCTGTACCAGTTCTTCGCCAAGTCCACCCCAATGGAGGCAGCGAACGCTCCCTTCGCCGCCGTGGTGGTGGCGCTGACCCTCTACAACGGCTCAGTGATTGCCGAGCTGGTCCGCTCGGGCGTCTTCGGGCTGCCCAAGGGACAGCGGGAGGCAGGGCTGGCGATCGGCCTGACCCCCGGGCAGTCCCTGCGCAGCATTGAAATTCCGCAGGCCCTGGTGGCCATGCTGCCTGCCCTGCTGGGCCAGTTTGTGGTTATCCTCAAAGACTCGGCCCTGGGCTACATCATTGGCTACTCCGACCTGCTGGCCAATGCCCAGCGGCTCGGGGCAGGTGAAGGCAATATGCTGCCGGCCCTTCTGGTGGCTGCAGCCATTTTCATCGTGATCAACATCCTGCTGACCTTCACTGCGCAGCGGCTCTCGCGCCTGCTGGGTGCACGTGCCGGCAAGCTCCTGGTCCGTGAGGATGTCATTGACCCGGAAGGCGTGGAAGCTCCGGTGAAATAGCCGGGCGGTTGAAACACCGGACCGAAGAAACGTGAAAGGGGAGGCCCGGCAGATGCCGGGCCTCCCCTTTTTGCGTCCTGCTAGCTCAGCCAGGTCCGCAGCGCGGACAGGCAGGCACGCACCGCACCGGCGGTAACGTGCTCATTGTCGGTGTGCGCCAGCAGGGCATCCCCCGGACCGAAGTTCACGGCTGGGATGCCCAGCGCACTGAACCGTGCGACGTCGGTCCAGCCGTATTTGGGCTTGGGCTCCTCCCCCACCGCGGCCACAAAGCTTGCCGCGGCGGGCCGGTCCAGTCCGGGGCGGGCTCCTGCGGCGGCGTCGGTGCGGACCAGGTCAAAGCCGGACAGCAGGGTCCGCACGTAGGCCTCAGCCTCTTCCAGCGATTTATCCGGAGCAAAGCGGTAGTTGATTTCCACCGTGGCGGAATCAGGAATGACGTTTCCGGCCGTGCCGCCCCAAATCTTCACGGCGTTGAGGGATTCCCGGTAGTCCAGGCCTTCCACAGAGACGGTGGCCGGTTCGTGGTCCCGCAGCCGGGTCAGGATCTCCGCAGCGGCGTGGATGGCGTTCTCGCCCATCCAGGCGCGGGCCGAGTGAGCGGCCCGGCCGGCGGTGGTGGCATGGAAGCGCATGGTTCCGTTGCAGCCGCCCTCCACCGTGCCGTTCGTGGGTTCCAGCAGCACCGCAAAGTCGGCTTCCAGCCACTGCGGGTAACTGTCCTGCAGGCGTCCCAGTCCGGACAGCGACGCCTCAACCTCCTCGTGGTCATAGAACACGTAGGTGACATCCCGGGAGGGGTCGGTCAGCTCCGCGGCCAGCGCCAGCTGCACGGCGACCCCGCCCTTCATATCCGTGGCTCCGCGTCCGTACAGCACTTCGCCGTCCCAGGACGAGGGCACGGTGCCGCGGGAGCCCGGAACCGTGGGCAGCGGTACCGTATCCAGGTGTCCGGCCAGGATCACGCGCTCGGCGCGGCCCAGCGAGGTGCGGGCCATGACGGAGTCGCCGTCGCGCACCACCTCCAGATGGGGCAGGGCACGCAGGGCTTCCTCCACGGCGTCGGCCAGGCGCTTTTCATTGCCTGACACGCTTTCAATGTCCATGAGGTCTGCGGTCAGCAAAGCCACGTCACGGGTCAGGTCCAGGGGTCCGGCGGAAGAATTCAACATGTTTCCACCCTACCGATGTTGGAGTGACGGGCGGGAAGCCGGGCCGGTGCCGCCATCTGACAGCCACCGATCAGTAGAAGACACTGATCGGTAGACTTGCTCCATGACTTCACGCTCTTCCTCCCCGACCGCCCGCATTGCCTCCGGCCTGGGCCTGGCCACCATCACCGAAGACGGCACGGTGCTGGACGTCTGGTACCCGCGGCCCGTGCTTGATGCCCGGGACGCCGCCGATTCCCCTGCCGCCGCTGCCCTCGCGCCTGAGCTGGAAGCGGCCGCAGCTGCCATGACCGACGCCGACCGCGGCACGCACGGCGAGGTGCTGCGCACCGAAATCGACCTCGACGCCGCTCCCGCGGACACCGCCGACGCCTACCTGCGCCTGCATCTGCTCTCCACCCGCCTTGCCGCTCCCAATTCGCTCAATCTGGACGGCATCTTTGGCAAGCTGCCCAACGTTGTGTGGACCAACTTCGGGCCCTGCGCCGTGGATGACTTTGAGGCAGTCCGGCTGCGCCTGCGCAAACGCGGCCCGCTGACAGTGTTCGGCGTGGACAAGTTCCCGCGGATGACCGATTACGTGGTTCCCTCCGGCGTACGCATCGCCGACGCCGGACGGGTGCGCCTGGGTGCGCACCTCGCCGAAGGCACCACTGTGATGCACGAAGGCTTCGTCAACTTCAACGCCGGCACGCTGGGCGTCTCCATGGTGGAGGGCCGCATCTCCGCCGGCGTGGTGGTGGGCAACGGAACCGATGTGGGCGGCGGCGCCTCGATCATGGGCACCCTTTCCGGCGGCGGGCGCGAGAAGATCGCCCTGGGTGAGCGCGTCCTGCTGGGCGCCAATTCAGGCGTGGGCATCAGCATCGGCGACGAGTCCGTGGTGGAAGCCGGCCTCTACATTACCGCCGGCACCCGGGTGTCCGTGCTGGTTCCCGGCGAGGAACCCAAGGTGGTCAAGGCCGTGGAACTCTCGGGCGTCCCCAACCTGCTGTTCCGCCGCAACTCAACAACCGGGGCGGTGGAGGCCCTCGCCCGCAGCGGTGCCAGCGTGGAACTCAACGCTGCCCTGCACGCCAACTAGCAGCGGCTGCCCGTGCCTCCGGATTCCCGCTCACAGCACCGCTTCGGATATCTCCCGGTCATGGTGCTGGTGGTCCTTTTCCTGGTGGGCGTCACCGTGTATGCGGTATCGGTGCTCAGGGAACCGGAGGAGAAGAGGCGGGATCCCGCTGCCTGCACGGCGACGGTGAACGGTGCTTCCTATTCGCTGCCTCCGGCACGCGCCGAAGTTGCCGCGCTGATCTCGGGGATCTCCGTCCGCCGAGGCATGCCGGCGCGGGCCGCTTCCATTGCTGTGGCCACCGCCATCCAGGAGTCCAGCCTCCGGAACCTTGACTACGGGGACGACGCCGGTCCGGACTCCCGCGGGCTGTTCCAGCAGCGTCCGTCCCAAGGCTGGGGCAGCGAAGACCAGGTGATGGATCCGGTCTACGCCGTTAATGCCTTCTATGACGCGCTGGAAAAAGTACCGAACTACGCGGAGCTGCCGCTGACGGTCGCTGCGCAGACCGTCCAGCGCAGTGCATTTCCCGAGGCGTATGCCGATCACGAGGCGGAAGCGAAGGCGTTCGCTTCCGCCCTGACCGGCCAGTCCCCGGCGGCCCTCACCTGCACCCTGGATCCGCCCACGGCTTCCGGCAGTCCGGATGCCGTCCTGGCGGCGATGACCGCGGTGTACGGATCGGTGGATGCCACTGTTGAAGGAGACCGCATCACCGTTGCCGGGACCGACGCCTACGGCTGGTCCCTGGCCCAATGGGCCGTGGCCAACGCCGCTGCCCTCTCCCTGGATTCAGTGGCGTTCGACGAACAGCGCTGGACCCGTGCCGGCGGCACCTGGGCTGCGGCACCCTCCTCGGGAAACGCCGTCGTCGTCACAGTCTTTCGAATGATGGACCAGTCCTAACCCGGATTGATCCGGGGAATCCACTAGTCTGTTGATATGCGAATACTAGTTACCGGAGGCACGGGATACATCGGATCCCATACGACATTGGCGCTGCTGGAAGCGGGCCACGACGTTGTGGTCCTGGACAATCTGGCAAACTCCAGCGAGGAATCCCTGAACCGGGTCCAGGACCTGGCCGGGCGCAGCGCCGTCTTTGTGCGGGCTGACCTGCTGGATGAGGATGCTGTGGACAGCGTCTTTGCCGACCACCGGATCGACGCCGTGATCCACTTTGCTGGGCTGAAGGCCGTGGGCGAATCTGTGGCAAAGCCCCTGTACTACTACCACAACAACGTGGGCGGCACCCTGAACCTGCTGCGCATGATGGACAAGCACGATGTCCGGACCCTGGTCTTCAGCTCCTCCGCCACGGTCTACGGTGCCAGCGAAGAGGTTCCGCTGACCGAAGACATGCCGATGGATGCCGTGAACCCCTACGGCCGCACCAAGGAACAGATCGAAGACATCCTGGCTGATCTGGGTGCCTCGGACGAGCGCTGGAACATTGCCCTGCTGCGCTACTTCAACCCCGCCGGCGCCCATGAGTCCGGCCGGATTGGTGAAGACCCCACGGGCGTACCCAACAACCTGCTGCCCTTCGTGGCGCAGGTTGCGGTGGGCCGCCGGGAAAAGGTGATGGTCTTCGGCAACGATTACGACACCGAGGACGGCACCGGTGTGCGCGACTACATCCATGTGGTGGACCTCGCCGCGGGACACCTCGCCGCTCTGGAATTCATCACCACCAAGCCCGGTGTGCACCGCTGGAACCTGGGCACCGGCAACGGGTCTTCCGTGCTGCAGGTCCTCGCCGCCTTCTCCAAGGCAGCGGACAAGGAAATCCCGTACGAGTTCGCCGACCGGCGTCCCGGTGATGCCGCCGTGAGCTACGCCGATCCCTCCGCCGCCCTGGCGGATCTCGGCTGGTCTGCGGAGCGCAGCCTGGACGCCATGTGCGAGGACCACTGGCGCTGGCAGAAGAACAACCCGCAGGGTTACGCCGCGTCCTGATCCAAGCGCTGACGTGAAAAGGCCCCCGGAATCCAAGCGGATTCCGGGGGCCTTTCCTTATGTCCAGGCTTTGCGGGCCTAGCGAATGGGGTAGTTGCGTTCGGGTGAGCCCGTGTACAGCTGGCGCGGGCGACCAATCTTGGTCTGCGGGTCCAGCATCATTTCGCGCCACTGGGCAATCCAGCCCGGCAGGCGGCCAATGGCGAACAGCACCGTGAACATCTTTTCGGGGAAGCCCATGGCCTTGTAGATCAGGCCGGTGTAGAAGTCCACGTTCGGGTACAGCTTGCGCTCGATGAAGTAATCATCGGCCAAGGCCTTTTCTTCCAGGCGCATGGCGATTTCCAGCAGCTCGTCGTTGCCGCCGAGCTTGGCCAGGATGTCGTGCGCGGTGGCCTTGACGATCTTGGCGCGCGGATCGTAGTTCTTGTAGACGCGGTGCCCGAAGCCCATGAGCTTCACGCCGTCTTCCTTGTTCTTGACCTTCTCCATGAAGGTTTCCGGTGCCATGCCCGTGGACTTGATTTCGCGGAGCATGTTCAGCACGGCCTCGTTGGCGCCGCCGTGCAGCGGGCCCGAGAGGGCGCTGATCCCGGCGGATACGGAGGTGAACATGTTGGCGCCGGCGCTGCCGACCAGGCGGACCGTGGACGTGGAGCAGTTCTGCTCGTGGTCAGCGTGCAGGACCAGGAGCTGGTCCAGGGCCTTGATCAGGTCCGGGTCGATTTCATACGGCTCGGCCGGAAGGCCGAAGCTCAGGCGCATGAAGTTCTCCACGAGGTTCATGGAGTTGTCCGGGTAGAGCATGGGCTGGCCCATGCTCTTCTTGTGCGCGTAGGCAGCGATGACGGGCAGCTTGGCCATCAGGCGGATGGTGGAGAGCTCCACCTGCTCTTCATCGAAGGGGTCCAGGGAATCCTGGTAGAAGGTGGAGAGGGCGCTCACCGCCGAGGACAGCACCGGCATCGGGTGGGCATCCCGGGGGAAGCCGCCAAAGAAGCTCTTGAGGTCTTCGTGCAGCATGGTGTGCCGGCGGATCCGCTGGTCAAAATCTTCCAGTTCGGAAGCGGTGGGGAGATTCCCGTAGATCAGCAGGTAGGAAGTTTCCAGGAAGCTGGAGTTCTTTGCCAGCTGTTCAATGGGGTATCCGCGGTAGCGCAGGATGCCGGCGTCGCCGTCAATATACGTAATGGCGGACTTTGTGGAGGCGGTGTTCATGAAGCCGGGGTCATACGTGACGGTTCCGGTCTGCTTCAGCAGCTTGGAGACATCAAAGCCCTCGTTGCCTTCCACAGCGCGAACCCGGGGAAGTTCCAGGCGGTCTTCGGTGTTTTCCCCGTAGTGCAGCTGTGCACTGGGACGCTCAGTCATTAAGTCTCCTTCAGGAGTTTGAAGAAACCAGAGCTACGGGCGCCGCATGGATGGGAGCGCCCATAGTGTCAATTCCGCTAAATCTATTTAGGCAAAACGCTACCCTTTAGGCGGGCCCTACGACTAATCGAGGGCCGCGTTGTTGTGTAGCCGAAACATACAGGTCTTGGCCAGGGCAGGTTATAAGCCGGCAGCGTTGAGCCGGTCAGCGGCGGCGGCCACCCGCTCGTCGGAACCCGTCAGGGCTATCCGGACAAAGCCGGCCCCGGCCTCACCGTAGATGACGCCCGGTCCGGAGACGATGCCCAGCCGGGCCAGCCGCTCCACCGTGGTCCACGTGTCCTCCCCCGCTGTGGCCCAGAGATACAGGCCGGCTTCGGAGTGGTGGATCTGCAGCCCGAATGCTTCCAGCGCGGGCACCAGCAGCTCGCGGCGTGCACGGTACCGGTCCTTCTGCTCGGCCACGTGCGCGTCATCCGCCAGCGCGGCCTGCATGGCAGCCTGTACGGGTGCGGGGACAATCATGCCGGCATGCTTGCGGCTGTTGACCAGGTTAGCGATGATCGCGCTGTCCCCGGCCACAAAGGCTGCCCGGTAGCCGGCGATATTGGACTGCTTGCTGAGGGAGTAGACGGAGAGCAGCAGTTCATTGCTGCCGCCGCTTACTGCGGGGTCCAGGATGCTCGGCACCGGGGCCCCTCCGCGGGACGGATCCCACTGTCCCCAGCCGAGTTCGGCATAACATTCATCGGAGGCAACCACCGCGCCGGCGGCCCGGGCGGAATCCACCAGGGTGCGCAGCGAGGACGCGGACCGCACGATCCCCGTGGGGTTGCCGGGCGAGTTGACCCAGACCAGCCGCACCCGGGCGCGGACGTCGTCGTCGAGCTCATCCAAGTTGTCGGCGGCCACAGGGGTGGCACCGGCCAGGACCGCGCCCATGTCATAGGTGGGGTAGGCAACCGTGGGACGGACGACGACGTCGCCCTCCCCCAGTCCCAGCAGCAGCGGCAGCCAGGCCACCAGTTCCTTGGAACCGACGGTGGGCATAATGTCCTGCGGATCCAGTCCGGGCACATTGCGCCGTCGTGCGTACCACTGGGCAATTGCTTCGCGAAGCGACTGCGTTCCGTGCGTGGTGGGATATCCGGGAGCATCAGCGGCAGCGGTCAGGGCCTCACGGATTACCGACGGAGTTGGATCCACGGGTGTTCCGATGGACAGGTTGACCGCACCGTCCGGGTGTTCTGATGCCAGCTCGACGTAGGGCGCCATGGCTTCCCACGGGTACTCCGGCAAATCCAGCCCGAAGGCGCGGGACGGTATGGTGCTCATGCCTCTTGGTTCTGCGGCGGCAGCACGGCAATGATCGGGTGATCCTTGTGCGTGTTGCCGATCTTGGCGGCTCCGCCGGGAGAACCAAGGTCATCGAAGAACTCGACGTTGGCCTTGTAGTAGTCGGCCCATTCTTCGGGCGTGTCATCCTCGTAGTAAATCGCTTCCACGGGGCAGACGGGCTCACAGGCACCGCAGTCGACGCATTCGTCCGGGTGGATGTAGAGGGAGCGTTCACCTTCGTAGATGCAGTCCACCGGGCATTCCTCAATGCATGCCTTGTCTTTCACATCTACGCATGGCTGCGCAATTACGTACGTCACGTCCCTTGCCTTCCTGATCTGCGGATCGTCCCGACGGGAAATCCGCGAAGTGTTGGTTCCACGTTAGTAGCCCAGACCATTATCTCCCAGCCGGGCAGTGCCCGCGTACCATGTAACGGTGAACGTTCCGAGCCCCGCCGCCCTCCTCCAAGCCCTGCCCGACGGCGCACGGGTGGTGGTGCGGTACCGCATCGAAGGCGGCTTCACCGATGTGCTCGGCTATCTGGTTTCAGCGGACGCAGCGGCCGTGACGGTGGCTGGACGCCGCGGCAATGTGACCGTGCCCTATGCCCTGGTAACCGCCGCCAAGCAGGTGCCTCCGCCCCCGGAACGGCGTGCTCCGCGGCGCTGAGCGCCGCTTTCACCGGAGCACCCTGGACTCGCGCGGGCCGCCGCTTTCAGGGCCGCACCACCGAGGCCAGGGCCGCACCAACGTTAAAAAGAACGACGGACGCTGCGGTTTCCCGCGGCGTCCGTCGTTCTTTTTAAGACTGAGCGCTGTGAACTTGTTGCTAGCCCGGATACGGGGGCTGAACGGCAATCTGCCCTGCCGCCGCATTCTCAGCGGCAGCGCGGCGGTCACTGGCCAGGACCCGCGAGGTGATCACCAGGGCGACGATGGTGGCCGCAGCCTGCCCGAAGAGCCAGATACGCCCGGCCAGGACTATGCCGGGCTGTTCAGCGAGGGAAGTGCCGGTGATGATCAGCGGACTGTCCCACAGGTCCAGCGTAAAGAGTCCCAGCACCAGGTAGGCCAGCAGCCCTGCCGCGGCGCTCCACACCGCTTTGCCTGCCCAGAGGCCGGCAAACACGGTGGCAGCGCAGCTGAGAATCAGTGCGGCAATCGCACCCAGCGGCAGGCCCGTATCCCCGAGGTAGAGGATTTGGGCGTGCAGTCCCGTTCCCAGCACAGAGGCCAGCAGGCCGCCGAGCACCGCAGCCACCGGGCCCCGCCAGAGCGGGACCCGGTGCAGCGGCGCTGATGCCGTGGTAATGGGATTAGCTCTTGGCGCGGGCGCGGGTAACCTTGGCACGCTCGGAAGCACCGAGGACGAGCTTGCGGATACGGATGGCCTCCGGGGTAACTTCCACGCACTCGTCTTCGCGGGCGAATTCGAGGGACTCTTCCAGAGTCAGCTTGCGCGGCGGGGTCAGGTTCTCGAAGGTATCCGAGGAAGCGGCACGCATGTTGGTGAGCTGCTTTTCCTTGGTGATGTTCACGTCCATGTCATCGGCGCGGGAGTTCTCGCCAACGATCATGCCCTCGTAAACCTCGGAGGTGGGCTCCACGAAGAAGGAGCCGCGTTCCTGCAGCTTGATCATCGCGAACGGGGTGACGACGCCGGAGCGGTCAGCGATGAGCGAGCCGTTGGTGCGGTACTCGATCGGGCCGGCCCAGGGCTCGTAGCCCTCGGCGATGGATGCGGAGATGCCTGCACCGTGGGTTTCCGTCAGGAACTTGGTGCGGAAGCCGATCAGGCCACGGGCGGGAACGATGAATTCCATGCGGACCCAGCCGGTGCCGTGGTTGGCCATGTTGACCATGCGGCCCTTGCGGACAGCCATCAGCTGCGTGACGGCGCCGAGGTATTCCTCGGGTACGTCAATGGTCATGTGCTCCATCGGCTCATTGATCTTGCCGTCAATGACCTTCGTAACAACCTGCGGCTTGCCGACAGTCAGCTCGAAGCCTTCGCGGCGCATCTGCTCCACGAGGATGGCCAGGGCGAGCTCGCCGCGGCCCTGGACTTCCCAGGCATCCGGACGCTCGGTCGGAAGGACCTTCAGCGATACGTTACCGATCAGTTCCTTGTCGAGGCGGTCCTTGACCTGGCGGGCCGTGACCTTGGCACCCTTGACCCGGCCGGCCAGCGGCGAGGTGTTGATACCGATGGTCATGGAGATCGCGGGATCGTCCACGGTGATCAGCGGCAGGGGCTTGGGGTTGTCAACGTCGGTCAAGGTTTCACCAATGGTGATGTCCTCGATACCGGCAACAGCAACAATTTCACCCGGACCGGCGGATTCGGTCGGTACGCGGTCCAGGGCCTTGGTGGCCAGGAGCTCGGTGATCTTCACGGTCTTCATGGTGCCGTCGGCGCGGGCCCAGGCAACGGTCTGGCCCTTGCGGAGGGTGCCGTTGAAGATGCGCAGCAGTGCCAGGCGGCCCAGGAACGGGGATGCGTCCAGGTTGGTGACGTGAGCCTGGAGGACACCCTCGGGGTCGTAGGTGGGAGCCGGGATGTGATCAATGATGGTCTGGAACAGCGGTTCCAGGTTGTCATTGGCGGGAGCTTCGCCGTCGGCCGGCTGCTCCAGGGAGGCAGCTCCAACGCGGGCTGCGGCGTAGACAACCGGGACGTTCAGGACGAGGTCCAGGTCCAGGTCCGGAACTTCGTCCGCGAGGTCGGAGGCCAGGCCCAGCAGCAGGTCCATGGCTTCGCTGACAACCTCATCGATGCGGGAGTCAGGACGGTCGGTCTTATTGACCAGCAGGATAACGGGCAGCTTGGCGGCCAGGGCCTTGCGCAGGACGAAGCGGGTCTGGGGCAGCGGGCCCTCTGATGCATCGACCAGGAGGACAACGCCGTCAACCATGGACAGGCCGCGCTCGACCTCGCCGCCGAAGTCGGCGTGGCCGGGGGTGTCGATGACGTTGATGGTGATGGTTTCACCCTTGGCAGCCGGTCCGTTGTAGAACACCGTGGTGTTCTTGGCCAGGATCGTGATGCCCTTTTCGCGCTCCAGGTCACCGGAGTCCATCACGCGTTCTTCCACGTCACCATGGGATGCAAACGAGTTCGTCTGCTTCAGCATGGCGTCGACGAGCGTCGTCTTACCGTGGTCAACGTGGGCCACAATCGCAACGTTGCGGAGATCGCTTCGTACTGCGGTGTTTACAGCCGTGTTGGTTTCTGACATGCGTGAGGACTCAATTCATAGGAGATAAGTTCGAAGGTGGTGCACAGTAGCCCGGTCATGTGTCCGGGTTGATCCGGCCGTTCTGTACGAATCCCGCTCTGCACGTATGCTCCGTAAGAATGTACCGAAGGCGCCGCCGTCAGCGGGCACGCTACTATTCTAATCCGAAGACCATAAGTTCCCTAATGGGCGTGTTTTACACCCCAGGGCAGGTTTGCAGATGCAGGAAAGGCAGGCGGCCCGACGGGCTGCCTGCCTTCCCTGTATGTCGCGGTGTACTACCCGTTAGGCAACGGCCGGCGGGAGCATCAGGCCCGCACCGGGAATCGCTGCCAGCAGGGCCCGGGTGTACTCCTGCTGCGGGTTGTCGAACACATCGTCGGTGGAACCGGTCTCGACAATCCGGCCCTTCTGCATGACGCAGACCTGATCGGCGATCTGGCGCACAACGGCGAGGTCGTGGGTGATGAACAGGTAGCTCAGGCCCAGTTCCGACTGCAGGTCGGCCAGGAGGTTCAGGATCTGCGCCTGGACCAGGACGTCCAGGGCGGACACCGCCTCATCGCAGATCACCACTTCAGGATCCAGCGCCAGCGCGCGGGCAATTGCCACGCGCTGCCGCTGCCCGCCGGAGAGTTCATTGGGATAGCGCTGCATCATCGACGCCGGCAGGGAGACCTGGTCCAGCAGTGCGCGGACCTTCTTTTCCCGGCTCTTGGAGTTTCCGATGCCGTGCACCCGCAGGGGCTCTTCAATGGTCCGGTAGATGTTGTACATCGGGTCCAGGGAACCGTAGGGGTCCTGGAAGATCGGCTGTACGCGCCGCCGGAAGTCGAACATCTTCTTGCGGTTCAGCGTGGTGATGTCCACGCCGTCAAACAGGATGTCTCCTCCGGTGGCCTTTTCCAGGCCGAGCACCATGCGCGCCACGGTGGACTTGCCGGAACCCGACTCCCCCACCACAGCGGTGGTGGTACCGCGCGGAATCGAGAAGGACACATCATCAACAGCCGTGAAGTCCGTGGACTTGCCCAGGGCACCGCGCAGCTTGAACACCTTCGAGAGGTGCTTCACTTCGATGATGCTCTCGTTCCTGACCGCTTCAGGGCTGGAAGCCAGGACCTCCGAACCCTCCATGCCCAGGGACTTGGCTGTCTGGATCCGCCGGGAAGCGAGGGACGGTGCTGATTCCACGAGCTTGCGGGTGTACGGGTGCTGCGGGTTGGTTAGCAGCTCCAGTGCGGGACCGGCTTCGACCACCTGCCCCTTGTACATCACCACAACCTTGTGCGCGCGCTCGGCGGCAAGGCCGAGGTCGTGCGTGATGAGCAGGACAGCAGTGCCCAGCTCATCCGTCATCCGGTCCAGGTGGTCCAGGATCTGGCGCTGCACCGTGACGTCCAGGGCCGACGTCGGCTCATCGGCGATGAGCAGGCGCGGTCGGCAGGAGAGTCCAATGGCAATCAGCGCGCGCTGGCGCATGCCGCCGGAGAACTCGTGCGGGTACTGGTTGGCCCGGTCCGCAGCGTCCGGCAGGCCGGCCTCGCTGAGGACCTGGGCAATGTCTTTGGCATCGTGCGGCAGGCCGTTGGCCCGCAGCGTTTCCTTAACCTGGAAACCGATCTTCCAGACCGGGTTCAGGTTGGACATCGGATCCTGGGGGACCATGCCAATCGAGTTTCCGCGCAGTTCGATGATGCGCTTTTCACTCGCGTGGGTGATGTCCTCCCCGTCGAAAATGATGCTTCCGCCGGACACCGAACCGTTGGAGGGCAGCAGGCCGATGGCGGCAAGCGCCGTCGTCGACTTGCCGGATCCGGACTCCCCTACGATCGCGACCGTTTCACCGGGCATGATCGTCAGATGCGCGTTGCGAACGGCCGGAACATCGCCGTTGTTCGTCTTGAAGGTAATCGCGAGGTCCCGCAGTTCGAGCAGCGGTTGGGGCTGCCCTCCCAGGGCCTGCGCCTGGTTCATGCTTTGCGTAGACATGTTTAGATCCTTAGTCATCGCTTACGCGACTTGGGGTCGAGCGCATCCCGCAGGGCATCGCCGAGCATGATGAAGGACAGCACGGTCAGGGACAGTGCCAGGCCGGGCCAGAACATGGCCCACGGGTTGCTGCGCAGGGAGGACTTCGCGGAGAAGATGTCGTTGCCCCAGGACATGACGTCCGGCGGCAGGCCAATGCCCAGGAAGGACAGCGTCGATTCGGCCACGATGAAGGTTCCGAGTGAAATGGTCGCGATGACGATCACCGGGGCCAGCGCGTTCGGGATAACGTGCTTGATCAGCGCCGACATCCGGGAAACACCCAGCGACTGGGCCGCCGTGACGAAGTCCGCGTTGCGGATCTCGAGGACGGCGCCGCGGGTAATACGGGCCACCTGCGGCCATCCGAAGGTTACGAGGATCAGGACGATGGTCCAGACATTGCGGTTTTCACGGAAGAACGGGAGCTGGACGACGACGATTGCGCCCAGGATCATCGGCAGTGCGAAGAAGATGTCTCCCACGCGGGCCAGGATGGCATCCACCCAGCCGCCGAAGAATCCGGCAAGGGCACCAATGATGCCGCCAAGAACCACGACGCCGAGAGTGGCGAAGAGGCCAACGGTCAGGGACGAACGTGTTCCGTAAACCACCCGCGCCAGGACGTCGCAGCCCTGCTGGGTGAACCCGAGCAGGTGGCCCGGAGCCGATCCGCCGTCAGAGTTGATCAGCAGGCAGTTGTCATTCGGCTGTTCGTTGGTGAAGATGCCGGGGAAGATAGCAACCACAAGCACGGCCAGCAGCAGCAGGGCGCTGATGATGAACAGCGGCTGCTTGCGCAGGCTGCGCCACGCTTCACTCCAGAGGCTGCGGGGAGCTCCGTCGGCGGTGGAACTGTCAACCGCCGCGACCGGAGTTTCCTCCACGTCGGCCACGAAGTGTTCAATCGGGTATTGCGAGACCTTGCCGCGGTTTGCGGGGGTCAGTGCTTGGTTATTCTCAGGCATATCGAATCCTCGGGTCCAGCCACGCGTACAGCAGATCTACCAAAAGGTTGGCGAGGCAAAAAATCAGGATCAGCACGGTGACGATCGAAACGACCACCGGAGCCTCTCCGTTAAGCACGGCGCGGTACAGGGTGTTGCCGACGCCGTTGACGTTGAAAATTCCTTCGGTCACGATCGCGCCGCCCATGAGGGCACCAAGGTCCGCACCCAGGAAGGTGGCTACGGGAATCATGGAGTTGCGCATGATGTGTACGACGACGACGCGGCGGCGGCTCAGGCCCTTGGCCGTAGCCGTGCGCACGTAATCCGCGTTGGCGTTTTCGATCACGCTGGTGCGGGTCAGGCGCAGTACATAGGCAAAGGAAACCAGCCCCAACACGATCGCGGGCAGCAGCAGTTCAGTGAACGTGGCGTCGCCGCTGACAGTCGGATTGGTCCAGGCGAGCTTAACGCCGAAGACAAACTGCATGAGGAAGCCGAGCACGAAGATCGGAACGGCGATAACGACCAGGGAGAGGACCAGGACGGAGGAGTCGAAGATCTTGCCCTTGCGCAGTCCGGCCAGCAGGCCGAAGACAATGCCGAAGACAGCTTCGAAAACCAGCGCCATGATGGCCAGCTTCGCGGTGGTCGGGAAGACCTCGGCGATGATCGTGGAGATTTCACGGCCGGCAAAGTTGGTGCCGAGGTCGAAGGTCAGGACGCCTTTAAGGTATGTGAGGTACTGGATCCAGAAAGGCTGGTCAAGGTTGTACTGGGCGCGGAGCGCGGCCTCGACGGCGGGCGTGCAGCCCTTTTCGCCGCAGATGGCTGCCGTGGGATCGCCCGGCAGGCTAAAGACCAGGAAATACAAAAGCAGCGTGGCACCCAGGAATACGGGGATCAGCTGCAGGAAGCGCCTCAGGACATAGCCGGCCATCAGACGTCAGCCTCTGGCACGTGACGCGCATGCTGCGGGGGGTTGGTGAAACTCATTCGAAAGAGCACCTTTACATTGGAGCGGCCCAAGGGCCCGGCTGCAGTCGCAGCCGGGCCCCTTAGGCTGTGAGGGATTACTTGCCGGTGATGGCGTAGTACAGCGGCACGCCGTTCCAGCCGAACTCAACGTTGTCTACGTTGGTGCTCCAGCCGCCCTGGGCAACCTGGTACCACAGGGGAATAGCGGGCAGATCTTCCAGGAGCATTTCCTGCGCCTGGTTCATCGTCTCATTGCCTTCTTCAACCGAGGTGGCGGCCAGGCCCTTGTCCAGCATGGCCTCGAACTCAGGGTTGTCGTAACGCGCATCGTTGGAGCCTGCGCCCTTGGTGTAGATCGGGCCCAGGAAGTTGTACAGCGACGGGTAGTCAGCCTGCCAGCCGGAACGGATGGAACCGGTGAGGACACCGTTGGTGGCCTCCGTGCGGGCTTCCTTGAAGGTTGCGTACGGCTTGCCGGTGATCTCAATGCCGAGGTTGTTCTTGACACCGTTGACTACGGCTTCAACCCAGGTCTTGTGATCACCCTTGTCCGCGTTGTACGCAATGGTCAGGGGCTGCGAGGCGTCGTACGGGGAGATTTTCTCCGCCTGGGCCCACAGGTCCTTGGCCTTGTCCGGGTTGAACTCCAGGTTTTCGCTGCCCGGCAGATCGGCGTCGTAGCCGTCGAGCACCGGTGCGGTGAAGTCCTCAGCAGGCGTACGGCCGCCGGCGAAGATCACCTGGGTGATTTCGTCACGGTTAATCGCCATGGAGAGGGCCTGGCGGCGGAGCTTTCCGGCTTCACCGCTCCAGTTCGGGAGGTAGTACGGGATGGCAATGGTCTGGTTGCCGGCGTACGGGGACTCGATGGAGCGGTCCTCGCCGAGGTCGCTCTTGAAGTTCTTGACGTCAGACGTCGGGATGGTCTTCAGGACGTCCAGGTTGTCAGAGATCAGGTCCTGGTAGGCCGTGGTGTCGCTCTGGTAGATCTTGAACGTCACACCGGCGTTCTGGGCCTTCTGGGGTCCGTCGTAGGACTCATTGGGAACCAGCTTGATCTGCTGGTTGTGCTCCCAGGCGCCTTCACCGTCGAACTTGTACGGGCCGTTGCCGACGGGGTTTTCACCGTAGGCAGCGGGGTCCGCCAGAGCTGCGGCAGGCAGCGGGTAGAACGCGCTGTAGCCAAGGCGCAGCGGCCAGTCGGACTCGGGCTGGCTCAGGGCCACCGTGAAGGTGGTGTCGTCAACGACGGTCAGGCCGGACATGGAATCCAGGGTGGATCCTTCAGCGCTGGCTTCGGCGTAGCCTTCGATGCTCTCGAAGAAGGTGCCGGAAAGCTGGGCGTTCTTGGCGGCTGCACCGTAGTTCCAAGCGTCCACGAAGGACGAAGCGGTGACCGGGTCACCGTTGGTGAAAGTCTTGCCCGACTTCAGCTTGATGGTGTAGTTCTGGGCGTCCTCGGTCTCGATGGACTCTGCCATCTCGTTCTGAGGCTTGCCGTCTGCGTCATAGCTGACGAGGCCTGCGAACAGCAGATCCAAGATGGCGCCGCCGCCAACCTCGTTGGTGTTGGTGGGGATCAGCGGGTTCTGGGGCTCGGAACCATCCGCGATGATGACGCGACTGGTGTCGCCCTCCGCGCCGGACTGGGCCGAATCGTCGCCGCCGCCGCAGGCGCTAAGCGCCAGAGCAGCAACTGCTGCGACGCTGAGCAATTTGGAAGTGCGTGTGTAGCGCATTCCGCCTCCTATGTTCTGAAATAAGGCTGACTGAGCGTCAGCACTGCGGCTCTCGGGACAGTGAGCCGACTCACAAGTTCAAAAGCATATTGCTTTGGAGTACACCGTACTAATCACAGGAGCAGGCAAATGACCGGCGGAGTGCTTCGGACGGGTGTGAGGGGGGCCTCAACCGGCCCCTCGTTAGGAAATATATAGAAAAACATGCACAGGTAACGATTTGGCATACGGCGGTCGTGTTACGACACAAAGGTATCTTTCTGCTTCGCTGCATGGCATTATTCCCGCCCGTGGCCGCCGGGCCCGCCGCTGCTAGCGGGCGACGGACCATTCCCAGAAGTTCCACCACAAACCGGTGGAGTTGGGCATGTACTCCACGTGCTCAATGGTGTCCGCGGATGCCTGCAGGCCCGGAACCTGGTACAGCGGCAGCCCGTAGCGTGCATCCCAGATCAGCCGGTCGATGCGGGCCTGCAGGTCATCACGGCGCTGGGAATCGGTCTCGGCGAGAAGTTCATCCATGAGGGTGTCCGCCTCCGGGCTGGAGAACCCGTTGTAGTTGGACGCCGCGCCGGTGCGGAAGACCTGGGGTATGCCGGCAACGCCTACGCCCGACGCCGTCCAGCCAAAGATGGCTGCGTCGTAGGTGTCCGTCCCCAGCTGAGCGGCCCACTGGTCGGCCGGGAGGCCGCCGTCGACGACGTCGAACCCTGCTTCCTCCGCCGACTGTTCGATCAGCTTGAAAGCCGTTGCACGGCTGGCGTTGTCCCGGTTGTACAGGAGCCGCACCTGAGGCGCTGCGCCGTCGAGCAGTTTCCGTGCGCGGTCCAGATCCGCCTCCGCGAATCCGTCGGATCCGTTCGTGGACGCGGCATCCTCGTAGCCAGCCTGATCGGTCAGGAATACCTGCGAGTCAAGCGGTTCCGCCTCGGGTCGGAGCTGCGCCGCGGTCTCCTCGATGATGTCCGCCCGCGGCACCGTTTTCAGGAAGGCCTCGCGGACGCTGTCCTCGGCAAAAACACCGGTGAAGTTCAGGTCCACATGCTCGTAGGCGAGCTGGTCCCCCTGATGCAGGTTGATGTTGCCCATGGCGCCAAGGGCAGGCAGTGTGCCGGGGTCCGGCTGCGGCGAGATGACATCCACCGAACCGTTCCTGAGCGCGGACACCTGGGCCGAAGGATCCTGGATGAAACTGACGACGATTTCGTCCAGTTCCGGCCTGGGACCCCAGGTGTAGTCCGCGTTCCGGACCAGGGTCAGGGAAACGCCCGGATCGATCTTTTCCACAATGTACGGACCGGTGGAGAGGTAGAGCGCGGGATCCTCGGGCAGGCTCCGGGCTGTAAAGGCAGTGTTCCAGTAGTCGGCGACGGCCCGCAGGCGCGGATTCTCAGGAGCGGGATCGAGGACATTCCCGGCCGGGGTGTCCCGGATCAGTGAGGTCAGCTCCTTTTCATCCGCCAGCCCCGCACGCTGGGCCACGATATGCGCCGGAACGCCGATTCCGCCGTCGTCCGTCAGCGAACCGAACGCGGTCTCCCAGTCCGCATACGGCTGGGAGTAGGTAAGCGTGATTGAGCGGTTGTCCTCGCTGATTTCCGGCAGCCCGGTCAGGGCCAGGGCCTCGGTGGATCCGGCGTGGTCAAAATAGCGCGTGCCGGAGAGGACGGTGCCGTTGGTGGCCCTGAGCTCGTCGTTGAAGCGGCCCGATGCCGCTGCCCACGCGAGCATCATGTCATCCGCTCCCACCGGGGCGCCGTCGGACCAGGCCACTCCCTCGTTTACCGTGTATTTAACCGTCAGCGGATCCTCGGAGACTTTCTCATACGTGCCGAACTCATCCAGCGGAACAATGTCCAGGTTGTTGTCCACGTAGTTGAAGCCGGAGTGGGTGGCGTACGCGATCCGATGGTTGATTTCCGTGTTGCCCGCTGCCGACTGGGGATTGAATGAACTGAAAGTTCCGGTCTCGGCAATCTGGACCTGGCCTCCCGGTGTGGGTGAGGCGCCGGGCGTTTCCGCGGTGTTTTCGGCTTCGGCGGTACAGGCGCTGAGCGCCAGGGTGGCGGCAGCACATGCGGCACCCAACTTGGTCAGGCGGTTCAAACGCATTCTGGGCTCCCCGGGATGTATGGCGTCGATCGCACACTCAGTGATAATTGCACACCGCCCCGGTTCCCACGAGCATTGGGGCGGAGCCCGGCCAGCCCCGGCCCGGCTCTGCTTCTGCACACCTCCGGCACGATTGGCACGGATACGATGGACGCAGGCTTCAACAGCGCGGCCATCAAACCGGAGGACTCTTATGAAAATCACCATTGTTGGCGGATCCAAAGGCACCGGAGCCCTGCTGGCCGCGCTCGCGCATGAAGCGGGCCACGAAGTCACCGTCGTTTCCCGTACCGGGAGCGCACCCGCCGGCATGAGGGCCGTCGCCGGGGACGCCTCCGATCCCGCCGTGGCAGCGCGGGCCGTCGCGGGAGCCGACGCCGTCGTCGTCACCGTGGGCGGCGCCAAGGGAGCTCCCCGGCAGCGCGCTGCCGTTACCAAAACTGTCATCGGGGCGATGCAGGCTGCCGGGGTGCGCCGGCTCCTGGTGCAGTCCTCGCTGGGCGCCGGAGATTCGGGTTCTCAGATGCCGGCCCCGCTGCGTGTTGTCATGCAGGCGGTGCTGGCCAAGGCGCTGGCCGACCACAACGAGCAGGAAGCTGCTGTTCAGGGTTCCGGCCTGGATTGGACCATCGTCCGGCCCACCGGGCTCACGAACAAGGAGCCGGCCGGCACCTGGAAGGCGCTGGAAACGGGCGACGGCGGGCGGCTGGGCGGCTCGATTCCCCGCCGGGACCTTGCTGCCTGCATGCTCGGGATTCTCGGTGACGAGTCCACCATTGGCAAAGCCCTTGGGGTGAGCAGCTAAGACAGAGCTTAGGGGCGTCACTCTGTTGCGCGCATGACCCGCTCGAAGCGACGCGGCCTAGAAAGCGACTGCGTGTAATCGGCCAGGTCATCGAGTTCACGGCACAGCTCCGCTAGGTCCCATACGAGTCGGAGAAGGTCCGTCTCCAGCCAACGCACGTCTGGAGCAATTCCGGGGCGGATAGCTACCGTCCGATTAGCCTGAATATCTGCGGGAGTCAGGGGTCCATGGGTGAGATAGCGGTGCTGCCAAGTGATGCGGCGCCTCCGCCACTCGTCGGTGCACGGCAGTTTCGTCATCCAGAATTCGCCTGAGCTCGAGAAGCACCAGCTGAGTCCATGAAGCCCTCTGCGTGCCCTTCTGCTCATAAGACTGGCCAGAATCCACCGATTCTCGTTCAAGCCGTCTCTCCAGGCCTGTTCTACAGCGGATACGGCCGCCTGCAAGTTGTCCTCATAGGCGCGAGCACCGAGACCGCCCACCTGCGGGTCAAGGCACTTTCGGCTGCATTCCAGATGATCCTCGGACAGTTGCTGCCATCTGCCCGGCAGCGGGGATGAGGCTCTAGTCCACTCGAACCATTGCTGAGCTGAACGCTTCTCGACCTCGAACAGGCGCACCAAGTCGTACATCTGGTCACGAATCGCTTCTGCCAAGGCTGCAATAGCCGTTTCGGCAGTGGCAAGTTGTTCAAGCGCAGCCTCATTCCTTCGCCGTCGGACCGATCTGCGCGCGGTCGCTGGCTCGCTCACCGCAACCTTGGTGACAATCACGGCGATGGGCACAACCGCCGCGCCTACTGTGATCGCTGTAATCGCAGATGCTTCGGACCAGCTTGCGCCCGCAACGAAGGCCCCTATGGTGACCGCAGTATCGTGAACGAGGTCCGGGAACGCCGTGAAGAAGGCAAGGACAAGCACGCTGAGGCCGAATGCCGTCAGCACAAAGCCCGGCAGCGCGGAGAGGGCTGCCAAAAGGCCGATCAGCAACAACCATAGGCTGCGAAGCAGCCACCGCCCGGCACGCACAAGGGTTCGCTCGCCACCCTCATCCGGGACATGCTCGATTCGATCGGGCACCCCGTACGAAGACCGGACGATACGGGACCCTACCCAGTAGAGTGCGCTTTCTATCCGTGCACTGCTCGACTCAAGTCGCACCACGTCGCTCAGCACGGCTCCACGAGCGAGACGCCGCGCGGACCCCCGTATTATGCGGGCCACTTTTTTCGACATTTCGTGAGCGAGAACGCCGACGATTAGCAACAACAGGGCGTAGAAAAGCACGCTTAGGACGAAAACCTCGCCGGGCGTGCGGCCTTCCCCCAATCTGGAGTTCACCCATGCAAACGGGGCTAACACTTGGTCAAGTCGGTCCAATCCGTTCCCTCCCCCGTTGGGTTGGCACCGACTATCCAGAGATCAATTCATGGTCCCGGATATCGCGATTAGCCAGCTTTGTCAGCAACCATAGCGCCCACCGTGCACTACGGTCGCAGATTCGGGGTTTGGGAGTCACAGAGTTTTGGCGTCTTAATCTCAAGCCCGCCCAACCTCGTACCAAAGCCCGCACTCAGGACATGCGCGTCATGCAGCGGCATCCACCAGCATGTCCAGGACTGAAGTTCACCGCCGTCGGACGGATACTCTTCTCCTGCGGTCCAACGCTCCTCGAACACCTCATCGACAAGCTCGAGCTGAAAGAAATGCCGCTCATGAACCTCGGGCTTCGAGGGCCACACGTCGTACTGCTCAACGCCGAGCGCTTGGACGACGCGCGTTCGCAGTCCGGTCTCTTCATAGACTTCACGGACCACCGCTTCGGCCGGATGTTCTCCCGGCTCGATGGTTCCGGCGGGTACCTGCACACCGGTGATCTCCAGCGGTACGTGATTGTGCGTGAACACCAGGAGGCGTTCCTCGTGAATAACGTAGCCGACGGTCTTCTGCACGGTGGGGCGGGGAGAGTGGCCGGACGAGGATTGCGAACCCAGCGGCTTCACCATAATCAGGCATGGAGTTCCTGCGCCCCACAGATCCGTTTCCTCCAAAGCAAGGAATCCCGACTTCTCATAGAAGTGCCGGGTCAGCGCGTACCCGGCGTCCGGATGCGACGGACCGAGAGTCTTCACCTCCAGCAGACGGATACCCCGCGCCATCACATCTGCCTCTACGGCGGCGAGCATCGCGGTTCCAACACCGGCGCCGTGGGCGGGGCGGTCCACCACCGTGAGGTGGATTTCGGCTGTGTGAGGGAGGTGCCGGTCAACCAGCGTGACTCCGACGACGGTGCCGGCGTCGTCGCGCACGGTCCAGGTTTCCTTGCATCGGGCGGCCTCGATGTACTCGGCATTCGACTCCGGCTGCCCGAACCACTCCGGGACGCTCGCCAGAAGGCGTGCGACGTCGTCGGGCACCGGGTTGTCCCTGGCAGCCTGCCAGGCCGTGCGGCTTTGGCCGCGTTGATCAGTCTTGATGGTTCCGTCCCCCACACCGCACCCCATTCCGGCGATTGATGCGTCCATATCGCCGAGCTGATCGTAGCTGTCGGTACACACGCGTTAGGTACCCGACACTCAGCACGCGCGGCGGGCCAGCTGACGCGAATTCCAAGGGCTCACCGCCGGCGCTTGCTTCGCTCAGCTCCGACGGCGCTGGACCACTCCCGATATCCCTACGATGAAGAGACCGAACATTGCGATCGCCAGCAATTTAAGGACCGCAAATACCACTGTGAGCAGCGGAGCGGTCGGCCAAACAGCACCAAATCCGAGTTGCAGCGGAGAAATGACGATATCAAGGCCGTAGGCGATTGCCCACAGGACCCCATTGGTCCCGGCCTCGAGCGGGCCAACGGGGGCAGACCCGGTACCATCCCGGTACAGATCTTGAATGTTGCACCAGGCGAGGGTCGCAACGACCAACCAAATCAACGCAAGCCAGCCAATGGCGCGGACATTTCTATAGAAGTACCGCACGGTCACGTCGAGCGTAAGCCACCGAACCGCTCGAGTGAGCCAGCGTTGGCTCGAGTCTCGGTGTCGCTCGGCAGCGATGCGAATTGCCATCGCTGGCTCTTCGAGATAGTCGCGATCAAGCGCATCAGCGAACTCAGACCAGACTTGTCGGCGGTGCGGGTTAAGTGCCGCGCGTGCCGCCCGCTGTTTGCGCAACGGGTGTGGGATGACCCCTCCAGCGAGCCACTCCTGAATCCAATTGGCCTTCCACGCGTCAGTCCGATTGAGTGCTTCATCCCATCCCCACGCTGTGAGCCGTTGGATCCGAATTCCGTCGAGCCCGTCCTTCGCTGGAATCGTTTCCTTGGGATCGTTGTCTCCAAAGACGATGAACTGGTTGATCGTCGACCCCGTTAGAACGAGGCGGAATTTCTCCTCGGTACCTCCCGGATGGTCCCGAAGTTCGAATGTTCCCAGCTCGCAATCCAACAGGAAGAGCTGGCTGAGTCCCTCACAATCAAGAAATCGGATCGCGCTGTCGAATTTGGACTCCGTTGCATTGAATGCGCTGCTCCCCCAGCGCGGCGGTCCGAAGAGGCACCCGTCGAACACGAGCCGGGGGACGCGCGCATGGTCCAGGTTCATGAAGAACTCATGAAATGCGCAGCCCCAGAATCCGATCGGGAAAGGCAGATCCAGCCATGACCAGTTCATGTCTCCTGTGATGACCACTTGCTCAAGTCGCAATCCGCGGGGGTCGTACTTTTCATCGCCGCGAGACTGGCCCGCGTAGCGAAGAAGTACCTTCCGAAGCGTGCCGCCATCCAGAACGGCGGTTGCCAAAGGTGGGTCGGCCTCAATATCCAGGTAGCGGCCGGTGACGTCTTCGTCGGCCGGGATATCCTCGACTGCGGCAGGATCACCACCTGAATTCAGCACTCTGCCCGATTCGATGGCTTGAATAATTTCGTCCTCCTCAACCTGGCGGAGTCCCAAGTGAGCGAAAGCAGTCCCGCTGGCGGATAAATCCCCGTATGCCTCAGTCAACGCACCCAACGTTTCTCCATCTATGCTCGTCGTAATCCGGATTGGCTTCCGCTACCGTGATCGGCATTCTTGGTTTGACGGGGCTTTCACCCCGCCCCCTATCTGGCCAAATCATTTCGTTTGCGCCAAGAGTAGCGTGACAGGCGTCAAGGGCGCGGTATAGGACTAATAGGGGCATCCTGAGTCATGCGTAACTACCAGACGCAAGATATCTATCCAGTCCGGGTACGCCCCGCCAGCCCTCGGTCCTGTTGTAAGAAAGGCCGCCCTTATTTGCTCTCGCGGAGGACGGCATTCCTTCTGATTTAGACCACGTTCCGTACTCGAACAACCTCGTGTCGCCGACGCTCTCTTCCGGGCCACCGACTTCGCCAACATCAGAGATGGGTGCCTGCTTCCGACAGGGCGGCCCGTCAGACCGTTGCGAGTGCTGCCTTTTTCCGGGCCTTGGCAGCCGCGATGCGCGGGCCGCTGAACCACAGCACGATCCCCGCCAGCACCCAGACGCCCAGAGTCAGGGCCGCAACGCCTCCGCCGACGCCGTCGAAGTACGCCACGGAACGGACCAGGGTGCCGGCAGCCCCGGGCGGCAGCAGCTGACCGATCGCGGCCACCCCGGCAGGAAGCCACTGTGCGCTGGTGGAGATGCCGGCAAAGGGGTTACCCACAAACATCATGGACATGGCAGCAATGGTGAATCCTTTGGTGCCAAAGCACTCGTTGAGGCCGGCCAGCGGCAGGGCCAGCGCCGCGATCCCAAGGGCCACGCTGGCCGCGACCGGGGGGATGGGGCCCTCGATACTGCCGAAGAGGTACTTCAACACGGCAGCAACCACGAATCCGCCGGCGACTGAAAAACCGGTGAGGCCGGCGAAGATCCACCAGCGTTTTCCGGACAGCATGGAGCGGAAAGCTACCGCAGGGACAATGCCGCCGAATACCAGGGGGAAGGCCAGACCGCCGATGCCCACGCCCGTCGGATCTGCGGAGGGAAGCGGAACCACGTCCACGATCTCGGCCGTTTGCCCCATGCTGCCCGCCATCGTGGCGCCGACATTGCTGATGGTGCCCGACACAGCCGTTGAGCCGGCACTTGCCACGTACACCTGCAGGTCTTGCGGATTCGAGAAATCGACGCCGCCGACAACTTCCCGATCCCGGATTCCCTGCTCCAGCGCGTCGGCACTTTCATAGGCCTGCACGGCGAAGGCGCCCGGTGACTGCGACTCCAGCGTTTCGGAGACCGCATTGGCTTTCTCCTGCGATCCGACTACACCCAGTCCCAGGTCCCGCGGCCCGGAATGGAGGGAGGGTGAGATAAAGAGCATCAGCAGGGCAAGCAGGATGACCGAGAGTCCGACGGTGAGGCCCGCCCAAATGGCGGCGTGCTTGCGATGGGAGCCGGATGCCGGCGCTTGAGCTGTCATGGTCCTTCAACATTCCTAACTGGAGGATTTTCCTCCGCAACTACCGGATGATATTCCTCCGGTTTAGACTGGAAGTCAACTTGAAGGGAGCCGGAATGAGGGCTGACGCCGCACGTCGGAGAGAAGCGATCATTAGCCATGCGAGGCACATCTTTGCCCAGCGGGGCGGGGATGTTGCCCTGGAGGCCGTGGCCGCGGCGAGCGGCGTGGGCATAGCCACCCTCTACCGCAATTTCCCGTCCCGCGATGATCTGGTGCGCGCCGTCGTTCAGGACACCGTGGAGGGCATCCTTGACGCTGCCCGCGAAGCTCAGGCGGGACTTGGGACAGGCGCTGCCGCATCTTGGGAACGGCTTTTATCGCAGTTGATGTCCATGGAGCTGGGGGCGTTGACCGACGGGCTCGCGCTGCAGGCCGGCAGCGCCTCCGACTTGGAGGCCACACCCCTGGCGCAGGTGCAACGCCCTGCCGTAGAGGCATTGGATGAGGTGCTGGCTGCCCTGAAGGCCAAGGGGGCGGTGCGGCAGTCGCTTACGGCGCTGGAGGTTATTGTTGCGGTTTCGACGATCACGCGCCCGCAGGTCGCCGCCATCCGCAATGCTGCCCCGGAAGTCCAGGCGCAGCTGGCTCAGGCCTATCTGCTGTGGAGCCGCGCCGCGTAGGGCCGTGGAGCAGGAGACGCAGCGGGCCAATGCGTCCATGCTCGGTGACGGCAATGGTGACGCCGCCCCGGGCAGCCTCTCCCCTATTCGCGCCAGGGAATGTAGTGAGACCGGCCTTCCCAGGAACCATGCTCTGACAACGGCCGAAAGCGCAGCGTAGTGAATTCGTGGTGGAAGTCCCGGCGTTCGCGTTCAGCCATTGCCTTCGCATGGCGGGGGGCTGCTTCCCCGTCGTCGCGGCCGGACACCATCCCGGTCATCGCACGGGTACTGGTCCAGATGGAGAACGTCGAGACTGTCCGAGGGAGCCGGAGCCCTGCCAGGGCCAGCGTTGCTTCGGGGTGGTCCCGAATCTGGCGTTCCACCGGGCGGCCCCACTGGATGAACCGCGGCAGTTCCGGGAGGCGGAGCCGGGCAAGTGTCACGGCGACGACCGGCTCATCCGGCCTCGAGGGCTCCGCCGTTTCCGGCAGCCCGCTGAACTCGGAAACCTCGCCCCAGCGGCGCAGGTACCGCAGCCGGACGTGCCAGCCCTGGTCCAGTTTGCGTCCTAAGGGATCGCTGGAGAGAAAGGACGACAGCGCTTGCTCGTCCGCCCAATGAGCGAAAACCGCCGTGCGCTTTAGCTGCATCCGGCGAGGGGAAACGATCGGCGCTCCCAGTGCCATTCCCGCGAATACTTCGGCGTGAACCAGGCCTGGCGCTTTCAATGGCTGCAGCATGGCGCCGACGGCGGTGAGCGGCGGCAGAGCGGCGAGGTGGAACGAGTAAAGGCTCATAGCGGCGGTGCCGGTTGTTTCCCCATGCCCTGATCCTTGCCCGACCCGGCGACACAGGTCAAATGGCCGGAGCCGTGTCAGTCAGCCCGCCGGTAGTGCACAGAGATTGCACCGTTGCGCATCGGCTCGGCAGAGATGAGCTCCAGGCGGCGTGTGCCGGGCAGAAGATCCTGATACAGGGTTGGGCCGTGCCCGGCGATCATGGGGTGGACGAGGAACCGGTACTCGTCAATCAGGCCCAGCCGGTCCAGCCCGGAGGCGAGCTTGCTGCTGCCGAGGAGAACGCCGTCGGGAGTCCGGTCTTTGAGCTCCTGCACTCCGCCGTACACGTCCCCTTCGATTCGGTGGCTGTTGTTCCACGGGAAATCGCTGCGCGTCGCGGATACCACGTATTTGGGTTTGTCCTCCAGTGTGAGCGCCCACTCCCTAATCGCTGGCGGGGCTTCCACATCTCCGCGGGCGACCAGGGGCCAGTAGCTTTCCATCAGCTCGTAGGTGGTTCGGCCCCAGAGCATTGCACCACTCTCGTCCAGAAGCCGTGTGTAGTGGGCGTGCGTCTCCTCGTCCGCAATCCCCTCGCGGTGGTCGATACAGCCGTCCAACGTGACATTGAAGCTGAAAGTGAGCTGACCCATACGGCGATTCTCGGTGGCGCCGCGTTCACGCGCAATGCTCCGCCGACACAGCTGCAAAGGAATCTCAGCCGCCGCGGATGGGCACATGCTCCTCCCCCAGTCTCCGGACCGGGAATACGCTGCTTGTGCTGGAAGTTCCCCCTTCACCGGCACCGGCCGGCCAGAAACTGCGAGGAGAGAACAGACATGTCACGAGTAGTCATCTTCGGTGGAACCGGATACGCCGGCGGAAATATCGCCCGCGAAGCGGTGTCGCGCGGGCACGAGGTCATCTCCTACTCCCGCAATGCCCCGGACCAGCCGCTGGACGGAGTTCAGTACCGCATCGGTTCGCTGGCCTCGCCGGAGGTGCTCGCGGATGCCGCCGCCGATGCCGACGACCTCGTTGTGGCCGTGCACGGAGCCGACGTCGACGGCGCCCCGCTCACCGATTATGTGCCGCAGCTGATCGACGCTGCGCGGACCAACGGCGTGCGGCTCTCCTTCGTTGGCGGTGCCGGCTCATCGCTGGTAGCTGAGGACGGCCCGCGTCTGGTCGACACCCCGGACTTCCACGCCGACTGGAAGCCCGAGGCCCTGGCACACGCGGAGGTCCTCGAAGCACTGCGGCAGGCTCCCGAGGATCTGGATTGGTTCTACATCAGCCCGGCTGGCCTTTTCGGTGCCTTCGCTCCCGGCGAGACCACCGGCGCTTACCGGACCGGCGGAGACGTCCTGGTATCCAAGGAAGACGGCTCCTCGGAGATCTCCGGTACCGACTTCGCGCTGGCCTTCGTCGACGAGATAGAGAACCGCGCACACCCCCGCCAACGTTTCACCGTCGGGCACTGACGTAAGGCCTCCGGCGGGAAGTACACCACCTTCTCTCAGCCGGACAACCTCTAAAGAACCTGTACTGACGGGTTAAATCGGCCAGGGCTCAGCCGCGGAACTACTCAAAGTACTGCCGGTCGTGACCCTGGGTGCCTAGTGTCAGAATCGGAAGGCAACCGGCCTGCCCGGACAGGACTCAATCTTCGGTGGGCATCGCCGGCAGAGCACTTTCCATCCGCTCCGGCGTCCAGTATTCATCTCCGGGCTCGTCCGTGCTGGGGCGGTGGGTTACCGAATCGGCAGGAACCACGGGAGGCAGGCGATGAAGGGACAGCAGAATCGCTGCGGCACCCCGCGGCTGGCACCGTCACAGAGACGAACACAAGCGCGACGACGATGCTTTTGCGTTGCATGGAGTCAGACTAGCTGACCGCCAGGTACAAAAACAGAAAACAAAGATGCCGCCCTCATTCACACGAGGGCGGCATCTCTATAAATTTCAAGCCAGTGTCCTAGACGTTGAACCGGAACTCCACCACGTCGCCGTCGGCCATGACGTAGTCCTTGCCTTCAATGCGGACCTTGCCGCGGGACTTGGCCTCGGCCATGGAACCGGCCTCCACCAGATCATCGAAGGACACAACTTCGGCCTTGATGAAGCCGCGCTGGAAGTCGGAGTGGATGACACCGGCAGCCTGCGGCGCGGTGTCACCCTTGCGGATGGTCCACGCACGGGTTTCCTTGGGACCGGCCGTCAGGTAGGTCTGCAGGCCCAGGGTGTGGAAGCCAACACGCGCCAGCTTGTCCAGGCCGGACTCTTCCTGGCCGCTCATCTCGAGCATCTCCCGGGCTTCTTCTTCGTCCAGCTCCACCAGGTCGGCTTCGAGCTTGGCGTCCAGGAAGATGGCGTCCGCAGGGGCTACCAGGGCGCGCAGCTCCTCCTGGCGCTCCGGGTTGCCCAGCACGGCGTCGTCCACGTTGAACACGTAGATGAACGGCTTGGCAGTGAGCAGGCTCAGCTCGCGCAGGTGTTCCATGTCCAGCTTGTCGCTGGCCACGGAGGAGAAGATGGTGTCGCCGCGCTCCAGCACGGCCTGGGCGGCCTGCATGGCCGCCAGCTGCGCGGCGTCGCGCTTCTTGATCTTGACTTCCTTTTCAACCCGCGGGATCGCCTTTTCCAGCGTCTGCAGGTCGGCAAGGATCAGTTCGGTGTTGATGGTCTCCATATCGGAGCGCGGATCCACCTTGCCGTCCACGTGGATGACGTCCGGGTCATCGAACACGCGGATGACCTGGGCAATGGCCTCGGCCTCACGGATGTTCGCCAGGAACTGGTTGCCCAGCCCTTCGCCTTCCGACGCGCCCTTCACGATGCCGGCAATGTCCACGAAGGACACCGTTGCCGGGAGGATGCGCGCGGAACCGTGAATCTCGGCCAGCTTGGCCAGACGGGGATCCGGAAGGGACACGACGCCGACATTCGGTTCGATGGTGGCGAACGGATAGTTCGCCGCCAGAACGTTGTTGCGGGTCAGCGCATTGAACAGGGTTGATTTGCCGACGTTGGGCAGGCCGACGATGCCAATAGTAAGAGCCACGTTAACCAATCATACCGGTGGCCGTCAGGCTCCGGCGCGCCGCCCGCCCAGACCGCGGGAGGTGTCCCCCATCGCCTTGAGCGTGGCGCGGATTTCCTTGGGCAGGGAGAAGATGATGTCTTCCTGCGCGGTGACCACTTCCTCAACGTCGCCGTAGCCGTACTCGGCCAGTAGCTGCAGCACATCCTGCACCAGGTTTTCCGGCACGGAGGCGCCGGACGTCACGCCGACGGTGGCAACGCCCTCGAACCAGCTCTCGTCGATCTGGTTGGCGAAGTCCACGCGGTGCGAGGCCTTGGCGCCGTACTCCAGCGCAACTTCCACCAGACGGACGGAGTTCGAGGAGTTCGCCGATCCCACCACCAGCACCAGATCCGCCTCGGGGGCAATCTTCTTGATGGCGGCCTGCCGGTTGGAGGTGGCGTAGCAAATGTCATCGCTGGGCGGATCCTGCAGGGTGGGGAAACGCTTGCGCAGCAGGTTCACCGTGTGCATGGCTTCGTCCACGCTCAGGGTGGTCTGGGACAGCCAGATCACCTTGTCGGGATCCCGGACCACAACCTTGTCCACGTCTTCGGGACCGTTGACGATCTGCGTGTGTTCGGGCGCTTCGCCGTAGGTGCCTTCCACTTCCTCGTGGCCTTCGTGCCCGATCAGCAGGATGTCAAAGTCGTCGCGGGCAAACCGCACCGCTTCCTTGTGAACCTTGGTCACCAGCGGGCAGGTGGCGTCGATGGTCTGCAGGTTCCGGTCCTTCGCGGACTGCACGACGGCGGGAGAGACGCCGTGCGCGGAGAAGATCAGCCGTGCGCCTTCCGGGACTTCGTCGGTCTCATCAACGAAGATGGCGCCCTTTTCCTCGAGTGTCTGGACCACGTGGAGGTTGTGAACGATCTGCTTGCGCACGTACACGGGCGGGCCGTAGGCTTCCAGCGCCTTTTCCACGGCAATCACTGCGCGGTCGACGCCGGCGCAATAGCCGCGCGGTGCGGCCAGCAGGACGCGGCGGGCGCCGGAAACGGGTGCGGCGGCGGCTACCTCCTGCGGACTGCGGCGCCTGCGCGGCACGGTGGGCATAGGCACGGAAACGGCAGTGCTGGTCATGCCTCCATGGTATCGGGTGCCCCGGCACCGAATGTCCGCACCGGCCCTGCGTCCGCTGTGGGCGCAGGAGGTGTGACCAGAGCGATGCCCGGGGGCGGACCGGAACGGCCGCGCCCCTGCCGCGCCGGGCTTAGCGCCGCCGCCGCCCGCCCACCGCGCCAAGGAGCAGCCCCAGCACCAGCAGCACTGCGGCGCCGAGCATGAAGGGAATGGTCCACGCCTGCAGGCTGCCCGACGCTTCGGACGCAAAACCGGCGGCGAATGTTTCGGCGAGCGCACTTGAGTAGGCCGGGCGCTCGGCCAGCGACGGCAAGCTGCCGGCGGCAAACCAGAGCGCTCCCCCCGCAAGGAGAGCACCCGTTCCCATCCAGGCCAGGGCCGAACCGCGGCGCCGGGCTGCCAGGAGCGACAGCAGTGCGGCCACGCCGGATCCCACAGCGAGATACGGCCAGGCATTGGCCGCGTTTACTGCCAGCTGAATGTCATCGCGCTGGTCCGCGCCGCCAAGTTCAATCAGGGACTGCTCCGGCGCCGGAATATCAATCCCGGTTCCGCTGCCGAGCTCCTGCGCCACGAGCCCGACCACCGGGGCAAGGTCCAGCGTGACTCCGCCGTCGCCGTCGAACGTCTGGGCCTGCGAGCGCCGCAGCGTCTCATCCCAGGCCTCGGGATAGCCGGGCAGCGACTGCACTCCCTGCACCGCACTGGTGATCAGGGGCTCCACGAAGGAGGCGACGGCGTCGGGCAGCTGGATGCTTTGCGCCACCTGCGAGCCGATCTCCTCCGAGAGGTCCTGCTGGAAGGCTGCGTCCGTGCCCAGCGGCTGGCCCAGGGCAACGAACCCGTCTTCGGACACGACGCTGTCCGCCAGCCAGGCCGAACACAACGCCGCCGTTGCCAGCAGGACGGCAACCAAACCCAGGATGGCCGAGCCGAATGTGCGCATCTGTTGTTTCCTCACTCGAGTTCCGGAACCACCGATGGGGGCGGCACCTGATAGACATTAACTTATGCAAGACCCCACAGACCGACCCGGTCCCGACGAGCCCGCCGTTCCGACGAGCCTGCCGAAGACTGCCGCGGAAACCAGTCCCGAGAATCCGTGGCCGCTGCAGCTGCTCTCACGGAACCTCAAAAGCTACATTGACCGCGCCCCCGCCACCTGGGTGGAGGGGCAGATTATCGAGCTGAACAAGCGTGCCAACGCCTCCTACATCACGCTGCGCGACGTCGACGCGGAGATCTCGCTGTCCCTGACCGTTTGGAGCACGGTCATGAACCGGCTGGAGCTGCCGCTGGAACGCGGCGCCCGGGTGGTGGCCCAGGTCAAACCGGATTTCTGGGTCAAGACCGGGCGGCTCTCCATGCAGACCCGGGACATCCGTCCCGTGGGCGTCGGCGATCTCCTGGCCCGGATTGAACGGCTGCGCCAGTCGCTGGCTGCGGAGGGACTGTTCCGCGAAGACCGGAAGCTGCCGCTGCCGCTGCTGCCCGGACGCATCGGGCTCATCACCGGCCGCAACTCCGACGCCATGAAGGACGTCATGCGCAACGCGGCGCTCCGCTGGCCGGCAGTGGCCTTCGAAGTGCGTGAGGTGGCCGTCCAGGGCGTCAACGCGGTGGCGGAAGTGACCCGCGCGCTGGCCCAGCTGGACGCCATGCCGGAAGTTGACGTCATTGTCATTGCCCGCGGCGGCGGCTCCCTGGAGGATCTGCTGCCGTTCAGCCACGAAGACCTGGTCCGCGCCGTTTCAGCCGCAGGCACCCCGGTGGTCAGCGCCATCGGACACGAAGCCGACCGCCCGCTGCTTGATGAGGTTGCGGACCTTCGGGCTTCCACGCCCACTGATGCGGCCAAGCGGATTGTTCCCGACGTCGGCGAGGAACTGCAGCGCATCGGCGCGGCCCGTGCCCAGCTGCGACGCATTGTGGAGCTGACCGTCGGCCGCGAAATGGAACGCCTGAACCACGTCCGTTCCCGTCCGGTGCTGGCTGCTCCCCACACCATGATCGACGTGCGGGCGCAGGAAGTTTCCCGGCTCCGGGAGCGCACCCTGGCCTTCATGAGCTCCGAAGTGCGGCGGGACACCGACCGCATTTCCCACCTCCGTGCCCAGGTCCGGGCACTGTCGCCGCAAAACACCCTGGACCGCGGCTACGCCGTCGTACAGCTGGCGGACGGCGCCGTGGTCCGGGAAGCGGCTGCCGTGCCGGAAGCGGCGCACCTGCGCATCCGGGTTGCCGTGGGTGAGCTGGCGGCCACCGCAGCAGCCCCCAAAGCCCTCACGCCGGAACCCTCAACGAACACCACGCCAACAGAAGGAAACACCCCATGAGCCCCGCAGCAAACGAAGCAGCAGCCATCCCCGCGGACATTGAAGCCATGAGCTATGAACAGGCCCGGGACGAGCTCGTGTCAGTGGTTGGCCGGCTGGAAACAGGCGGGGCGTCGCTGGAGGAATCCCTGGCCCTGTGGGAGCGCGGCGAGCAGCTGGCCACCCGCTGCGAGTCCTGGCTGGAAGGCGCCCGCCGCCGCCTGGACGCCGCCCGGGAGCAGGCCAGCGGGGAGTAGGCCTACTGCTTGTAGGTGCTGAGGAACTCCGCGAGCCGGACCATGGCGTCCTCGATGTCATCCACGTTGGGCAGGGTCACCATCCGGAAGTGGTCCGGCCGCACCCAGTTGAAGGCTGTGCCCACGGAGATGAGGATTTTCTGCTGTTTGAGCAGGTCCAGCGCAAACTGCTCATCGCTGGCGATCGGATAGACCTCCGGGTCCAGCTTCGGGAACAGGTACAGGGCACCCATGGACAGCTCGCAGCTCACACCGGGAATGTCATTGAGCATTTTGTGGGCCAGGTCGCGCTGCGCCTTGAGCCTGCCGCCGGGCAGGATCAAATCGTTGATGCTCTGGTAACCGCCCAACGCGGTCTGGATTGCGTGCTGCGCCGGAACGTTGGCGCACAGCCGCATGTTGGCCAGCAGGTTGATGCCCTCGATGTAGTCCAGCGCCTCATGCTTGGGCCCGGAGATGGCCATCCAGCCGCTGCGGTACCCGGCAATCCGGTATGCCTTGGACAGGCCGCTGAAGGTCAGGCACAAAACGTCTTCGCCGGTGATCGTGGCTGAGTTCACATGCACGGCCTCGTCGTACAGGATCTTTTCGTAGATCTCGTCCGAGAAGATGATCAGCCCGTGCTTGCGGGCCAGGTCAACGATGGCCTTGACGATGTGTTCCGGATACACCGCTCCGGTGGGGTTGTTGGGGTTGATGAGCACAATGCCCTTGGTGCGGTCGGTGATCTTGGACTCAAGGTCCTCAACGTCCGGCCACCAGTGCTGGTCTTCGTCGCAGAGGTAGTGCACGGCGGTGCCGCCGGCCAGCGAAACCGACGCAGTCCACAGCGGATAGTCGGGCGCGGGAACCAGGATCTCGTCGCCGTTGTTCAGCAGTGCCTGCAGTGAGAGCGTGATGAGTTCGCTGACCCCGTTGCCGAGGTAAACGTCATCGACGTCGATGTTCTGGATGCCGCGGCTCTGGTAGTACTGCACGACGGCGGTGCGGGCGGAGAAAATCCCGCGGGAGTCACTGTAGCCCTGGGCCTTGGGGAGGTGGCGCATCATGTCCACCAAGATGGCTTCGGGCGCCTCGAAACCGAAGGGCGCCGGGTTGCCGATATTCAGCTTCAGGATCCGCTGCCCGGCCGCTTCCATACGCTGTGCGTGCTCCAGCAGCGGCCCACGGATGTCGTAGAGAACGTTATGGAGCTTGTGGGACTGCTTGAATTCGGCCATGAAAACATGGTGCCACAGGCAGGGGCTCCTCCCCGCACATGTGAAGCGGAAAGGGGCCCCTGCGACTGGGTAATCCGGAACCGGTTACTGCAGCGGCCAGGGCTGCAGACGGTCCGTCTAGGACTGGACGAAGCCCTTCTCTACGAGCCACATCTTGGCGGCTTCGCTGGGATCCAGCTTCTGGTCACCGCTGACTTCCTGGTTCAGCTGGATCAGGTCTTCAGTGGTCAGCTGCGCTGACACCTTGTTGAGCACCTCGGCGGCTTCATCAGTGAGCACTGCGGAAGAGCCAAGCGGAACCACCTGCTGGGCAGGCCAGTTCTGCTTGGGATCTTCCAGGACCACCAGATCATTTTCCGCAATTGCCGGCGTGGTGGTGAAGATATCCGCCACCTGCACATCGTCCTTGAGGAGGGCATCCACTGTCAGCGGTCCCCCGCCGTCGCCGATGGGCGTGAATTCCTTGAACTCGCAGCCGTACTTGTCCTTGAGGCCGGCCAGCCCCTGCGCCCGCTCGGCGAATTCCGCCGGTGCGGCGAGGGTGAGCTGGTCGCACACCTTGGCCAGGTCCTCGATGCTCTCCAGATCGTATTTCTCCGCCGTGGCCTTGGTGACCACCATCGCGTCCTTGTCCTCCGCATCGGAGGGCTCCAGGATCTCCAGCCCCTCGGGCAGGGCCGCCGGCAGGGCATCAACAATCTCACCGGCGTCCACGAGTTCGGTGCTCGGATCCACGCCAACCAGCAGCGCGCCCGTGTACTCCGGAATCAGGTTGATGGACCCGTCCTGCAGCGCCGGGAGGTATACCTCGCGCGAACCGATGCTGAGCTTGGTCTCCGCGGGGATGCCGGCGCCGTTCAGCGCACCTGCATAGATTTCGGCGAGGGTCTCGGACTCGGGGAAGTCGGCGGAGCCCACCACAATGGTGGCGGCGGCGGCACCGGATGCTGCGCTCTCCGACGGCGATTCCGAGGCCAGGGGATCCCCGCCCCCGCCGCTGCAGCCCGCCAGGGCGAGGGCGGTCAGAGTGAAGCCTCCGGCCAGGACCGTCAGGCCCTTGGGCCGGGAGTTCCGGCGCTTGTGCTGCATCATTGTTTTCCTCCTTGTGAGCCGGCAGCGGCAGATCCGCCGCCGGTCGGTATGGTTACTGTCCCGGCGCCTGCATCCGCCGCTAAGGCGCGGCCTTCCTGCAGCCCGGGCGAAATCAAAAGGCGTGCCGCCAGCGCAATCACGCCGTCCACGGCAAGTGCCAGTGCAGCAATGATGACCGCTCCGCCAAAAACGCGTCCGTAATCGGCCAGCGCGACGCCGTCAATCAGGTACCGTCCCAGCCCGCCGAGGTTGATGGTTGCCACCACGGCCACTGTTGCCACCACTTGGAGGGTGGCACCCCGCAGCCCGCCGAAGAGCACTTTCAGTCCGTTGGGGATTTCCACCTTGAACAGGACCTGCAGCTCGGTCATGCCCATGCTGCGGGCCGAATCCACAATGCTGCGGTCCACGGAGGCTATGCCTGAATAGGTTCCCGCAAGCAGCGGCGGAACGGCCAGCAGGACCAGGGCCCAGATGGGCGGCATCAGGCCCAGGCCGGCCAACAGGACAAAGAGGGTCAGCATGCCCAGGGTTGGCAGGGCACGCAGCAGCCCGGAGGCCGTCACGACGGCGAGCTGGCCGCGTCCTGTGTGGCCGATGTACAGGCCGATCGGCACGGAGATCACCACTGCGATCAGCAGGGTCAGGCCGGTGTACCCCAGATGCTCCAGTGTGCGCATCGGGATGCCGGCCGCGCCGGTCCAGTTGGCGGGATCGGTCAGCCACTCCCAGCCCTGGCCCAGGGCGTTCGTGGAGGTGTATTGGGTGCAGGGAATGTTCAGGGCCACGGGTTATGCCCCCTTCAGCGCGGCGTCGGGGGCGGTCAGGGTGCTGGGCACGGGGGTGCTTCCGTCTGCGGACGCGGCGTCGCCGGTGCCCGCCGCAGCGGCGCGGCGGTTCTTCCGCTTGCCCCGTCCGCCCACGGCACTGCCGCCGGTGTTTCCCGCGCGCAGCCAGGGGGTCAGCGCGCGCTGGAGCAGGACAAAGACCAGGTCCATGAGGAACGCCAGGACCAGGGTGGCAATGATGCCCACCAAGATCTCGGTGATGAAGTAGCGCCGCAGGCCGTCCCGGAAGAAGAAGCCCAGGTTTTCCACTCCGATCAGAGCCCCGACGCTGACCATGGAGATGTTGCTGACGGACACCACGCGCAGGCCGGCAATCAGCACCGGCACGGACAAGGGCAGGTCCACGGTCAGGAAACGCCGCAGCGGCCGGTAGCCCATGGCCACGGCAGCCTGCCGCACGCCGTCGTCCACTGAATCAAAGGCATCCACTGCCACCCGCAGCATCAGCGCCACGGCATAGATGGTCAGGGCAACGATGATGTTGCTGATGTCCAGGATGCGGGTGCCGAGGATGGCCGGCAGGGTGACGAAAAGCGCCAGGGACGGAATGGTGTAGAGCAGCGATCCGGTGGCGAGCACGGCCCCGCGCAGGCGTTTGTTCCTGCGGACCAGGGCGGCGAGGGGCACCGCAATGATGATGCCCAGGACAAGCGGAACGATCGACTGGTACAGGTGCAGCCCGGTCAGCCGGAACACCTGGTCAGTGTGGGCGAGGAACCACTCCATCTCAGCCCGCGCTCCGCTGCAGCCGGGCCGCCTCGATCATGGCCAGCACTTCATCGGGACGGATGGCACCAATCACCCGGTTGTCGCCGTCCACCGCGACGCCCAGGCCCGCGGGGGAGGACAGGGCGGCGTCAAGGGCCTGGCGCAGGTTTCGGCCTTCCCGGTACAGCGATCCGCCCGGGACCAGCTGCGCCGGTGTGGTGATCTGCTCGCGGCGGGAGGCGGGCACCCAGCCCAGCGGCAGCCCGCCGTCGTCCACTGCGAGCGCCCAGTCCTCCTCCACAGCCACGGAGGGATCGGCCAGCCGGGCGGGATCCAGCAGCTGGATCGGATGCAGCGGCACTCCCTGCCCGGTCTGGAAGGAGAGGTGCCGGAAGCCCCGGTCGCGGCCGACAAAGCCGGCCACAAAGTCGTCCACGGGGGCGCGCAGGATTTCCTCGGGTGCCGCGTACTGGGCCAGCCGTCCGCCCACGGCAAAGACGGCCACTTTGTCTCCCAGAATGGTCGCTTCATCGATGTCGTGGGTGACAAAGACGATGGTCTTGGCCAGGTCCTGCTGCAGCCGCAGCAATTCCTGCTGCAGCTCCGCCCGGACCACCGGGTCCACCGCACTGAAGGGTTCATCCATCAGCAGCACCGGCGGATCGGCTGCCAGTGCGCGGGCCACTCCCACGCGCTGCTGCTGTCCGCCGGAGAGCTGGGCCGGGTAGCGCCCGCCCATCGAGGAGGCCAGCCCGACGACGTCGAGCAGTTCCGCTGCGCGCGCCCGGGCGCCGGCCTTGGACTGCCCGTTCAACCGGGGAATCGTGGCGATATTGTCCAGAACCGTGCGGTGCGGCATCAGGCCGGCGGACTGCATGACGTATCCCATGGAGCGCCGCAGGGCGGGGGCCTTGACGCCGCTGACGTCCGTGCCGTCCACGGTGATGGAGCCGGCCGTGGGTTCGACCATGCGGTTGATCATGCGCAGCGACGTGGTCTTCCCGCAGCCGGAAGGCCCCACGAACACAGTGATGGCACCGCGCTCAATATCCATGCTGAGGTTTTCGACGGCAGCAGCCGCAGACCCGGCAAAGGATTTGGTGACACCGCGGAAACTGATCATGGGCTGGGCGGCCCGAGGTGCGGGTTCCGGCGGGGTCATGGGGATACCTTCCGTTGGGTTTTGGGGAGTCCTGCGGAGCGTGTGTCCTTGCCGTGTGTTCACGGTAGGACACACGGTGGACGCAGTCCAGCAGTTCGTTCTGAGTTCATTCGGAACAGGCGGGCGTCCGGATGGCTATCTCCAGCCCCACCTGCACCAGGGCGGCTTCACCCAGTTCGGCAACCTGCTCCAGCGGCACCCAGGCTGCCTGGTCCGTGCTGCCTCCCACTTCATGGGTCAGCACCCCCGAGGTTACCCGTGCGCGGTAGATAATCCCCAGCGCGTGCAGGAGCCGGGGATCTTCACCGGGAAAGCGGTGTTCGGGCGGGATGAAGATGCTGTCCACCCCGAGCAGCTCTTCCAGCTCCACGGTGTAGCCGGTTTCCTCGCGGACCTCCCGGATGACGGCGGCGGGGGCGTCTTCGCGCATTTCCAGTCCACCGCCGGGCAGGGTCCAGCTGGAGTGGCCGTGGTCCCTCCAGTGGGACAGCAGGATGCTGCCGTCGCGGATGATTACCGCGTAGGCGCCGACGCGCGTGTCGAAATCAGCCACGCTGGATGTCCCGTCCGGCCAGGTACCGCACGCCGTGAACGGGGTCCTGTGTCAGGAACCGGATACCGGTCAAGCCGGACCGCTCCAGATCCTGGCGCAGGCGGTCCTGCAGCAGCGGCTGGTTCATGCCGAGCCCGCCGCCAACCACCACCGGTCCGTCGATGCCGAGCAGGCGGGCGGTGTCCGCAGCCAGCCCGGCCAGGTGGCGTGCCGCAGCTGCCACAATCTCCTGTGCGGCGGCGCTGCCCTGCACGGCAGCGGCAAAAACGACGGCGGATTTGGACGCCCAGTAGCGCCGTCCGGTTTCGGCGGAGTGGAACAGCGAAATCAGATCCTCCGGTTCATCAACCGAGCAGGCAGCGAGCAGCAGGGCGGACAACTCATCCGGTTCCTGCCCGAGGTTGAAGCGGCGCAGGGTGTGACGCACGGCTTCCCGGCCCACCCAGTAGCCGCTGCCCTCGTCACCGAGGAGATAGCCCCAGCCGCCGGAGCGTGCCTCTTCGCCTGCAGGGCTGAGCCCCCAGGCCACCGAGCCGGTGCCGGCGATCAGGGCAATGCCTGCGGGGCTTTCGCCCGCCGCCAGGATGAGCCTCGTGTCGTGGATGACATCCACCACCGCGCCCGGCACATGCGGGCTGATCAGCGCGCGGAGGGCGGCGGCGTCGTCGTCGGTGTCAATGCCTCCGGACCCGGCGATGACGCGTTGCACCGCTCCCGCGCCCAGGGAGGCGAAGATTTCCGCCAGGTTGGCCGCTGCCTGCGCCGGGCTCACGTTTTGAACGTTGGCGCTGCCGGCCATGGCCTCGGCCGCGGGGATGCCGTCCACCAGGAGCAGCCCCTGGGTCTTGGTTCCGCCGATGTCCAGCCCGATGACTCGGGTGCCTGAACCCGCGGCTGGTTTACCCCGCACAATATCCATTTGCCCAGCCTACTTTCCACCGGCACCGATCGGCACGTTTTAGGCAGCGGTCAGGGTCCACCGGTCTTCCAGGGATCCGGGACCAAAGTGGTCAGGCTGCGCGCCGGGCGGCGCGGACGGTCCGGACCAGGGCGAAAATGCACAAGACGGTGCAGCTGAGGGCAATTGCCGCGGCAAACCAGATGACCGACACCGACAGCCCCCAGGCTGCGCCGGCAGCACCCAGGCCCAGGACGGGAATGGCGCTGCCCAGGTACGTTATGACGTACACCGTGCTGATGATCTGCGCATGCTGGGCGGCCTCAACGCTGGCCGCAACGTCATTGAAGACGGCACGGAACGCCATGCCCTGGCCGAATCCTGCCGCCAGGGAGGCCAGCACCAGGACGGGCACGCTGCCCAGGGCGCCGGCGGCCGGGATGAGGGCCACGCCGGCTGCCATCAGGGCCAGGCCGCCCGGAACCACCCAGCGGCCGCGGATGCCGGTGAGCTGGCTGACGGCGGAGGCGGCCAGGGCCAGGGCAGCCAGCAGGCCGATGACGGGCCGGGAGGACGTCCCCGCGATGCCGGCGAAATACGTCGGTGCCAGGGACAGGTAGAAGCCAAAGACGGCGAAGCTCAGGAATCCGGTGACCGAAGCCATCCAGAACTGGGCCCGGGCGCGGTGAGACACGGCCAGCCGCCGCGGGCGCAGTGCCTTCAGCACCCTGCCGGGCGGCGGAGCGGCAATGGCAGGACGGGCCTTGAGCCGGCACAGGGGAATCAACAGCCCCGCCAGAACGGTGGAATGGATCAGGAACGGCGTGAGCGTGGGGGCGGGAAGCAGCGAGAGCAGGCCTCCGATCACCGGTCCCGCCGCCACTCCCCCGGCGGAAACCATGAGCGTGAAGCGGGTGGCCCATTCCGGACGGTGCGGCAGCAGTTCCCGCAGCGCCGCGGAACTGGCACCCGTGGCCAGGGCCACCGATGCTCCCTGCAGGGCACGGCCGACAATCAGCGCGCCCATGCCTGAGGCGGTTCCGAACAGCACGCCGCCCAGGAGGCTTACGACGCCGGCGAGCACCAGGGCTGCCCGGCGGCCGATGAAGTCGGACCAGTGCCCCACCAGCAGCAGTCCCGCCACGAGGACAATGACATAGGAGGCGAAGGCCACGGTGACACCAAAGGAGGTCAGGCCCAGCCGGTCTCCCAGCAGCGGATACAGCGGGGTGGCGATATTGGCGCCCACCAGCAGCATGGTCATGACCGCCAGGGTCAGCAGCAGCCGCGGCCTGCGGGCGGCGTCCCATTCGCGGCGTCCCGCCGGAGCCGGCTGCATCCGCAGTTCACTAAGGACTGTCAACGCGCTTTTCCTACCCTTTGTGCTCGGTGCCGATGGCCCTTCCATTTGTCACCGCGTGAACGGTTCTGATGGAATTCCCTTTAGGATGGAGCCTGCCGCACCCGATCTGCGTCAAATCTGCCCGATTTTGACAGTTTTGATCAATATCTCCGTTTTCCTTGAGAGGAGATGAGCGCTATGGGCAACCTCGACGCCCTTGACTTGAAGCTGCTGCTGGAACTGGTTCGCGACCCCCGCGCACAGATTGGCGAGCTCAGTGAAACGCTGGGCATTGCCCGCAACACCACCCAAAGCCATTTGAAGCATCTGGACCGGGCCGGGCTGGTCCGCCCGGGCGGACGCGACGTCGATCTGGCCCGCCTGGGATATGACGTCCTCGCCTTCGTTACCCTCGAGGTCTCCCACCGGGAACTGGACACGGTCATTGCGGGACTGCGGACCCTTCCGCAGATCCTTGAGGTGCATGAGATCTCTGGCCGCGGTGATGTCTGGTGCCGCCTCACCGCCACCGATACCCAGAACCTGCAGCAGGCGCTGCGCTCTGTGCTGCGGATCAAAGGGGTCATCCGCAGCGAAACGGTGCTGGCGCTGCACGAACACATCCCGTACCGGACCGAGCCGTTGCTGGAAAAGCTGGCGCCCTCCTAGGGCGGCCGGCCGTCAGGAACTGCTGCGGGAGCGTCCCACGAGTCCTTCCGCCGCGGCGAGGGTTTGTTCTGCTTCCAGGCGACCCCGGCCGGCGGCACCGGCAACCAGTGTCAGTGCGACGGCCCCGGACCGCGAGTAGAGTGCCGCCGGGTCCGTCTCGGCTGCAAACGCCGCGGCGCACCGTTCGGCCGTGCTGCGCAGCGCGTCAACGCCGGGATTCAACGCGGTACAGACGAACAGATGCCCGAGGAAACACGCCAGGTCATCCACCCGGTGTCCGGGCCCGAGCCCGTCCAGATCCAGCAGTCCGCTGAGTTGGGGGCCGCCGCGGCCGGGGATTGCCAGAAGGTTTCCGCCGTGAAAGTCGCCGTGGGTAGGCACCACCGGCCCGGCATCCGCGGCACGGGCCGCCGCGTCGGCGTCCCTGGCACAGTTCATGATCCGCTCTGCGTAGGCCGGAAGGACTGCAGCCGAACCCGCGGCATAATCCAGTACCCGCTCGGCCCAGGACGGTCTGCCCGGAAATTCAAGGGCCGCGGCGGGCAGCCGGGCCAGGAGATCTGTCAGGGAGCCCGGATCGAAACCCGCAGCAGGCTCAGAGCTGAGCCGGCGGTGGAGGGACACACCGGGCAGCGCACCCAGCGCCAGGACCGATTCCGAGGCGGGGTTTTCTTCCGGTGCTATAACCAGCAACGGCGGAACGGGCAGGCCGGCGGCAGCTGCCACTTCCACGCGGCGGCGAAGGCCCGCGGCCAGCTCCGGCTGCGGGACTTTCAGATACACGGTGGATTCTTGAAAGGTTGCCCGGATTACCGCCCGGCGAAGGGGACGGTAGGCAGCCAGCTTTAGCACGGCGTGCCTGCCGTCCGTTTCTCCGCCGAACACGCCGCGTGCCACGGCAGCGGCGTTGGTGGCCCAGGGCAGGCCGCTCAGGACAGGATCGCGGGGATGGACCCAGAGCCGCATGTCCGTGCCGCCTAGTGCCCCCCGCACCGTGTTCCTGCTTTGTTCCGGGGTAAGGGACGCCGTAGTGGCACCGATCTGCAGGCACACCGGTGCGCCTGCAGGCTGGCCGGCGGAACGCGAGCGGCGGGGCACGGCCTGCACCCGGTAGAGGGCGCTGATGCCGGCGCCCGGACGGTGATGGGAGCGCACATGGGTAAAGGAAAGCGGCACCAGCCCCAGGGGGCGCAGTGCCGCCGTCAGGGGCCCGGACATGTGCGGGCCCTCCAGCCTGGCCTTATGAACAGCTTCCGCGCCGGTGACGGCGGTCCGGGTGCTGCGGTTCATGCTGTGCGGTTCATGCTGTGCGGTTCCTGCCGGTTCGGCGTCGGCGCGGTGTTCTAGGCGCGGCGGCGCTGCAGGACATCATCCAGGTTGATCTTGCCGGTTACCGGTGCTGCTCCGGGCCGGAGGGGGGTCCGGGCAGTGGACTTGGGCGTCTCCGGCGGAACCAGGGGTGCCGGAACGGGGCGCTGGGCCACGGGTGCTTCAACATAGATGGGCTTGGGCACAGCTACGGGTTCCCACGGCGTGGTGGAAGTTTTGGGCGGGCCTGCGGGACGGTCGGACGGCTTCTTCGCAGAAGCTGCGGCGCTCTCAAGAGCTGCGGTGCGAAGTTCCGCGGGAGTAAGCGGGCGGTCCGAAGATCCCGGTGCCGTAATGGTCTTTGCTTCAGCGGAAGCGCCCGTGCCCTTGTTCGCGGCGGCTTTCGCACCCGAGGAGCTCTCGCGGTCGAACAGGACTGTTTCCCGCCGCTGCACGGGCTTCTCGGGAACAGGCAGGGGCTCGGGATCGGGCTGCGGTGCGGGCGACGGCTGCCGGCCCACACTCATGGCGTCACGGAACGCTGCCTCCACGCGAAGCCGCCGGTCCCGCACGGCCAGGGCGCGCAGGGAGGCGACTGCCCCGGCCGCCACGAGCAGGGCATTCACCGGCAGCCACCATGAGGCGGCACCGAAAACGGCCAGCGGAAACCCAATGACGACGACGGCGAGAGCCAGGGCGCCGGCGAGGGCCAGGGCGGTCCGGCCGTAGCGGATCGAGAAATCGGGGCGCGGCGAAGCCGTTTCCGGCGTGCCCGCGATGCCCCGGTTAGCGGGTGCGGAGCCCGTTCCTGCCCCGGCGTTCCCGGGCTGGTGGAAAGAGTCGTTATGCATGGTGTTCCCCTGCTGGGACAGTCCATCGGCGGAGATGGAAGAGCGGATGGCTGTTGACGAGGGAGCCGGCAGGACCGCGGGTGCGGCAGCTGCGGGTGCGGCAGCTGCGGGTGCCGCGGCGGCAGGCATGGCAGCGGTCTTGGATCGGCGGAAAAGATAGGGGGCAACCCACAGCAGCCAGAGGCCAACGGTGACGGCCAGGATCAGGGAGCTGTTAAGAGGGAAGTCCACATCTATGACGGTATGAGAAAGTCCACATCGGACAGCGCATTACTGCCGGTGTGTCGGGCTTCACCGGTAAAAAATGACCCATTTTCCCTTATCGGGACGCCAGCCACGGTTTCAGCAGGCCGTCGGGAACATCTTCGGTTGTCAGCGCGAAACTTCGGTGGTCCGCCCACTGCCCCGCGATATGCAGGTACCGCTTCCGCAGTCCCTCATCACGGAAACCCAGCTTTTCGACAACGCGAAGGCTGGCGCTGTTTTCCGGCCTGATGTTGATTTCCATGCGGTGCAGTCCGAGTGTCTGAAAACAGTGGTCGGTGGCCAGCGCGACTGCCGTCGGTGCGATCCCTCGGCCGGCTCTTGCCTCGTCCACCCAGTAGCCCAGGGTTGCCATGCGGGCAGATCCCCACACGATGGTGGAGACGGTCAGCTGGCCGGCAATGGCCGGCACCGAACGCAGTCCGTCGCGTTCGGTGATGACAAACGGAAGGGCGGAATCCTGGCGGGCCTGCTGGTTCAGGCTGCGCACCATGCCTGCGTAGGACGGCAGGTCTCCGCCGGGAAGCGGGTTGCTCGCTTCCCAGGGCGCCATCCAGGCGGCATTGCGGCTGCGGAGGCCGGTCCATTCACGCTGGTCGCGGTAGCGGATGGGGCGCAGCCCCACGTCACCGCATTCCAGCGTTACCGGCCAGATGACCGACCCCCACACAGCATCAGCTTTCGAGCGTTCCGGTGAACTCCTTGAGCCACTCGCGCAGGTCCGGTCCAAGGTCCTCACGCTCGGAGGCCAAGGACACAACTGCCTTCAGGTAGCTGAGCTTGTCACCGGTGTCGTAGCGGCGGCCGCGGAACACAACACCGTAAACGCCTGCGCCTTCACCCTCTTCACGGGCGGCAAGGGTCTGCAGCGCATCGGTCAGCTGGATTTCTCCGCCGCGGCCGGGGCCGGTGTTCTCCAGTACTTCGAAGACTGACGGGTGCAGGACGTAGCGGCCGATGACGGCAAGGTTGGAGGGTGCCTCGTCAACATCGGGCTTTTCCACCAGCTTGTTGACGCGGACGTAATCTTCACCCTCGACCACGGAGATGTCGGCGCAGCCGTAGGCGCTGATCTGGGAGGGCTCAACTTCGATCAGTGCGATGACCGAGCCGCCGGTCTTGGCCTGGACCTCCACCATTTTGGTCAGGAGTTCGTCACGGGCGTCGATCAGGTCATCACCGAGCAGTACGGCAAACGGTTCGTCCCCTACGTGAAGCTTGGCACGCAGCACTGCGTGGCCCAGGCCCTTGGGGTCGCCCTGGCGCAGGTAGTGGATTTCTCCCAGTTCGGAAGCGGCGCGGACCATGGCCAGCTTTTCAAGGTCGCCCTTGTCTTCCAACGTTTTTTCGATGAAGGGAACGCGGTCAAAATGATCTTCCAGTGAACGCTTGTTGCGGCCGGTGATCATCAGGATGTCCGACATACCGGAATTTACCGCTTCTTCCACCACATACTGGATGGCGGGTTTATCGACTACCGGCAGCATTTCCTTCGGCATGGCTTTAGTTGCCGGCAGGAAACGGGTACCCAACCCGGCTGCGGGAATTACGGCTTTGGTTACGGTGGCGCGAGAAGTCATGTCCGTAAGAGTACATAAGCGCAGACCCTTTTTCCCAAATGCCCGTCATTTGGCAAGGGCCATTTGCGACAATGGACACATGATTGGCTCTGCTGTTCCCAAGGACGTTGCCCGGACCGCCTACCGCAGGCGCCGCCGGGAGCTTCCCGCCGACGTCCCGCCGGCTGCAGGCCGCGCACTTGCCGCCCGGGCGTTCAGCGTCATGGCGGAGATTGTTCCTTCCTCCGCCACCGTTGCCGCGTATCTGTCGGCGGGACGGGAACCGGACACTGCACCGCTGCTGACAGGGCTGCATGAGCGCGGATACGACGTCGTCGTGCCTGTCTGCGAGCCGGACCGGATGCTCTCCTGGTGCCGGTGGACACCCGGGGTGCCTCTTGTCCCGGGGTTGTTTCCATCCGTTCCCGAACCGGCCGGTCCGCGCCTGCAGGTGGAGGAACTTCCGGATCTGAAGCTTCTCCTCGTTCCCGCCCTGGCCGTCGACCGGGACGGAGTCCGGCTGGGAAAGGGCGGCGGCTACTACGACCGATTCCTGGCGGGACTGCGGTCGGCCGGCAATTCGATTCCCGCGGTGGCAGTGGTCTACGACTCGGAATTTGCTCCCGCAGGATCCTGGACCTCTGATTCCCTGGATGAACCGGTCACCGGTGTGTTGACCCCCTCACAGTGGACGGAGCTCCCGGCACCCCCGGTGTATAGTTAGCACTCAAGGCCACCGAGTGCCAGCTGCCGTTTCACGGGCCAGCGGGGCCGGGGGCCTGACATCTTGGTTCTCAGGAGGAGTAAGTAACAGTGCCTACGTATGCCTATGCCTGCAAGGACTGCGGTCACGCTTTTGACATCCAGCAGTCCTTTACCGATGACACCCTGACGGTGTGCCCTGCCTGCAGCGGCAACCTGCGCAAGAAATTCAACAGCGTAGGGGTGGTCTTCAAGGGATCCGGTTTCTACCGCACTGATTCGCGCGACGCGAAGAACTCGGTTCCCGCGGCCCCTTCGAAGACGGACTCGGCTCCGGCCTCCGCCCCGGCCAAGGCATCTTCGGGTTCGGGCTCTTCAGCTTCCTCCTCTGCAGCAGGCGCATCGGCCGGGACCGGTTCCGCCGCCTCCTAGGCACCGCGTTCGATGCCCCTCCTCCCCACCGGACATCCGGGGAGCGGCCGTCCACAATTCCCCCGGGGCGTCTTAGCCCGGCGGGCATCCGGCCTACGGTCTGAGGGTGCAGCCATATCCAGCGGCAACCTCCCGCTCCGAATCCCGTCTTAGGCTCCGTCTGCGGCGGTTCATCCTTCGTCGCAGGCGTCTGCTTGCCGCCCTCATGTGCTGCGCAGCAGCCGGCATTGCCGTCCAGTCGCTGCTGCCTGCGGAATCCGGCGGCCATGCGGTGGTGGTGTCCGCCGCAGATCTGCCGGCGGGCGCAGTGCTCACCGCCGGGGACCTTCGCACGGTGGCAATGCCCGCCGCCGCTGTCCCCCCGGATTCCTTCACCTCGCCCGATCAGGCTGCAGGCCGGCGGCTGGCTACTCCCCTGGCCAGCGGCAGTCCGCTGATGCAGACATCTCTGGTGGGAACCGGACTCCTGACCGGAGCTCCCCCCGGGACCGTTGCAGTGTCTGTCCGCCCCGCAGACCCGGCCATGGCCCGGCTGCTCTCTCCGGGGCAGCTGGTGGACGTGGTGGCGGGCAGCTCGGACGGCACGGTATCCGCCGATCCCCTTCTTTTGGCATCCGCTGTGCCGGTGCTGTGGACTGCGGCCGACGGCGCTTCCGCCTGGCCGGGATCCGCTGAAACCGGTGCCCTGGTGGTGCTGGCTGCCGCCCCCGCCCAGGCTGCCGCCCTGGCCGCGGCATCGGGCTCCGGCCAGGTTCATCTGATCCTGACCGGAGGCTAGTTCCCCGCCTCAGCCCCAGTGCGGGGGACGCTGTTTCAGAAGCCAGGAATCCCGGTCTTCCGGTGTGTCCCCCCACACCCGGGGATCGTCCTCGGCCGCCTTCACCTTCGGAACCGCCCGTTCAGCGGGCGGCTTGCCGGCAGGCGCCGGGGGCGTCTCCCGGTTCGCCTGCCCGCTGACGGTTCCTCCGCTGGCGCGGCGGTGCAGCTTCCTCGGTGTCACGGCCGGCGGGCCTCCCGTGCGGGGCCTTCCGAACCGCTGGCCTGCGCGGGCCGGGCTGACTCTGCCGTATTTGCCTTCGCACGGGTGCTGCCGTGAGGAGCCGAGAGAAGGCTGCCGCGGCGCGCAAGTGAACCGCTCACCGAGGTGCCCCCGGTTCGGGCGGACCTTCCGTCATTTTCACGGGGAGCGGGAAGGTTCAGGTAGCGTCCCACCAGGTCGGCGCAGGCTGAGGGATCGCTGAAGACCTCTATGGTCCACAGCGGCATGTAGCGCCATCCCATCCGTTCCAGCAGCTGCGGCCGCAGCCGGCTGCGTTCACGCACGCTCATGGTCCGGTAATGCTCCGTGCCGTCGGACTCGATGGCCATGGGAACGGTCGGTTCACCGTCCGCGTTGCTGCGGTCAACTGTGGCCACAATGTCGATGGTTCCCTGATAGTGGTCCCAGACTTTCGCACCGCGCGCACGCAGCCGCTCCACCAGATCCGCCACCAGTGCGTCTTCATCCATGATTCCGCCCGCGCCGTCGGACCTGCGGGAAGCGGAATCCGCTGCCGCGCTGCCGCGCCGGGCAGTGCTTGCCGCGGAGGAGTCCAGTTCACGGCTGATGAGCTCGTAGAAGTCCAGGGCACCGTAGCCCAACCGTGTTTTGTCCAGGTCCTCAGGCCGGAAGCACGTCAGGACGTGCAGCCTGCTGCGGGCGCGGGTCATGGCGGTGAGGAACTTTCCACGTCCGTGGGACGAGGAGAGCGGCCCGAAAGTGTGCAGTGCGCGGCCGTGCGGGGTGCGGCCGAAACCAAGCGAGAAGATCACGCTGTCCCGAACCAGACCTGCTGCCCGGTCCACCGGAACCACGCGGAAGGACTCTTTGCCCGGGGTGAAGAAGTCCGAGGCCCACGGGAAGTTGGCCATCTGGACCCGGATTGCTTCGGCAACCCGTACGGCGTGCCGCGGGCTTGCCGTCACCACCGCGAGTGACTCGTGGGGGCGGCGGCGGATGTGCTCGAACACCAGGTCAACCACTCGGTTCACTTCGGCCGCGACGCTTTCGACGCCTTCATGCTCCGAACTGGGCATGCCGGTGCCGTCCGCAAGATACTCGACAACCAGCGAGCGTTCAGTGGAGGAAATGTCGGAGCCGCGCGGAACGGTGGTCAGCCGGCCGTCGTAAAAACTGCGGCTCAGCTGGTTCAGCAGCGCACGGTCCGTGCCGCGGTAAACAGTGGACAGGGTGCGGGTGGGAAGGATCTTGGCCAGGGCTTCGAAGACACTGACCATGTCCTGCTGCACCGCGGCTGCCGGTACGGGCTCCACGCCAATCGTGAACGGACGCGGACCGCCAAGCTGCCCGTCTCCGAACGCCACTACCTGCGCAGCGCGCGCCAGGGCGGGAACAGCGGCCTGCAGGGACGTGGACTCGGCGTCGAGCACCAGGACTGCGTCAAAGGACCAGTTGCCGGGCAGGACCATCGGCAGAACCAGCGGGCTGGCGGTCCAGACCGGCAGCAGCGAGGAAACCAGTTCCGGGGACTGCGTGCACAGGTCCGCCAGCGTCAGCGGACCGTTCTTGATGGCGTCGCGCAGGATCGTGGCGTCGGATTCCGATGCCTTGACGCCGCGGCGCCAGCGGTCAGCCAGGGAAGACCGCACCCGTGAACTGCCGGAGGCAATATGGGCGTTGTCTGCCAACCGGTATTCGGCTTCCAGACGGCGCAGGCTGTCACCATCGGACATGGCCAGGTAGTCGTCGCCGCTGATCATGGCTTCCAGGGCAGACTGCCACCAGGCCAGTTCCAGCTCATATCCCACTTGACGGGCTTCCACTTCACGGGCTTCAAGGTCGTCAAGCAGTTCACCCAGGCCCTGATCCCGCATTTCGTCCAGCAGCAGGGTGCGTTCGGGCAGCGTTTCCAGGGTTTCGCGGTCTCCGGCCAGAGCATCGAGCTGCTTCTCCAGCTCATCCAGGGGCAGCTCGGCGAGGTCCGGCTTGGAGGGTGTTCCCTCGAGGATGCCGGTGAGGGTGTCCAGCTGGTCCTTGACGGTGATGTAGGACCGGTTGATGTCCGCCAGTCCGGTGGGCACTGACGGATGGCGCTGGGTGGTGGCATACCGGGCCCATACCGCGCGCTGCTGCTGGACCTCGACGAGCGAGGAGTGCAGGTCTGAAATGTGCACGCCGGGACGGATGTATTCCTTGGCCACGCGCCGGAGCCGTGACCGGGTCATGGAGCTCATGTCCACGGCGCGTTCGCGGCGCCAGGATGAGGAAGCGGTGGCGGAAATCAGGTCGCTCACCGGCCGGTCAAAGATATCCGGGGTGAACTTGTCCAGGCTTTCACGCACGGCGACCATCAGTTCAAGCTGCTCACCCCACTGCGAAAAGGTTTCTCCCAGGCGGATCTGTGAATGTTCGGCAACAGCCAGCACCTGGGCGCGGAGCTCGGGGAGGTCCTTGGCCAGGCTCTGGGTCAGCTCGAAGGCTTCTTCGGTTTCCTTGCGGTTGAGCAGTTTGGCGCCGAACCAGGGGCTGCTGGTGGCGGCGCGGCTGAAGCTTCCCAGCTCGGCGGCGCGGCGGAGCCGGCCGGTCAGTTCGGTGCGGTCAGTGATGCTGTCCAGCACGCTCCGCTTGAGCCGGACAGGCGTGGCCGGCGCAGGCGACATGGAGGTGAGCTCCGCCAGGGACTGCATGGCCTGGTAGGGCGAGCAGCCCCAGCGGTCGCGGACGTTGTGAAGGGACTTCACATGGTCGCGCAGCTGATGCCGGTTGGAGATGAGGACCCGGTGCAGGCTCTCCAGCTCGGGAGCAGTGGACTTCTCGTTCCGGACGATGGCCCTTACCAGCTGGTCCTTGATCTGCTGCTCGGTCAAACCGGCGTTGAGCTGGAGGACCGCGGATCCCAGGTGCTGGGAATCAAGCTCGGAGACAAACTGGTTCAGTGTTCCCCGGCGTTCGGCAACCACAAGCACGGACTTGCCGGCATGCATCAGCGCGGCAGCGGCGTTGAGCGCAGTCTGCGTCTGGCCGGTTCCGGGAGGAGAGGAGACCACCATGGACTGGCCGTCCAGGATGAGGTCCAGGACGTCCTGCTGCTCGCTGTCAGCGTCCAGGATCAGCAGCTCATCCGCGGGAAGCCGGTCATCAAGGGGAGGGAGTCCCGGGTCCGTCATTTCCGGAATGGAGGGGGTCTTGCCGCGGGCTGCATCCATGAGCGCGCTCAGGATGGGGTGGGCGGGGTCCAGGGCGCTGTCCTCGGCCAGATCGGAGAGGTCGGCGAAGGTGGATACCAGCAGCTGGTGTTCGATGTTGATGCCGCGGACATGCTCGGTGACCGCCCGCAGTTTCTCCAGTACGGGATGCGGATCTAGGCGCGCGGTGCCGTAGGCCAGCCGGGCCAGGGCTTCTGCATCGAGGTCCAGGTTCTGCTCGTACTGCAGGTGGCGGATAAATGCCGGGTTCAGGGCTGCCTTGTCCGTCAGCTGAAGCTCGTAGTCGTCCTGGGAGGGGTGCACGGTCAGTGAAATCGGAGTCAGCAGCACCGGAGCGGTGAGCGACTCGGGGCGGACGGCGTCGTCCGCGGCGTAGCGCCAGGAGGCCGTGCCTGCAGCCAGATAGCCGACGTCGATCCCCCGGTCCGTGCCTAGTTCGTAGATTTTTGCGCGCAGGAGGCGCCCGGCCTTCATGGCGGCTCCGTACTGCTCCGAGTCACGCAGCAGGGTGGACAGCCGCGTGCGGCGTCCTGCCAGCAACTGGGCCAGCCCTGAGGGATGCGCGTGAGTCAGGTCGATGCTGTTGGACGCTGACGGGGTGAAGTGAAGCAACGTGTCCGATCCGGCATGCTGTCCCAGTTGTCCCAGCCACGGCAGCAGGAAGTCCGAGGCGCTGTCCCCGGGATTCTGCTCAGACACTGATGCCCTCTTTTCTGCACTTCCGCGCGACGATCTTGACCAAATTGGCATACCTTCCAAACTATCGCTTTTTGCCGCGTTTGCCCGGCATAGCAACGCGGGGGACAGCCTGTTCGGCTGTCCCCCGCGGTCAATCTACTCCCACTCGATGGTTCCCGGCGGCTTGGACGTGACGTCCAGAACCACTCGGTTGATCCCGTCGACTTCATTGGTGATGCGGTTGGAGATGCGTGCCAGCAGGTCATACGGCAGGCGCGACCAGTCAGCGGTCATTGCGTCTTCGCTGGACACCGGACGCAGGACGATCGGATGGCCGTAGGTCCGGCCGTCACCCTGGACGCCCACGCTGCGGACATCGGCCAGCAGGACAACCGGCATCTGCCACACATCATTGTCCAGGCCGGCTGCGGTGAGCTCGGCGCGGGCGATGGCGTCGGCGCGGCGCAGCAGGTCCAGGCGTTCCTGGTTGACCTCGCCGATGATGCGGATGCCCAGGCCCGGGCCGGGGAACGGCTGGCGTCCAACGATTTCCGCCGGCAGGCCCAACTCGCGGCCCACGGCGCGGACCTCGTCCTTGAACAGGGCACGCAGCGGTTCCACCAGTTCGAACTTCAGGTCTTCGGGCAGGCCGCCCACGTTGTGGTGGCTCTTGATGTTGGCTGCGCCCTCACCGCCGCCGGATTCGACGACGTCCGGGTACAGGGTGCCCTGGACCAGGAAACGGATGGGTTCGCCGGAAGCTTCTGCTTCGGCCATGATGGCGCGTTCAGCTTCTTCGAACGCGCGGATGAACTCACGGCCAATAATCTTGCGCTTGGTTTCGGGGTCGGTGACGCCGGCCAGGGCTTCCAGGAAGCGCTGCTGCTCATTGGCTACGTAGAGGTTGACGCCGGTGGATGCCACGAAGTCACGTTCCACCTGTTCGGCTTCGCCTTCGCGCAGCAGGCCGTGGTCCACGAAGACGCAGGTCAGCTGGTCGCCGACGGCGCGCTGCACCAGTGCTGCTGCCACGGCGGAGTCGACGCCGCCGGAAAGTCCGCAGATCACCCGGGCGCTGCCCACCTGCTCGCGGATCTTTTCGACCTGCTCTTCGACAATGTTGCCCGTGGTCCAGCTGCGGTCCAGTCCTGCACCCTTGAAGAGGAAGTTCTCCAGGACGGACTGGCCGTGCACGGAGTGCTTCACCTCGGGGTGCCACTGGACGCCGTAGAGACGCTTCTCTTCGTTGGCGATGGCGGCAACCGGGGCGCCGGCCGTGGTGGCCAGGACGTCGAATCCGGGAGGGGCTTCCTGGACGCTGTCGCCGTGGCTCATCCAGGTGTTCTGGTGCTCGGGGGTGCCTTCGAGGATGGAGCGGGCACCGCCCACCACTGTGGCGTCGGTGGAGCCGTACTCGCGCAGGCCGGTCTCGGCGACTTTGCCGCCGAGGACGCTGGCCATGGCCTGGAAGCCGTAGCAGATCCCCAGGACGGGGACGCCTGCGTCGAACAGGCCTTCGCTGACAGCAGGTGCACCTTCCGCGTACACGCTGGAAGGGCCGCCGGAAAGAATGATCGCTGCCGGGTTCTTGGCCATGATCTGTTCCGTGGTCCAGGTGTGGGGCACCACCTCGGAATAGACATCTGCATCGCGTACCCGGCGGGCAATGAGCTGGGCGTACTGGGCGCCGAAGTCCACAACTAGGACAGGGCGCTCTTCTATGGGAGGGGTCGCGGAGTTAGTCACCCTCCAAGGATAGTCTCCGGAGCTTGCAAGCCGCACATCCACCGGACTGCTGTGGTGCACGGCACTCCCGGTTTTTCAGTAGCGCTTAGCAGCTTCGGGGTGGGCAGCCAGCTCGGCAAGGACCTGCTTGTGCGTCCGGGCTTCCACGATGAAGGACAGGAAGGGGACGACACCGCCGAGGGCAATCAGGATGAACTTGGAGAACGGCCAGCGCATCAGCTGCCACAGGCGGAAGTCGGAGAGCAGGTAAACCACATACAGCCAGCCGTGTGCAATCAGGACGCCGGTGAACAGGTTCAGCGGGCCAACGGTGATTTCTTCGATCTTCAGGCCGTACTTGAGGATCATCTCCACGCACAGCAGCAGCAGGAACACACCCGTGACGTAGGAGAACACCTTGTAAAACGTCAGGGCAGAACGGATCTGCGCGTGGGTGCCGCCAAAACGGCGCTTCTTCCGGCGCGGTTTCCGGGCTGCTGCAGTTGTGGGATCACTCACTTTTGTACCTCACTGGTTGGGGCCGGACGCACGGGCGCGGGGCCCTCGTCGTCGTCTTCGTCGTCTTCGTAGTACTCGTCGTCATCCTCGAGGGAGCTGCGGTAGGCGTCCGCCACGAGGCGCCACCACAGGAAGACGGCGAACCCGGCAAAGACAAACCACTCGACGGCATAAAAAATGTTCATCCAGTTTACCGAGGTTTCCTGGGGCTGGGCTGCCACGTCCACGGTGCGCATGCTGCCGGTCGGGGCAGCCTCGCCGCCCACGGTGATCTCATTCGCGGACACAAAGGCGGCATAGCCCGGGGTGTCCCAGATATTGATCAGTTCGGCGCTGGCGAGGCTGGGCAGGATGCCGTCCTCGTCCGGGGCCTGCGGAATGGGGCCTTCGGGCGGAAGGAGGCGCCCGACGACGGCGGCGGCACCGGAGGGGGCCGGCTCGACGTCGTCCGGGTCGGCAACCCAGCCACGGACCACCGGCATGACGGCGTCTTGGGGCGCTCCGTCGACGGTAAATGCGGTCACCACCCAGTAGCCGGTCTCACCGTCGTACAGCCGCTCGCCGATCAGCACCGTGTCGTCGACGCTAAAGGATCCGTTCATGGACACCACTTGGTCAGCTGCACTGCCGGTCAATTCCACCCCGGGGGTGAAGACGTCGATCAGGGGCCGGATTTCCTCGGTGGTGGAGGCTGCGGGAGGCGGCTCGCTCTCGGCGGTTGAAAACTGCCACTGGCTCAGGAGGACAAATACCGCGGACAGCGCGAGGGCAAAGAGCAGCGCGAGGATCCAGCGGGGTTGCAGGGCAGTTTTCAGCACCTTTTAACCGTACGTCGTAACCCTGCGGAAAACCCAATGCCGGCAGCTTGGCCTCCGCAGCCGTCAGTGATCAAAAAAGACCAGTGAGGAGTTAATGAGTTCGGCAATGACTTCGGGATCATGGGCCCGGCGGAGTGAATCCCGGAAGGCCGGGCGAAACAATGAGCGCGCCAGGGTGGCCAGGACTTCCAGATGTTCGGAGAACGCACCCGCCGGCGTTGCTATGAGCAGTATCACGGTGGCCGGGCCGTCGGACGCACCAAAATCGACGCTGTGCCCGTAGCGGGTGATCCCCACGGCGATCGAGGTCTGCAGCACATGCTTACTGCGGGCATGCGGCACGCCGATTCCTCCGGGCAGGCCGGTGGCCATCTGGTGTTCCCGGGCGTTTACCTGTTCAAGGAACGCGTCAAGATCATCGATTCGCCCCTGCTCGTACATCTTTTGGGCAAGCTGGGCGGCGGCGTCCGTGCGGTCGGCCGCCTCCATCTCCAGGATCACCATCTCAGGCACCGTCAGCACTGCGTCCCTTTCCTGCAGGGAGAGCTCGGGTTCCACGTCAGATGAGCGGCGCAATATCGTGGGCCTTCAGCCGGGCGGCGTCCGCCGAGATGTCGTCCGGCTGTTCCTGGCTGAGCCGTTCGGCTTCCACCCGGGCCTCGTAATGGGCCACTTCCTGCTGCACCCGCTCGGGCCCCCAGTTCAGGACCGGAGCCATCAGCTCCGCCACTACGGGAGCCGCGGACACCCCTCGGTCCCAGGACTCAATGGAGATGCGGGTGCGGCGGGCCAGCACGTCTTCCACGTGGCGGGCTCCCTCGGAGGTGGTGGCGTACACGACTTCAGCCCGCAGGTAGTCATCCGCTCCCGGCAGGGGCTCCCCCAGCTCAGGATTCTGGCGGATCAGTTCAAGGACCTCGGTGGCCAGGGAACCGTAGCGGTTCAGCAGATGCTCCACCCGTGCCACGTGCACCCCGTAGTGCTCTGCGGTGCGGTGCCGGCGGTTCCAGGCGGCCTTATAGCCCACCGCCCCCAGCAGCGGGATGGTGGAGGTGCAGCTTTCGGGCACCTTGTCGTCCAGGGCGCGGGCCGCCTCGTCCACGGCGTCCTTGGCCATCACACGGTAGGTGGTCCACTTGCCGCCGGCCACCACCACCAGTCCCGGTACCGGATGCGCCACGACGTGTTCACGGGACAGTTTGGCCGTGGAATCATTCTCGCCGGCGAGCAGCGGGCGCAGTCCGGCATACACGCCCTCAACGTCTTCGCGCGTCAGCGGGGTCTTGAGGACCCGGTTCACGTGCTCGAGGATGTAGTCGATGTCCGCTGAGGTGGCCGCGGGATGCGCCTTGTCCAGGTTCCAGTCCGTGTCCGTGGTACCCACAATCCAGTGCCTGCCCCAGGGAATGACAAAGAGGACGGATTTTTCCGTGCGCAGGATCATCCCGACGGTGGACTGGATCCGGTCCCGCGGCACCACCAGGTGCACGCCCTTGGAAGCCCGGACCTTCAACTGCCCGCGGTCGGTGACCATGGCCTGCGTTTCATCGGTCCATACCCCGGTGGCGTTGACCACCTGGCGGGCGAAGATGTCGAATTCCCGTCCGGACTCGGAATCCTTGACCCGGGCGCCCACCACGCGTTCGCCTTCGCGCAGGAAGTCCACCACCGAAAGCCGGTTGGCCACGGTGGCGCCGTAGTGCGCCGCGGTCCGGACCATGTTCGCCACGTACCGGGCGTCATCCACCTGGGCATCGTAGTAGCGGATGGAGCCGATCATGGCGTCATCCTTGAGGCTGGGCGCCGCCCGGAGCGTGGATTTCTTGCTGAGGTGCTTGTGCATGGGCACCCCGCGGGAATTGCCCGAGGTCAGTCCCATGGTGTCGTAGAGCATGATGCCCGCACCCACGTAGGGGCGCTCATAGAAGCGGTGCGTCAGGGGGTACAGGAACGGTACGGGCTTGACCAGATGCGGAGCGATCCGCTGGATCAGCAGCCCGCGTTCCTTGAGCGCCTCCGCCACCAGCGCGAAGTCCAGCATCTCCAGGTACCGCAGCCCGCCGTGGATGAGCTTGGAGGAGCGCGACGACGTGCCCGAAGCCCAGTCCCGGGCCTCCACCATGCCCACCTTGAGACCGCGGGTCACCGCGTCCAGGGCAGCTCCGGCGCCCACCACGCCGCCGCCCACAATCAGGATGTCCAGTTCCTGGCCGGGTTCTGCTGTGGACCGCAGCGCGGCCAGGGCGTCTTCCCGGTATTCCGGGCTGAGTGCATCTTTGCTCATGGAACAGATTCCTCTCTGGGACCCGCCGGCGCTGCGTCCGCTGCAGCCACTCTAGGGAACTACATGCTGGATAGGTAGGGGGCCACAAGCACCTCGATGCGCTGGAACGCTTTCACATCCGAGTAACCGGTGGTGGCCATGGCACGTCGCAGTGCGCCCATCAGGTTGGACGTGCCGTTGGTGTGGTGCGAAGGTCCCCAGAGGACTTCCTGCAGCGGGCCAACCGTGTCCAGCCGGACCCGGTCCCCGCGGGGAAGTTCGCTGTGGTGCGCTTCCTGGCCCCAGTGCCATCCCTGGCCGGGAGCTTCTTCCGCGCGGGCCAGCGCGGAACCCAGCATGACGGCGTCGGCGCCCATGGCGATGGCCTTGACGATGTCCCCGCTGGTGCCCATGCCGCCGTCGGCGATCACATGGACGTACCGGCCGCCGGATTCATCCATGTAATCGCGCCGTGCCTCGGCGATATCGGCGATCGCGGTGGCCATGGGGGCGTGGATGCCCAGCGCCCGGCGGGTGGTGGTGGTCGCTCCCCCGCCGAAACCGACGAGGACGCCTGCTGCGCCGGTGCGCATCAGGTGCAGGGCCGGGGTGTAGCCGGCGGCGCCGCCCACGATGACGGGAACGTCCAGTTCGTAGATGAACTGCTTGAGGTTCAGCGGTTCAACGGTCTTGGAGACGTGCTCGGCTGAGACGGTGGTGCCGCGGATGACAAAGATGTCCACGCCGGCAGCCAGTACGGTCTTGTAGAACTCCTGGGTGCGCTGCGGGGTCAGGGACCCGGCAACGGTCACGCCGGCGTCGCGCACTTCAGCCAGACGGGAGGTGATCAGTTCCGCCTGGATGGGTGCGTCATAGATTTCCTGCAGCCGGCGGGTGGCTTCGGGGTTGTAGTTCTCTTCGCTCAGGACGGCGATTTCATCCAGCAGGGGCTGCGGATCCTCGTAACGGGTCCACAGGCCCTCCAGGTTCAGCACGCCCAGGCCGCCCAGCTTGCCCATGGCGATGGCGGTGGCAGGAGACATCACCGAGTCCATCGGCGCGCCCATCACCGGCATCTCGAACTGATAGGCGTCTATCTGCCAGTTGATCGAAACGTCCTGCGGGTCCCGGGTACGCCGGGACGGCACAATCGCCACATCATCGAGGGAGTAGGCTCGGCGCCCACGCTTGCCACGGCCAATTTCAATCTCATTACTCACACCCCTAGGTTATCCCAGCCACGAGCCCGGGGCTTAAAACAGCGCAAGCCGCATCCCTGCCGTGACAAACACGGGGGACGCGGCTTGCGCTGCTGAGCTGCGGTATTAGCGGCGGGTGCCGTAATTGGGTGCTTCCGCCGTCATCATGATGTCGTGCGGATGGGATTCCTTCAGCCCGGCCGGAGTGATCCGGACAAACTTCCCCTTGGCCTTCAGCTCGGGGATGGTGCGGGCGCCGGTGTAGAACATGGTCTGGCGCAGGCCGCCAACGAGCTGGTGGGCGACGGCGGACAGCGGACCGCGGTACGGAACCTGGCCTTCGATGCCTTCCGGGATCAGCTTTTCATCCGAGGGTACGTCGGCCTGGAAATAGCGGTCCTTGGAGTAGGACGTGTTTTTGCCGCGGCTCTGCATGGCGCCGAGGGAGCCCATTCCGCGGTAGGACTTGAACTGCTTGCCGTTGACGAAGACCAGGTCCCCGGGGCTTTCGGCGGAGCCTGCGAGCAGGCTGCCGAGCATCACGGTGTCGGCGCCGGCCACAATCGCCTTGCCGATATCGCCCGAGTACTGGAGACCGCCGTCGGCGATCAGCGGTACGCCGGCCGGGATGGCGGCCTTGGAAGCTTCGTAAATGGCGGTGATCTGGGGTACGCCCACGCCGGCGACAACTCGGGTGGTGCAGATGGAGCCCGGTCCCACGCCCACCTTGATGGCGTCAGCTCCGGCGTCGATCAGCGCCTGGGCGCCTTCACGGGTAGCTGCCTGGCCGCCAATGATGTCCACGTGCGCGACGGCGGGATCCTTCTTCAAGCGGGCGATCATGTCCAGCACGCCGGCACTGTGGCCGTTGGCGGTGTCCACCACGAGAAGGTCAACGCCGGCCTCGACCAGGGTCATGGCGCGCTCATAGCCGTCGCCGAAGAAACCGATCGCGGCACCAACGCGCAGCCGGCCTTCCTCGTCCTTGGTGGCCAGGGGGTACTGTTCGGCCTTGTCGAAGTCCTTGACCGTGATCAGGCCCTGCAAGCGGCCGGCGTCGTCGACCAGCGGAAGCTTCTCGATGCGGTGCTTGCCCAGCAGCTCCACGGTTTCCTCGGCGCTGATCCCCACGCGCCCGGTAATCAGGGGCATACGGGTCATGACTTCATTGACCTTGCGGCGGGGGTAGTCGGCGCGCGGGATAAAGCGGGTGTCGCGGTTGGTCACGATGCCGAGCAGTTTATTGTCGGCGTCCACCACGGGCAGGCCGGATACCCGGAAGTGAGCGCAGAGGTCGTCCAGTTCCTGCAGGGTGGCGTCCGGTGCGATGGTCACCGGGTTGGTGATCATGCCGGATTCGCTGCGCTTGACCCGGTCCACGTGCTCAGCCTGGTCCGGAATGGACAGGTTGCGGTGGATCACGCCGAGACCGCCCTGGCGGGCCATGGCGATGGCCATGCGGGATTCCGTAACCGTGTCCATGGCAGCGGAAAGCAGCGGCGTGTGCACGGTGATCCGCTTGGACAGCCGTGAGGAGGTGTCCGCCTCGGACGGGATGACGTCCGTGGGGCCGGGCAGCAGCAGGACGTCGTCGTAGGTCAGGCCAATGAAGCCGAACGGGTCATGCTCTGGGGACTGCTGGCTCAAAACTGCGCCTCTTTCGCGAAGGACCGGAGGGATGGAGAAATGGAAGAAAAAGCCGGAGAACGGACCGGCGGGCTTCTTACCATCCTAAAACGAAAGACGGCCGGTCCCTATTCCAAATCCTTACTGGTGGCATCCATCACAGCGGTTCCTCTGCGGCTGCGGAGGTGCAAATCCCCGGACACGCGAAAGCCCCGGTGCCGCACAGGGATACCGCGGGCACCGGGGCTAACAGGTCACCTAGTGCTGGTGGCCGTTGCTGTCATCGTCGTCGTCGGCCGGCTTCTCCACCACAAGAGCTTCGGTGGTGAGGACCAGCGCGGCGATGGACGCAGCGTTGCGCAGGGCGGAACGGGTGACCTTGACCGGGTCAATGATGCCGGCCTCGATCAGGTTCTCGTACTCGCCGGTGGCGGCGTTGAAGCCGTTGTTGACCTCGAGGTCGGTGACCTTGGCAACAACAACCATGCCTTCGGCGCCGGCGTTTTCGGCGATCCAGCGCAGCGGCTGTGCCAGGGCGCGGCGCACCAGGCCCACTGCTGTGGCGGCGTCGCCCTCAAGCTTGAGGACCTCGGGATCGGTGTCCAGGGCCTTGGCAGCGTGAACCAGTGCGGAACCGCCGCCGGCCACAATGCCCTCTTCCAGGGCTGCACGGGTCGAAGACACAGCGTCTTCGATGCGGTGCTTCTTTTCCTTCAGCTCAACCTCGGTGGCTGCACCGACCTTGATCACGCCGATGCCGCCGGAGAGCTTGGCCAGGCGTTCCTGCAGCTTTTCGCGGTCCCAGTCGGAGTCCGTGCGTTCGATTTCTGCACGGATCTGGGCAACGCGGTCCGCCACGTCCGACTCCGAACCGGAACCGTCAACAATGGTGGTGCTGTCCTTGGTGACCGTGATGCGGCGGGCGGAGCCCAGCACCTCCAGGCCAACCTGGTCCAGCTTCAGGCCCAGGTCCGGGGAGACAACCTGTGCACCCGTGAGGGTGGCGATGTCCTGCATCATGGCCTTGCGGCGGTCACCGAAACCGGGAGCCTTGACGGCAACCACGTTCAGGGTGCCGCGGATCTTGTTGACCACCAGGGTCGACAGGGCTTCGCCTTCGATGTCTTCGGCAATGATGAACAGCGGCTTGGAGGCCTGCAGCGCCTTTTCCAGCAGCGGCAGGAACTCGGCCACGGAGGAAATCTTGCCGGAGTTGATCAGGATCAGCGCGTCTTCGAGGACGGCTTCCTGGCGTTCCGGATCGGTCACGAAGTACGGGGACAGGTAACCCTTGTCGAACTGCATGCCCTCGGTGATGACCAGTTCGGTCTGCGTCGAGGAGGATTCCTCGATGGTGATGACGCCGTCCTTGCCGACGGTGTCAAAAGCCTTGGCCAGCAGTTCGCCGATCTCCATGCTCTGCGCGGAGATGGCGGCGACGTGCGCCACCTGGTTGCCTTCAACTTCCTTGGCGTTTTCCAGCAGGCGGGCGGCTACCGCTTCCACGGCAGTCTCCATTCCGCGCTTGAGCTGGCCCGGAGCAGCGCCTGCAGCAACGTTGCGCAGGCCTTCCTTGACCAGGGCCTGCGCCAGGACGGTGGCCGTGGTGGTGCCGTCGCCGGCAACATCGTTGGTCTTGGTGGCTACTTCCTTGGCCAGCTGCGCGCCGAGGTTCTCATACGGATCATCCAGCTCGACTTCGCGGGCGATGGTCACGCCGTCATTCGTGATGGTGGGAGCGCCCCAGGTCTTGGCGAGCACTACGTTGCGGCCGCGCGGGCCGAGGGTCACCTTGACGGTGTTGGCCAGCTTGTCGACGCCGGCCTCCAGCGAGCGGCGGGCGGAGTCGTTGAACTCCAATTGCTTTGCCATGTGTGTGTCCTTTCCGACAGCTACATCTGCACCTGCATCAGAAAACCCCGGCCAGATTGGCCGGGGCTTTCCTTTGTGAACTACTTAACGACGATGGCCAGCACGTCGCGGGCGGACAGCACCAGGTACTCCTGGCCGCCGTGCTTGACTTCAGTTCCGCCGTACTTGGAGTAGATGACTACGTCACCTTCGGAAACATCCACGGGAACGCGGTTGCCGTTGTCATCAACGCGGCCGGGGCCTACTGCAACAACTTCGCCCTCCTGGGGCTTTTCCTTTGCAGTGTCCGGGATGACGAGGCCGGAAGCAGTGGTCTGCTCGGCTTCGAGGGGGCGGACAACAATGCGATCCTCAAGGGGCTTAATCGAGACCGACACTCGGGCTCTCCTTTGCGTAGTTACTAACGGATGGGGACCGTCGGTGGGCGCTGGCCGTCGTCGCGGTGCCGGTTGGCGCTTCCCTCGGGAATTAGCACCCTCCCTAGGAGAGTGCTAGGTCCGACTTTATGCAAGGGCTGGCACTCGGTCAAGGCGAGTGCCAATTTTTGCGGCATTCAGTGCCGCAGGGAGAACCTGCGACGCATGATGGGACGCCAAAGTTGCTTAGGCTGTCCTAACACGGTAGTTTTCTAGGGCGCGCAGAATTAGCAAATGTTTTTGTGTCCTAATGAAAATTTCTGTCCTATTGGTGGGGTTCCCCACCGGGCCGGACGATCGACCCAAGCAGTTGGAGCCCCTACCGTGAAAACTCCCGCCAAATCCCGCCTTGTCGCCGGGACCGTACTCGCTTCCCTTCTTGCGCTGAGCGCCTGCGGATCAGAAACCGAAGCCTCAGCGGATGCTTCGGCTGAGCCGTCCACGATCACCGTGGAGCACGCCCAGGGCAGCACCGAGGTTCCGGTCAACCCTGAAACCGTGTACACCTTTGACCTGGGTGCGCTGGACACCATGGATGCCCTCGACGTCGATGTCGACGGTGTCCCTGCCGCCACGTATCCCGCAAGCCTCTCCAAATACGCCGGAGACGAGTACGAGAAGATCGGCAGCATGAAGGAGCCGGACTTCGAAGCCATCAGCGAAGGCGCCCCGGACCTGATCATCATCTCCGGCCGTGTTGCAGGCTCCTACGAGGAACTCAGCAAGATTGCCCCCACCATCGACCTCAGCGTGGACGCTGCGGACTCCATCAATTCCTTCAAGGAAGCGGCAGGCACGCTGGGCCGCATCTTCGAGAAGGAAGACATGGTTGAGGAAAAGCTCGCCGCGATCGATACCCGCATCGAGGAAACCAAGGCTGTTACCGCAGAAGCCGGCACCGGCCTGATCGTCATGACCAGCGGCGGTGAAATGACTGCCTACGGCGCCGGTTCCCGCTTTGGCATCATCCACGACGTCCTCGGCGTAACGCCGGTGGCCGACATCAAGCACGACGGGTCCCACGGCGAGTCCATCACCGCGGAATTCATCGCCAGCCAGAACCCCGACCACCTGTTCGTGATTGACCGCGACGTAGCCGTGGGCCAGAGCGGCGAGGCCGCTTCCGCCGTGATGAGCAACGAACTCGTGGACGGCACCAAGGCCGCGAAGAACGGCAACATCACGATGCTGGATGCCTCCAGCTGGTACCTCGTCGGATACGGACTGAACAACGTAGACAGCATGGTTTCCGCCGTTCAGGACGCCGTCTCCTAACCCTCTCTCACCGTTGGGTTCCGGCGCCGGAGCCGGAACCCAACGAGACCGGACAGAATTATGAGCGCCGCCGCCGTGCCTGCCTCCACCCAGGTTCCTCCCCCTGCACCGCTTCCACCCTCCGCCGCCGCTGCCGCCCGACGACGGCGGCTTCCGCGTACCGCTGTAAGCCTCGCCCTGGGTGCCGCTGCCGTCCTGGTGCTGGCCGTGGCCAGCATGTTCGTGGGGGTCAGCGATGTCTCCCTGAGCTCGCTGCTGTCCGGGGACCCCGTTGCCTGGCAGGTGTTCTGGGTTAGCCGGGTCCCCCGCACCCTCAGCGTTATCCTCGCGGGCACGGCGCTGAGCGTCGCCGGCCTGATCATGCAGCTGATGGCCCGGAACAAGTTCGTGGAACCGGGCACGGTGGGCACCGTGGAATCGGCGTCGCTGGGTATTTTGGTGGTCACGGTCCTGCTGCCCGGTGCCTCCCTGATGATGAAGATGTCCACGGCCACGGTGTTCGCCATGGCCGGCACCGCATTGTTCCTGCTCATCCTGCGCCGCCTTCCGCTGCGCAACACACTCCTGGTCCCCCTGGTGGGCATCATGCTTGGCGGCGTCATTTCCGCCGTCACCACTTTCTTCGCGTACCGCACTGATCTGCTGCAAACCCTGAACAGCTGGATGGTCGGGGACTTCTCCGGTGTCCTGCGCGGCCGCTATGAGCTGCTGTGGATCGTGGGAATCCTCACCGTCGTCGGCTACCTGGCGGCGGACCGCTTCACCGTTGCCGGCATGGGCGCGGATTTCACCACCAACCTGGGCCTGAACTACAACCGGGTGATGGCCCTGGGCCTGGTTATCGTGTCCCTGATCAGCGCCGTCGTGGTTGTCAGTGTGGGCTCCATTCCCTTCCTGGGCCTGATCGTTCCCAACCTGGTCTCGCTGCTGATCGGAGACAATGTCCGGCGTGCCGTGCCCTGGGTGGCAGTCTTCGGCGCCGGGTTTGTGCTCGCCTGCGACATCATCGGGCGCACCATCCGCTACCCGTATGAAATTCCGGTGGGCGTGATCGTCTCCGCCATCGGCAGCGTCCTGTTCCTGTACCTGCTCCTGCGAAAGCGTGCCTCCCGTGGCTGAACCCGGCACGAAATCCGGCGCTGAAGCCCCCACCAATCCGCTTCCCACCGCCCTTGTCTCGCACCGCCGGCATCCGGTGCGGTCCCTGCCGCCCAAGTTCTGGATCATTACGCTCGGAATTGCCGCCGCCGCCCTTGTGGCCCTCTTCATGACCATCGAACTGCGTGGAAACCTCGGATACATCCTTCCGCGCCGCGCCATCAAGGTCGCCTCCATGATCCTGGTGGCCTATGCCGTGGGCGTGTCCACCGTGCTCTTCCAGACGGTGACCTGCAACCGCATCCTGACGCCCTCGATCATGGGCTTTGACGCCCTTTATGTGCTGCTGCAGACCGTTCTGGTCTTTGTCCTCGGCGGGCAGTTTGTCCTCTCCATGTCCGAACCGCTGCGCTTTGTCATCGAGATCGTCCTGATGGTGGGTTTCTCGTTCCTGCTCTACCGCTGGCTGTTTACCGGCGGCGGCAAGTCCCTGCACCTCATGCTGCTGGTGGGCATCATTTTCGGCACCATGTTCCGCGGCTTTTCATCCCTGCTGCAGCGGCTGATCGACCCCAGCGAGTTCATCATCCTGCAGGATCTGTTCTTTGCGTCCTTCAACAACGTGGACGGCGCGCTGCTGGGGTACTCCGCCGCCGCTGTGGTGCTGGTCAGTATTCCGGCCTGGCGGATGCGCCGGTCCTTCGATGTGCTGGCACTGGGCCGGGACACCGCCGTCAACCTCGGCGTGGACCATACCCGCGCTGTTACCGCCACTTTGGTGATCTGCTCCGTGCTGGTGGCAGTCTCCACCGCCCTGGTGGGTCCGGTGACCTTCTTCGGCCTGCTCGTTGCCTCCCTTGCCTACCAGCTGTGCTCCCACTTCCGCCACACGGCGGTGCTGCCCATCGCCGTCCTGCTCGGGATCATTGCCCTGGTGGGCGGACAGCTGGTCCTGGAGCGGATCTTCGCGTTCGACACCGCGCTGAGCATCGTCATTGAGTTCATGGGCGGCATTGTCTTCCTTATCCTGCTGCTGAGAGGCAACGTCAAATGATCTCCGTAACCGGCGTCTCCAAGTCCTACAACGGCCAGATAGTGGTCGACTCCGTCAGCTGCGAGATCAAGGAAGGCGGCATCACCTCCATCATCGGGCCCAACGGCGCCGGAAAATCCACCCTGCTGTCCATGGTTTCCCGGCTGCTGAAGATGGACACCGGGACCGTTGAAGTGGACGGCCTGGATGTCACGGCAACCCCGGGCAAGGATCTGGCACGCAAAATGGCCATCCTCCGCCAGGACAACACACTGACGGTCCGCCTCACCGTGCGGGACCTGGTGGGCTTTGGCCGCTACCCGTACAACGGCGGACGGCCCACCGCCGCCGACAAGGCGTTCATCGACGAGGCCATGGCCTACCTGGACCTCACGGCATTGGCGGACCGGTTTGTGGATGAGCTCTCCGGCGGCCAGCGCCAGCGGGCCTTCATTGCCATGGTGCTGGCCCAAGGCACCGATTACCTGCTGCTCGACGAGCCGCTGAACAACCTGGATATGAAGCACTCAGTGGAAATGATGCGCCTGCTGCGCCGGCTTACCGACGACTTCGGGAAAACCGTGGTGCTGGTCATCCACGACATCAACTTCGCTTCCTGCTACTCGGACGACATCATTGCCATGCGCGGGGGCCGGCTGATCCACCAGGGCCCGCCGGTGCAGATCATGCAACCGGCGGTGCTGCGCGACATTTACGACATCGACATCAGGATTGAAGAAATCGACGGCAACCGGATCGGCGTCTATTTCGCCTAGCCCGGTTACTCGCCTCGGCCTAAGTTGACTCCGCCTGAGGGAGTATCGCGCTTCACCGTTGCGGCGCGCCGCGGGCGCCTTTTAGCGTGGGGATCCGGTCAAAGGGCCGGGCACACTGAGGAAGGCCGTCCATGGAGCCAAAGCTTCGCGTCGTCATCCAGCTCGACATCGACCTGCGCCAGATACGGCTGGTGGTGCGGGGCAGAGTCACCGAACAAAACAGCAGGGTCCTGTATGTCCTGGCCCGCCGTGCCAATGCCACGCTCCCCGGGTTGAACGTGGTGCTGGACCTCCATCAGGCCACGAGTACCCCCAAGGCTCTCTCCGAGCTGCGCCGTACGTCCGAAACCGGGGCACTGCCCCTTTTGGGCGGGCGCGGGACAGCGGCTCTTGCCCCGCGGCAGCTGAGCATCCTGGCCCCCGCGGCCTAGCTCCACCTGGTTCGGCGGCCAGGCCGCACTCGGCCTAGCTTTCCGCACCCCCGCCGCTTCCGCCGGCTGATCCCACCAGCGCCTCCATCCGCCGGTTGGGAATCAGCCACAGGGCGGCTGCACCCGCGTAGGCCGCTACCCCTGCGAGGGGATGCACAAACGTCAGGGCGCATCCGGCCACATAGATCAGGGGCGAAATCCTGCCCTTGGTATTCCGTCCCAGGGCAGCTGCCAGCGGACTGTCCGGCCCTTCCCTGCGCAGCAGCGCGTACTGCAGGATGCTGAAGGCCACGGCGGCCAGCAGCAGGTTCAGCCCGTACACCAGGACAGGCACCGGGGCGAACCCGGATTCATCCATCCACCGGGTGAAGAAAGGTATCAGCGAGAGCCAGAACAGCAGGTGCAGGTTTGCCCACAGGATTCCTCCGGTAACGGTGGCGGAGAGCTGCATCAGGTGATGGTGGTTGTTCCAGTAGATCCCCACATAGATGAAGCTGAGCAGGTAGCTGGAGAAGGTGGGGAACACCTCAGCCAGCCCATGCCACGTGGGTTCGGCGGGCACATGGAACTCCAGCACCATGATGGTGATGATGATGGCGAGGACACCATCGCTGAAGGCCTCCAGCCTGCCGGTCCTCACGGCTGGTCGCCGCCCGCCGAAGTCTCCCTCACCCGGGCCAGGCGTGCCACGGCCTCGGTCAGCACCTCCGGTGAGCAGGCAAAGTTCAGCCGGGCAAAGCCCGCCCCCAGCCGGCCGAACTTCAGGCCCGGTTCCAGGGCTACCCGTCCCTGTTCCAGGGCCACTGCGGCGGGATCCGTGCCCCAGCCCAGGCCGCGGAAGTCCAGCCAGGCCAGGTAGCCGGCCGACGGCGGATGGTACGTAACTTCGGGCAGCTCGGCTGCCAGCAGCTCGCCCAGCAGCCGCCGGTTGTCCGTCAGGGAGGCAAGGACGCCCGCCAGCCAGGGCCCGCCGTCGTCGTACGCGGCCACCGCGGCGTGCAGCCCCAGGATGGAGGTCCGCGCGGAGACCTCCGCCGGCATGGAATCCAGCTGCAGGCGGGTGCGGGCGCTGGAGGCAACCATCACCGCGCACTTTGTTCCGGCGATGTTCCATCCCTTGCTGGCGGCCGTGACACAGATGCCGAACTCGCGGGCATTATCCGAGACCGAAAGGTAGGGGGTAAAGGTGTTGGGCGCGTAGGTCAGCGGAGCGTGGATCTCATCGCTGATCACGGCAACCCCGTACCTGGCGGAGAGGTCCGCGAGCGCGCGCAGGGTTTCCGCGGAGTGCACCATGCCCAGCGGGTTGTGCGGATTGCACAGCAGCAGGGCATCGGCACCGCGGGCAAAGGCCCGTTCCACTGCCGGCAGGTCCAGCTGCCAGCCCCTGCCGGTCAGCAGCAGGGGAACCTCAACCACTGAAGCCTCTGCTTCAAGCGGCAATTCGTAGAACGGCGGGTAGACCGGCGGAGTAATGACCACCGAGCCGTCCACGGGCACAGTTTGGCGAAGGCATTCCACGATGGCCACGCTGACGTCGGTGGTGATCCGCACGTCCCCGGGGTCCGGATTCCAGTCCCAGGTCCGTCCGGCATACCGGGTAAAGGCTGCGGCAACTGGATCGGGGCCGGCAACGTAGCCCGTGTCCGAGGCAAGGACCCGGCCAATGATCGCCTGCTGCACGGGTTCGGCCAGCGGATAGTCCATTTCCGCCACGAACAGCGGCAGGACGTCAGCCGGATAGGTCTGCCATTTGTAACTGGTGCGCGCACGCAGCAGGGACAGCGGTTCGGCGGCAATCTTCGTCATGCCGCCCAACCTACAGCTAACGTGTGCGGCGGCAGAACTACTACGCTGGTAAGCATGCCCGATACCTCCCTTGCCCACGTTCTGACCTCCGAAGGCTGGGAGCTGCTGAACTCCCTGGGCCCGTATCTGGAGTCCGAGTCCCTCAAGCTGAACACAGACCTGCGCAAGGCCGGCCACTCCCCCGACGTCGTCGCCGCCGTCCTCACCCAGGCGAAGCTGCGGATGAAGGCGCGGACCAAATTCGGGCCCTTTGCTGAACACATGCTGTTCACGGCACCGGGACTGGAGCAGGCCACCCGCCTGAACGTTGCGGCCCTGCACGCGCAGCGCTATGTCCAGGCCGGACTGGAGAAGGTTGCGGATCTGGGCTGCGGAATCGGTGCCGATTCCCTGGCCCTGGCCACCCTGGACCGGGAGGTCACAGCCGTGGAGCTGGACGAGATCACCGCCGCTGCCGCCACCATCAACCTCATGCCCTGGCCCAACGCATCGGTGGTGCAGGGCGCGGCCGAGGACTTTGACCTGAGCGGGTTCGACGCCGTCTGGCTGGATCCGGCCCGCCGCACCACCTCCACCTCGGGCACCACACGTATTTTTGATCCCGAGGCTTTTTCCCCGCCCCTGTCCTTCGTGGAAGCCCTGGCCGGGCGCGGGCTGCCGGTGGGCGTGAAGATGGGCCCGGGCATCCCGCACGAGGCGCTGCCGAAAGACTGTGAAGTGCAGTGGGTGTCCGTGGACGGCGACGTCACCGAAGCCACCCTGTGGTTCAACGCCCTGCGCCGCGAGGGTGTGCGCCGGGCGGCCCTGGTGATCGGGCCCAACGGTGCGGCCGAGCTGACCTCACCCCTGGACTATGCCCCCGGCAAGGAGGACGTTCCAGTCGGCCCCGTGGATGCCTACCTGTACGAGCCCGACGGCGCGGTGATCCGTGCAGGCCTGGTCGCCGACACCGCGCGTTCCCTCGGCGGGCACCTGCTGGATCCGCACATTGCCTACATCGGGGCTCCCGAACTGCTGGAAACCCCCTTTGCCCGCGCCTACAAGGTGCTGGAAGTCCGGCCGTACAACGTCAAGGCGCTCAAGGCGTGGGTCAAGGCCAACGGGATCGGTGTCCTGGACATCAAAAAGCGCGGCATGTCCGTCACGCCCGAAGAAGTGCGCAAGCAGCTGCTGACCGGCTCCGGGAAGGGCCGCAGCAAGGCAACCCTGATCCTGACCCGTCTGGGTGAGGACCGCGTGGCCATTGTGGTGGAGCCGGTACCCGCCCCTGCCCCGGCTTAGGCGCGGGAGAACTCGCTGGCAGCGCGGACCTGTTCCGGGGTCGGGCGCACACCGGTGTACAGCACAAACTGTTCTTCGGCCTGGATCGCTATCACCTCGGCGCCGGTGATCACGGCTTTTCCGGCGGCCCGGGCTGCGGTGATCAGCGGTGTCTCGGAAGGCAGCGCGACGACGTCGAACACCGTGCGCGCTGCAGCCAGCGTGGTCTCGGAGAAGGCCAGGACATCTTCGTGTTCTCCGGCCATACCCAGCGGCGTGACGTTGATGATCAGGTCCGCGGTGCTTTCACCGGTGTTCGGCCGCCAGTTGAAGTCATAGAGGTCAGCGAGCGCCCGGCCCGTTGCCTCGTTGCGGGCCGCGATGGTGACGTCCGAGAATCCCGCATCCCGAAGCGCCGCTGCCACTGCCTTGGCCATGCCGCCCGACCCCTGGAGCAGCACCGACCAGGAGACCGGGACATGTTGGTCACGGAGCAGCCGGGCGATGGCGAGGTAATCGGTGTTGTAGGCGGTGAGGACGCCGTCGTCGTTCACTATGGTGTTGACCGACCTGATGGCCTGCGCTGAGGGATCCATCCGGTCCACCAGCGCCATAACGTCCTCCTTGTACGGCATGGAGACCGCGCAGCCGCGGATCGGCAGGCCGCGGACGCCCGCTATCGCCTGGGCGAGGTCCGCGGGGGCAAACGCCTTGTAGACAAAGTTCAGGTCCAGCAGGTCATACAGGTAGTTGTGGAAACGCGTTCCGATGTTTGACGGCCTCGCTGCCAGGGAAATGCACAGCGTCATGTCTTTATTCAGGATGGGCATCCTCCCATTATGTCCGGGCACGGTGGCAGCCCGGAATGAAGCGGGCGAGATTAGCCGCGTTCCGGCCGCGGTGTCAAAAGCCGGAATCTGCCGCGAGTCATTCTTTTTCCGGAACCGTTTCCTGCACTAGGTTGCCTGACAAGGATCTGTCACTACACCTCAGCAGGGAGCACCCATGGCGCAGGCCGCAGCAGTTGAGCAGTCCAGGGGAATGCGCAGGGCATTCCGGGTCTTTTCGGCGATTGAAAGAGTCGGCAACCTTCTTCCGCATCCGTTTTGGCTGTTCTGCATTTTGGCCGGCGTGGTCATTGTCCTCAGCGCAGCACTGGAAGCGGCAGGAGTCTCCGCCGTCAGCCCCGGCACCGGCGATGCCGTGACAGTGAAAAGCCTCCTGAGCGCAGCGGGAATTCAGACCATGATCGGTGACGCCGTTGAGAACTTTGCGTCCTTCCCGCCGCTGGCCACTATCCTGACCACGATGCTCGGCATCGCCATTGCCGAGAAGAGCGGGCTGATTGACACGCTCCTGCGCAACACGGTCACTAAGGTGCCCGCCAAGTATGTGACTTTTGCCCTCGCCATGGCTGCCATGCTCGGGCACGTTGCCGGCGATGCCGCCTACGTCACCCTGATTCCGCTCGGTGCCCTGGTGTTCAGGGCCGTCGGCAAAAGCCCCGTCCTGGGAGCGATCGTGGCATTCGTGTCCATCTCCGCCGGATACGATGCTTCCCCGTCCCTGACCACCACTGATGTTCTGCTGTCCTCGATCACCACGGCAGCAGCCGGCACCATTGACTCCGCCGTTGTAGTAACTCCGCTGGCGAACTATTTCTTCAGCTTGGCCTCTTCGGTGCTGATCGCCCTCACCATCACCGTGGTGGTGGAAAAAGTCCTGTCGAAGCGTCCCGATCTGGAAGCAGATGCCAGCGAGGAAGCTGCGGGGTCAATCGGCGATCTGCGCATCTCCACCAGGGAACGGCGGGCGCTGCGCTTTTCGGGCGCTGCTGCCCTTGTGTTCCTTGCCGCGGTTGCCGCAGCACTCGTGCCGGGCAATTCACCGTTCCGCGGCGAAGCCGGAGGGGTCCTGAATTCTCCGGTGATCGGCGGGATGGCCTTCGTCATCGGCCTCTTCTTCGCCCTGGTCGGCGTGGTGTACGGACGATCTGCGGGCACCTTCAGCAAGGGTTCCGACGTCACCGGGGCCATGGTTGAAGGCATCAGGTCGATGGCTCCGATCCTGGTGCTCTTCTTTGCCATCTCGCAGTTCCTGGCCTATTTCAAGTGGACCGGGATGGGCGAGGTCCTTGCCATCAGCGGAGCGCGGACCCTGGACAGCATCAATGCTCCGGGCTGGGCCATCCTTCTGGGCATCGCCGTCCTGATTTCCATCATGAACTTCATCATCACCTCCGGATCTGCCATGTGGTCTTTGGCCGCTCCAATCTTCGTGCCGATGCTGATGCTGCTGGACATTGAACCGGCCACTACGCAGGCGATGTACCGGATCGCCGATTCAGTGACCAACTGCGTCACCCCCATGAGCCCTTACTTTGTGATGGCCCTCGGATTTGTCCAGAAGTACCGCCGCTCGGCAGGCATCGGCACATTGGCCTCCTTCACCATTCCGCTGGCCATGGTCATTTGGGTTGTCTGGATTGCTTTTTTCATGCTCTGGTACGCCCTGGAACTGCCCTTCGGTATCTGACCGGCAGCCCCAACCAACAACCGCAGAAACAATTCACCACAGGAGAACCATGGATACGACAAACACTGAATCCGGAGAGGCCGCAGTGGACCTCGGCAGCAAGGCCCGGGAAGCCGCGGATATGCTCCTTGCGGACATCATTGGCCTGGTGGAGCTGGAGAGTCACAGCAGGGATCTGCCGGCGCTGGAGACCGCCCGCGCTGCAGTCCGGGATCTCGCCGTCAAGCGCCTCGGCGAACCTGACCGCGAAACCCTCGACGGCGACGGCACGTACGGAGAGGTGCTCACCTTGACCTACGAAAGCAGCGGCAGCGGACGTGTCCTGGTCGTGGGCCACTATGACACCGTGTGGCCCGCAGGGACCCTGGCCGGCTGGCAGGGCCCAGCCGGGGGTGACGACGGCGGCGTACTGTCCGGTCCTGGCATCTTTGACATGAAAACCGGACTGGTGCAGGGCATCTGGGCGTTGAAGCTGCTGAGGGACGCGGACATTCCCTGCCCCACTGTCACCTTCCTGTTCAACGGAGACGAGGAAATCGGCTCGGTGTACTCGCGCCCGCTCATCGAGAAGGCAGCCCTGGAAGCGGACGCCGTGCTGGTCCTGGAGGCGAGCGCTGACGGAGCAGTCAAGACCGGACGCAAGGGAGTGGGAATCTTCACCGTTCGCGCCACCGGCGTGGAAGCCCATGCTGGCCTGGATCCAACCGCCGGCGCCAGTGCCATCCACGCACTGGCCGAGTTCGTGGTCCATGCGGTGCAGGTGGCGGACCTGGACCGCGGCACCTCCCTGAATGTGGGATTGATCGAGGGTGGATCCGGCAGCAACGTGGCCGCAGGGTCCGCCACCGCCGTCATAGACATCCGGGTGAGGAACGCAGCTGAAATGAAGCGGGTGGACACAGCACTGGATGCCATTGCCGTGTCCGACGCGCGCGTGGATATCGACGTCGAGCACTTTTGGAACCGTCCGCCCATGGCGCCGCCGGAGATCAACCCGCTGCTGCAGGCAGCGCGGGAGGCAGCCGCCGACGTCGGGCTGCAGTTGCAGGATGTGTCCGTGGGCGGAGCCAGCGATGCCAACTTTGTGGCCGCGCTGGGCGTGCCCGTCCTGTGCGGGTTGGGGGCAGTGGGCGGAGGGGCGCATGCCCGCAGCGAGCACATTCAGGTGAAGGCAGTCCCGGTATGGACCGCGATGACAGCCGGGACCCTGTCCCGGCTGGTGGACGGCATCCCGGTTTCCCGCCGCTAGGATTGAAAGAGGTTCTCACGCGCTTTCATGCGGGACCGAGTTCCTCCAACGGTTACGTATACAGCAGGAGACAGTTTGCACATCGGTTTCGCCCAGTCAGCACAGTCAACCCTCGGCGTTGAATGGGAGCTGGCACTTGTTGACCGGAAAACCGGCGAGCTGATGTCGGTAGCCGATGAGGTCCTGCGCGGTGTCAGCGCCGCCCACCCCGGCATCAGTGAAGGGGACGAGCACCCGCACATCAAACAGGAGCTGCTGGAAAACACCGTTGAGCTGGTGACCGGCATCTGCCACACCGTCAAGGATGCCAAGGCGGACCTGACCCGCTCCCTCGAAGCACTGCGCCGGGTCACCGACCCCATGGGCGTTGAGCTCTTCTGTTCCGGTTCCCATCCGTTCAGTGCCCCGCGCTCGCAGCCGGTCACGGACAAGGAACGCTACGCCAAGCTGATTGACCGCACGCAGTGGTGGGGCCAGCAGATGCTCATCTACGGGGTGCACGTCCACGTGGGCCTGGACAGCCGGGACAAGGTGCTGCCGGTCCTGGACGGGCTGGTGAACTATTTCCCGCACTTCCAGGCCCTGTCCGCTTCCTCTCCGTTCTGGTCCGGCGAGGACACGGGATACGCCTCCCAGCGTGCCCTGATGTTCCAGCAGCTGCCCACAGCTGGCCTGCCCTTCCAGTTTGGTTCCTGGGCCGAGTACGAGTCCTATGTGCAGGACATGTTCACCACCGGGGTCATCGATTCCATCAGTGAAATCCGCTGGGACATCCGCCCGGTCCCGGGCCTTGGCACCATTGAAATGCGCATCTGCGACGGCATGGCCACCATTGAGGACGTGGGCGCCATGGCAGCCCTGACCCAGTGCCTGGTGGACGAGTTCTCCACCATCCTGGAAAACGGCGGAACCATTCCCACCATGCCGCCGTGGCATGTTCAGGAAAACAAGTGGCGCGCCGCCCGTTACGGACTCGACGCCATCATCATCCTTGATGCTGCCGGCAACGAAAAGCTCGTGACAGACCATCTCCTGGAGGACGTCCTCCCCCGCCTGACTCCCGTGGCTGAGAAGCTCGGCTGCTCTGCCGAACTGGCGGACGTAGCCGCAATCATTGAGCGCGGCGCCGGCTACCAGCGCCAGCGGAGGATCGCGGCGGAGAACGACGGCGATTTGCGCGCCGTCGTTCAGGACGGAATCCGGCAGCTGCGCGGCGAGGCCTGAGCAGGACCGGGGCGCGCTAGCCCCGGCGGCCCAGCCTGGCCAGGATACGGGTCTGACGGTCCGCATCCTCCCGAGCGGCCAGCGGGCCCCGGCAGATTCCCTCCGCGTACAGCTGGTCGCCAAAGCCTGCAATGGCGGTTTCCAGATCGTCCATCTCGGCGTCGGAGAACACCCGGTCGGCTCCGGTTCCCGCGAGGGCATCCCAGCCGTGCACCAGCATGTCAAAGCCGTAGAAATCGTTCAGGGTCCTGCCCACCGTTGTTTCTCCGGACCAGCCCTCAAACCGGTGTCCGGCAACATCGGGATCCGAAAGAAGATCCGCCACGTCCTGCCGGTGGGTGCGCCACGCGGCCGCGGGATCACCGGTCTCCGGCGGCGGTCCGAGCCGCATTCCGTGGCCGGCGAAAAACTCGCGCTGGGTATCGATGAGGTGCAGCACCACATCCGCCCGGCTCCAGCCCGAGCAGGCCGACTCGGCCGCCCACTGTTCAGCAGTGAGCTCCCCGACCGACTCGGTCAGGGGAGCACTGGTTTCCAAAAACTTCGTCTTGGCGCCGGGCACCATCGCATCAGGCATGACGTTCCTTCGGTAGGCAATTGCCACAGGTAACGCCAATATAGCTTCGGCCGCCGCCGCACCGAAGAGGCGGCGGCAATATCCGCTCCCTGGGTGCTGCGGGTCAGAGGTGGACGCTGGTGACCGGCATCGACGGATCCGGCGCGAACCCGATTCCGGACGGTTCGGCGCCTGCCATCAACACTTGGGCTCCCAGCGCAGCCACCATGGCCCCGTTGTCGGTGCACAGCGAAATGGGCGGCACCCGCAGGGAAATGCCCTTGGCCTCGCACCGCTGCCGGGTCAGCTCGCGGAGCCGGGAATTGGCCGCCACGCCCCCGCCCAGGAGCAGGTTCGTGATCCCGTGCTCAGTGCAGGCCAGGACCGCCTTTGCAGTAATGACATCCACCACCGCTTCCTGGAAGGACGCAGCGATATCCGCCACCGGCAGTTCCTCGCCGGCGGCTTCGTAGGCTTCCACGCAGCGGGCCACCGCGGTCTTCAGGCCGGAGAAGGACCAGTCGTAGCGGTGCGGGCCGGGCTCCTCCGCGGAGCCCATGTACTTGGCCTGGGTCAGGCCGCGCGGAAAACGGATGGCCTTGGGATTTCCCTGGCGGGCCAGTTTGTCGATGGCCGGCCCACCGGGGTAGCCCAGCCCGAGGATGCGGGCCACCTTGTCGTAGGCTTCACCGGCGGCGTCATCGATGGTGGACCCGAGCAGCTGCACATCGCCGGTCAGTGATTTCACGCTGAGGATTTCGGTGTGGCCGCCGGAAACCAGCAGTGCGCCAAGGTTGTCCGGCAGTTCACCGCCGTCGAGCACGCCCACGCCAACGTGCGCCACCAGGTGATTGATCGCGTACAGCGGCTTGCCGGTGGCAACGGCCAGCGCCTTGGCGGCGCATACGCCCACCATCAGCGCCCCCGCCAGCCCGGGTCCGGAGGTCACGGCAATGGCGTCAATGTCCGCCAGGGTCACCCCCGCCTCGTCCAGGGCCTGCTGCAGCGTGGGCACAAAAGCATCCAGGTGGGCGCGGGAGGCTATCTCAGGGATGACGCCGCCAAAGCGGACGTGCTCATCCATGGAGGAGGACACCGTGTTGGTCAGCAGGGCACTGCCGCGGACAATGCCGACGCCCGTTTCGTCACACGATGATTCGATGCCAAGCACCAGAGGCTCGGTGCGGTTCATTTCCCGTCCTTCATTGTTGCGCGCGGAGACCCGTTCCAGGCGGAAAGGGCCAGCCGCATAATCAGTGCGTCCGTGCCGTCGCGGTAGTAGCGCGGCCGGATGTGGATCTGTTCAAACCCGAACCATCGGTAGAGCCGCTGCGCCCGGGGATTGTCCGCCCGCACTTCCAGCAGCACGTCTTCGGCACCGCGGGACTTGGCTTCGTCAATGAGCGTGGCCAGGAGAGCCGAGCCGATGCCGGCTCCTTCGGCCTCCGGGGCCACGGCAATGGTCTGCACATCAGCGATCGGCAGGACGCACATGAGGCCGGCATAGCCGATCACCGTGCCGTCGGCGTCGCAGGCCACGTAGTAGGAGCGCGTATCGACCTGGCTGAGCTCGTCATGGAACATCTGCAGCGGCCAGGCGTCCACCGGGAACAGTGCCCGCTCCAGGACGTCCACTGCTGCTATGTCATCGGCGGTCATGGCCCGGATTGCCATGCCGGCGGTTCCGGCGCCGCGGCTCACAGGGCGCGCTTCCGCGGTCCGGGCACCTTGGCATCGGACTCGCGCAGGTACAGCGGCGTGGTGTCCAGCAGCGGCAGGCCGCGGACCAGGCGCACGACGGCGGTGCGCCCCAGCGCGGCGGCCGTGGGCTGGGTGCCGGCGAAGTCCGCAACACCGCGCAGCACCTCCGGGTACAGGCCTGCGCCCGCACCGTAGGCCGGCAGGTCCGGGACCTCTGCGGGGTCAGTGACGAACGGTCCGGCCAGGAGCTGCGCTGTTCCTCCGGTGCTGCGGTAATGCGCCCAGTACACTTCCCTGCGCCGGGCGTCGGTGGCGACCACGAATTCGTCGACGCCCAGCCGCCAGGCGTCCAGGGCCGCATCCACGGCGATGGCATCAAGGCTCATCACCCCGTGCACAGGCGTGTTCCAGGCGAAGCCAAGCGTACGGGCGGTGACAATGCCGGAGCGCAGACCGGTGAAGGGCCCGGGTCCCACCCCAACGACGACGGCGTCGATGTCCGCGGCCGTGACGCCGGCGGTTTCCATCAGGTCGGAGATGCCCGGCGCCAGCACTTCGGCGTGGGAACGGGTGTCCTCCGTGGCGAACTCGGCCAGGATCTCCCCTTCCCCGGTCAGCAGTGCCGCACTGGCAATAGCGGAGGTATCAATGGAGAGAATAAGCACGGTGCCTATTTTACGTCTCCTTTGGGTGCCCGCTTTCCGCAGCCGGCCGCGGCCTGCAGGTGCTTAGGAAAGCCGGGTGTCCTTCCACCGCGGTCCGTAGGCGGCGATTCGGATAACGCGTTCTTCGTCGGGATCGTCGTCGTAGTCGAAGCTGAGGCCTGCGGTTCCCTGCACCGGCGCGGAGCCGCCGCCGGTGGGACGGATGATCGTGATGTCGAGCCGGCTGTCGGAGAGGTGCTCCACGAGCCCGCGCCCCCACTCCACGACGGTGACCGAGGTGTCCATCGTGTTTTCCAGGTCGATGTCATCAATCTCACCGCTGGAGCCGAGGCGGTAGGCATCAACATGCACCAGATCCGGGCCCTGGCCGAGGCTGGGATGGATCCGCACCAGCACGAATGTGGGGGAAATAATTCCCGGCCGGACTCCGAGTCCGCGGCCCAGGCCCTGCGTGAACGTGGTTTTGCCGGCGCCCAGTTCACCGGTCAGCAGCAGCAGGTCCCCCGCTGCCAGCCGCCGGCCCAACCTTTCAGCCGCTGCCTGCGTCTGCAGGGCGTCGGTGGTGCGGATTTCTTCTTCCCAGACCGGCGCCGATGCGCCGGTGCTGACTGCTTCGCTCATGCCTGGGCTGCCTCGGAGTCGATGTAGGTCCGCTGAACGCGGGAGCTGATGCGGGTAATGATCTCGTAGTTGATGCTGCCGCTGGCTTCGGCCCATTCATCCACCGAGGGCAGGCCGACTCCGCCGAACAGCACGGCTTCGCGGCCCACCAGATCCTTGCCGGTTCCTGCGATCCCGGTGGTCTGCAGGTCAATGACCATCTGGTCCATGGCAACGCGGCCCACCACCGGATAGACGTTTCCGTCCACCCAGACCGGACCGCCGGTGCCCACCCGCGGAACGCCGTCGGCGTAGCCCAGCGGCACCAGGGCAAGGGTGGTGGGCTCGGTGGTGGAGTAGCGCAGCCCGTAGGAAACCCCCTGGCCGGCGGGAACTTCTTTGCAGTTGGCAATGGTGGTCTTCAGCGTCATGGCAGGGCGCAGGCCCAACTCATCCGGCGTCTGGCCGGGAAAGGGTGAGAGGCCGTAAAGTCCCAGGCCCACGCGCACCATGTCAAAGTGTGAATCCGGACGGGACAGCGCCGCCGGGGTATTGGCGATATGCCGGACTTCGTGGTCCACTCCGGCGTCTTCGGCGACGGCGACGGCGGTGCGGAACCGTTCCAGCTGCTCGTCGGTTTCCGGACGGTCCGGTTCATCGGCCACGGAGAAGTGCGAGAAGATGCCCACCACGCGCAGGAGCCCCTCCTCCTGATAGGCCAGGGCCCGGCCCACAAGGGCCTCCCACTTGTCCGGCGGACAGCCGTTGCGGCCCAGGCCGGTGTCGATCTTCAGGTGCACGCGTGCCGGGATCTGCAGTTTCCGGGCGGCGGCCACCACGGATTCCAGTTCCCATCCGGAAATGCCGAGGTCAACGTTGGCGGCTACGGCTTCAGTAAAGGGGCTGTCCACGGTATGCAGCCAAGCCAGGACCGGCGCAGTCATTCCGGCGCTTCGCAGCGCCAGGGCTTCGGTGATGTGGGCGACGCCGAGCCAGGAGGCTCCGGCTTCCAGAGCGGTGCGTGCCACCTGCTCGGCACCGTGGCCGTAGGCATCGGCCTTGACGATTGCCATCACCCGGGCCGGGCTTACTAGCCGAACGAGGTGACGGACGTTGTGCCGCACGGCTGCTAGGTCAATGAGGGCCTGGCGTTCGACGGCGGGAGCATCTTGTTGGTCATTCACTCGACCATTATTTCATTCCCGGCGGGGGCTCCCCTGCACAGGAGAACCCTGTGCAGGGGAAACCACGCGAAAACCCGCCGGCTGCACCACCAGGAGGAGGTTGCAGCCGCACGGTTTAGGCTTCCAGTGCGGCGGCCCACAAATTGATGTCGGAATCCACGGCATGCTTGTCGATGGTTTCCAGTTCCTCGGCCGTGAAGTCGAGGTTGTTCACCGCCGCCAGGCTGTCCTCCAGCTGCTTCACGCTCGAGGCACCCACCAGCGCGGAGGTGATCGCTCCGCCGCCGGCCTGCGGGCGCAGCACCCAGGCGATGGCCATCTGGGCCAGCGTCTGGCCACGGGATTCGGCCAGGTCATTGAGTGCCCGCACCCGCCGGAGGTTGTCTTCGGAGAGCTGGGACTGATCCAGCGACTTGCCGGCAGCAGCCCGCGAGTCGTCAGGCACCCCGTTGAGGTACTTGTTGGTGAGCAGCCCCTGGGCCAGCGGCGAGAACGCGATTGAACCGGCCCCTGCCGTTTCCAGTGCGGCAAACAGGTTCGGATCTCCGTGCTCCACCCAGCGGTTCAGCATGGAATAGGAGGGCTGGTGGATCAGCAGCGGCGTTCCCATGTCCTGCAGGATCCGTGCAGCTTCTATCGTCTTCTCCGGAGAGTAGGAGGAGATGCCGGCGTAGAGGGCACGGCCGGAGCGTACGGCCGTGTCCAAGGCGCCCATGGTCTCTTCCAGCGGGGTTTCCGGATCGGGCCGGTGGCTGTAGAAGATGTCCACGTAATCAAGGCCCATGCGCTCCAGCGATTGGTCCAGGCTGGCGAGCAGGTACTTGCGGGATCCCCAGTTGCCGTAGGGCCCCGGCCACATGTCATAACCGGCCTTGGAGGAGATGACGAGCTCATCCCGGTAGGGCCGGAAATCGTCCTTGAAGTGGCGGCCGAAGTTTGTCTCAGCAGCACCGTAGGGCGGGCCGTAATTGTTGGCCAGGTCGAAATGGGTCACGCCCAGGTCGAAGGCCCTGCGGAGGATCTCGCGCTGGGTTTCAAACTTCTTGTCGTCACCAAAGTTGTGCCACAGTCCGAGGGACACGGCGGGAAGATGCAGCCCGCTGCGGCCGACCCGTCGGTAGGGCATGGAATCGTAGCGGTTATCCGCGGCAATGTATGTCATGGATTACATCCTGCCATTCGTTGCCGCGAGGACTGCAGCGCCGTAGCCGGGGAGCTGCAGGGCATCCCCGTACAGCTCGGCGGGTTCGGTCTGGAGCAGCACCGTGGACTCGGAGAAGGGAACCGGGACCTCGCGGGGAGCATCGGAGAAATTGAGTGCGACGGCGGTTTCCCCGCGCTGCAGCACCAGCCAGCGGCCCACCTCGTCATACTCCACTTCCACGCTGCCGAGGTCCGGATTCGTCAGGTCCGGCCGGTCCCGCCGGAGGGTCAGCAGCTGACGGTACAGGTCATGCAGCTTCGCGTGGTCGCCCTGGTCCGCTTCCGACCAGTCCAGCTTGGAATTGCTGAAGGTGGAAGGGTCCTGGGGGTTGGGTACGGTGTCCGGATCCCAGCCCATCCGCTCGAATTCCAGCAGACGTCCCTCCGCGGTTGCCTTGCCCAGCTCGGGCTCGGGGTGCGACGTGAAGAACTGCCATGGTGTGGAGGCACCGAATTCCTCGCCCATGAAGAGCATGGGCGTAAACGGGGACGTCAGGTTCAGCACGGACGCGAGGGCCAGCTGCGGGTAGCTCAGGCTTGCACTGAGCCGGTCCCCTGCCGCGCGGTTGCCGATCTGGTCATGGTTCTGGGTTGCCACTACCAGCTGCCGGCTCGACACGGTGTCCTTATCCAGGGGCCTTCCATGGCAGCGGCCCCGGAAGGAGGAAAACGTTCCGTTGTGGAAGAACCCCTCGGTCAGCACCTTGGCGAGGGCACCCATGGAATCGAAGTCCTCGTAATAGCCCCCGTTTTCACCGGTGAGGTTGGTGTGCGCGGCGTGGTGGAAGTCGTCGGACCACTGGCCGTCCAACCCGTAGCCGCCGGCGTCGCGGGGCGTAATGAGGCGGGGGTCGTTGAGGTCGGATTCAGCAATCAGGAACAGGGGCTTGCCCAGTTCCAGTGCGCACTTTTCCGTCTCAACAGCGATCTCCTCCAGGATGTGGACGGCCCGCTCGTCATGCAGGGCGTGCACGGCATCCAGGCGCAGTCCGTCCACGTGGTAGTCGCGGAACCACATCAGGACGTTGTCCACAATGTACTGGCGGACGGTGTCGGACAGCGGACCGTCCAGGTTCAGCGAATCTCCCCAGGTATTGGACTTGCCCTCGGTGAGGTACGGGCCGAACATCGGCAGGTAGTTCCCGCTGGGGCCAAGGTGGTTGTACACCACGTCCTGGATGACGCCCAGGCCGGCCTGGTGCGCGGCGTCAACAAAGCGCTGGTACGCCTCGGGGCCGCCGTACGTCTCCTGGACGGCGTACCAGAGCACGCCGTCGTAACCCCAGTTGTGGGTTCCGTTGAAGGCGTTGACAGGCAGCAGCTCCACGTAGCGCACGCCGAGGTCCACCAGGTAATCCAGCTTGCCAATGGCAGCATCCAGCGTCCCTTCGGGGGTGAACGTGCCGATGTGCATCTCGTAGATTGCTTCGCCGTCGAGTCCCGGAGACACCCAGCCCGCGTCATTCCAGCGGTACTGGTCGGGATCAAAGGTGCGCGAGAGGCCGTGGACACCGTCCGGCTGGCGCCGGGACCGGGGGTCCGGGACCGGCGTCTGCGCGTCGTCAATGAGGTAGCCGTAGTCAACATCTTCGGTCAGCTCAGCGTGCTGGACATGCCACCAGCCGTTGTCACCGCGGCTCATCGACAGCTTCCGGCCGTCAGCCACCAGGGTCATTGTGCTGGCCTTGGGAGCCCACACATCAAAATTGGTCCTCATTCCCCGTCCTCCCGAACCAGCAGTGCCACCGGATAAATGCCAAACAGATCCGCAGCCGCCAGCCGGCCGCTGCTTTGATGGGTCCTGTCCGTGAGCACGTCACGGTAGGTGCCGCTTTCCAGTACGACGGCGGTGTCCTGCCAGCCGCCGCCCTGCTCCAGGTTCAGCGGAAGACGGGTTACCAGGGCAATCGCACCGCCGCGGTCAAACCCGAACAGGTGCTGCGCGGCGGGGCCTTCAACGGATACCGGAACATAGGAGCTGAACAGTTCCGGGCGTTCCCGCTTGAGCTGCAGGGCCCGAGTAGTAAGAAGCAGCTTTGCCGCTGCGTCCTCATCCGCTGCGGGGGCGGAGCCGCCGGTAAACGACGCCGCCACCTGTCGGCGGCGGTCAAAGTCGACCTCGCGCCGATTGTCCGGATCCACCAGGGAGCGGTCCCAGAACTCCGTGCCCTGGTACACGTCCGGCACGCCGGGCATGGTCAGCTGCAGGAGCTTGGCGGAAAGGGAGTTCGAGTACCCTGCGCTGCGGATCCGCTCCACCAGGGAGACCACCAGCGCGTTCACCTCAGGGTTGTCGAAAGCGGCGTCGACGGCGGCATGCATGCGGTCCTCGAACTCGGAGTTGGGCGCCGTCCACGTGGTGCTGGCCCCCGCCTCCCGCGAAGCCTTCTCGGCGTAGGCATGGGCGCGGTCACGGCTGAGCGGCCACGCGCCAACAATGGCCTGCCACAACAGGTTGGCCATGGCCCCGTCACCCATGGGTGCCAGCTCCTCCAGGGCAGTGAAGGTTTTCGCCCATTCGCCGGGGACTTCCGCGAGCACCGAAATCCGTGCCCGGGTATCTTCGCTCCGCTTGGTGTCATGGGTGGTCAGCGCCGTCATGGCGGCCGGCTGCTCCAGCTGCCGGCGCAGCAGCCGCGCGTGCAGCTCAGCCGGTTCCACAGCGAAATGAGCCGGATCCGCACCCACTTCGTTCAGCGACGTGAGGCGGGAATACCGGTAAAAGGCGGTGTCCTCCACCCCCTTGGCCATGACCATCCCGGAGGTCTGCTGGAAACGCGCAGCCAGTTCGCCCAGGGCCTTCAGCGATACGGGTTCCGTGCTGCCGGCCTCCAGCGGGTTCAGCAGCCCGTGCAAAACCCGCAGCGCAGCAGCCAGGTCCGGACGGCGGACCGTAGCCGCAATGACAGCGTCCGTCAGATACTGCTCCCCCACGGGCAGGTAGCTGCGGTAGACCGGGAAGCAGGCCAGCAGTTCAGCAATGGCGTCCGCGGCTGTCCCGGCATCCAGGCCCGAGTCCGCCGGCAGCAGGCGCACCAGGCGCTGGACTTCCGAGTTCAGCAGGTGGTCTGCGATGCCACGCTTTGTGCCGTGAATCATGTCGGTGTACGGCTCGGTGGGTACCAGTGCGGTGAGCTGTTCCTCACCGGAAGGGTCAACGAACAACCGGTCAACGTCAGCCAGGGCGTCATAGCCCGTGGTGCCTTCCGTTTCCCACTCCGCGGGCAGCTTTTCCCCCGGTTCCAGGATCTTTTCGACCAAGATGTAGGAATCGTTGGCGAGTTCGCGCAGCCGGGACAGGTAGGCCTTGGGGTCAGCCAGTCCGTCCGGATGGTCAATCCGGAGCCCGTCGACCAGGCCCTCGTCGAACCAGCGCTTCACTTCGGCGTGGGCTTCATCGAAGACCCAGGGCTCTTCCACCCGGATGCCGGCCAGGGTGTTGACCCCGAAGAACCGGCGGTAGTTCAGCTCATTGTCCGCGCGGCGCCAGTTGACCAGTTCATAGTGCTGGCGGGCATGGACATCCCGGGGCGAGTCCCCCTCGGATGCCGTGCCCGGTGCCACCGGGTACCTGTTGTCGTAATAGTGCAGCTCACCGTCCACCAGCTTCAGGGCGGACAGTTCGTCGTCGCCGTCGCCCAGGACGGGCAGGCGCAGCTTTCCGGCTGCGGCGTCCCAGTCGATGTCGAAGGCTTCTGCGTAGCGGGAGCCGCGGCCCTGTTCCAGGACGGACCACCACCATGCGTTGGCAGCAGGAGTGGCAACACCCATGTGGTTGGGAACAATGTCCACCAGCACACCCATGCCCGCCGCATGGGCGGCGTCGGAGAGGGCTTTGAGCCCCTCGGCGCCGCCCCGGGCGGGGTCGACCGAAGAGGGGTCCACCACGTCATAGCCGTGGTCGGACCCTTCTTCGGCAGTCAGGATCGGCGAGAGGTAGACCCAGTCCACCCCAAGGTCCGCGAGGTACGGCACCAGCTCTGCGGCGTCGAACAGCGTGAACGAGGGACGGATCTGAAGCCGGTACGTGGACAGCGGGGTCCTCATACGGCAGCCTCACCGCTGTGCTGCTTGGAACCGGCCAGCGCCGCCAGGGAAGCCGCAACCGAGTGGTCGTGCTCCTCTTCCTCTTCGTGCGCCCGCAGGACCACCATGGACTTGGCAGCGATGGTTATTTTCGCTTCTGCGGGAATGGAGCCCGAGTCGGCAAACTCGCCCGCAGTGTCAATGACTTCGTCCCACATGGGGGCATATTCCCTCGGCGGAAGGGTTACCTTCACCGCTTCCTCGTGGGCGTTGAAGTACAGCAGGAAGTTCAGGTCCGTGATCCGCTCTCCGCGGGCGTCACGGCCGGAGATGCCCTGCCCGTTGAGGAAGACCCCCAGGGAGCGGGACACCGGGGTGTCCCAGTCGTCCTGGGTCATCGGGTTTCCGTCTTCGCTGAGCCAAACAATGTCCGGCAGCGCCTCGCCCTCGCCGCGACGAACCGGACGGCCGTCGAAGAACCGGCGGCGGCGGAAGGTGGGATGTTCGGCGCGCAGCGTGTTGACCGCAGCGGTGAACTCCATCAGCGGGGCGTCCATGCTCTCCCAGTTGATCCAGCTCAGCTCGGAGTCCTGCGCGTACGTGTTGTTGTTGCCCTGCTGGGTGCGGCCCAGCTCGTCACCGTGGGCGATCATGGGAACGCCCTGGGACAGGAGCAGGGTGGCCAGGAAGTTGCGCTGCTGCCGGGCACGCAGGGACAGGACCTCCGGATCATCGGTGGGCCCTTCCACGCCTGAGTTCCAGGACCGGTTGTGGGACTCGCCGTCGTTGTTGTCCTCGCCGTTGGCCTCGTTGTGCTTTTCGTTGTAGGACACCAGGTCATACAGTGTGAAGCCGTCGTGGGCGGTGACAAAGTTGATGGAGGCAACCGGACGGCGGGCCGAGGACTCATAGAGATCAGCGGAGCCGGTGATGCGGGAGGCGAACTCACCCAGGGTGGACGGCTCTCCGCGCCAGAAGTCGCGGACCGTGTCGCGGTACTTGCCGTTCCATTCGGTCCACTGGGGCGGGAAGTTGCCCACCTGGTAGCCGCCGGGGCCAACATCCCACGGCTCGGCGATCAGCTTGACCTGGGAAACTACCGGGTCCTGCTGCACGAGTTCGAAGAAGGCTGACAGGCGGTCGACGTCGTAGAACTCACGGGCCAGCGTGGAGGCAAGGTCAAAGCGGAAGCCGTCCACGTGCATTTCCGTCACCCAGTAACGCAGCGAATCCATCAGCAGCTGCAGGGAGTGCGGGTTGCCCACGTTCAGTGAGTTGCCCGTGCCGGTGTAGTCCATGTAGTACTGCTTGTCATCCTCCACCAGCCGGTAGTAGGACGCGTTGTCGATTCCGCGGAAGGAGAGCGTGGGGCCCATGTGGTTACCCTCGGCCGTGTGGTTGTAGACCACATCGAGGATCACTTCGATCCCGGCCAGGTGCAGTGCGCGCACCATGGCCTTGAATTCCTGCACCTGCTGGCCCTTGTCGCCGGTGGCACTGTAGGCGTTGTGCGGGGCAAAGAAGCCAATGGTGTTGTAGCCCCAGTAGTTGGACAGGCCCTTCTCCTGAAGGGTGGAGTCATTCACGAACTGGTGCACCGGCATCAGTTCGATGGCGGTGATGCCCAGCTTCTGCAGATGCGCAATAACCGACGGGTGCGCCACGCCGGCGTAGGTGCCGCGCTGTTCCTCGGGAACGTCGGGGTGCAGCTGGGTCAGGCCCTTGACGTGCGCCTCGTAAATCACCGACTGGTGGTACGGGACCTTGGGCTTGCGGTCGCCGTCCCAGTCGAAGAACGGGTTGATCACCACGCCCATCATCATGTGCGGGGCGGAATCCTCGTCATTGCGGGAATGCTCGTCACCGAAGTTGTAGCCGAACAGCGACTGGTCCCAGTCAATCTCGCCGGCAACAGCCTTGGCGTAGGGATCCAGCAGCAGCTTGTTCGGATTGCAGCGGTTGCCGTTCGCGGGATCGTTCGGTCCGTCCACGCGGAAGCCATACTTCTGCCCCGGCTGAACCTGCGGCAGGTAGCAGTGCCAAACGTAACCGTCGACCTCGGTCAGCTTGACCTGCTCCTCGTTGCCGTCCTCGTCGAACAGGCAAAGTGTGACGGAGTCCGCAACTTCGCTGTACAGCGCAAAGTTGGTGCCGTTTCCGTCGTACGTAGCGCCCAGCGGATAGGCTTCTCCCGGCCAAACTTCCATGTAGAGCTCCTGACTAGTTCCAGATGACAACACAAAAATAGTATGTCTACTTATGTTTTTACCCCAGTTGGGGCCAAGCATTAAACGAGTGGAATTACTACTCCATATTTAACCCTTGCCGGAGCGGTGCTTTCCCGGCTGTTTCATGCCGCCCCGAGCCGTCAGCAGCTCTGCGATCACGGCGCGCACGGAGGCCGGCAAGGCCGACGGCGAGACCGGGCCCGCCTGCGCAGCCAGACTGCCCGCGCGGCCGTGGATACTTGCGGCAGCGGCGGCGAAAGCGGCGTAATGCCCGGGCGGCGGCGGAGTCCCAGCGTCCCGGCTGTCCCGGTCCGTAGCCAGCAGGGCACCCAGGATTCCCGAAAGTGTGTCCCCTGATCCAGCGGCGGCGAGCCACGGGGTGGCGTCAGCCTGGCTGTAGGTTTCCCCGGTGGGAGCAGCGGTGATGGTGGCCCACCCCTTGAGCAGCACGGTGGCGCCGGTGAGTTCGGCAGCCTGCCGGGCGTACCGCAGCGGGTCACCTTCGATCAGGTCACGGCTGACAGTATCGCTGAGCCTGCTCAGGAGTGCCGCGAGCTCTCCGGCGTGCGGAGTCAGGATTACCTGCGGGCCGAGTCCGCGCTCCACACTGCTGATGGCATCTGCGTCAATCACCGCGGGAAGCCCGGAGGCCATGGCATCCACGGCCCGGCGGCGCTGTTCCTCATCCGTTCCCGCCCCGGGACCGGCCAGCCAGGCCTGCACGTGGGCGGGCGGAACCGTTCCGCTGCTGCAGACCACCTCCGGATGGGCAGCGTTGATCAGCCGGCACACCGATTCCGGGCCCAGGTAGCGGACCATGCCGACGCCGGTGGCCAGGGCCGCTCCGGTCGCCAGGACCGCGGCTCCCGGGTAGGTCGCGGACCCGGCCGCAATGCCCAGCACGCCGCGGGTGTACTTGTGGTCGTTCTTGCGGGGAACGGGCAGCAGCTGTGCAACGTCCGCTGTCTCGAGCCGTTGCACCCGCGGCCCCGGCGGCGTTCCCAGGCCGATGTCAACCGGCTCAATCCGGCCGGCGGCCACCGCCCCCGGTCCGGCCATCAGGCCGGTCTTGAGCGCACCGAAGGTAACCGTAACGTCCGCGGTGAAGTGTTCGCCGTCCGCTTGCCCGGTGTCCGCGTCCACGCCGCTTGGCAGGTCGCAGGCGATCATGAGGGGGCCGCGGCCGGTGGGGGCGGTGCGTCCATTCAGCTCCTGCGCGAGGCGTGCCGCAGGTCCCCGCAGCCCGCCCCTGCCGCCGGTTCCAAGAACGCCGTCGATCACCACGTCGGAATCGGCGCAGGTCCGGACAGCCTCCTCCGCTGCTGAAGCAAGGGGGATAACTCTCCCGCCCTGCGCCCGAAAGGCGGCCAGGGCCTGGGGATGGGCGGAGTCAGCGGTGAGGACCGCCGTCGCCGCGGCGCCCCGGCCGGCCAGGCGTGCCCCTGCGTAGAGAGCGTCGCCGCCGTTGTTGCCGGCACCGGCAAGCACGGTGACCCGGCTGCCGTACAGCGAGCCGCGCCGGCGAAGCAGCTCCCGTGCGCAGACCGCGTACAGCCCGTACGCGGCCCGCTGCATCAGTTCCGGACCGTCCCCGGCCTCGAGCAACGGTTTTTCGGCGGCCCGCACAGCGGTGCCCGAGTAGGCGCTGATCATGCCTACAGACTAACCCTCGGCTACCACCATGGCGGTGGCTACATCGCCGTCGTGGCTCAGGGAAAGGTGCCACGTGCGTACGCCCTTCGCCTCGGCGGCCGCAGCGACCGTGCCCCGCACGCTCACGCTGGGCGCGCCGGCGGCGTCAAGATCCACCTGGCAGTCCTGCCAGTTCATGCCGGCCGGAGCTCCGAGCGCCTTCGCCACCGCTTCCTTCGCGGCGAAACGCGCCGCAAGTGACCGCAGGTTCAGCTCCCGCTCGGCCGGCACGAACAGGCGGGTACGCAGCCCCGGTGTCCGCTCCAGCTGGCGTCCGAACCGGGGCATGTCAACAACGTCAACACCAATGCCAATGATCATCGGTTATTCAACCGTGACGGACTTGGCGAGGTTGCGCGGCTGGTCAACGTCATACCCCTTGGCCGTGGCCAGTGCGCAGGCGAAGATCTGCAGCGGAACCGTGGTCAGCAGCGGCGCCAGCAGGGTAGGCGTTTCCGGCACATAGAACACGTGCTCGGCGTAGGCCTTGACGGCGTCGTCGCCCTCTTCGGCGATGACGATGGTCTTGGCTCCGCGGGCGCGGATTTCCTGGATGTTGGAAACCACCTTGGCATGCAGCGAGTCGCGGCCGCGCGGGGAGGGAACCACCACGAACACCGGCTGCCCTTCTTCGATCAGGGCAATCGGACCGTGCTTCAGCTCGCCGGCGGCAAAGCCTTCGGCGTGGATGTACGCCAGCTCCTTCAGCTTCAAGGCGCCTTCCATGGCCACCGGGAAGCCAACGTGGCGACCCAGGAACAGCACCGACTTGGTGTCGGCCATGAGTTCAGCCAGTTCCTTGATCTGTCCCGAGTTATCCAGCACCTGCTGGATCTTTGCGGGTACCTTGCCCAAATCAGCCAGCAGGTCCTTGATCTCCCCCTGGAACTTGTCCCCGCGCAGCTGGGCGAGGTACAGGCCCAGCAGGTAGGCGGCGGTGATCTGCGCCAGGAAGGCCTTGGTGGAGGCCACCGCGATTTCCGGACCGGCGTGCGTGTACAGCACGGCGTCGGATTCACGCGGAATGGTGGAACCGTTGGTGTTGCAGATCGCCAGTACCTTGGCACCCTGTTCCTTGGCGTAACGCACGGCCATCAGGGTATCCATGGTCTCGCCGGACTGCGAGATCGCGACGATCAGCGTGTTGCCGTCCACGATCGGATCGCGGTAACGGAATTCGTGGCTCAGCTCCACCTCAACGGGGATCCGGCACCAGTGCTCAATGGCGTACTTGGCAACCTGGCCGGCGTAGGCCGAGGTGCCGCAGGCCAGGACCATGATCTTGTTGATCGACTTCAGGTCTTCGGGATCGATGCGCAGTTCGTCCAGGGTCAGCCGGCCCTCAATATCGGAGCGGCCCAGCAGCGTGTCGCCCACGGCCTGCGGCTGGTCGTTGATTTCCTTCTCCATGAAGGAGGGGTAGCCGCCCTTTTCCGCGGCTGCGGCATCCCAATCGACCTTGAACTCGGTGCCCTCGGCAGGGTTGCCGTAGAAGTCGGTGATCTCGACGTGCTCCGGGGTGATGGTGACGATCTGGTCCTGGCCCAGTTCAACTGCGCGCCGGGTGAAGTCGATAAACCCGGAAACATCCGAGCCCAGGAAGTTCTCGCCGTCTCCGAGTCCGACGACGAGCGGGGAGTTTCGGCGGGCCGCGACGACGACGTCGGGCGAATCAGCGTGAATGGCCAGGAGCGTGAAGGCGCCTTCCAGCCGGCGGCAGGCCAGCTGCATGGAGCGGGCCAGGTCCCCTCCGCCTTCGCCGCGGTAGATGGCTGCCAGCAGGGCTGCGGCTACCTCGGTGTCAGTTTCGGAGATGAATTCCGCTCCGGCTTCCAGCAGCTCGGCCTTGAGCTCCGCGAAGTTTTCGATGATCCCGTTGTGAATCAGGGCCAGGCGTCCTTCGTCGGCCAGGTGCGGATGGGCATTTTCATCCGTGGGTCCGCCGTGCGTTGCCCAGCGGGTGTGGCCGATCCCGGTGGTGGCTTCGGGCAATGGTGCGGCCTCCAGCTCGGCGACCAGGTTGGCCAGCTTGCCCGACTTCTTGCGGGAGTCAATCCCGGCCTCGGTCAGTACTGCTACACCCGCGGAGTCATAACCGCGGTACTCGAGCCGGCGCAGGCCTTCCATGACCACGTCAAGGGCGCCATGCTCATGACTGTTCAGCTGAGCTGCGGCGGCGGCACTGGGGCGGCGGCCTGCATATCCAACAATTCCACACATACCCGTAAGAGTACCGGGAAGAGCGGCAGCCGCGCCAAGCGGGGGTGTGCCCCAAGGCACCGTCCTACGCCCGGGGTGACGGCGTTTTGGTTTGACTGCCCGGCAGGGCAGAATCATAAAGTGGCAGACCGAACATCACACCCAGGCTCATATCCGGCGGCCAAGGGCTCCGGCAACGGAGCGGAGAACGGCAACACGCCCTTTGTGGAGCTGGACCGGCAAACATGGTCCCGGCTCTCCAACGAAATCAAGTCCCCGCTGAACCAGGACGATATCCACAGGCTGCGGGGCGTCGGGGAAAAACTGAACCTTGACGAAGTGCGCGAGGTGTACCTGCCGCTGTCCCGCCTGCTGAACCTCTATGTGGCGGCTGCAGGCCGCCTGCACAGCGCCACCACCACATTCCTGGGTGAGAAGACCACCCGGACGCCCTTTGTCATCGGAGTTGCCGGCTCGGTGGCTGTGGGCAAGTCCACCACCGCGCGCGTGCTGCGGGAGATGCTGCGCCGCTGGCCGGAAACCCCCAACGTGGAGCTGGTCACCACCGACGGTTTCCTCTACCCGAACGCCGAGCTCAAGCGGCGCGGGCTGATGGAGCGGAAGGGTTTCCCGGAGTCCTATGACCGCCGGGCGCTGCTGCGGTTTGTCAGCGCCGTGAAAAGCGGTGCAGAGGAAGTCCGGGCGCCGCGGTACTCACATCTGACCTACGACATTGTTCCGGACCAGGAGATCGTGGTCCGGCGTCCCGATGTGCTGATTGTCGAGGGCCTGAACGTCCTCGCTCCGGCCCGGACACGCGCTGACGGGCGCGCCGGCCTGGCCCTGAGCGACTTTTTCGATTTCTCCATCTACGTGGATGCCCGTACCTCCTACATCGAAGAATGGTACGTTCGGCGTTTCCTCTCGCTGCGCAACGGGGCTTTCGCGGATCCGGAATCGTATTTCCACCGCTACGCAGCCCTCACCGATGAAGAGGCCCGGGCCACGGCGCTGGATATCTGGAAGCGCATCAACGAACCGAACCTCGTCACCAATGTGCTCCCCACCCGCGGCCGCGCCCAGCTGGTGCTGACCAAGAATGCAGACCATGCGGTGACCCGGATGCTGCTGCGCAAGACGTAAGCCGCAGCAGCAGCGCCCCGGGTCCGGCGTACCTGTCAGGGCGCAGCAGCACCGGTCAGGCGCGGGCGAAGGGCTCCAGCGCCAAGTTGCTTTCAACGGTTTCGGCCAGCTTCGAGGCCACGGACGCTGCGGTTTCCATGTCCGCCGCTTCCACCATGACCCGCACAAGGGGTTCGGTGCCGGACGGGCGGAGCAGGACACGGCCGGTCTCCCCCAGCGTTTCCGCGGCCTCAAGGACAGCCTGCCGGACAGCTTCGTTGCTGTTGACGGCCGCTTTGTCCACTCCCTTGACGTTGATCAGGACCTGGGGAAGCTTGGTCATGATTTCGGTGAGCTCCTTCAGCGTGCGTCCGGTCCGCTTGACCTGCGCTGCGAGCTGGAGACCGGTGAGGACGCCGTCCCCGGTGGTGGCGAACTCGGAGAAGATGACGTGGCCGGACTGCTCGCCGCCCAGGCTGTACCCGCCTGCGCGCATGCCTTCCAGAACATAGCGGTCACCCACGCCGGTTTCGATGACGGAGATGCCGGCCTCGCGCAGTGCGAGCTTCAGGCCCAGGTTGCTCATCACGGTGGCCACGAGGGCATTGTCCTTGAGCTTGCCCGCGTCCTTCATGGCAACGGCCATGATGGCCATGATCTGGTCCCCGTCCACCACGGTGCCTTCATGGTCCACGGCCAGGCAGCGGTCGGCGTCGCCGTCGTGGGCGATGCCCAGGTCCGCGCCGTGCGCCAGAACCGAGGCCTGCAGGTTTTCAAGGTGAGTGGAACCGTAGCCGTCGTTGATGTTGATGCCGTCGGGATCGGCACCGATGACCACCACTTCCGCTCCGGCATCTGAAAAGACCTGCGGCGAGCAGCCGCTGGCCGCACCGTGGGCGCAGTCCAGGACAACCTTGAGTCCGTCCAGCCGATTGGGAAGAGTCTGGAGCAAGTGGATCACGTAGCGGTCTTCAGCGTCAGCGAAGCGGTGGATGCGTCCCACCTCGGCGCCGGTGGGCCTCAGGTTGGGCTTGCTCATTTCACGTTCAATGTCGTCTTCAGCGGCGTCGTCGAGCTTTTGGCCGCCGCGGGCCAGGAATTTGATGCCGTTGTCGGGAGCGGCGTTGTGGGAAGCGGAAATCATGACGCCGAAGTCTGCATCGAGATCAGCAATCAGGAAGGCCGCAGCGGGTGTCGGGAGCACACCGGCGTCGTAAACGTCCACTCCGGAGCTTGCCAGTCCTGCTTCCACCGCAGCGGAGATGAAGTCACCGCTGATGCGGGGATCGCGGGCGACAACCGCAACTGGACGCCGGCCGCCTTCCACGCGCCGGTGCCCCAGAACGACGGCGGCCGCCTGCGCCAGGCCAAGGGCCACTTCAGCGGTGATCAGGCCATTGGCCAGTCCACGCACGCCGTCGGTTCCAAACAATCTAGTCATCGCACATAATCCTCAAACAGGGGGCAGGGCCGGAGGCCGCCTAACCGGCAGCCCACTGGGCTATTGTGCCACCCTATCGGAGCGGGCTACTAAGCGGATGCCGGTAAGGGGCGGGTTTTTGGGAGCGGTTCAGCGGCCAACATCACCCTCCCGTACCCTCGTCCGGCAGCAAAAGAGGTACCTTCCGGGTACTCCGCCCCTTTCCCCTAAGCACCTGATCCGGCCTGAAACTGTCCCCGGGTACGCCAAAAGGCCGCCCGCAGAAGCGGACGGCCTTTCGGTACGGCGCTGAATCAGCGTTTGTGGAGACAAACGCGCAAAAACGCCGGAGACCCCTGGCTGCTGACGCGCAGCGGCAGCAGCCAGGGTAGGCGCATTTTTAGCGCTTGGAGTACTGAGGTGCCTTGCGTGCCTTCTTGAGACCAGCCTTCTTGCGCTCGATGACGCGGGCGTCACGGGTCAGGAAGCCGGCCTTCTTCAGGGTTGCGCGGTTGTTGTCGCGGTCGATCTCGTTCAGCGACCGAGCCACGCCCAGGCGCAGTGCGCCGGCCTGGCCGGAGGGGCCGCCACCGTGGATGCGGGCGATAACGTCGTAGGCGCCGTCGAGATCAAGGATCTTGAACGGTTCGTTGACGTCCTGCTGGTGCAGCTTGTTCGGGAAGTAAGCGGCCAGGTCGCGGCCGTTCACCAACCACTTGCCGCTGCCCGGAACAACGCGCACGCGGGCGATTGCCTGCTTGCGGCGGCCAACGGCCGAACCGGCGACGGTCAGTGCCGGGCGTTCCTTGACAGCAGCCTCAGCTGCATCAGGGGTTTCCGAGGTGTAGCTGGAAAGCTCCTCGGTTGTTTCATTGAGCTCTTCAGTGTTCTGAGCCACGATTCTCCTTGAATTAATTCTTTAGTTGGCGGGCCAGAACTACTGGGCGACCTGGGTGATTTCGAAGGTCTTGGGCTGCTGGGCTCCATGCGGGTGCTCTGCACCGCGGTAGACCTTGAGCTTGCTGATCTGCTGGGCAGCCAGGGAGTTCTTGGGCAGCATGCCGCGGATGGCCTTCTCAACTGCACGTACCGGGTTTGATTCCAGCAGCTCTGCGTAGTTGACGGAGGACAGGCCGCCCGGGTAACCCGAGTGGCGGTAGGCACGCTTCTGTTCGAGCTTGGCGCCGGTCAGGGCAACCTTCTCAGCGTTGATGATGATGACGAAATCGCCCATGTCCATGTGGGGAGCGAAGGTCGGCTTGTGCTTTCCGCGCAGCAGTGTTGCGGTCTGGCTGGCAAGACGGCCTAGGACAACGTCGGTGGCGTCAATGACGTGCCACTGGCGGTTGATGTCGCCGGGCTTCGGGGTGTACGTACGCACGGTTTTTGCCTTCGTTTCTTCTTCTTAGGTGGCGCGGACCATATGGATGCCACATGTTCCGCAGCTTCTCTATGCGTTTACCGGATGGTCAGGTGAGGACTGATGTAACCAGTGGTCCTGATGTACTCGGCTATTTCCCCGGGGCCAGGTGGCTCTGCAACTGAGCCGCTCCCGTGGGCATAGACCTATCGAGGTAGGACACGCACAACGACTATAAACAATAGCCTGCTTCCCGGTCCAGGTCAAAAGCCCGGCAGGGCCCTCATGGCGCGTGTGCTCTCCGCGCGGCGCCGCATCTCTTCCTCAGCCGGATACCTGACCTCTTCGAGAATCAAAGGGTGCGGCGGGGCCAGCATGGAGTCTGAATCCCTGATACGGGCCTGGAGCCTCTGCCCCAGCCATTCCGGGCTCCGCTCCCCCGCTCCCACAAGGACTGCTCCGCCAACAAGCGAACGGACCATGTTGTGGCAGAAGGCATCCGCCTTGAGGTGGGCCTCGATCACGCCGTCAGGCCGCCGGAGAAAGGAGAACTCCTGGAGCTCCCGGATTGTGGTGGAACCGGTGCGGGGTTTGCAGAAGGACAAGAAATCCCGAACGCCCAGGACCTCTTCCGCCGCGCGGTTCATGCGGTCCTCGTCCAGCGCGAAGTCATGCCACAGGGTCACGGAGCGGGTCAGCGGGTCACGGCTGGCTTCGCGGTCCGCTATCCGGTAGCTGTACCGGCGCCACAGGGCAGAAAAGCGGGCGTCGAATCCCTCGGGGGCCAGAGCCGCAGAGTGGACGGTAATGGCCCCCTCCATGGCGTGTATGACCCGTTTGGCAGCCTTGGCCTTGCGCAGCGGCATGGTGAGGTCCTTGTTGAGGATTCCCCGCATGCGCCGGAGCAGCGCCTCTTCCGGCGTGAGCGACGCTCCGCGGGTCAGGCCCTGCCATTCCCTTCCCGTGAGGTCGAAATGGACCACCTGTCCGCGGGCGTGGACGCCGGAGTCCGTCCGGCCAGCCACGGTAACCCGTACGGGCCGGCGGATCAGGACTTCGAGGGCTGCTTCGAGGCTTCCCTGAACGGTAGGCAGGTCATCCTGCGCGGCCCACCCGTAGAAGGAGGCGCCGTCGTAGGACAGGTCCATCCGGACACGAAAAAGCCCGCCGTCCTCTGCAGGTACGGCGGGCCTTTCAATACTCATGCCCTCAATATTAAGGGACGGAGTGCGAGAGGAAAAATTACTTCTTCTCTTCGGTCTCTGCGACTGCCTCGTCGGCAGAATCAACCGAGTCGGCAGACTCAGCCGAATCGACCGAGTCAGCGGACTCAGCGGACTCAGCCGAGTCAGCGGACTCAACCGGAGCTGACACAGCAGCTGCGGTTTCGGCCTCGGCCACTACGGCCTGCTTGGCCGAAAGGGGCTCCAGAACCAGTTCGATGACAGCCATGGGAGCGTTGTCGCCCTTGCGGTTGCCGATCTTGGTGATGCGGGTGTAGCCGCCGTCGCGCTTCTCGACTGCCGGAGCAATGTCGGTGAAGAGCTCGTGGACAATACCCTTGTCCGAGATCAGGCCCAGGACGCGGCGGCGGGAAGACAGGTCTCCGCGCTTTGCGAACGTGATCAGACGCTCGGCGTAGGGACGCAGGCGCTTGGCCTTCGTCACCGTGGTGGTGATCTGCTTGTGCTCGAACAGCTGGGCTGCCAGGTTCGCCAGCATCAGGCGCTGGTGGGCCGGGCTGCCTCCGAGGCGCTTACCCTTGGTGGGTGTAGGCATTACTTTTTCTCCTCAAACGGTGCCGCACGCGACTTTAGCGTCCGCACGGCAATATTTTGCGTGTGTTAGAGCTCGTCGTCCGAGTATTCGGACTCGTCCTCTTCAATAGCTGCGGCACGGGCGGCCAGATCAAACCCGGGAGGGGAATCCTTCAGGGACAGACCCAGCTCGACCAGCTTTGCCTTTACCTCATCAATGGACTTTGCACCGAAGTTGCGAATGTCCATCAGGTCAGCCTCGGAGCGGGCAACGAGTTCACCCACAGTGTGGATGCCTTCACGCTTGAGGCAGTTGTAGGAACGCACGGTCAGCTCAAGGTCTTCGATCGGCAGTGCCATATCGGCGGCCAGTGCGGCATCCGTGGGGCTCGGGCCAATTTCAATACCTTCAGCAGCGCTGTTCAGTTCACGGGCCAGGCCGAACAGTTCAACCAAGGTGGTACCGGCAGAGGCGACTGCGTCGCGCGGTGCAATGGCATCCTTGGTTTCAACGTCAACGATCAGGCGATCGAAGTCGGTGCGCTGTTCAACACGGGTGGCTTCCACGCGGAAGGTCACCTTCAGGACCGGTGAGTAGATGGAGTCAACCGGAATACGGCCGATCTCCTGGTCACCGGACTTGTTCTGGCTGGCGGAAACGTAGCCGCGTCCGCGTTCGATGGTCAGCTCGAGTTCGAACTTGCCCTTCGAATTCAGGGTGGCGATGTGCAGATCCGGGTTGTGGAACTCCACGCCGGCCGGCGGAGCAATGTCCGCAGCCGTGACGACGCCGGGACCCTGCTTGCGCAGGTAGGCGACCACGGGCTCGTCGTGCTCCGAGGAGACCGACAGGTTCTTGACGTTCAGGATGATCTCGGTGACATCTTCCTTCACGCCCGGAACCGTGGTGAACTCGTGCAGCACGCCGTCGATGCGAATGCTGGTTACTGCAGCACCCGGGATCGAGGACAGGAGCGTACGGCGGAGGGAGTTGCCAAGGGTGTAGCCGAAACCGGGTTCCAGCGGTTCGATGATGAACCGTGAACGGTTGTCAGCTACGACTTCTTCAGTGAGGGTGGGGCGCTGTGCAATGAGCACTTGCATTTCCTTTCAGCGAGCGTCCGCTATATGACGCAACACAAATGGTGGAAACGACGACGACGGGTCTTTCCGCGGGCGTCTTGGACGGCTTAACAGCCACGTGCCCGGAGCCGGAGGCGTCCGATGGGCGGCCCGCCCCAAAGGGTGGACCGCCCGCCGGATATTACCGGAACCGCAAGTGCTGCTTAGACGCGGCGGCGCTTCGGGGGACGGCAGCCGTTGTGCGCGCTCGGGGTGACGTCCGAAATGGAGCCAACCTCCAGGCCGGTGGCCTGGAGCGAGCGGATAGCGGTTTCGCGGCCGGATCCCGGACCCTTCACGAAGACGTCGACCTTGCGGACGCCGTGCTCCTGGGCACGCTTTGCAGCGGCTTCAGCAGCCATCTGCGCAGCGAACGGGGTGGACTTACGCGAGCCCTTGAAGCCAACCTCACCGGCGGAAGCCCATGAGATAACAGCACCGGACGGGTCCGTGATGGACACGATGGTGTTGTTAAAGGTGCTCTTGATATGCGCCTGACCCAGCGCGATATTCTTCTTATCCTTGCGACGCGGTTTGCGGACCGCTCCACGAGTCTTGGGGGGCATTACTTCTCCTACAAAGAGTTTGGTTTTGGTGGCCCGCTAAAGGGGCCGTAGCCTCACACCGCTAGGTTTAGCGGGCGGCCTTCTTCTTACCGGCAACCGTACGCTTCGGGCCCTTGCGGGTACGAGCGTTGGTCTTCGTGCGCTGGCCGTGAACGGGCATGCCACGACGGTGGCGGATACCCTGGTAGCTGCCGATTTCAACCTTGCGGCGGATGTCAGCGGCTACCTCGCGGCGGAGGTCACCCTCAACCTTGAAGTTGCCCTCGATGTAGTCACGCAGCTGAACGAGTTCAGCGTCCGTGAGGTCCTTGACGCGAGTGTCCGGGCTGATGCCGGTCTCTGCCAGGGTCTGGTCTGCACGGGTCTTGCCCACGCCGTAGATATAGGTAAGCGCAATCACTACCCGCTTTTCGCGGGGAATGTCAACGCCAGCGAGACGTGCCATATTGGCGGTTCTCCTCTTGTGTCACCGGAGGTCTGAAGCAGTGCGTCCCTGTTGCCAGGTCCCCGGCCTCCGTGCCGGGGGTATGCGCTACGCGTATCAGCGCTGCACTGCCATATTGAATTACTACTACGCGTGGGCCGTCCCTGTGAGCAGGAAATTAGCCCTGGCGCTGCTTGTGGCGCGGGTTCTCGCAGATCACCATGACTCGACCGTTACGGCGAATCACCTTGCACTTATCGCAGATCTGCTTGACGCTCGGCTGGACCTTCATGGTTATCCTTTGCGTGGTTGCAGGGTTGTACCGCAGGCAGCCGTCATCCCAAATGTCCGGGACGCTGGTTGATGCGGGTCTTTACTTGTAGCGGTAGACGATACGGCCCCGAGTGAGGTCGTACGGGCTAAGTTCCACCACAACGCGGTCTCCGGGGAGGATGCGAATGTAGTGTTGACGCATCTTTCCCGAGATGTGTGCGAGCACAATGTGGCCGTTGGCCAGCTCAACGCGGAACATCGCGTTGGGCAGGGCTTCGTTGACCGAGCCCTCAATCTCAATGACGCCGTCTTTCTTGGCCATATCCTCCGCTAACGTCTGTGTCCGTGCGCATGCGCGCAGGACGGTTTATGTCTTTGGTTCCCTCGTTGCTTCCGCCGGGCTTCCAGCGCGGCAGGCCGTTTTGAAGCGGCCCGTGACGTTGGAAATGGGCACGAATGTAGAGACAACCAACAGATAACACTACTCGACACCGGCCATTAAGTTAAATCCCGCCGGCGGCCGGCCCGCAGGCCGGAAAAGGCAGCAGCCCGCCCCGGGAGTCCGGAACGGGCTGCGCACCACTCGGGCGGGGCCTAGTCTTCGGGAATCGGCACCGGCGTCACGCCCAGCGGGGCAAGCCGTGAGGCTCCCCCGTCAGGGGACGAAAGAACCCAGATTCCCTTGTCATGGATGGCTACGGAATGCTCCCACTGGGAAGCACGCGACTTGTCCGTGGTCACCACGGTCCAATCATCTTCCAGCGTGACAGTCTCGATCTTGCCGCGAACCAGCATCGGCTCGATGGCCAGGCAGAGGCCGGGGCGCAGCTTCGGTCCGTTGTGGGAGGTCCGGTAGTTGAGCACATCCGGGGCCTGATGCATTTCCGTTCCGATGCCGTGGCCGACGTAGTCCTCGAGGATTCCCAGCGGTTTGCCCGGGACGCCGGAAACATAGTCGTCGATGGCTGCACCGATGTCTCCCACGAAGCGGCCCTTGGCGGCAGCGGCGATACCGTGCCACATGGCTTCCTCCGTGACGTCCGACAGCCGCTGGTCCTCCGGATCCGGAGTACCGACAATGACCGTGCGGGCAGAGTCCGAATGCCATCCGTTGACCACGGCGCCGCCGTCGATCGAGAGGATGTCCCCGTCTTCCAGCACACGCTTCCCGGGGATGCCGTGCACAACCTCTTCATTGACTGATACGCACACCGTTGCCGGGTAGCCGTGGTAGCCGAGGAAGTTGGACGTTGCGCCGGCCTCCTTGAGCACTGCTGCGAATGCTGCGTCAATATCTGCGGTGGTTGCCCCCACCACCGCAGACTCGACAGCTGCATCAAGCGCCCGGATCAGCACGAGGCCCGCTTCGCGCATGGTGCGCATCTGCGAGTTGGTTTTGTATTGGATTCGAGGCTGGCCGAACATATCTCTTCTAACTCTTTAGTTAATATCCTTGAGGGCTTCCATCACGCGCTCGGTGACATCGTCGATGCCGCCCAGCCCGTCCACCCGAGCCACAATGCCGCGGCTGTCATAGCTGGACACGACGTCGGCGGTCTGGGCTTTGTAGAGCTCCAGGCGGTGGCGGATAACATCCTCGTTGTCGTCGGCGCGTCCTTCGATCTCGGCACGCTTGAGCAGCCGCTGGACGAGTTCTTCGTCATCGGCGGTCAGCTGCAGGACGACGTCGAGCTTCTGGCCCTTGCTGGCCAGGATGTCGTCCAGTTCCTCAACCTGCGCAGCGGTGCGCGGGTAACCGTCCAGGAGGAAGCCGTCCCTGACGTCGTCCTCCATCAGGCGGCTGCGCACCATCTCGTTGGTGACGGAGTCCGGCACGAAGTTGCCGGCGTCGATGTACTTCTTGGCTTCGACGCCCAGCGGCGTTTCATTCTTTACGTTGGCCCGGAAGATGTCTCCGGTGGAGATTGCCGTGACTCCCAGCCGCTCCGAAATTCGGGCGGCCTGGGTACCTTTACCGGCGCCGGGAGGCCCGATAATGAGCATTCTTGTCATCGCAATAACCCTTCATAGTGACGTTGCTGCAGTTGTGCATCAATCTGTTTGACTGTTTCGAGCCCCACGCCAACCATGATGAGGATCGAGGTTCCGCCGAACGGGAAGTTCTGGTTGGCACCGATCGCCACCAGGGCGATCAGCGGGATCAGGGCAACAATGCCCAGGTAGATGGCGCCGGGCAGGGTGATGCGGGAAAGCACGTACTGCAGGTACTCGGCGGTGGGACGGCCGGCCCGGATGCCGGGGATGAAGCCGCCGTACTTCTTCATGTTTTCGGAGACTTCCTCCGGGTTGAATGTGATCGACACATAGAAGTACGTGAAGAACACGATCAGCAGAAGGTAGACCGCCATGTAGACCGGGTGGTCGCCCTTGGTCAGGTAGTTGTTGATCCAGACGACCCAAGCCGCCGGAGAACCTTCGGCGGGAGTGTTGAACTGGGCGATCAGCGACGGCAGGTAGAGCATCGAGGATGCGAAGATCACCGGAATCACGCCGGCCATGTTGACCTTGATCGGGATGTAGGTGTTGGTGCCGCCGACGGTACGGCGTCCCACCATCCGCTTGGCGTACTGGACCGGGATACGCCGCTGGGACTGCTCGACGAAGATCACGAGGGCCACCACCAGCACGCCAAGGGCAAGGACACCAAGGAACACCGTCCAGCCCTGGGCACTCAGGATCGCGCCGAGGGAGCTCGGGAATCCGGCGGCAATGGACGTGAAGATCAGCAGGGACATGCCGTTGCCGACGCCCTTTTCAGTGACCAGTTCACCCATCCACATGATGAGGCCGGTGCCGGCGGTCAGCGTGATGATCAGGAGCAGGATCGTGATGATGCTGTCGTCCGGGATGATCGGCACGGAGCAGGCGTTGTTGAACAGCGCACCGGTGCGGGCCAGGGAGACCACCGTGGTGGCATTGAGCAGGCCCAGCGCAATGGTGAGGTAACGCGTGTACTGCGTCAGCTTTGACTGACCCTGCGCGCCTTCCTCATACAGTGCCTGGAAGTGCGGGATCACAACGCGCAGCAGCTGAACGATGATGCTGGCGGTGATGTACGGCATGATGCCCAGGGCAAAGATGGAGACCTGCAGCAGGGCGCCGCCGCTAAATAGGTTAACGAATTCGTAGAGGCCACCCGAAGTGGCACCCAGAGCTAAGCACTGCTGTACATTGCCGTAGTCAACACCCGGGGCCGGGATAAAAGCACCCATGCGGAAGATAGTGATGATTCCCAGCGTAAACAACAGCTTGCGTCGCAGGTCTGGCGTCCGGAAAGCCCGGCCAATAGCGCTAAGCAAGCGTCCTCCTGAATGAGATCTGAAGTATATGAAGTCCGATTGGACTGGTAACAAAAACAGAGTCTATCCGCTCAAGCTCCGTACAACGTTACCGGAGCCCGCGGCGCGGTAGTGCCTTAAAACAAAACTAAACCCCCAGCGGGCCGCGCTGCGGCCCGCCAAGAGTTTAGTTCACGTCCTGCTTGCCGCGCAGGCGACGTCGGGGGCCGGTTTCCCGGCCGTCCGACGTCGCTGCACGAAACGGACACGGTGCTTAGAGCGCCGTGGTCGTTCCGCCTGCTGCGGTGATCTTCTCTGCCGCACTGGCGGAGAAGGCATCGGCGGTGACGTTCACCTTGACGGTGATGTCGCCGGTTCCGAGGACCTTGACGGGCTGGTTCTTGCGAACGGCACCCTTGGCAACCAGATCGGCCACCGTGACGTCGCCGCCTTCGGGGAACAGCTCCGAGATCTTGTCCAGGTTTACAACCTGGAACTCGACGCGGAACGGGTTCTTGAAGCCGCGAAGCTTCGGCAGGCGCATGTGCAGCGGCAGCTGGCCGCCGGCAAAACCGGCCTTGACCTGGTAGCGCGCAGCCGTACCCTTGGTACCGCGGCCTGCAGTCTTACCCTTGGAACCTTCACCGCGGCCAACACGGGTCTTGGCCGTCTTGGCACCGGGTGCCGGACGAAGGTGGTGGACCTTGAGCGCATGCTCATTGTTGTTTTCTTCGGCCATGTTAATTCGCCTCCTCAACCTTCACGAGGTGCGGAACCGTGTTGATCATGCCAACAGTCACGGCGTCTGCGGTACGAACGGTGGTAGCACCGATGTGTCGCAGGCCCAGTGAGCGCAGCGTGTCCTTCTGATTCTGCTTACCACCGATGGTGGACTTAATCTGAGTAATCTTCAGAGTTGCCGTGCTGACAGCAACGTTCTTCGGAGTAGTCATCAGGCACCTGCCTTCTGCATGTTGCGGAGCATCGCAGCAGGCACAACCTCGTCCAGCGGCAGGCCGCGGCGTGCAGCCACTGCCTGAGGCTCTTCGAGGCGCTTCAGCGCATCAACCGTGGCGTGCACGATGTTGATGGCGTTGGAGGACCCGAGCGACTTGGACAGTACGTCGTGGATACCGGCGCATTCGAGAATGGCGCGGACCGGACCACCGGCGATAACACCGGTACCCGGGGAAGCCGGACGCAGCAGGACGACGCCTGCAGCAGCTTCGCCCTGGACCAGGTGCGGGATGGTTCCACCGATGCGCGGGACGCGGAAGAAAGTCTTCTTGGCTTCTTCAACGGCCTTCGCAATTGCGGAGGGAACTTCCTTGGCCTTGCCGTAACCAACACCGACCATGCCGTTGCCGTCACCGACAACTACCAGAGCGGTGAAGCTGAAGCGACGACCACCCTTGACAACCTTGGCAACGCGGTTGATGGTCACGACGCGTTCAATGAACTTGTCCTTCTCATCGTTGCGTCCGCCATCGCGGCCACCGCGGCCACCGCGTTCGCCGCGGCCTCCACGGTCGGAGCGCTGCTCGCCCTTGCGTCCGCCGCGGCGGTCGTCAGTGGCGGGAGCGGCGGCGTCCTTGGTCTCAGTTGCCTCAGCAGCTGTAGCTTCAGTCACCTGATTTTCCTTTTCCTTGTTTACCTCGGTCACAGTGCCAGCCCACCTTCACGTGCGCCGTCTGCAACTGCAGCAATGCGGCCGTGGTAGCGGTTACCACCGCGGTCAAAGACAACGGCTTCGACGCCGGCAGCCTTGGCGCGCTCTGCGACGAGCTCGCCAACGCGCTTGGACTTGGCGGTCTTGTCGCCGTCCAGTGCGCGCAGGTCAGCTTCCATGGTGGAAGCCGATGCCACGGTTACGCCGCGGGTGTCATCGACAACCTGGACGAATACGTGGCGGGCCGAGCGGTTTACCACCAGACGCGGACGAGCCGCGGTGCCGGAGATACGCTTGCGGATGCGAAGCTGGCGGCGGTTACGCGCAGCCGACTTGCTCTTGGAATTGCGCTTCTTATTAATGCTGATGGCCATGGTTACTTACCAGCCTTTCCGACCTTGCGGCGGACAATCTCGCCGGCATAACGAATACCCTTGCCCTTGTAGGGATCGGGCTTACGCAGCTTGCGGATGTTGGCCGAAACCTCGCCCACCTGCTGCTTGTCGATGCCGGACACTGTGACCTTCGTGGGGCCCACGACGGTGAGCGTGATGCCCTCGGGTGCCGAGACCGGAACCGGATGGCTGTAACCCAGGGCGAACTCGAGGTCCGAGCCCTTGGCTACGACGCGGTAACCGGTACCAACGATTTCCAGGTCCTTCTTGTAACCCTCGGTCACACCGGTGATCATGTTGCTGATCAGGGTGCGGGTCAGGCCGTGAAGGGCACGGGATTCGCGCTCGTCGTTCGGGCGGGCAACGGTGATGGTGCTGTCGTCAAGAGTGACGGTGATCGGGCTGGGCACAGTGTGGCTCAGCTCTCCCTTGGCACCCTTGACGGATACAACGTTGCCGTTGATCGCGATATCTACTCCGGCAGGAACCGGGATGGGCAGACGTCCAATACGTGACATTTTTCTTTCCCTTCCCTGCTACCAGACGTAGGCGAGGACTTCCCCACCTACACCCTTCTTGGCGGCCTGGCGGTCGGTCAGGAGACCTGACGACGTCGACAGGATTGCGATACCCAGACCACCGAGAACACGCGGCAGGTTGGTGGACTTCGCGTAAACGCGCAGACCGGGCTTGGAGATACGACGCACGCCGGCGATGGAACGCTCGCGGTTCGGACCGAATTTGAGATCAAGGGTCAGCTTCTTGCCAACCACGGCTTCTTCTTCCTTCCAGCCGGCGATGTAGCCCTCGGCCTTCAGGATGTCAGCAACGCGCGCCTTGAGCTTGCTGTAAGGCATGGACACGGAATCGTGATATGCCGAGTTTGCATTGCGCAGACGCGTGAGCATGTCTGCGACAGGATCTGTCATTGTCATTGGGCTCTTGCCCTCCCTCGTAACGGTTTCCTGCGGATATCCGGCTCAGGCGCACCTGGCCGGGAGTCCGTCGGACCTGTTACGTAGTAATTAATCTTCGGATTTGAACGGGAAGCCGAGCGCCTTCAGCAGCGCGCGTCCCTCGTCATCGGTCTTTGCGGTGGTAACCACGGTGATGTCCATGCCGCGTACGCGGTCGATCTTGTCCTGATCGATTTCGTGGAACATCGACTGTTCGGTCAGACCGAACGTGTAGTTGCCGTTGCCGTCGAACTGCTTGCCGTTCAGGCCGCGGAAGTCGCGGATACGCGGCAGAGCCAGGGTGACCAGGCGGTCGACGAATTCCCACATGCGGTCTCCACGCAGAGTTGCGTGGCAGCCGATGGGCATGCCTTCGCGCAGCTTGAACTGTGCGATCGACTTGCGGGCCTTCGTAACCTGCGGCTTCTGACCCGTGATCTGGGTCAGGTCCTTGACTGCACTGTCAATGAGCTTGGAGTCCTTGGCGGCATCTCCAACACCCATGTTCACAACCACCTTGACAAGGCGGGGAACCTGGTTGACGTTCGAGTAGTTGAATTCGTCCTGCAGGGTCTGCTTGATTTCCGCTGCGTAGCGGGTCTTCAGACGGGGGACGGTCTTGGTGACGGTCTCAGTCATTAGAGGTCCTTCCCAGAGCCCTTGGCGACGCGGATACGCACAGTGCGCTCACGGCCGTCTTTTTCGACGATTTCCTGGCGGTAGCCAACACGGGTCGGCTTCTTCGTTTCCGGGTCAACCACTGCGACGTTGGAAACGTGGATGGGGGCTTCGACAGTCTCGATGCCACCGGTCTTGGAGCCCTTGGAGGACTGTCCAACCTTGGTGTGCTTCTTAACCGTGTTGACGCCTTCAACCAGAACGCGGTTGGTGTCGGTGTAAACCTTCAGAACCTTGCCCTGCTTGCCGCGGTCGCCGCCGCGGTCAGCCTTTGCACCGGTGATGACCTGAACCAGGTCACCCTTTTTGATTTTTGCCATGGACTACAGCACCTCCGGAGCCAGCGAAATGATCTTCATGAACTTCTTGTCGCGAAGTTCGCGGCCGACCGGGCCGAAGATGCGGGTACCGCGGGGGTCTCCGTCATTCTTCAAGATCACTGCAGCGTTCTCATCGAACTTGATGTAGGAACCGTCCTGGCGGCGGCGTTCCTTCTTGGTACGGACGATGACGGCCTTAACCACGTCGCCCTTTTTGACGTTGCCGCCGGGAATTGCATCCTTGACGGTGGCAACGATGGTGTCGCCAATGCCTGCGTAGCGACGGCCGGATCCACCGAGAACGCGGATGGTCAAGATTTCCTTGGCACCCGTGTTGTCGGCGACCTTCAGTCGCGACTCCTGCTGAATCACTTATTACTCCTGTCGTCGCGCCGGTTCTCACTATGAGCCTTGCGGAACGGATATGGGTGGACCCCGTAATACTGGTACTCAGCACTTCCCCGCCAGGGGTGCACCGCGGCGGACCGCGGCAAAGTGCCGAACAAGATTATCGGGCTTTTGTCTCATACGGCGGTGAGGAGGAGCAGTTCAAAACTGGACACACTTCCGCACCGCACAGACAAGATTTCAAGTTTATCGCGAAAAGGCCCCGGAAGCGAAATCGGATGATAACGCGGCCGGGGCCCTGTCGCCGGTTGGCGGTTGCCGGCAGGCTCATCCCCAGGGGATCAGCCCGCCGGCGCCCGGCCGGATGTACTGCTGGTTACTTAGCCTTTTCGAGGATCTCGACCAGGCGCCACCGCTTCGTAGCGGAGAGCGGCCGGGTTTCGGCGATCAGCACGAGGTCTCCAACGCCGGCAGCATTCTGCTCGTCGTGGGCCTTGAGCTTCGAAGTGCGGCGAAGCACCTTGCCGTACAGGGCGTGCTTGACGCGGTCTTCAACCTGAACAACGACGGTCTTATCCATCTTGTCAGAAACCACGTAGCCGCGTGCGGTCTTCCGGTCCCCGCGGGGCCCGGCTCCGTTTGCGTCAGTTGTCACTGCTGCCTCATTCTTGTTTTCACTCATTTGGCATCATCCTCAGCGACCTTGGCTTCAGCTTCAGACTCAGTAGCCTTCTTCTTGGACTTCTTCGCTGCCTTTTCAGGAGCTGCTTCCTCAACGGGAGCAACAACCTCGGGACGAATCCCCAGCTCGCGCTCACGCAGCACGGTGTAGATACGTGCGATGTCGCGCTTTACGACGCGCAGACGGCCGTGGCTTTCCAGCTGACCGGTTGCGGACTGGAAGCGCAGGTTGAACAGCTCTTCCTTGGCCTTGCGAAGTTCCTCAACGAGACGGTCCTTATCGAAGCCGTCAAGCTGCTTCGGTGCCAGTTCCTTTGAACCAATTGCCATTTCTATTCACCACCCTCGCGACGCACAATGCGTGCCTTCAACGGCAGCTTATGGATCGCCAGGCGCAGGGCCTCACGAGCTACCTCTTCATTAACACCGGAGATCTCGAAGAGAACGCGGCCCGGCTTGACGTTTGCAACCCACCACTCCGGAGAACCCTTACCGGAACCCATGCGGGTTTCGGCCGGCTTCTTCGTCAAGGGACGGTCAGGGTAGATGTTAATCCAGACCTTACCGCCGCGCTTGATGTGGCGCGTCATGGCAATACGAGCAGCTTCAATCTGACGGTTGGTGACATACGCAGGCGTCAAAGCCTGGATGCCCCACTCGCCGAAGCTGACTGCGGTGCCGCCGGTTGCAGCGCCGGAACGACCCGGGTGGTGCTGCTTACGGAACTTGACTCGACGTGGGATAAGCATTTAAGCCTGTCCTCCTTCTGCTGCGGGGGCAGCTGCCTCAGCGGCCGGAGCCTCTGCAGCAGCAGGAGCGGCAGCCTTGTCGCCGCGCTCGGGACGACGACGACGGTCGCCGCCACGGTCTCCGCGGTCAGCCGGGCCACGGCCCGGACGGTCGCTGGAGCGGCCGCGGGACGGTGCAGCAGCCTGCTGTGCAGCCAGTTCCTTAGCGGTGACGTCGCCCTTGTAGATCCATACCTTCACGCCGATGCGGCCGAAGGTGGTCTTGGCTTCGAAGAAACCGTAGTCGATCTGCGCGCGGAGGGTGTGCAGGGGCACACGGCCTTCGCGGTAGAACTCCGAACGGCTCATTTCAGCGCCGCCCAGACGGCCGGAGCACTGGATACGGATACCCTTGGCGCCTGCACGCTGTGCGGACTGGATGGCCTTCTTCATTGCACGGCGGAAAGCCACGCGGGAAGAGAGCTGCTCTGCAACACCCTGGGCAACAAGCTGTGCTTCCATCTCGGGGTTCTTGACCTCGAGGATGTTCAGCTGAACCTGCTTGCCCGTGAGCTTCTCCAGCTCGCCGCGGATGCGGTCTGCTTCAGCGCCGCGGCGGCCGATAACGATACCCGGACGTGCCGTGTGGATATCCACGCGGACACGGTCACGGGTGCGCTCGATCTCAACCTTGGCGATGCCGGCGCGATCCATGCCGGTGGACATGAGCTGACGGATCTTGATGTCCTCGCGGACAAAGTCCTTGTAACGCTGGCCCGGCTTGTTGCTGTCAGCAAACCAGTGCGATACGTGGTCAGTGGTGATGCCGAGTCGGAACCCGTGCGGGTTTACCTTCTGTCCCACTTAGCGTTCCTCCTCGATTTTGGGGGTTGCGACAACCACAGTGACGTGGCTGGTCCGCTTGTTGATGCGGTACGCGCGGCCCTGTGCACGGGGCTGGAACCGCTTCATGGTGGGCCCTTCGTCAACGAATGCTTCGCTGATGAAGAGGTCACCCTCGTCGAAGGCCACGCCGTCACGGTCCGCGAGGACTCGTGCGTTGGCCATGGCCGACTGAACTACCTTAAGTACCGGCTCCGATGCTGCCTGGGGGGCAAACTTCAGAATTGCCAGAGCCTCATTCGCTTGCTTGCCACGAACAAGGTTGACGACGCGCCGGGCCTTCATAGGCGTTACGCGGATATGACGCGCAATTGCCTTGGCTTCCATTGCTTTCCTTCTCTCGTCTTCTGCCGAAAGAGCAGCGCCTAGCGGCGCTTGCCCTTGCGGTCGTCCTTCACATGGCCGCGGAATGTCCGCGTCAGAGCGAATTCGCCGAGCTTGTGCCCGACCATCGACTCGGTGACAAACACCGGAATGTGCTTACGTCCGTCATGAACGGCGATCGTGTGCCCGAGCATGTCGGGGATGATCATCGAACGACGGGACCACGTCTTGATGACGTTCTTGGTGCCCTTTTCGTTTTCGGCCGCTACCTTAAGGAACAGGTGCTGGTCGACGAAGGGGCCTTTCTTCAGGCTGCGTGGCATGTTTCCAGGCTCCTATCGCTTGTTCTTGCCGGAACGACGGCGACGCACAATGAGGTTGTCGCTCTCTTTATTGGGGCGGCGTGTGCGGCCTTCGCGCTTACCGTTCGGGTTGACCGGGTGGCGTCCACCGGAGGTCTTACCTTCACCACCACCGTGCGGGTGGTCGACCGGGTTCATGGCGACACCGCGGACGGTCGGGCGTACGCCCTTCCAGCGCATACGGCCGGCCTTACCCCAGTTGATGTTCGACTGCTCGGCATTGCCGACCTCGCCGATGGTTGCGCGGCAGCGTGCGTCAACGTTGCGGATTTCGCCGGAAGGCAGACGCAGCTGGGCGAAGCGGCCTTCCTTGGCAACAAGCTGAACCGATGCACCGGCGGAGCGGGCCATCTTGGCGCCGCCGCCCGGACGCAGCTCAACTGCGTGGATGGTGGTACCCACGGGGATGTTGCGCAGGGGCAGGTTGTTGCCGGGCTTGATGTCAGCGCCGGCTCCGGCCTCTACGTGGTCGCCCTGCTTGAGCTTGTTCGGAGCAATGATGTAACGCTTGGTGCCATCAACGTAGTGCAGCAGCGCAATGCGAGCGGTACGGTTCGGATCGTATTCGATCTCGGCAACGCGAGCGTCGACGCCGTCCTTGTCGTGGCGGCGGAAGTCGATCAGACGGTACTGACGCTTGTGTCCACCACCCTTGTGCCTGGTCGTGATCTTACCGGTGTTGTTACGGCCGCCCTTTTTGGGCAGCGGGCGTACCAACGACTTTTCCGGCGTCGACCGCGTGATTTCAGTGAAGTCGGCTACGCTCGAGCCGCGACGGCCCGGGGTAGTCGGCTTGTATTTACGGATTCCCATTATTTATTCCTCGTTAAAGTGGTCTCCGCCCTAGCTGAGCGGACCGCCGAAGATGTCGATTGTGCCGTCCTTCAGGGTGACAATGGCGCGCTTGGTGTTCTTGCGCTGTCCCCATCCGAACTTGGTCCGCTTGCGCTTACCGGCACGGTTGATGGTGTTGATCGAGTCGACCTTGACGGAGAAGATTTTCTCCACGGCCAGCTTGATCTCGGTCTTGTTGGAGCGGGGGTCGACCAGGAAGGTGTACTTACCTTCGTCGATCAGGCCGTAGCTCTTTTCCGAAACGACGGGTGCAAGCACTACGTCGCGAGGGTCCTTAGCGGTGGTCGCGCTCACTTGGCGTCCTCCTTGACAGTGTTCTTGCCGACGAACTCGTCGTAGGCAGCCTTGGTGAAGACCACGTCGTCGGCAACCAGCACGTCGTACGTGTTCAGCTGATCTACGTAGATCACGTGAACAGCGGTGAGGTTACGCACGGACAGTGCAGCAACGTCATTGGCGCGCTCGATGACAACGAGCATGTTCTTGCGCTCGGTAAGTGAACGCAGGGACTCGCGTGCAGCCTTGGTGGACGGCGTTTCGCCGGCTACCAGGGTTTCCAGCACGTGGATGCGGCCGTTGCGTGCCCGGTCGGAGAGTGCTCCGCGAAGTGCGGCGGCAATCATCTTCTTGGGGGTGCGCTGGCTGTAGTCGCGGGGCGTCGGTCCGTGAACCACGCCACCACCGGTCATGTGAGGTGCACGGATGGAACCCTGACGGGCGCGGCCGGTACCCTTCTGCTTGAACGGCTTGCGGCCTGCACCGGAGACCTCTGCGCGGGTCTTCGTCTTGTGCGTACCCTGGCGGGCAGCTGCAAGCTGAGCAACTACTACCTGGTGCAGAAGCGGAACGTTCGTCTGAACGTCGAAGAGCGCTGCGGGGAATTCAACAGTGGTTTCGTTAGCCATGAGACTAAGCTCCCTTCACGGCGGTGCGTACGAGGACGACCTGGCCGCGGGCGCCGGGAACGGCACCCTTGATCAGAAGCAGCGACTTCTCAGCGTCCACACCGTGAACCGTGAGGTTCATCGTGGTGTGGCGGACGGCGCCCATACGGCCAGCCATCCGAACGCCCTTGAAGACGCGGCCCGGGGTGGATGCGCCACCGATGGAACCGGGCTTACGGTGGTTCTTGTGTGCACCGTGGGAGGCACCGACGCCGTGGAAGCCGTGACGCTTCATGACACCGGCAAAGCCCTTGCCCTTGGAGGTTCCGGTGACGTCGACCTTCTGGCCGGCTTCGAAAATCTCAACGGAGAGTTCCTGGCCCAGCTCGTAGGTGTCGGCGTCTGCGGTACGCAGTTCAACAACGTGGCGGCGAGGCGTAACGCCTGCCTTTTCAAAGTGGCCGGCCAGCGGCTTGGTCACCTTGCGCGGGTCGATCTGGCCGTAGCCGATCTGAACGGCGGTGTAGCCGTCCTTTTCCGCGTTGCGCAGCTGAGTAATGACGTTTGAGTCAGCCTGGACAACCGTGACGGGGATGAGCTTGTTGTTCTCGTCCCAGACCTGGGTCATGCCCAGCTTGGTGCCCAGAAGGCCCTTGACCTGGCGTGTAAGTGAAGTAGACATAAGTATCCGCTCCCCCCCTACAGCTTGATTTCGATGTTCACGTCTGCAGGCAGGTCAAGACGCATCAGCGAGTCAACGGCCTTAGGCGTGGGGTCAATGATGTCGATCAGACGCTTGTGCGTGCGCATTTCAAAGTGCTCGCGGCTGTCCTTGTACTTGTGCGGCGAACGGATAACGCAGTACACGTTCTTTTCCGTGGGCAGCGGCACGGGGCCTACTACCGTTGCGCCTGCACGCGTGACCGTCTCAACGATCTTCCGTGCTGATACGTCGATGACCTCGTGGTCATACGACTTCAGCCGGATGCGGATTTTTTGTCCCGCCATGGCGTCGTGCCTCTTTCTTCGAGTATTGCTCTCTGTACAGTTTTTGTACCTAGCTGCCTTTACGGCCTGGCACTCCTCCAACAGACTGAATCCGGATAAATCCGGGTTCCTCACCCTGCCGAGGCTCCGACCCCCGCGCTCGGGCGTGTCGCGGATGCTGTATCTGCGACGCCCTGGGCAAGATTGGGGGCGGGTTATATATGGGCTTTTCCCCTGAAGGATTCGACCCTGCATCAGGCATTATCCTGACCGGGACGCAATCTCATCACGTTCCTTTTGCCGATCTGTTCAGATCAACCGGAGACATGTGGGCACAAAAGCGCTTGAACAACTTCTCTAGTCTGCCAGAACGGCGGCGATAGCGCCAATCGGCGGCATCGCTGCCGTTGGGCCCGCCGCGGTCATCCGCAGCTGTTTGGCCCTGTGGTGCTTTGTCGGACTAAGGGTGCGAACGCCCCTGCGCCATTGGTCTGCGCACGGGCGGTTGCCGTGGTCAGCCTTTGTCCGCTAAGCCAACGTTCCCCAGTTTAGCGCAGGGCAGCGGCCGCGGAAAACCGCGGTCAGCCCACCCTCTCGCGCCTAAGGGCGGCGGTTTGATCGGCGAATCCGCTTTGTCCGGTCAATTTCATGCCGAAAGGTGCGGCGTCCCCAGGCAACGGCTCCGGCCACAGCCACAATCACGGCAAGGATGATCAACAGTTCCATCACACGATCCTAAACCAACCGCTGGCCGGCCCCCAGGCCGTGCGGCGGACAGAGTTTAGGTACCGGGCCCGGCGGCGGTGTCTGCCCGCACCCGGTTCAACGGCCAGACGGCCAGACCCGCGGCCAGCAGGGCCCACACCAGAAAGATGTAGCCGCGCAGGTACCAGAGGACGGCAAAGGCGACTCCGGCCGCTCCCCATACCGTAAACAGCCTCCCAACACCTGCTCAACGGCCGCAGGCTGTGGAGCGCCCGCAGGCGGCCAACCGCAGCAGGTGAGGCGGGTGAAGACGCCCGTTCGGCGGGCGCTTCCGGGCTCGCTGCGAGCACTCCTGCGCCAACGGCACCGGACGCTGATCGCCGGCCAAGCTCATATCCGTCGTCGTATGCCCGGGCAAGAAGTTCTGTCTGGTTCCGCTCTCCAATTCCACCGGCCTGCCCGGCCGCCGCACCGGAGGCCGGACTGCTCCCCCGCGCGAACCAACCGACGCCAAAGCCCAGAAGCAGCACCAGCACTTCGGTACTCCCCCACCGGGCCGTCCGCGTCAGCTGCCCCAAGCCGCCCCCGGTGAATCCGGTCCTGCAGCACCGTCCGCAGCATTTGCCAGGCGTCCGGGGATAGCGGCTTCCACCGGTGCCTGCGAGCTAAAGCCGCGTTAACGCAAGAACGTCCCCGCTGCTTGCGCAGCGGGGACGTTCATCGGCTTGTTTCCAGGCCCGAAGGCCGGATCCTTACCGAAGACTCAGCAAGTAAATAAAATTACTTGATGATCTTGGTGACGCGGCCTGAACCAACGGTGCGGCCACCTTCACGGATAGCGAAGCCGAGGCCTTCTTCCATGGCGATGGGCTGGATGAGCTCAACGGTCATCTCAGTGTTATCGCCGGGCATAACCATTTCCGTGCCCTCAGGCAGGGTGATAACGCCGGTTACGTCCGTGGTACGGAAGTAGAACTGCGGGCGGTAGTTCGAGTAGAACGGGTTGTGGCGTCCGCCTTCATCCTTGGACAGGATGTAGACGTTGGCTTCGAAGTCGGTGTGCGGGGTAATGGAACCCGGCTTCACGATGACCTGGCCGCGCTCTACGTCTTCGCGCTTGATGCCGCGGAGCAGGAGACCACAGTTCTCGCCTGCCCATGCTTCGTCAAGCTGCTTGTGGAACATCTCGATACCGGTAACCGTGGTCTTCTGGACCGGACGGATACCGACGATCTCGACCTCGGAGTTGATGGCAAGGGTACCGCGCTCGGCGCGGCCCGTGACAACAGTTCCACGACCGGTGATCGTGAAGACGTCCTCGATCGGCATCAGGAACGGCTTGTCCTTGTCGCGGATCGGGTCCGGCACGTTGTTGTCAACGGCTTCCATCAGCTCTTCGACGGACGCAACCCACTTGGGGTCGCCTTCCAGAGCCTTGAGGCCGGAGACGCGTACGACGGGAGCGTTGTCGCCGTCGAATTCCTGGGAGCTCAGCAGTTCGCGAACTTCCATTTCAACGAGGTCCAGCAGTTCCTCATCGTCGACCATGTCGGACTTGTTCAGTGCGACCAGCAGGTAGGGAACACCAACCTGGCGGGCGAGCAGAACGTGCTCGCGGGTCTGAGCCATCGGACCGTCGGTAGCGGCAACCACGAGGATTGCGCCGTCCATCTGAGCTGCACCGGTAATCATGTTCTTGATGTAGTCAGCGTGACCGGGGGCGTCTACGTGTGCGTAGTGGCGCTTCTCGGTCTGGTACTCGATGTGCGAGATGTTGATGGTGATGCCGCGCTGGCGCTCTTCAGGTGCAGAGTCGATAGCAGCGAAATCGCGCTTTTCATTCAGATCAGGGTACTTGTCAGCAAGCACCTTCGAAATGGCAGCGGTCAACGTCGTCTTTCCATGGTCAACGTGACCAATGGTGCCGATGTTGACGTGCGGCTTAGTCCGCTCGAACTTTGCCTTCGCCACGGGTTCCTCCTAGAAAGGTTGAAGACTCAATCTCCAACAGCGCTTCTCGCTGCTGAAACTGATGTAAGTCTACTGGGGGCTGTTTATTTGATGAAATTGCCGTATATCCGCAGCAGCCTGGCGAGGCCGCTCAGTCTGGCTATGCAGCGGGCTTCCGGCCGAAGCCCTGGCCCGCTGCACACGGCTGGTGTTCCAAAGTTTCCCCCGGAACACCAACCAGGGTTTTACTCTCCGCGCGTCTTCTGAATGATCTCGTCGGCAACTGCCTTCGGGACCTCGGCGTAGCTGTTGAACGACATGGAGTACACAGCGCGTCCCTGCGTCTTGGAACGCAGGTCGCCGATGTACCCGAACATGCCGGACAGCGGCACGTGGGCGCGGATGACCTTCACGCCTGCGGCGTCTTCCATGGACTGCATCTGTCCGCGGCGGGAGTTGATGTCACCGATAACTTCACCCATGTATTCCTCAGGGGTGCGGACTTCAACATCCATCAGCGGTTCGAGCAGAACAGGGTTCGCCATGCGTGCGGCTTCCTTGAAAGCCTGACGCCCGGCGATCTTGAACGCCATTTCCGAGGAGTCAACATCGTGGTAAGCACCGTCAAGCAGGCTTGCCTTGATACCGACAACCGGGTAACCGGCGAGGACACCATCGGTGAGCGCGCTCTGGATACCCTGGTCAACGCTGGGGATGTATTCGCGAGGAATACGGCCACCGGTGACCTTGTTCTCGAACTCGTAGAACGTGCCGTCAGAAGTGTCCAGCGGCTCGATGGCGATCTGGACCTTTGCGAACTGGCCCGAACCACCGGTCTGCTTCTTGTGCGTGTAGTCATGCTTGGCCACAGCGCGCTTGATGGTTTCGCGGTAAGCAACCTGGGGCTTGCCCACGTTGGCTTCGACGCGGAACTCGCGGCGCATGCGGTCAACCAGGATGTCCAGGTGCAACTCGCCCATACCGGCGATGATGGTCTGGCCTGTGTCTTCGTCGAGGGAGACCTGGAAGGTCGGGTCCTCTTCGGAGAGCTTCTGGATGGCCGTGGAGAGCTTCTCCTGGTCACCCTTGGTCTTCGGTTCGATGGCCACGGAAATCACGGGCTCCGGGAAGCTCATGGATTCCAGCACGATCGGGTTCTGAAGGTCGCACAGGGTGTCACCCGTGGTTGTGTCCTTCAGGCCGATCGCAGCGTAGATGTGACCCGTCGTGATCTCGTCAACCGGGTTTTCCTTGTTGGCGTGCATCTGGAAGAGCTTTCCGATGCGCTCCTTCTTCTGCTTGGTCGCGTTCATGACCTGGGCGCCGGAAGCAGCGTGACCGGAGTACACGCGGATGTAGGTCAGACGGCCGAAGAACGGGTGCGTCACAACCTTGAATGCCAGAGCCGAGAACGGAGCGTTGGCATCAGCGGCGCGTTCGAGGATGACCTCTTCGTCGCGGATGTCGTGGCCCTTGATGTTCGGGACGTCAAGCGGGCTGGGCAGGTAGTCGACGACGGCGTCAAGCATCGGCTGAACGCCGCGGTTCTTGAACGCGGAGCCGCAGAGAACCGGGTAGACCAGCGAGTTGATGGTCAGGTGGCGGATGCCGGCCTTGAGTTCCTCGATGGAGATTTCTTCGCCCTCGAGGTACTTGTTCATCAGCTCGTCGCTGGCTTCTGCAACGGTCTCAATCAGTGCGGCGCGGTACTCTTCGGCCTTTTCCTGCAGGTCTGCGGGGATCGGCTCGATTTCGTACTTGGCGCCCATGGTGACATCACCCTTGGAGTCGCCGCGCCAGGTCAGGGCGCGCATTTCGAGGAGGTCGACGACGCCCTCGAATTCGCTCTCGGCACCGATGGGCAGCTGGAGAACCAGCGGCTTGGCACCAAGACGGTTGATGATCGTGTCGACGGTGAAGTAGAAGTCAGCGCCGAGCTTGTCCATCTTGTTGACGAAGCAGATACGCGGAACGTTGTACTTGTCAGCCTGGCGCCAAACAGTCTCAGACTGCGGCTCCACGCCTTCCTTGCCGTCGAATACGGCTACGGCGCCGTCAAGCACGCGCAGGGACCGCTCAACCTCGACAGTGAAGTCAACGTGACCCGGCGTGTCGATGATGTTGATCTGGTTGTTGTCCCAGTAGCAGGTGGTTGCTGCGGAGGTAATGGTGATACCCCGCTCCTGCTCCTGTGCCATCCAGTCCATGGTGGACGCACCATCGTGCGTCTCGCCAATCTTGTGGTTGACACCGGTGTAGAACAGGATGCGCTCGGTGGTGGTGGTCTTGCCGGCATCAATGTGGGCCATGATGCCGATGTTGCGGACCTTGTTCAGGTCGGTAAGCACGTCAAGTGCCACGGTTTCTCCCTATATTTGGTGTTCGCCGGTTCGACTGCGTTTATCTGCTTTGGGCCCTGCACCCCGCCAAAGCGGGATGCAGGGCCTTCAGGAGCGGCCGCCGTCGGCCAGGCTTTTTACCAGCGGTAGTGGGCGAAGGCCTTGTTGGACTCAGCCATCTTGTGGGTGTCCTCGCGGCGCTTCACAGCTGCACCAAGACCGTTGGAAGCGTCCAGGATTTCGTTGCGAAGACGCTCGGTCATGGTCTTCTCGCGGCGGGCCTTGGAGTAGCCAACCAGCCAGCGCAGGGCCAGTGCAGTTGCACGGCCCGGCTTGACCTCAACCGGAACCTGGTAGGTGGCGCCGCCGACGCGGCGGGACTTGACCTCAAGGCTCGGCTTGATGTTGTCCATGGCCTTCTTCAGGGCTGCAACGGGGTCTCCCCCGGTCTTCTCCTGAGCGCCTGCGAGTGCACCGTAAACAATGCGCTCAGCGGTGGACTTCTTGCCGTCTACGAGAACCTTGTTGATCAGCTGAGTGACCAGCGGGGAGCCGTAAACGGGATCCAGTACGAGCGGCCGCTTGGGGGCCGGACCCTTGCGGGGCATATTACTTCTTCTCCATCTTCGCGCCGTAACGGCTGCGAGCCTGCTTGCGGTTCTTAACACCCTGGGTGTCAAGTGCGCCGCGAACGATCTTGTAACGAACACCGGGCAGGTCCTTCACACGACCACCGCGAACGAGGACGATGGAGTGTTCCTGCAGGTTGTGGCCCACACCGGGGATGTAAGCAGTAACTTCGATGCCGCCGTTCAGGCGCACGCGGGCAACCTTACGGAGCGCAGAGTTCGGCTTCTTCGGGGTGGTGGTGTAAACGCGGGTGCAGACACCACGGCGCATCGGGCTGCCCTGGAGGGCAGGAGCCTTGGTCTTAGAGACCTTGGGTGACCGGCCCTTGCGGACCAGCTGCTGAATCGTAGGCACTTTCGTGTTCTCCGTTTTTTCTCGAGATAAATTCTCTTGGTTGCTCCGCCCCGCTGTCAGCTGTCGAAACAGCCGAGGCGATGCGCGTAAGTCGTCGTTGCCGCAATGCCGTGAAAGCTCAGAAGCTCTCACCGAAAGCGACCGTAGGCGTGCAAAAGTGTGGCATTCGTTGCACAGGAACCCTGCAACCCGGAAACAGGTCCGCTACGCTGAGCGTCCTTCATCCACTGCCACACAAACAATTGATTACAAGTCTAACAGACTTAAGCTCCACTGCCGGCCGGTATGGGTGGAATCACATTCGGAAGCTAGCTCCCGGCCACCAGTGCGGCGGTAATCTTCGCCGATGTCTGCTGCAAATGCGGCAGCACCGCCGCCACAGCTTCATCCAGCGTACTCCCGGCGGCGCCCAGCGTTGCCTGCATGGACGTGTTGATGGCTGCAATCACATCTCCCCCGGGACCGCGGACCGGTACGGCCACAGACCGCAGCCCCGCCTCAAGCTCCTGGTCCACCACCGCCCAGCCGGCCTGGCGTACCCGGCGGATTTGTTCACGCAGAGCAGGAACCGCGGTTATGGTCCGCTCCGTGAGCGGCTCCGGCCGCACGTGAGAAAGGTACCGCTCCAGGTCCGCATCCGGCAGGCCGGCCAGCAATACCCGGCCCATAGAGGTGGCGTAGGCCGGGAACCTGGTACCGACGGCGATACCGGCCCGCATCAGCCGACGCGTGTGGATACGGGCTACGTAGACGATCTCCTGACCATCCAGGATGGACGCGGACGTTGACTCCAGGACAGTGCGGGAGAGGTCTTCCAGCAAAGGCTGAGCCAGCTGCGGGAATGTCTGCCCCGAGAGGTAGGAATAGCCCAGGTTCAGCACCTGGGCCGTCAGCTCAAACTTGCGGCCGTCGGTGCGCATGTAGCCCAAGTCCGCCAAGGTCAGCAGGAACCGCCGGGCGGTGGCGCGGGTAAGTCCGGTTCGGCGGGAAACTTCGCTCAGGGTCATGCTGACGTGGTCGGCGTCAAATGCCCGGATCACGTTCAGGCCGCGGGCCAGTGACTGGACGTGCTGGCCGCTGGCAGCGGAGTTCTCGCTCATGTCTCCCTTATGGATAGCGGTGCCGGCCCTGTCTCAGGCGCCGGCCGGATCGCGGATCAGCGGAACGTCCATCGCGGCACTCAGCTCCTCGAAGCTGATTCCGAAGGTTTCGCGCACGTGCACGCCGCCCTCCTTCAGCAGGAAGACCGCTTCATTAGTGTAGACGCGGGTCACGCAGCCCACCCCCGTCAGGGGGTAACTGCACTGCCGGACCAGTTTGCTGATCCCTTCACGGGTGAACAGGGACATCATGACATAGACGTCTTTTGCGCCGGTTGCCAGGTCCATGGCTCCCCCGACCGCAGGGATGGCATCGGCGGCACCGGTGTGCCAGTTGGCCAGGTCGCCCGAAGCCGAGACCTGGAATGCTCCCAGCACGCAGACATCCAGGTGCCCGCCGCGCATGATGGCGAAGGAATCCGCGTGGTGGAAGTACGCCGCTCCCGGCAGCTCAGTAACCGGGATCTTTCCGGCATTGATCAGGTCGCCGTCGATGTCATTTCCCTGCGCCTGGGGACCCATCCCCAGCATCCCGTTCTCAGTGTGAAGGGTGATGCTTTGTTCCGGCACAAGGTAGTTGGACACCAGGGTCGGCTGGCCGATGCCCAGGTTGACGTAAGAGCCCGGAGCGATATCCCGCGCCACCAGTTCCGCGAGCTGAAACTTGTCCAGGCGCGTGCCGGTGTCCGTTCGGGTAGCTGTACCTGAGGTATTCATGCTGCTGCCGGCTCCTGTTCCTTTGCCACGCGCACCAAGGTGTTCACGTAGATGCCCGGAGTGATGACGTTCTCCGGATCGATGTCTCCGGGGTCCACGACGTCGCGGACCTGGACGATGGCGTTCGCGGCGGCCGCGGCCATGATGGGACCGAAATTGCGGGCGGTCTTGCGGTAGACGAGGTTTCCGCTGCGGTCGGCGCGCAGTGCTTTGACCAAGGCGAAGTCCGCAGCGAGCGGGGATTCCAAGACGTAACCCCGGCCGTCGATCATTCGGGTCTCCTTGCCTTCGGCGAGCATGGTTCCGTACCCCGTGGGCGTGAAGAAGCCGCCGATGCCCGCACCCGCGGCACGGATCCGCTCGGCCAGGTTGCCCTGCGGCACCAGCTCGAGTTCGATTTCTCCGGTCCGGAACTTCGCATCGAAAACCTGCGAGTCGGACTGCCGCGGAAAGGAGCAGATGATTTTCTTCACCCGGCCGGCTCCAATGAGCGCAGCCAGGCCGTTCTCGCCGTTGCCCGCGTTGTTGTTCACCACCGTCAGGTTCGCGGCCCCCTGCCTCAGCAGTGCCTCAATCAATTCCACGGGTTGTCCGGCTTTGCCGAATCCGCCGATCATGACGGTGGCGCCGTCGGTAATGGGCGCAACGGCTTCGTCCACATCCTGCACAATCCTGAGCATGATTTCCCCTAGGTTCCTGTAGTGGTTGAGTTTTCCAGCACGATGGCCAGGCCCTGGCCGACGCCGATACAGATTGCGGCAAGGCCCCACCGTTCTCCGGAGGCCTGGAGCCGGCGTGCCAGCGTCCCCAGAATCCGAGTGCCGGAGGCCCCGAGGGGATGACCGATGGCCACTGCGCCGCCCCACGCGTTGACGATCCCGGGGTCGATGTCCCAGGCATCCATGCAGGCCAGGGACTGGGCGGCGAACGCTTCGTTGAGTTCAACGGCACCAACATCGCTCCAGTTGATCCCCGCACGCTTGAGGGCGAGGTTTGCCGCCTCCACGGGGGCGTAGCCGAAATACTGCGGTTCGTTGGCGGCGGCGCCGCGCCCGGCGATGCGGGCCAGCGGAGCCAGCCCGAGAAGACGCTCCGCTGCCTCGCTCCCCAGCCAGGCGGCGGACGCGCCGTCGTTCAGCGGCGAAGCGTTGCCGGCGGTGACGGTCCCGCCGGAGGCACCATTTCCGGCGGGGCGGAACACTGTGGCGAGGGTGGAGAGTTTCTCAACCGTCGAGCCTGTCCGGATGGATTCATCCCGGTCCAGGGCAACGCCGTCGACGGCGACGGTCAGGTTCGCATAATGGCCCTCGTCCCATGCTCTGGCGGCCAGCACATGGGACTTTGCCGCGAACTCATCCTGGCGGTCCCGGGTGATGGCGTACTTTTCGCGCAGCTGCTCGGTTGCTTCCCCCAGTGACACCGTCCACTGCGCGGGCATGGCGGGATTCACGAGCCGCCAGCCCAGCGTGGTGGAAGCCAGCGTCTGGTTTCCGGCGGGATAAGCCTTGTCATTTTTGGGCAGCACCCAGGGTGCGCGGCTCATGGACTCGACGCCGCCAACGAGCATGAGATCCGCTTCCCCGGTGTTGATCTGCCGGGAGGCGATGATAGCGGCATCCAGTGAAGAGCCGCACAGCCGGTTCACCGTGGTTCCCGGCACCGAGGTGGGCAGGGACGCCAGCAGCGAAGACATTCTGGCGACGTTGCGGTTTTCCTCGCCGGCACCGTTGGCGTTGCCGAACACCACTTCATCCACAGCCGCGGGATCCAGGCCGGGTGCACGGTCCACGGAGGCACGGATGACCTGCGCTCCCAGGTCATCGGGCCGCACTCCGGCCAGCGCACCGCCGAACCGGCCAAACGGTGTGCGCACAGCGTCGTACAGGTAGGCCTGGTTCACTGGATCTCCTGGACGTCAAGCTCTGCGAATACCTGCTGCGCCGTTTTGAACGCGGAGTTTGCGGCCGGAACACCGCAGTAGATGGCCGATTGCAGGATGATTTCCTTGATTTCATTCCGGGTCAGTCCGTTGGTCAGTGCCGAGCGAACATGCATCGCAAACTCTTCACTGTGTCCGTGGGCAATCAGCGCGGTGAGCGTTATCGCGCTGCGCATGGTCCGGGGCAGGCCCGGACGGGTCCAGATACTCCCCCAGGCGTATTTGGTGATCAGTTCCTGGAAATCTTCAGTGAACGCATCCGTGGCAGCGTTCGCCCGATCCACGTGGGCAGCGCCGAGCACCTCGCGCCGAACCGCCATGCCCTCGTTGTACACGTCCTGCTGGGTCTTGCCTGCATCCTCAATCACGGCGTCCTACAGTCCTTCCTGATACGCGGCGCCAAAAAAGCGGCGCAGCAGTTCGGCGGTTTCCGCCGGCTTTTCGGCGGGGAGCAGATGGGCGGCATCGTCGACGACGGCGCCGGCACCGTTGGGGGTGCGTTCGGCAAGGAACTGCGCGAACGACGGCGGGGTGACTGCATCCTGCCCGCCAGCCAGTGCGAGCAGGGGCAGGGTGATGTCGCCGAGCCTGTCACTCACGTCGAATTCAGCCAGAGCCTCGCAGCAAAAGGCATAGGAGAACCGGTCCGCGTCCTGGAGAGAGTGTAAGAGCGCGGCAGAGACGGCTGGCTCCCGGTCGATGAAGCCGGGGGCGAACCACCGCTCGGCGGAACCGGTCAGGACCGCGGGGGTGCCCTGGTTTCGAACCGTTTCAGCGCGCCCGGCCCAGCCGTCGGCATCGCCGATCTTCGCGCCGGAGCACAAGACCGCCACCCCTTCGAAGCTGGCGGCGTGGTCCAGCCCCAGCTGCAGTCCCACAGCCCCGCCCAGGGAGACTCCGGCGTAATACACGCTTTGCCGGTCAGCGATGTCACCGCCGGCTCGTGCTCCGGCAACCAGCGCGGCAACACTGTCGGACAGGTCGGCCACGCTGAACGGTTCGGTTGCCGCGGGGCTAAGGCCGTGTCCGGGAAGGTCCCAGGCAATCACAGTAAATTGTTCCAGCGCAGTTGCAGCGGCCGACCACAGTGCCGCCGCGGAGGTACCCAGTGAGGGCCCCGCGATCAGGACCGGAGCAAACGGACCGGCACTGCTGAGCACGCTGGCCTTAAGGATGGGTTGACTCACCGGGAGCTCCTTACAGGGTGGGCGGCAACAACGGGGTAGGCGGCGAGAATACGGTCGATCAGAGCTGCGGCCTCACCGACGTAGTTGGCGGGATCCAGCTGTGCGGCAAGCTCGGCATCGGACAGCATCTGCGCCGGCACTGCCTTCCTGAGCAGTGCAGCCAGCGAATCGCCGGTGGTCTGGGAAGCGCTGACCAAAGCCTGCAAACGGGCCTTGCCGCTGCCCGGTCCGGCTTCTTCCAGCAGCGGCGCGACTGTGGCCATGAGGCGTTCGCTGACCACCAGCGGCCCGGCCGCGGCCAGGTTTTCCTGCAAGGCGCCGGTGTTGACAGTGAGGCCTTCGGTCAGTTCCGCCAGCTTCCCTGCCGCACCCGAGGCCAGCCGCAGCAGGGAACGCAGTGCCTGCCACTCCGCGTGCCAGGAGCCGCCGGGACGCTCGTCGTCGGCCGCTCCGGCTGCTGTCTGGAGCTGCACGCCGAAGCCCGGCCCCGCCAGCGCGGCACTGCGGATGAGCACGGACAACACCGGGTTCCGCTTTTGCGGCATGGCCGAGGACCCCCCGCGGCCGGCCGCCCGCGGCTCGGATACCTCTCCGACCTCGGGCCTGCTCATCAGCAGGACGTCATTGGCGATCTTGCCTGCAGCCGCCAGCAGGTCCTGCAGGGCGGCACCGATTGCAGCGACGGGCAGCCGGTTTCCCTGCCAGGGAGCGGGCGGCGCAGCCAGTCCCAGCCGCACGGCAAGCTCGTCGGCAAGCTCCAGCGGCGCGGCTGCTGATCCGCGCGCATCCACAGCCGCGCGCAGGGCCGCGAGTGTGCCGGACGCGCCTCCCCACTGCAACGGCAGGCGGGCGGCTGCGGTTTGGAGGGCTTCGGCCGCCTGTCCCATCCCCTGCAGCCACTGGGCGGCACGGAGGCCGAAAGTAGTTGGCAGCGAATGCTGGGTGAGCGTGCGGGCCACGCAAAGGGTGCTGCGGTGCTCGGCGGCAAGTCCGGCCAGAGCGGACATGGTTCGCCGCGCATCACCGAGAATGCCGTCCACTGACTCCGCTGCGATGAGCATCAGCGCAGTGTCCAGGATGTCCTGGCTGGTGGCAGCAGTGTGCACTGCTTCCGCCGCTGACGGCGAGGTGTGCCGCACCTGAGCTCGGAGATCCGCGAGAAGGGGGATCACCGGGTTGCCTCCGCCGGCGGACCGGGCAGCCAGGGATGCGGGGTCGTACAGTTCCGCACGGCAGGAGGGGGCGGCGTCGTCGGGCAGGCTCGGATCAATCACACCTGCGCCGGCCAGGACCCGCAGCCATTCCAGTTCGACGTCCAGCATTGCCTGAATGATCCGGCGGTCACCGGTTTGAGCTGCCCCGGCAGTACCCGCCCACACCGGTGAGAGCAGCCCGTAATCTGCGGCGTCCGTCGCGTCCGCTGATGATGCCATCGTCTAGGCCCCGGGGAAAGACAGGAAGACGGTTTCGTTTTCACCCTGCAGGTATACGTCGAAGCGCAGCCCGCCGTCGGTTTCCCGTGCGGCAATCAGGCTGTTCCGGCGCTCCCGCGGCAGGGATGACAGCAGCTGGTCTCCTGCCAGCGCCTCCTCGTCCTCCGGCAGGTAGATGCGGGTGTGGAGCTTGTGGGTTAGCCCGCGGCCCAGGATCAGCAGCGAAATGAAGGGCGCTGCTCCTTCCTCGACGGCACCGGGATTCACGGTGGTGAAGGTGTAGTTTCCTGCTCCGTCCACGGCGGTGCGGCCCCATCCGGTGAAGGTATACCCGTCGCGCACCAGGGAACCGGCTTCCCGGGAAATATTGCCGGCGGAGTCCGCTTGCCAGATCTCCAGCAGGACGTCCGGAATTGGTTCCCCCGCGCCGTCGTACACCGTGCCGTGCAGCCGAATGGTTCCGGGCAGGCCGGGAGCCAGCAGCTGGTTGTCCCGGTCAAAAGGCAGGGCGTATCCGTAGAACGGACCGACGGTCTGTGCCGGGGTGGGCTGGAGTTTCTGCTCGGGGTTCACTCTGCGTCCTCGTCTTCCATCCAGGTGCGGTTGCTGCCGCTGAGCACAATGTCCCAGGTGTAGCCGGTGGCCCATTCATGGGCTGTCACGTTGTGGTCGTAGGTGGCAATGAGTGCCTCCCGCGCCCTGGCATCGGTGATCGTCTGATAAATCGGATCCAGTGCAAAGAGCGGATCACCGGGGAAGTACATCTGGGTCACCAGGCGTTGCGTGAAATCCGTGCCGAAGAGCGAAAAATGAATGTGGGCCGGGCGCCAGGCGTTGTAGTGATTCTTCCAGGGATACGGTCCGGGCTTGATGGTGGTGAACTCATAACTGCCGTCCTCACCGGTGAGGCAGCGGCCGACGCCGGTGAAGTTGGGGTCGATCGGCGCGGGGTGCTGATCCCGTTTGTGAATGTACCGGCCCGCTGAGTTGGCCTGCCAGATCTCCACCAGCTGGTTGCGTACCGGGCGCCCGGTGCCGTCGAGGACGCGGCCCTTCACGATGATGCGCTCCCCCAGCGGTTCTCCGTTCTGCGCGATGGTGAGGTCGCTTTCCAGTGCATGAACGTCCTGATGGCCGAACGCAGGGGACCACAGTTCAATGGTCTCGGGATCGGCATGGTGCAGGTCCTTGGTGGGGTGGCGAAGGATCGAGCTGCGGTAAGGGGCAAAGTCCCGCCGCGGCTGGGTCTCCGGCGGCAACCCGTCTTCCACGCCCTTGCGGTAGGCGGAGTGGATCTCACGAATTTCCGATGAGATTTCATCCTGGGAAGCCTGGGCGGCGTCCGGCCCCTCAATAACGTGGCTGTCCTGGAACAGGCCTTCATCCATTTCCATGGTTCTCCCTTGTTGATGTTCCCTGCCCTGCCTGCACCGCTGCCCGGCATGACGTGGTTGAGATCACCCTACCCATTTGTTCGCCAAGTGTACAGATGTTCACTATGCGAACAGAATATGACTCCGGTGGCCTTCCGGAACGCAAAAGGTCCCGCACCAAACGGTGCGGGACCTTTCCTTACTGCAGCCGGCCGGGAAGCCAGCGGCAGCGTTGCGGGTTAGCGGAAGTCGCTGCCCATGTCGTAGTCATCCAGCGGGATGGCATGGAACTCGGGGCTCAGGCCGCCGTCCACTCCGGCGTAGTCGAAGTCGCTGAAGGCGCTGGGGCCGGTGAACAGATTGGCCTTTGCTTCTTCGGTCGGCTCGACAGTGACCTCGGTGTAACGGGGCAGGCCCGTTCCGGCCGGGATCAGCTTACCGATGATGACGTTTTCCTTGAGGCCAAGCAGCGGATCGCTCTTGCCTTCCATGGCCGCCTGCGTCAGGACGCGGGTGGTTTCCTGGAAGGAAGCAGCGGACAGCCAGGACTCGGTTGCCAGCGACGCCTTGGTGATACCCATGAGCTCGGGACGGCCGGAAGCCGGTCGCTTGCCCTCGGAAACCACGCGGCGGTTCTCGTTCTCGAAGCGGCGGCGCTCAGCCAGCTCACCGGGGAGCAGGTCCGAATCGCCGGACTCAATCACGGTCACACGGCGCAGCATCTGCCGGACGATGACCTCCACGTGCTTGTCGTGGATGCCTACACCCTGGCTGCGGTACACGCGCTGGACTTCGTCCACCAGGAATTCCTGTGCCTTGCGCGGGCCGAGGATACGGAGGATCTGCTTGGGATCCACCGCGCCGAAGACCAGCTGCTGGCCAACCTCAACGTGGTCACCGTCGGCAACCAGCAGGCGGGCACGGCGCAGGACCGGGTACGCAATTTCTTCCGAGCCGTCATCGGGAGTGACAACCAGACGCATCTGGCGGTCGGACTCTTCGATGGTGACACGGCCCGCGGTCTCGGAGATCGGAGCAACACCCTTAGGGGTACGTGCTTCGAAGAGCTCCTGGATACGGGGCAGACCCTGGGTGATATCTTCCGCGGAAGCAACACCACCGGTGTGGAAGGTACGCATGGTCAGCTGGGTACCCGGCTCACCAATGGACTGTGCAGCGATGATACCCACGGCCTCGCCGATGTCCACGGTCTTACCCGTGGCCAGGGAGCGGCCGTAGCACAGTGCACAGGTACCGACAGCGGACTCACAGGTGAGTACGGAGCGGACCTTGATGTCGGTGACACCGGCTTCGAACAGCTTTGCGATCAGGACGTCGCCCACATCGTCGCCGCCCTTGGCCAGGACATTGCCCTGGGGATCGACGACGTCGGTGGCCAGCGTACGGGCGTACGCCGAGTTCTCGACCTCTTCGTGCAGCTGCAGCTCACCGTTGGAGTCCGGAACCGCGATGGTCACGTTCAGGCCGCGCTCGGTGCCGCAGTCTTCCTCACGGACAATGACGTCCTGGGAAACGTCCACCAGACGACGGGTCAGGTAACCCGAGTTGGCGGTACGCAGAGCGGTATCGGCAAGACCCTTACGGGCACCGTGGGTGGCGATGAAGTACTCCAGCACCGACAGACCCTCGCGGTACGAGGACTTGATCGGGCGGGGGATGATCTCACCCTTAGGGTTGGCCACCAGGCCACGGATACCGGCAATCTGGCGAACCTGCAGCCAGTTACCACGGGCACCGGAAGACACCATGCGGTTGATGTTGTTTTCCTTGGGCATGTTCGCACGCATGGCCGCAGCAACTTCGTTCGTTGCCTTGTTCCAAATATCGATGAGCTCCTGGCGGCGCTCGTCTTCAGCGATCAGACCCTTGCCGTACTGGCTTTCAACCTTGGCAGCCTGTGCTTCGTAAACCTCCATGATGGCGGGCTTATCGATCGGCGCAGAGATGTCCGAGATGGCAACGGTAACGCCCGAGCGGGTAGCCCAGTAGAAACCGGCGTCCTTCAGGTTATCCAGCGTTGCCGCCGTCATGACCTTGGGGTAGCGCTCTGCCAGGTCGTTCACGATGGTGGACAGCTGGCCCTTGTCTGCAACCTTCTCAACCCACGGGTAATCCGCCGGCAGGGTCTGGTTGAAGATGACCTGGCCGAGGGAGGTCTGGATGAGGGCGGGAGTGCCTTCTTCCCAGCCTTCCGGAGCCGGCCGGTCCGCAGACGGCACAAAGCCGTCCAGGCGGATGCTGACCTGGGCATTCAGGTCCAGCTCACCGAGGTCAAACGCCATCAGGGCTTCGGACACGGTGGAGAAGAACCGGCCCTCGCCTGCTGCGCCTTCCTTCTTGGTGGTGAGGTGGTGCAGGCCGATGATCATATCCTGCGAAGGCAGGGTCACCGGGCGGCCGTCCGAGGGCTTCAGGATGTTGTTCGAGGAGAGCATCAGGATGCGCGCCTCGGCCTGGGCCTCCGGGCTCAGCGGCAGGTGTACTGCCATCTGGTCACCGTCGAAGTCAGCGTTGAACGCACCGCAGACGAGCGGGTGCAGCTGAAGGGCCTTGCCCTCCACCAGCTGCGGCTCGAATGCCTGGATACCCAGGCGGTGCAGGGTGGGTGCACGGTTGAGCAGCACCGGGTGTTCGGTGATGATCTCTTCCAGAACATCCCAGACCTGCGGGCGGAAACGCTCAACCATGCGCTTGGCGCTCTTGATGTTCTGTGCGTGGTTGAGGTCAACCAGGCGCTTCATCACGAACGGCTTGAAGAGCTCCAGCGCCATCTGCTTGGGCAGACCGCACTGGTGCAGCTTCAGCTGCGGGCCAACAACGATGACGGAACGGCCGGAGTAGTCAACGCGCTTACCCAGAAGGTTCTGGCGGAAACGACCCTGCTTGCCCTTGAGCATGTCAGAGAGCGACTTCAGCGGGCGGTTGCCCGGTCCGGTGACCGGACGGCCGCGGCGGCCGTTGTCGAACAGGGAGTCAACAGCTTCCTGGAGCATGCGCTTTTCGTTGTTCACGATGATCTCGGGGGCACCGAGATCCAGCAGGCGCTTCAGGCGGTTGTTGCGGTTGATGACGCGGCGGTACAGGTCGTTGAGGTCGGACGTCGCGAAACGGCCGCCGTCGAGCTGGACCATCGGGCGCAGTTCCGGCGGGATGACCGGGACGGCGTCCAGGACCATGCCCAGCGGGCTGTTGGTGGTGGTCAGGAATGCGTTGACAACCTTCAGGCGCTTCAGGGCACGCGTCTTGCGCTGGCCCTTGCCGTTCTGGATGATGTCGCGCAGCAGCTCGGACTCAGCCTGCATGTCGAAGTCCTCAAGGCGCTGCTTGATGGCTTCGGCACCCATGGAGCCTTCGAAGTACAGGCCGTAGCGGTCCCGCAGTTCGCGGTACAGGCCCTCGTCACCCTCCAGGTCGCCGACCTTGAGGTTCTTGAAGCGCTCCCAAACCTGCTCGAGGCGCTCGATGTTGTTGTCGGCGTCGCGGCGGACCTTGGCCATCTGGCGGTCGGCGGAGTCGCGGGCCTTCTTCTTGTCCGCTGCTTTGGCGCCTTCACCCTCAAGACGGGCAATTTCGCCCTCAAGGTCCTTGGCAATGGCAGCAATGTCAGCGTCGCGCTGGTCAACCAGGTGCTTGCGCTCCAGGTCATGCTCAGCCTGCAGGTTCGGAAGTTCCGCGTGGCGGTTTTCCTCGTCCACCGAGGTGATCATGTAGGCGGCGAAGTAGATGACCTTCTCGAGGTCCTTCGGAGCCAGGTCCAGCAGGTAGCCCAGACGGGACGGGACACCCTTGAAGTACCAGATGTGGGTCACGGGAGCAGCAAGCTCAATGTGGCCCATGCGCTCGCGGCGCACCTTGGCACGGGTAACCTCGACGCCGCAGCGCTCGCAGATGATGCCCTTGAAGCGCACGCGCTTGTACTTACCGCAGTAGCATTCCCAGTCGCGGGAAGGACCGAAGATCTTTTCGCAGAAAAGACCGTCCTTCTCCGGCTTCAGGGTTCGGTAGTTGATGGTTTCCGGCTTCTTGACTTCGCCGTAAGACCAGCCGCGGATTTCATCCGCAGTGGCAAGGCCGATTCGCATGAGGCCGAACGTGGAATCGTTGGACATGGGTCCCTGTTCTCTCTTGTTCTCTAAATCTGAATGTCTCGGGTACGGGAAGGGGCGGCCGGAGGCCGGCCCGCTGATGCGGACCGGCCGGCTCGGCTAAACCTCTTCTACGGAGCTGGGCTCTGCGCGGGACAGATCGATACCCAGTTCTTCCGCGGCCCGGAAGACTTCTTCATCCGAGTCACGCATTTCAATCGTGTTGCCCTCGGTGGAGAGTACTTCCACATTCAGGCAGAGCGACTGCATTTCCTTGATGAGCACCTTGAAGGACTCGGGAACGCCTGGCTCCGGGATATTCTCGCCCTTGACGATGGCTTCGTAGACCTTCACGCGGCCATGGATGTCATCGGACTTGATCGTGAGCAGTTCCTGCAGCGTGTAGGCGGCGCCGTACGCTTCCAGGGCCCAAACTTCCATTTCACCGAAGCGCTGGCCACCGAACTGTGCCTTACCACCCAACGGCTGCTGCGTGATCATGGAGTACGGGCCGGTGGAGCGTGCATGGATCTTGTCATCAACAAGGTGGTGCAGCTTCAGGATGTACATGTAACCCACGGAGATGGGTTCGGGGAACGGCTGGCCGGAGCGGCCGTCGTACATCTTGGCCTTACCGGAAGCACCGATCAGGCGGTTGCCGTCACGGGTCACGTTGGTGGAATCCAGCAGGCCGGTGATCTCGTCCTCGCTGGCACCGTCGAACACCGGGGTGGCAACCGTGGTGGGACCGGACTCGCGCGGCAGGGCCGGCAGGTTCTGGACCCATTCCGGATTGCCGTCGATCTTCCAGCCCTGCTTGGCAGCCCAGCCCAGGTGGATTTCCAGAACCTGGCCCACGTTCATACGACCCGGAACACCCAGGGGGTTCAGGACGATGTCAACGGGGGTTCCGTCTTCCATGAACGGCATGTCTTCGATCGGAAGGATCTTGGAGATGACGCCCTTGTTGCCGTGGCGGCCGGCCAGCTTGTCGCCGTCCGTGATCTTGCGCTTGTGCGCCACGTAGACGCGCACCAGCTGGTTCACGCCCGGGGGCAGCTCGTCGTCGTTGTCGCGGTCGAAGATGCGGACACCGATGACCGTTCCGGACTCGCCGTGGGGAACCTTCAGGGAAGTGTCGCGGACTTCGCGGCTCTTCTCGCCGAAGATGGCGCGCAGCAGACGCTCTTCCGGGGTCAGTTCCGTTTCACCCTTGGGGGTGACGCGGCCAACCAGGATGTCGCCGGCTTCAACCTCGGCACCGATGTGAATGATGCCGCGCTCGTCCAGCTGGGAGAGCACTTCCTCGGACACGTTCGGGATGTCACGGGTGATTTCCTCGGCACCAAGCTTGGTGTCGCGGGCATCAACTTCGTGCTCCTCGATGTGGATGGAGGTCAGGACATCGTCGGAGACCATGCGCTGCGAGAGGATGATGGCATCTTCGTAGTTGTGGCCTTCCCATGACATGAATGCCACGAGCAGGTTCTTACCCAGAGCCAGTTCACCCTGGTCCGTGGAGGGACCGTCGGCGATGATGCTGTTGACCTCGACGCGTGCGCCTTCGGAAACCAGTACCCGCTGGTTGTACGCGTTGCCCTGGTTGGAGCGTGCGAACTTCATGATCGGGTAGTTGGACTCGGTGCCGTCGTCGTTCATAACGGTAACGAGCTCAGCGGAGACCTCGGTGACAACACCGGGCTTGGCGGCGGTAACGGAGTCACCGGCGTCGACGGCGGCGTACTTCTCCATGCCGGTACCCACAACGGGGCGCTCGGAACGGAGCAGCGGCACAGCCTGGCGCTGCATGTTCGCACCCATGAGGGCGCGGTTGGCGTCATCGTGTTCCAGGAACGGAATCAGGGCCGTAGCCACCGACACCATCTGGCGCGGGGAGACGTCCATGTACTCGACGCCTTCAGGCTCAACGAGAACAGGCTCGCCGGAACCGCCGCGGGCACGGACGAGGACGAGGTCCTCGGCGAAGTGCATGTCTTCGCGCAGCGGAGCGTTTGCCTGGGCAATGGTGCGCTCAACTTCGTCATCAGCGGTCAGGTAATCAACCTGATCGGTGACAACGCCGTCGACAACCTTGCGGTACGGAGTTTCGATGAAACCGAACGCGTTGATCCGTGCGTAGGACGCCAGCGAACCGATCAGACCAATGTTCGGGCCTTCAGGGGTTTCGATGGGGCACATGCGGCCGTAGTGCGAGGGGTGGACGTCTCGGACTTCCATGCCTGCGCGGTCACGGGACAGACCACCCGGGCCCAGCGCGGACAGGCGGCGCTTGTGCGTCAGTCCGGCGAGCGGGTTGTTCTGGTCCATGAACTGCGAGAGCTGGGAGGTTCCGAAGAACTCCTTGATCGCGGCCACGACGGGGCGGATGTTGATCAGCGTCTGCGGCGTGATGGCCTCGACGTCCTGAGTGGTCATGCGCTCACGGACAACACGCTCCATGCGGGACAGGCCCGTGCGGATCTGGTTCTCGATGAGCTCGCCCACGGCGCGGATGCGGCGGTTGCCGAAGTGGTCGATGTCATCAACCTCAACGCGGATGTCAACATCTTCGCCGTTGCGCTTGCCCGGAACGGTCTTTTCACCGGCGTGCAGGGCAACCAGGAACTTGATCATGGCGACGATGTCGTCATTGTTCAGGACCGAAGCATCGGAATCCGTCAGCGGCTTGTCGATGCCCAGCTTGCGGTTGATCTTGTAGCGGCCAACCTTGGCCAGGTCATAGCGCTTCGGGTTGAAGTACAGGTTGTCCAGCAGGGTCTGGGCAGCCTCAACCGTGGGCGGCTCGCCCGGACGGAGCTTGCGGTAGATGTCCAGCAGGGCATCCTCGCGGGTTTCCGTCGGGTCCTTTTCCAGGGTGGCGCGAATGGAATCGTATTCACCGAAGGTTTCCAGGATCTGGCCCTCGGTCCAGCCCAGTGCCTTCAGCAGCACGGTGACGGACTGCTTGCGCTTGCGGTCCAGGCGGACGCCCACCTGGTCGCGCTTGTCGATCTCCAGTTCGAACCATGCACCGCGGGAAGGAATGATCTTCGCGGTGTAGATGTCCTTATCACTGGTCTTGTCAGCGGTGCGCTCAAAGTAGGCACCCGGGGAACGGACCAGCTGGGAAACAACAACACGCTCGGTGCCGTTGATGACGAACGTTCCCTTGTCTGTCATGAGGGGGAAGTCGCCCATGAACACGGTCTGCTGCTTGATTTCACCCGTGTTGTTATTCATGAATTCGGCTTTAACGTACAGAGGGGCCGAGTACGTGGCGTCCCGGTCCTTGCACTCAGCCATGGTGTACTTCGGGTCGGCGAACTCCGGCTCGGAGAAGCTCAGGGACATGGTGCCCTGGAAGTCTTCGATCGGGGAGATTTCCTCGAAGATGTCAGCCAGACCGGAAGTAGTGGCAATGCCCTGCTCCCCGGTCTGCTTTGCCTTTTCTACGCGCGCTTTCCAGCGCTCGTTGCCGACAAGCCAGTCAAAGCTGTCGGTCTGCAGGGCAAGAAGATTGGGAACGTCAAGCGGTTCGTGAATCTTTGCGAATGAAATCCGGGGAGCGATGTTCTCCGGAATGTTAGCGGTTGCATTATTAGAGGTGCTCGAGGCGACCAAGAGGGATCCTTCCACAGACCTTCAGGCGTGTTTCGCGCCTCCTTCTCTGCACTAACGGACCTGGTCCGTGTGCGTCCTTGCGTCCTGCCGGGCGCGCGAAACGCTGCCTGGCACAGGACAAAGCCCACCGCTATATGAAGGCTGAAGGTTAAGAGAGGGAAGCAAATATCCACTATAGGGCATTATGGGCAGACAAGTCTACCCGGTCCCCTGCCCTGCGTCATGCTCAACCCGCCGGTCTGCTCTGGATTGGATCTCCTGAACACCGTTTCTACGGGGAACTACAGGCTACACCGGCGCACCGCTGACGCATCGGATACAGACACCTTACCGCACGATGGCCCGAATCCGTGCGCCGGGGGCGCCCTGTGCATCACGGCCCTGTGATCCTGCTCTCCCCGGCCCCGGTTGCTTGGCGTACCCTTGTTGCAGCGCGAAGTGTGTGCCCAGCGCCGCTGCCCTGCGCTGGTCCGGTCTGCTGCGGGTTTGCCTTGCCGGAACAATCGCCGGAAAAACCCGAGATTTCAACGATAGATTTCAACGACGAAAGTGACTTCCCAGCCATGAGCAACCGCCCATTCCAAGATGCCGCAGCCGGAACCGAAGTGGTCATTGTCGGCGGCGCCCGCACCCCCCAGGGACGGCTGAACGGCCAACTGGCGCCCTTCACCGCCGTTGAACTCGGCGCCTTTGCCATCGCGGGGGCACTGGAGAAGGCCCGCGTCCGGACAGAAGATGTCTCCGCCGTGATCATGGGCCACGTGGTCCAGGCCGGCTGCGGGCAGAATCCTGCGCGCCAGTCCGCCATCAAGGCGGGCATCGGCTGGGACGTCCCCACAGTCACGGTCAACAAGGTCTGCCTCTCCGGCCTGGCCGCCGTGACCGACGCCGCCCGGCTCATCCGGGCCGGAGAAGCCACCGTGGTGGTGGCCGGCGGGCAGGAATCCATGACACGCGGCCCGCACCTGCTGCCCGGTTCCCGCCAGGGCTGGAACTACGGCAACATCTCAGTCCTTGATTCGGTGGCCCACGACGGCCTCACCGACGCCTTCGACAATGACTCCATGGGTGTCTCCACCGAACGCGGCAACACCAAGCTGGCGATCAAGCGGATCGAGCAGGATGAAGTTGCCGCTGCCTCGCACCGGAGGGCCGCAGCCGCCGTCGCAGCAGGAATTTTCGACGCCGAGATCGTGCCGGTCACAGTTCCCCGGCGCCGCGGGGAGCCGCTTGTCCTTACCGCGGATGAGGGTATCCGCCCCAATACGACCCCGGAGACGCTGGCGGGCCTGCGCCCGGCTTTCCACGCCGAAGGCACCATCACGGCCGGAAACTCCTCTCCCCTGTCCGACGGGGCTGCCGCGCTGATCCTCACCACCCGCACCTACGCGGAGGAGAACGGCCTGGAGGTGCTCGCCGTCGTCGGCGCGCCGGGACAGGTGGCCGGCCCCGACAACAGCCTGCACTCCCAGCCTTCCAACGCTGTATACGCCGCCCTTGACCGGGCTGGCTGGAGCACATCGGACCTGGACTTCATCGAGATCAACGAGGCCTTCGGAGCGGTTGCCGTGCAGTCCCTCAATGAGCTCGGCATGGATCTGGAGCAGTGCAACCTCTACGGCGGAGCAATTGCCCTCGGCCACCCCATCGGTGCCTCCGGGGCCAGGCTGGCCCTGACCGCGGCCCTCGAGCTCCAGCGCCGCGGCTCGGGGAAGGCCGCCGTTGCCCTCTGCGGAGGCGGCGGACAGGGCGAAGCGCTGCTGCTGTACCGCGACGAGGCGTAACCCCGCATCAGCTGGACAGCGCAAGGGCTGCCGTCGCCGCCACCACGGTAACGACGGCGGCAGCCAGGCCGGCAGCAATGAATCGCCCCCAGCGGACTCTCACGCCAAGCGAACGCATGCGGTCATACCAGAGCAGCGTCGCAAGCGAGCCCCAGGGAGTTACGATGGCGCCGAGATTCACGCCGAGCAGCAGGGCTGCCAGCCGGACGGGACTCTCAGCCGACGGCTCCAGTGCCAGATACGCCGGAAGGTTGTTCACTGCGTTGGAAGCGAGTGCACCCGCGCCAGCCAGCTGCAGGAGCGCGCCGAAGGTTTCGCCGGACCCCGCTGCCTGGGCAAGAAACCCGGTGAGTCCCTGGGCGTGAGCGGCCTGGACCAGGACGAAAAGGCTGACAGAGAGAACTACCGGCTGCACCGGCAGAATGTCCAGCCGCAGGGCAGAGCGCTGCTTGGCGAGGAATCCGCCGGCGAGCACCAGCGCCGCCAGGCAGGCGGGGATCCATACGTCGATACCGCTGACCAGCGCGGGCAGCAGCAGGCCCACCACCACCATGCTCAATACGAGGAGCCCGCGGTCCGGCACCGGGACCGGGTCCCGCGGCGGCAGGTAGCGTCCCCGCAGCTGCCGGCGGAAGACCAGCCACAGCAGCAGGGCAGGAACCAGGATCCCGGCCAGCGCGGGAGCCCAGACGAGTCCGGCATAGGCGACCGGATGGAGGCCCGCCCGCTGCTGGGCCAGGAGATTCGTCAGATTGGACACGGGGAGCAGCAGTGAGGCGGTGTTCGCCAGCCACACTGTGCTCACCGCAAAGATGATGGGCGGAATCCGCGCGGACCAGGCCAGGGAGACCACCAGCGGAGCCACGAGCACAACGGCCGTGTCCAGCGAGAGAAAAATGCTGGAGAGAACAGTCAGCGCCAGCACCAAAAGCCACAGGATAAAGATGCGGCCCCGGCCTGCCCTCGAAATGAAGCGGGTGGCCACCCGGAACAGCCCGGCTGCATCTGCAAGGCAGCTGACGACGGTAGCCGCCGTGACGAAGAGCAGGACCGGCCCTATTCGTTCCAGCAGTTCACGGGTCTCGGACAGCGGCAGGGCGCCCGTGAGAATACAGGCAGCAGCGCCGGCGGCCAGAATCCACAGCAGCACCATCCGTGCCATAGACCCTGTTCCCTCCCCCGCCTGATTCTCCGAAGCACGCCGTCAGGCCCGCATCAACGGGATCCACAGTAGTGCCTGCTGCCGGGCAGGGTGCTTCTTCCGGACCGGCGGCTTCACGGCAGGCAACCCGGATATGCAAAAAGGCCGCGTTCCTTGCGGAACGCGGCCTTGATGAATCCGGCAGCCGGAGCTGCGGGGGAAAATCTACTACTTGACGGTAACCGTGGCGCCGGCAGCCTCGAGGGCTTCCTTTGCCTTCTCTGCGGCTTCCTTCGTAGCGCCTTCCAGGACAGCCTTCGGGGCGCTGTCTACAACGTCCTTGGCTTCCTTCAGGCCCAGGGAAGTCAGGGCACGAACTTCCTTGATGACTGCGATCTTCTTGTCACCGGCAGCTTCGAGGATGACGTCGAATTCGGTCTTCTCTTCCTCGGCGTCGGCAGCACCGGCGGCGGGACCGGCAACTGCAACAGCAGCAGCGGTAACGTCGAAGGTCTCTTCGAAGAGCTTCACGAAGTCGGAGAGCTCGATGATGGACAGTTCCTTGAAGGCTTCAATGAGCTCTTCGTTGGTCAGCTTCGCCATGGTGTGGCGTCCTTCCTATAAGTGGTGCGCGGGCACCTTATTGGTGCGTCGGCACCGGAGTGTGGATTGGAAGAGCGATTACTCTTCGGTGGCTGCTTCTGCGGCCGGAGCTTCTTCTGCGGCGGCCGGAGCCTCTTCCGCGGCGGGAGCAGAATCGCTTCCCTCTTCAAGCTTCACGCGCAGAGCGTCGACCGAGCGTGCCAGCATGGACATCGGTGCCTTGAGGACACCGGCGACGCGTGCAAGCTGGAGCTCACGGGATTCAAGGGCAGCCAGTGCGGCAACACCGGAAGCGTCCAGGGCATTGCCCTCGAAGACACCGGTCTTGATGATCAGCTGCGGGTTGGTCTTGGCAAAATCCGTCAGGCTCTTTGCAGCTGCAACTGCGTCACCCTTGATGAAGGCAATTGCAGTGGGGCCGGTAAGCTGGCCGTCGAACGCGTCGATGCCGGCTTCCTTGGCTGCAATGCCAGTCAGGGTGTTCTTGACGACCGAGTACTTGGTGTCCTGGCCGAGCGAACGACGCAGCTCCTTGAGCTGTGCAACGGTGAGCCCGCGGTATTCGGTTAGGACAGCAGCGGTTGATTCGTTGAAATCGGTGGTGATTTCTTCAACTGCCGTTACCTTTGTTGGCGTTGCCATAACCCTCCTTCCGGGGAATAGTGCCGGTGGATCGGGTCCCGAACATAAAAAACGCCCCGGGCAGATGCACGGGGCTTAGCAGCAGGAACGCGTTGACGCGCACCATTTGGCTGAGTTCGTTCACCTGCGCAGGCCGCCCTCTGAAGGGACTTTCGGATGTCCGATCAACCGGAGTCCACCCGCGGTCCCGGAGATCCAGGATGAGAGTGGGATTGAAAGCACATCGACCGACGGTCTTTGGTATATCCAGAGTACGGGACAAACACGGCCGGGCCAAATCCGCTCCGGTCAGGCTTTCGCAGCTGCCTTCTGCCACTCCCCCGAATAACCGACCGGGGTGAAGCCGAGCATCTCATTAATGGACAGCATGTACGTGTTCTCGGCAGCATTCCAGGTCCAGACCCGCAACGCCCCCGGAAGTGCCTCGCGCAGCCGCACCAGGTTTGCTGCCTTGAGCAGCAGGCCCAGCCGGTGTCCCCGATGCTCCTCCAAAACCAGGGTGTCATCCTGGAAGGCCACCTCGGGGTTGCTGTTGAACACCATGAGCACCGTATGTCCGGCCAGCTGTCCGGAGGGAACGTGGCGAACGGCGCATACCAGCTCCTCCGCATCCATTTCACGCACTTTCCGTTCCCCCTCGCGCACCCGTGCCGCGTCCCACTGTTCCTCCTCGAGGTCCAGGCCTGCCATCGGGGCATCGGTACTCATTTTCTGCCGCAGCAGCGCATAGGCATCCACAAGGTGTTCAGGGCAGGCCCCCTGCCAGAATTCCAGAGCGTAATCCTCGGAGCCGGCGCCCACGGCCGAGTCCAGCAGCTCCTGCCAGTCAGTGGTACCTGCCAGGTCCAGGAGGCTCACCCGTTCCACTTGCTCGAGCTCAAAGCCCCGTCCCGCGGCGAAGCATGCGGCACTGTCCCCGGGGATAGCCCCGGTCCCGCTCTTGGGCGCCAGCACGGAAGAGGCAGCAACGCCGGACCGCACCGGGTGGTCCGTTTCCCCCAGAAGGGTCGTTCGCCCGTCGGCTGCCGCCGCCTGTTCAGCTGCAGCATACAACCGGCGTCCCAGGCCGCAGCGGCGGAAAGCCGAAGCCACTGTCACATGCACCCAGGCGGAATGGGTGTTATCCATCAGCGGCAGTTTCAGTGTTGCCACCCCCGCCAGCTCATCACCAACCCATGCCCCGAGCAGGAGCCGCCGCCGCATCGCGGACGGAAGGAAGCCAGCCAGCTGCGTCGCAGGCGCGTCCCGAAAGTCATCGTTGCCCCAGATCTCCCGCAGATTCGCATTCAGGAGCTCAACAGCCGCTGTGAAACCCGCCGCGCCAGGATCAGTTATATCCAGGCTCGCCGGAATGGGCATCAGTGCTATCTCTGCGGCAGGAAGTGTCATGGCCCACATCCTGCCTGACCTGGCGCCTGAGCACAAAAAAGCGGCCGCAGCGAAATGCTGCGGCCGCCTCTGCGACAGATCCGGGACGCGGGCGCCCCTAAGCCGGACTATGCGTCGGCAAGAACCTTGGTGACGTTCGGGTCAACGGAGATGCCCGGGCCGAACGTGGTGGAAACGGTTGCCTTCTGGATGTAGCGTCCCTTGGCCGCGGACGGCTTCAGGCGCAGAACTTCTTCAAGGGCTGCGGCGTAGTTCTCGGCCAGCTTCTGCTGATCGAAGGACACCTTGCCGATGATGAAGTGCAGGTTGGAGTGCTTGTCAACGCGGAAGTCGATCTTTCCGCCCTTGATGTCGCTAACAGCCTTGGCAACGTTCGGGGTAACCGTGCCGGTCTTCGGGTTCGGCATCAGGTTACGCGGGCCGAGCACGCGGCCCAGGCGGCCAACCTTGCCCATCATGTCCGGGGTGGCAACGGCGGCGTCGAAGTCGACCCAGCCTGCTGCAACCTTTTCGATCATGTCATCGGAACCGACGAAGTCAGCGCCGGCTGCAATAGCCTGCTCTGCCTTCTCGCCCGTTGCGAAAACCAGGACACGGGCGGTCTTACCCGTACCGTGGGGCAGGTTAACCGTGCCGCGGACCATCTGGTCGGCCTTGCGGGGGTCAACGCCCAGTCGGAAAGCAACCTCAACGGTCGCATCAAACTTGGAGGGGTTGGATTCCTTTGCCAGCTCTACAGCCTCAACCGGTGCGTACAGCTTGTCCGCATCGATCTTGGCTACAGCTGCTTCATATGCTTTGCTGCGCTTTGCCATCTGCTTTTTCTCCTTGTGCAGTTGTGGTCTGTCGGACCGCGCTCGGCCCTGCCACGCGCCGTCGTGCCCTGTGGCACGAACAGCTTTTTGAAAGTGTAAATGTTTGCTCGGCGGGCGGACCCGCCTCACCAAAAAAGCTAATTAGCCCTCTACGGTGATGCCCATGGAGCGGGCGGTGCCGGCGATGATCTTGGCAGCAGCCTGGACGTCGTTGGCGTTGAGGTCTTCCATCTTCATGGTGGCGATCTCTTCGACCTGAGCCTGGGTCAGGTTGGCAACCTTGGCGGTGTGCGGGGTTGCCGAACCCTTGGCAACACCGGCAGCCTTCTTGATCAGCTGTGCAGCCGGCGGGGTCTTCGTGATGAAGGTGAACGAACGGTCTTCGTAAACGGTGATTTCAACCGGGATAACGTTGCCGCGCTGGGATTCCGTTGCAGCGTTGTACGCCTTGCAGAATTCCATGATGTTGACACCGTGCTGGCCAAGTGCCGGACCGATAGGAGGAGCCGGGTTGGCGGCACCTGCGTTGATCTGCAGCTTGATGAGGCCGGTGACCTTTTTCTTGGGGGCCATGAAAGGGTCCTTCTCTAAATTATGTTCCCGGGGAACAGGAGCGTCCGTCCGGGTTGGTGGCCGCCATGGCGTGGCGGCCGGACGCTGCCGGCAGGGTAAAGCGGACCTGCAGACAACGAAGTCTTTGGTACTACTGCAGCTTGGTGACCTGGCCGAAGCCAAGCGTCACCGGAGTCTCGCGCTCGAAGATGGTCACGAGGACCACCAGCTGCTGAGACTCGGGCTTGATCTCGGAGATCGTGGCCTGGAGCGTCTCGAACGGTCCTTCGTTGACCGTGACGGGCTCGCCAACCTCGAAGTCCACTGCATAGTTGGAAGATTCCTGCGCGGGCTTGCCGGCTTCGATCTTCGGGGAAACCACGGTGTGCTCCAGCATGGAGTAAACCTCTTTGAGGCTCAGCGGCACGGGGTTGTGGGCGTTGCCCACGAAGCCCGTAACACCGGGGGTGTGGCGCACAACGCCCCAGGAGGCGTCGGTCAGTTCCATGCGGACCAGAACGTAGCCGGGAATACGGACCCGGTTCACGATCTTCCGGGTGGTGTTCTTGATCTCGACGACTTCTTCCATCGGAACCTGGATTTCGAAGATGTTATCTTCCATGTCCATGGTCTGGATGCGGGTCTCAAGATTGACCTTCACGCGGTTTTCGTAACCGGCGTAGGAGTGGATGACGTACCAGTCACCCTCCTGACGGCGCAGCTTCGCCTTGAAGGCTTCTGCGGGATCTTCCTCGGGCTCTTCTTCTGAGTCTTCGGAGTCTGCGGAATCAGAGTTCACAACCTCGTCGGCGGCGTCGGCATCCTCTGCCGGAACGTCAGCCTCGGCGGGCGCCTCAACGGCGTCTGCTGCGGTTGTTTCATCCTCGGCATCCAGATCAGCGGCTTCGTCATTGATCTGTGATTCGAGTTCTTGCTCGGACACGTAGATTCCTGCTTTCTTCTTCAGAGCTCTATGGGGTTTGTCACTGGCTCTAGCTCAAAGGCCTGAGGTTCCTGCCCTTGGGGCGAAACGCAGGCCCGGAGTCAGCTTTCGCCGCTGCCCGAGCCGAAGATCGCCAGCGCGCCTGCACCAAAGACAAAATCCAGAACTGTCACGATAATCATCATCACGACCACGAAGGCCAGAACCACAATGGTGTATCTCAGCAGTTCCTTGCGGGTGGGAGTGACCACCTTTTTCAGTTCCGCAATAACCTGACGCAGGAAGAGCGCAATTGCCGCGAAGAAGCCGCGCTTCTTGGGCCCGCTGGAGGGGTGTCCCTTGGAGCTGCTGGCAGCTGTCTCGGTCACCATCGCCTCACTCATCTGTTCGGTTCACAGCCGCAGCATGTGCTGGGACTGCTGCTTCATGAAGGACTTCTGCTGAGCTGCCGTGATGACAGCCGTGCGCAGGGCAGACAGGACTCGAACCTGCAACCTGCGGTTTTGGAGACCGCTGCGCTACCAATTGCGCCACTACCCTATGGAAGAACCCACTCTACCGGTAATACCCCTCGTCAGCGAACCGCCGACAGGCACAGACCAGTGTCATGACTTCAACACGAAGATCAAGTCTACTCAAAGATTCGCCTCCCGTCGAACCGGCGCTCCGGACAGCGTCCCGGCGGTGCCCCTGCGGTGTCCCTGGGCAGCCGCACCCAGTGTTCCCGGAAGCCTTCCGGAACCGCCGTCGGGGCACGTAAAAGCGGCTTCACCTGCCGTTTCTTCCACCAGCGGCCCGCGTAAGAAACCGCGGCCGCACGCTGCTGCACCTAAACTGGAAGTGGCCGCCTGGAAGTAGGCGGCCCTGCACTCCACATGTCCCATTGGGAATCAAACTGCAACCACAGACGGGAACGCCATGCCTTCCACCGGCCGAATTTCAGAGCGCATCGCCTCCATCGCGGAGTCCGCAACCCTTGCCGTAGACGCCAAGGCGAAAGCCCTCAAAGCAGCGGGCCGTCCGGTGATCGGCTTCGGTGCCGGTGAGCCCGACTTTCCGACCCCCGGCTACATCGTCGACGCAGCAGTTGAGGCCGCGCGCACCCCGCGTTTCCACCGCTACTCCCCCGCCGGCGGGCTCCCGGAGCTGAAGCAGGCCATTGCGGACAAGACCCTGCGGGATTCCGGTTATCCCGTGGAGCCGTCCCAGGTACTGGTCACCAACGGCGGCAAGCAGGCCGTGTATGAAGCGTTTGCCACCCTCCTGAATCCCGGCGATGAAGTCCTGCTGCCGGCCCCCTACTGGACGACGTATCCCGAGGCCATCCGTTTGGCCGGCGGCATTCCGGTGGAGGTCTTCGCGGGCCCCGAGCAGGGCTACATGGTTACCGTTGAGCAGTTGGAAGCTGCCTGCACCGATAAGACCAAGCTGCTGCTGTTCTGCTCCCCCTCCAACCCCACCGGCGCCGTATATCCCGCGGAGCAGGTTGCCGAAATCGGCCGGTGGGCTGCTGCCCGCGGACTGTGGGTGGTCACCGATGAAATTTACGAGCACCTGACGTACGACGGCGTGGAGTTCACCTCCATTGCGACGGCGGCACCGGAGCTGGGCGACAAGGTGGTTGTGCTCAACGGTGTTGCCAAGACCTACGCCATGACCGGCTGGCGGGTGGGATGGATGATTGCCGCCCCCGACGTCATCAAGGCCGCCACCAACCTGCAGTCACACCTGTCCTCGAACGTTGCCAATGTGTCCCAGATGGCGGCGCTTGCCGCCGTTTCCGGTCCGCTGACCGCCGTCGAGGAAATGAAGCAGGCCTTCGACCGCCGCCGCAAGGCCATGGTCGCGGCACTTAACTCCGTTGACGGCATCGAATGCCCCATGCCCGAAGGTGCCTTCTATGCCTATGCGGACGTCCGCGGGCTGCTCGGCAAGGAGTTCCCGGGTGTGAACGGTCCGCTCCGCCCGCAGACCTCCGCGGAGCTGGCCGCCCTGATCCTGGAGACGGTGGAGGTGGCGGTGGTTCCCGGCGAGGCGTTCGGCCCCTCCGGCTACCTTCGCCTGTCCTACGCCCTGGGCGATGAGGACCTTGCCGAGGGCATGTCCCGCCTGACGGAATTCCTCGGCCGCGCCGCCTAGAGCAGGCGCCGGTCGGCGGCCCACCGGCTGAGTTCGTGCCGGTTGGAGAGCTGCAGCTTCCTCAGGACGGCTGATACATGGGTTTCCACCGTCTTGACGGAGATGAACAGTTCCCGGGCCACCTCCTTGTAGCTGTAGCCCCGCGCAATCAGCCGCATCACTTCCAGTTCCCGGGCGGAAAGGCGGTCGAGTTCGTCGTCGACCGCCGCCACCGCCGCTGTCCCGAAGGCATCCAGCACAAATCCTGCAAGCCGGGGTGAAAACACCGCGTCGCCGCCGGCCACCCGGACGACGGCGTCGGAGATTTCCGCGCCGGAAATGGTCTTGGTGACGTAGCCGCGGGCTCCGGCGCGGATCACGGTCACCACGTCCTCAGCGGCATCCGAAACGCTCAGGGCCAGAAAGCGCGTGGTTCCGAGCAGGTCCCGGCAGCCGGCAATGACTTCCGCTCCGCCGCCGCCCACCCCGCCGGGCAGATGGACATCCAAAAGGACGACGGCGGGGCGGTGCGCCCGGATCGCGGCAACGGCTGACTCAACAGTGTCCGCCTCAGCAGTCACCCGCAGCCGGGCGTCCAGGTCTGCCTTGAGGCCTGAGCGGAAAATTGCGTGGTCGTCCACGACTACAACGTCGATGGGGCCGGTCATCATGGGTGCTCCGATGTGTGGGGAATGTCTGCTGCGGGGTGGTTCTCCGTGCTTTCCGGAGGCGTGCGGGTGAGGGGAAGCGCCAGGCGTACTTCTGTTCCCTCCGGGCCGCTGCGGATGACGGCGGTGCCTCCATGGCGCTTCATTCGTCCCACAATGGACTCGCGGACACCGAGGCGGTCCGGGGGAACCTGCTGCGGGTTGAACCCTTTCCCCCGGTCACGGATAAACACTTCCGCCCGGTCCGGGGTGCATTCAACATAGACGGACACCGGGCCCGGTGCGTGCTGGGCCGCATTGATCAGTGCTGCCCGTGCCGCCAGCACCATGGCCTCCGTTGCGGAGGTCAGGGATGCATCGCCTACGGCCACCACTTCCACGGGATACCCGTATTCGTCCTCGACATGGGCTGCTGCGGCGGTGACGGCCTCGGACAGCTGACCGGCCGTTCGCGGATCGTCGAGATAGAGCCAGCGGCGCAGCTCGCGCTCCTGTGCGCGGGCAAGACGAAGAACGTCCTGCTCTGAACCGGCCCGGTTCTGAATGAGGGCAAGGGTCTGCAGCACTGAGTCGTGCAGGTGGGCGGCAATTTCGGCCCGTTCGCGTTCCCGGATGCGCCCTGCCCGCTCTGCTTCCAAGTCACGCCAGTACTTGACGGCCCAGGGTGCGAACACCAGCCCCACGCCGCCCAGGACAGCTGCGGCGGCCAGCAGCCCGGCGAGCAGGATGTCCCAGGCGAACGCGCCGGAAACCATCAACAGCACTCCGACAATTACCAGCAGCAACCCTGCCGCCAACCGAAGGACCCCGGTTCGGCGGTCCGCGCCGGCACTGCTGATGAGTCCGGCCCGGCGCGCATCATCGAGCTGGGACCAGGCCAGCACGGCCCCTGCAACAATGGCGCCCAGCGGGAACAGGACCTGCCAGTTCACGTCGGCGCCAAACCGCTGGGCGATGACGACGGCGGCAACGGCGAGCAGCGCCAGACCAGCCAGGACATCACGGCCGGCAGCGAACTGGCTCCAGCCGCGGGCAGCGGCCGGGGGGCGGGAAGCGGGCGCCCCGGCGTCTGAAGCGGGCCCCTCGGCGTTTGGGCCCTCCACGCCGGAAGTGCGGGTGCCGGCGGCGGAAGGTCCGCCGAAGTGGGCCGCAAAATTCTGCGCCAGGCTGCGGGGGCGGTGCTCTTTGTCGGCACTGTCTTCCGCCTCTGCAGCTGTGGGCACCAGGACCCACAGCCAGGCATAGAGCACCAGGCCGGCACCTCCGGCTGCAGCCAGCAGCACCATCGACGCGCGGATGAGGTTGACGGACCAGCCCAGGTGCCCGGCAAGGCCGGAACAGACGCCCGCAACCATACGGGCGTCAGGACGGAGCAGTGGTGCCTTCATGCACTTATCCAAGCACGTTGAGGGCCCCTGCGGCGGCCCTCAGGCGCCTCCGGCGGCTTTCTCAGGGCCCGCTCAGGGATATCTCAGGGAAATCCCGGATCCGGTCGGACAGTTCCGCCGACAGAATGGAACCATGACCCCGCACCCATCAGATCCCGGCCCTGCCGGAAACGATCGCCTAACGCCCGCCGATGCTTCAGCCGGCGAAACCACGCAGTCCCTGCCGGTTGACGCAGCTCCCACCCGCCCCCTGCCTCCACCTGCCGGTGCCGCAGGCTCCCACCGGATACCCAACGCCGAGCAGGACCGTCCTTCCGGCACGGGAAACAACGGCACCGGCCAGGGGCCCAACGGGTTCTTCCCCTGGCTCCGGTCGCTGGGAATTGTCCGCGGCACCGACCGCTGGGCCGGCGGCGTCTGCTCCGGCATCTCCGCCCGCCTTGGAATCGACCCTGTCCTGGTCCGCGGCCTTTTTGTGGTCCTTGCCCTGTTCGGGGCCGGGCTTCTGTTGTACGGCCTGGCGTGGGCCTTTCTGCCCGAGCCGGACGGCCGCATCCATGCGGAGGAGGCCCTGCGCGGTACCTGGACCACCGGTACCACCGGTGCCCTGACCGCTACCATCCTGGGCACGGGGCCCAGCATCTGGTGGGCTGACGACGGGGTATTCGGCGGTTTCTTCTGGACGCTTTTTTCGGTTGCCGGTGTTGGCCTGATTATCTACTGGCTGGCGACCCGATCCGGAAGCGGCGGTGCGGCCGGGACACGGGCTCCGGACGGGTTGGGGGCTGGAGGTGGAGAACCGAGCCCCTCATCTGCCGGCTTCCGGACTGATTCTCCGCCCTTTCAGCCGCCCGCTCCCGCCAGACGGCGGACGAGCCCCGGCGGCGCCGCAGTCGCCCTCATCCTGGGAGCAGTCCTGCTCACCTTTGGAACTGTCCTGACCCTGGACTACCTCTCCGTGATTACTCCCGAGCAGCCGGTGGCGGTCGCCCTTGCGGCAGCTGCCGTGGTCAACGGCCTGGCGATCGTGGTGCTTGGCGCTGCCGGCCGTTCCTCCGGTTTTCCGGGACTGACGGCAGCAGCACTCGTGGTATCCGCGGCAGCTACCGGCACGGGTATTGGCAGCTACACCAACGTCGCCGTGGCCCATCAGGCGAATTGGGCTCCCACCAGCTCCTCTCCGGCCACCGGCGGTTACGCGCTCGCAGCCGTCGACGGCGAAATTGATCTGCGCTATTTCTCGGATGAAGAGCGGCCGGCAGCGGAGGTCCCGGTGACCGTGGCCGCGAGTGATCTCACTATCCTGGTGCCCAATGACATTCCTGTCCTGGTCCGTACGGACATGCTGGCCGGAAATGTGATTATCGACGACGGCAGCACCGTTACCGAGACCGGCAGCATCTGGCGTTCCTCGGACCGCCGGCTCAACGGCACAGGCGGCGATCCGCTTGTCGTGCATGTGAAGGGCTTCGCCAGCAACGTGCTGGTAACCGTGAATGAAAGCGATCTCGAACGATGAACACCTCACCCTCATCCGATGCCCGCTTCGACGCCGCCGAAGACGGACGGCGTCCGGCCCGCACCAGCACCATTGTGTGGGGCCTGCTCCTCGCTGCAGCCGGCGTCCTGATCCTGGTCTGGCTGCTGACCGATATTGCGTTTGATCCGCTGGCCGTCCTGCTCGGCCTGACCCTTGGCACAGGCGCCGCCCTGCTCGTCGGGGGTGCCATTGCCGCTATGGGCGGCCGCAACCGGGAGCACCCCTGACAACCAGGCACCGAACTCCATGGAGTTTCACCCCGGGCGGAAACGCCTTCCATCCACTTCCAGAAAAGGCAGTCTGTAGATTATGAACCGTTTCTTTAATATGTTGCGTTCCTCCCCGGTCCGCAGGACCCGCGGCTGGGCGGGAGGCGTCTGCGCAGGAATTGCCGACCGGTACGGCTGGGATGTTTCGGCGGTGCGGATCGCCGTCCTGCTCAGCTTCCTGCTCCCGTTTGTAGGCGTTTGGACGTACCTCGCCGCCTGGCTCCTGCTGCCCAAAACGGACGGCACCATTGTGCTGGAACGCCTGCTCGGGAACCGCTAGCCCGGCGGCACAAAGGGCCCGGGTGCATCTCATTTGCCCCGTATGACGCCGGTTGAGTCCCGCCGCGATGGCTGCCGGCCCGGCGGTGGCTAGAATCGAGGCTGAAGATCCACCAGCCGCCACAACCGAACCAGAGGTTTCAACCATGAAGATCGGCATCCTGACCAGCGGAGGCGACTGCCCCGGACTCAACGCAGTGATCCGCGGAGCGGTTTTGAAGGGGATCAAGGTACATGACGTGGAATTCGTGGGCTTCCTGGACGGCTGGCGCGGAGTGGTGGACGGCGACATCATCGACCTGCCCCGCAGCAGCGTGCGCGGCATCTCGAAGCAGGGCGGAACCATTCTGGGAACCTCCCGCACCAATCCTTTCGACGGACCCAACGGCGGACCCAAAAACATCAAGGCCACAATGGACCGGCTGGGAGTCGATGCCATCATCGCGATTGGCGGTGAAGGCACGCTGGCAGCTGCGCAGCGGCTCACCGATGCCGGGCTGAACATCGTGGGCGTCCCCAAGACCGTGGACAACGATCTGGATGCGACCGACTACACCTTCGGCTTTGACACAGCGGTGCAGATCGCGACCGAGGCCATCGACCGTCTGCGGACCACCGGCGAATCCCATCACCGCTGCATGGTTGCCGAGGTCATGGGCCGCCACGTGGGCTGGATTGCCCTGCACTCGGGCATGGCTGCCGGAGCGCACGCCATCCTGATCCCGGAGAACCCGCAGAGCCTGGACCAGATCGCGGAGTGGGTCACGCAGGCCCGGGACCGCGGCCGTGCGCCTCTCGTCGTCGTCGCCGAAGGCTTCGTCACCACCGACATGGAATCCCCCCACTCCGAACGCGGGCTGGATGCCTTTGGCCGGCCCCGGCTCGGTGGCATCGGAGAACTGCTGGCCCCGGAAATTGAGGCCCGCACCGGAATCGAAACCCGCGCCACTGTCCTGGGACATATCCAGCGCGGCGGCGTTCCCACCGCCTATGACCGCGTATTGGCAACCCGCCTCGGCATGGCTGCCGTGGACTCGGTCATCGACGGACTGTGGGGCACCATGGTGGCCCTGCACGGAACGGATATTGCACACGTTGGCTTCGAAAAAGCCCTGGACAACCTCAAGACGGTTCCGCAGCGCCGGTACGACGAAGCATCCATCCTGTTTGGCTAAACGGGCAGGCAATTCGGCAGCGGCTTCGCGTCATGGTGAACGGGTGTAATTTGCAGACCGGTGTAATTTGAAACGTATGAACTTGGACCCCGGCACGATTGCGATCATTCAGCTCGCCTGGTCCCGGCGCCTCGGTCTGGCTGATGATGCACTGGCGGGTGCCGCAGACGGCACCCGCATCTACAGTGTGCAGGATCAGTCGCCCAGCGTGTCCTTCACCCGATTGTTTGGACGCGAGGTGTTCTGCGGGCCCCAATGGGCCATCCGGCGCGCACGCGGCAAGTCAGCGGACGAGCTGAGCCGGCGCACTGCCCTCGCCGGCCTCTCCCTGGAGTACGGCGGACGGACGGTCAGTTCCGAGAATCTCTGCTTTGCCGATTCGTTCCCGCCGCCGGTGGAGCCGGAGGACGAACTTGCCGTCAGCGAGGACCGCGGCCTGGCGGTGAAGCTGGAACGCCTGTGCCCTCCCGATGACGTGGCGGAGGCGGGCCTGGCACACCGGGAACAGATGTTCATAGTGGTCGATGAGAGCACCGACGCAACTGTTCCCCTGGCGGGAGCGGGCTACAGCATCCGTGACGGGATCCTGGCCGACATCGTCTCGCTGACCGCTCCGGCGTACCGCCGGCGGGGGCTGGGACGACACATCACGTCCGTGGCCGTCGAGGAGTCCATGGCTGCCGGGCTGATCCCGCAGTACAGGGTTCCGCTGGACAACGTTGGCGCAGCCCGGACCGCCGCCGGGGCAGGTTTCGTTGCGGTTGGCATCCGCTCGGAAGTCCGGCTGTCTTCCTAGCGCCGCTAGAGCAGTTCCAGCAATTCCTGCCGGGAGAAATACTCAGCGGTTGCCCGGGCGGAAGGCGTACCGGCGTCCGGATCCGCTCCGGCGGCTGCAAGGATCTTCACTACCTCCGTGTAGCCCTTGAAGACGGCGCCTGCCAGCGGAGTCTGGCCGCGGTCATTCTGAGTGTCCACGCGGGCGCCCCGTTCCACCAGCAACGCGGTAAGGTCCGCATGTCCGTGGTAGGACGCGAGCATCACCAAGGTGTCCCCGGAGCCGTTGGTCAGGTTCACCGGGACCCCGGCGTCCAAGTAGCTGCGGATACCGTCGGTGTCTCCGGCCCGCGCGGCGTCAAACACCAGGCCCGCAAGCTCAATGATGTCGTCGTCGATTTCGGGACGGGGTTCCGGGGTGCTCATAGATCTCCTCTGGGATGTATCCGGGTCTGACGTTTTCTTGCCGGCTGCTGCTAGGGCCGCGGTGTCCGCAGGAAGCCCGTAGCGCGTCCCACGACGGCGCCGGCGTCCGGGGCCACGATGGTTTCCTGGGCAGCCGCGTAGGGCTCGCCGTCGTCGTCCACCACCAGCTGCACGCTGGGATCCGCTGACCGTTTGATGACGGCCAGGGCAACCGCGCCCATTTCATAGTGCTGTGCCACGGATGTGACAGTGCCGATCCTGCGCTCCCCCAGCAGAACCGCACTCCCCGGCGCGGGAAGGGTGTGCTGGGACCCGTCCAGCTGAAGGAAAACGAGGCGGCGGGGCGGATGGCCCAGGTTGTGCACGCGGGCAATGGTTTCCTGGCCCTTGTAGCAGCCCTTGGCCAGGTGAACGGCGGTGCGGATCAGGTCCAGTTCGTGCGGAATGGTCTTCTCATCGGTTTCAGCACCCAGCCGCGGACGCCAGGCGGCAATCCGCAGGGCTTCGGAGGCCATGGTGCCGGCCAGGGAGCGGCCGGAGGCCTCCACTGCCTGCTCCAGTTCCGACGCCGGAATGAGGTACTCCTGCCAGGGCCTGTCACGTCCGGGATGGGAGTCCTCCGGCACCACTGAGTACGCAAATCCGCCGGGGCCGACGTTGGGCCACGGATCGGTCCAGGAACGGTACCCGGACCATTCCGGAACGGCTGAGGTGGTTCCGGCTACGGCCCAGTCGGCACTGACATCGGCCACCTCCACCCGGAGCATGAACTTCATCCGCTGCAGGAACTCGGCAAGGGCCGGCGCCTCGGCTGCTTCGACGATCAGCCAGGCGGCGGCGCCGTCGTCAACCAGCCGTGCGTCGTGCTCGATCCGACCCTGGACGCTCAGCAGCAGCAGCTCCGAACTTTCCCCGGGCTGCAGGTTGGTCACGTTCTGGGAGGAGAGGGTATTCAGCCAACTCAGCCGGTCGGGGCCGGTGACAGTGACCACGCCGCGGTGCGACAGGTCGGTCACGGCATTGCCCCTGGCCAGTTCGCGCTGTTCTCGCAGGGGGTCTCCGTAGTGGGCGGCGACGCCGGCATCGAGGCCGCCGGCTTCCACCGCGCCGTGGCGGGACAGGAGAGGGCTCTGATAAGTCATAAAACGTGCAACGTCCTTGAACGGGCGGCTATTCCGCCCGGCAGCTGCGGTACAGGAATCAGGATGTTTTCTTGAGGATGGCGGAGGCGTGTGCCTTCAGCGCGTTGCCGCCGTCGGCCACGTCCCAGCGCCAGAACAGGTCCCCGTTGACCAATCCGAAAATCCGGGTTGCGGCAGTGTATTCCTTGGAGTTGACGCCGCGCATGACGAGGTCGGTGCTCAGCTGAATCTGCGGGCCCTTGATCTGCCCGTAGTACAGTTCCGCGATCCCGCCGGGATGAACAATGGTGGCAGTGATGTCGAAGCCCCCGCTGTCATTGCGGAGCTTCTCCACTTCGTCGGCGCTGCGCAGCGCCGGAACAATATCCGCAGGCGTCAGTCCCGGGCCGCCGTCGGCTTCATTGAGAGGACGGTCAAGCGCCCAGAAGCCCGTCTCGACGGCGAGCGGGCGCAGGACGGTGCCTTCCTCATCCGTGAGCCAGCTCTCTGCCTCATACTTCAGGTACGGCAGTCCGTTTTGGCTGAAGGTGACGCGCTGGGTGAAGTGCTCGGAGTCGGCCTCGCCTTCTCCCAGCCTGCCGGAACCTTCCCAGACACCAAGGAGCCATGACAGCGGCACCAGTTCAGGGGTTAGATCTGTGGGGATCTCCATGGGCATGGCGCTCACCTGCTCCTTAGGTTGCTGCGGGTGGGTTACTTCTGCCCTTTGTACAGGCGGCTGATGACCAGGCCGGCAAAGGCGGCCATGGCAACACTGGTGATGCCCAGCAGGACGATGTAAAAGATTTCAATAGCTACGAGCGAATCCATAGCTACATCCTAACCGGAGCCGCAGACGTTTCCCCACATGACGTGCCGCTGCGCCGGCCCGGACGGAATGTTGGGCCCGCGGCAGCTGCGCGGATGGCTCAGGGGATCAGCAGGGCGGCCATGAAGTAGACCACGGAGCCCAGCGCGACGACGGGCGCCAGTGCCAGCGCAAGCCGTCCGCGGCGGTTGGGAATGTCTTCCCGGGAAAGCACCAGCCGGCGCACAGCCATTATCACGGCAGCCCCAACCGCCCCCATCAGTGCTGCGGCGGCGAAATGAACGCCGGCCTCCGGCTGCACCTCACCGGCCAGGGCACCGGCCAGCGCGCCGGCGACAACGCCCAACGGTGCGGCAATCCGGTCCGGCAGGGGAATGAGCGAGACGGCCAGCGCCACGAGGATGCCTGCTGCGGAGATGGTGAGGCCCGCCGGGCTGCCGTCGGCGGCGGCCAGCCGGTCCGCTGCCACCCAACCGGATCCGAAGACGGTCAGCAGGACCCCGGCAATGTTGCCGATGGTCGACTCCAGACGCTGCGCCTGGCCGGTTCCCCGGAGCAGCTGGATGAGGAAGATGGCGCCTACTCCCACCGCTGCCACGGCCGGCAGCCAGACGAGCAGGGCGGTGGCCGGGGCCACAAAGGCTGCGGCACAGGCGGCTGCTCCGGCGAGCGCCAGCACGGCACCCTGGGTCTTCTTGGCGGGGACGTCCAACAGGTGCGGCCAGCCGATTCCGACCGCCACCGCAAGCAGTCCGGTCACGACCGCGACTGCCGCCACGGACCAGTACGAAGCACCTACGATGCCAATGAGGGCTGCTGCCGCCAGCACCGCTACGCTCCAAAGTTTCACTTAAGCCATCCTGCCTTATTACGCGGTGCAGATGAAAGCTACAGGTCCGCAGGAGCGCCGTGGGTATACTTTCAACACTTCGCCCCCTGCGGATGTGGCCAAGCTTGTGCCCGATGATGTGCGCCCAAACTCTCGGAGGATCCATGTCGCACATACTGCTGCTGACCAACAGCCCGGGACCTTCTGCGGAGGTCCTGCCGGCGCTGGGCCTGCTGAACCACAAGGTCCAGGTTGTTCCCGCCGAGCCCACCGCACTGCTGGACACCGAACCCAGCGACGTGGTGCTTATTGACGCCCGCAGGGATTTGGTGGGCGCCCGCTCCCTCACGCAGCTGCTCAAGGCAACGGGTCTGGACACACCGATGATCCTCATCCTGACTGAGGGCGGCATGGCCGCCGTGGCTGCCAACTGGCTGGCCGACGACGTCATCCTCGATTCCGCCGGCCCGGCGGAACTGGAAGCCCGGCTGCGCCTGATGTCAGCCCGGGTCCATTCGGGATCCGATACGGCAGCATCGGAAATCCGCGCGTCCGGCGTCGTTATTGATGAGGCCAGCTACACCGCCCGCGTCAACGGCACCGCCCTGAACCTGACCTATAAGGAATTTGAGCTCCTGAAATACCTGGCGCAGCATCCCGGGCGGGTCTTTACCCGTGACCAGCTGCTGCACGAGGTCTGGGGCTATGACTACTACGGGGGCACGCGGACGGTGGACGTGCACGTGCGGCGCCTGCGGGCCAAGCTGGGCCCGGACCACGAGAACCTGATCGGCACCGTACGCAACGTCGGGTACCGTTTCACCCGCTCCCGCCTTGCCGGCGAATCGGCGCAGGCCGCAAGCCAGGACGCCTGAGCTCGGAGTGCAGGGCAGGCTCCGTGGCCCGCACCTGCTTTCGCTGCTGCCTGCTTGCCCGCCGCCGCCGTCCGGGCGCTACGCTTCTTCAATGAAAGACGAACGTGTGATGCCCTGGACCGTAACCCTGACCAAGGGGACCCCCGAACCGGATCTGCTTGCCCAAATCCGCGAGCTGGCGGCTGCCGCAGCCGAGGCCGACGGCAATCCTCCGCTCTCCGAACAGACCCTCGTTGACCTGCGCTCGGCCGAAACCGACCCGGACGAACTGCTGGTTTTTGCCACCTGCGCCAATGACGGCTCCGCTGGTCCCTCAGAAACCCAGGCGCTGGCCGGTGTGGCCGTCCTGACCGGCGGCACCGCGGAAGAAGCGGGAGTCCTGGAACTGGTGGTGCACCCTTCGTACCGTGAGAAGGGCGTGGGCACCGCGCTTGCGTCCTCGGTCCAGGAGCAGGTGAATGCCGGTTCCCTCCCGGCACCCCAGGCATGGTCCCACGGCAACCATGAGGCCGCCGTCGAACTGGCCCGGCTCTTTGGCTACCGCCCCGTGCGTGAACTCCTGCGCCTGCGCCTCACCCGGGGTGCGGACACCGCAGCCCTGCCGGCTGCCACCCTGCCCGAGGGCGTCTCCCTGCGTGCTTTCCGGCCCGGCGCTGACGAGGATGCCTGGCTGGCGGCCAACGCTGCAGCCTTTGCCCATCACCCCGAACAGGGCAGCATGACGCGTGCCGACCTGGACGCCCGGATGGCAGAGGACTGGTTTGATCCCGAAGGTTTCCTGCTGGCGGTCCGGGACGACGACGGCGCCATCCTCGGCTTCCACTGGACCAAGGTCCATCCGGGGGCCGGCGGGCACCCGGCCATGGGCGAGGTCTATGTGGTGGGCGTACTCCCGGAAGCGCAGGGCATGGGACTGGGACGCACGCTCACCGTTGCCGGCATCCGGCACCTGCAGGACGCCGGACTCCAGGCGATCATGCTTTACGTGGACGCCGACAACGCCCCTGCCATGGCGTTGTACAAACGGCTCGGTTTTGTCCGCTGGGATGCTGACGTCATGTACGCGGCCAGCCACGCCTAAACAGCTTGTAATGTTGATTTGACGGACATCACCCCGGGCGCGAGCCCGGGGCACGTCCGAACCGCCGCCATACTGCAGGGAGAGACCATGGGATCCGATACCGCCGCTGAGCCGCACTACACTTTCGGGTCCGCGGAGTCCATGTCGGCACCCCGTGCCACGGAGGACCGGATTGATATCCCGGATTTTGGTCCGGCCCTGGTCCCCGAGGGAGATATCAGCCCGGAACGCTTTCTGGACCGCGAAATCAGCTGGCTGCACTTCAACGCCCGGGTCCTGGAACTTGCCGAAGATCCGGATCTGTATCTGCTGGAGCGGGTCAGCTTCCTGTCCATCTTTGCGTCCAACCTGGATGAATTCTTCATGGTCCGCGTGGCCGGCCTCAAGCGCCGCATTGCCACCGGGCTGGCGGTTCCCTCCGCCGCAGGCCTGAGCCCGATCGAGCAGCTGGAGCACATCGTGGAGGCCGGCTACCGCCTCCAGCAGCGCCACGCCGAGGTCTTCGCCCGGCAGATCCGGCCCGCCCTGGCCGAGGAGCAGATCCACCTGGTGAGCTGGAACGAGCTCGACGACGCCGCCAAGGCCTACCTGCACCGCCAGTTCGCGTCCAAGGTCTTCCCGATCCTCACGCCGCTGGCCGTGGACCCGGCGCATCCGTTCCCGTACATTTCCGGCCTCTCGCTGAACCTGGCCGTGGTGGTCCGCAATCCGGTCAGCGGCAAGGAGTTCTTTGCCCGCGTGAAGGTCCCGGACCAGCTGCCGCGGCTGATCTCCGTGGACGGACCCCGCGCCGGGAACGTCGCCGGCCGGGTGGCCCGCTTCATTCCGCTTGAAGACGTCATTGCCGAGCATCTGGACCAGCTCTTCCCCGGCATGGACGTCATGGAACACCACGCCTTCCGCGTCACGCGCAACGAGGACCTGGAGGTGGAAGAGGATGACGCCGAGAACCTGCTGCAGGCACTGGAAAAGGAGCTGCTGCGGCGCCGGTTCGGACCGCCCGTCCGCCTGGAAGTCACCACCGACATCAACCCCAGCATCCGCGAACTGCTGGTGCGCGAGCTGGGCGTCGAAGAGGACGAGGTGTATGCGCTGCCCGCGCCGCTGGACCTTCGAGGACTGGCCGGCATCAGCCGGATCGACCGGGCGGACCTCCATTATCCCAAGCAGGTTCCCCACACCAGCGCGCTCCTGAAGGAATCCGAGACTTCCAAGCCGGCGGACGTGTTCGCCGCCATGCGGCGCCGGGACATCCTGCTGCACCACCCGTACGATTCCTTCTCCACGTCCGTCCAGGCGTTCCTGGAGCAGGCCGCGGCGGATCCCCGCGTGCAGGCCATCAAGCAGACCCTGTACCGCACTTCGGGGGACTCCCCCATTGTCGATGCGCTGATTGACGCCGCTGAATCCGGCAAGCAGGTGCTGGCCCTGGTGGAGATCAAGGCCCGCTTCGACGAGCAGGCCAACATTTCCTGGGCGCGCAAGCTGGAACAGGCCGGCGTGCACGTGGTCTACGGAATCGTGGGCCTGAAAACCCATTGCAAGCTCTCCCTGGTGGTCCGCCAGGAAGTGGACGGGCTGCGGCGCTACTGCCACATCGGCACCGGAAACTACCACCCGCGCACCGCCCGTTACTACGAGGACCTGGGGCTGCTGACTGCCAACGAGCAGGTGGGCGAAGACCTCACGAAGCTCTTCAACCAGCTCTCCGGCTACGCCCCGAAGTCCACCTTCAAGCGCCTGCTGGTGGCTCCCCGGTCCGTGCGGTCCGGCCTGATTGACCGCATTGAGCGGGAAATCGCCAACAAGAAGGCCGGTCTTAACGCCCGCGTCATCATCAAGGTCAACTCCATGGTGGACGAGGCGATCATCGACTCCCTGTACCGCGCTTCGCAGGCCGGTGTCCGCGTGGACGTCATAGTGCGCGGCATCTGCTCGGTGCGCCCGGGCGTACCCGGGCTCAGCGAAAACATTACGGTCCGCTCCGTCCTGGGCCGGTTCCTGGAACACTCACGCGTGTTTGCCTTCGCCAATGCCGGCGATCCGGTGGTGTTCATCGGTTCGGCGGACATGATGCACCGCAACCTGGACCGCCGGGTGGAGGCCCTCGTGCAGCTGGCCTCCCGGGACGACATAGCCAACCTCATCTCCCTCCTGGACCGTTACATGGATCCCACCACGGCAAGCTGGCACCTCGAAAGTGACGGCATCTGGACCCGGCACCACAAGGACGAGGCGGGCGAGCCGCTGCAGGACGTGCAGTCCTGGCTGCTCGCCTCCCGGTCCCGCCAGCGTGCCGTCGCCCGCCGCTGATGGCCATGTCCACCGAACCGGGGACTTCCATGAGTGAGCGCACCGAGGTTTCCTCCGCCCGAAGCACGAAAGGTGCGGACGCGACGGGCGGCAAAGCCATTCCCGGGGAGGACCCTGCCGCCTACGAAGACATCAAGGTGGTTGCTGCCGGAGGTTTGTGCTGGCGGGTCCGCGGCGGGGAACTGGAAGTTCTCATGATCCACCGCCCCCGCTATAAGGACTGGTCATGGCCCAAGGGGAAGATCGACAGCGGCGAGACCACGCCCGAGTGCGCCGTCCGCGAGGTCGAAGAGGAAGTTGGAGTGCGGATCCGGCTGGGCATCCCGCTTCCGGCCACGGTGTACCCGGTGTCCTCAGGCATGAAGATTGTCCACTACTGGGCGGCCCGCATCCAGGAGGGCAAACCCCATCCCGACGGCAAGGAAGTGGACGGAGTCCGCTGGTGCTCCCCCGCGGAAGCCCATGCCGAGCTGACCAATCCCTCGGACCGGCTGCCGCTGCGTGCCCTTGAAGAGGCCCATGCGGACGGCAGGCTGCGGACCTGGCCGCTGATCATCGTCCGGCATGCCAAGGCCAAGCCCCGCTCCTCCTGGACCCGCGCCGAGGGAGACCGCCCGCTGGCGGCGACCGGCCTGCGCCAGGCCCAGGCCGTTTCGCGGCTGCTGGGTGCCTGGCTGCCGGACCGGGTCATTTCCAGTCCCTGGGTGCGCTGCGTCCAAACCGTGCGCCCGTATGTGAAAACCCGGACTGTGAAGTTCAAAACGGTGGACGCCATCACCGAGCACAGCGCCAAACGGAAGCCGGGCAAGGCCCGCAAAGCAGTGGAAGCATTGTTCGACAAAGCCAAGCCGGTGGTGCTGTGCACCCACCGGCCGGTGCTGCCCCTGACCTTCGAGGTACTCGCACGGCACATGCCTACCGGCCTGGCCATCGGGTTGCCGGCGAAGGACCCCTATCTGGCCCCGGGCGAAGCGGTTATCTGCCAGGTCAGTTCCGCTGATGAGGGACGGATTGTTTCTTTGGAGCGGTTTCGGGCCTTCGACGACTAACGGTCACGGGCCGTCGGCTGCCGGCTGCCGGCAGCGGTCCGCGCCAAGTGGTGCGCATCGCACTGCCGGCGGGGCCCGCTGCCCCCTCTCCGTGCCCTGCCGTGACTAGACTGGAGCGGTGACTATCCCAACCCCGTACGAAGACCTGCTCCGTGACGTCATGGCCAACGGAACGCAGAAATCCGACCGTACCGGCACCGGAACGCGCAGCGTATTCGGCCGCCAAATGCGCTTTGACCTCAGCGAATCCTTCCCGCTGATCACCACCAAGCGGGTGCACTTCAAGTCGGTGGCCCTGGAGCTGCTGTGGTTCCTGCGCGGAGACTCCAACGTGCGCTGGCTGCAGGAGCGCGGAGTCAGTATCTGGAATGAGTGGGCGGACGACGACGGTGAGCTGGGCCCGGTCTACGGCGTCCAGTGGCGCTCCTGGCCCGCTCCGGACGGCGGACAGATTGACCAGATCGCCAAAGTGGTCGAGAGTATCCGCACCAACCCGGATTCACGCCGGCACATTGTCACGGCCTGGAACCCGGCCGAGGTGGACAACATGGCCCTGCCGCCCTGCCACGCGCTGTTCCAGTTCTACGTGGCGGACGGCAAGCTCTCCTGCCAGCTGTACCAGCGCTCCGCCGACCTGTTCCTCGGAGTCCCCTTCAACATCGCTTCCTACGCCCTGCTGACGCTCATGGTTGCCCAGCAGACCGGCCTGGAGCCCGGCGAATTTGTCTGGACCGGCGGTGACGTCCACATCTACGACAACCATGTGGACCAGGTCCGCGAACAGCTCAGCCGTGATCCGTTCCCCTACCCGCAGCTGCGCCTGGCCCGGAAGCCGGATTCCATCTTCGATTACGCGCTGGAGGATTTCGAGGTGCTGGATTACCGCCACCACCCCGGCATCAAAGCTCCCATAGCAGTCTGAAAGGCCTTGTCTTGAGTGAATCCACCGGTATCCGCTATTTCCCCACGGGCAGCGACAGCCGCGCCGAGGTGCCTCCCGCCGGCATGGACCTGGACGAGGCACTCGCTGCCGCCGGTCCGGCCGGTGTCCGGCGGCCGCTGGTGGGCATGATCTGGGCCCAGACCCTCGACGGCGTCATTGGCCGGGACGGCGGCATGCCGTGGCACCTGCCTGAAGACCTGGCCCATTTCAAGAAGACAACCGCCGGCCATCCCGTCATCATGGGCCGGCGCACCTGGGAGTCCTTTCCCGCCGCCTACCGCCCGCTGCCGGGCCGCACCAACATTGTGGTGAGCTCCAGCGACACGCTGGCCGAGGAGATTTCCCCGGCGGGCGCCGTCGTCGTTGCCTCGCTGGAACAGGCGCTGGACACTGCACGCCACAGCCCCGGCGGAGAGCAAATCTGGATTGTGGGCGGCGCGCAGCTGTATGAGGCCGCCGCTCCGCTGGCGGACGCCGCCGTCGTCACCGTCATCGATGCCAGTACGGAAGGTGACACTTACGCGCCGCATCTGGGCCCGGACTGGGGCTTTACCGCGGTCAGCCCCGCCGAGGGCTGGCACACGGCGGGGAACGGCACCTCCTACCGGATTGCCCTCTGGACCCGGGACCGGGATGCCGAGAGCGGCGTCACCAATCAGCACGGCGGAGCAACCCTGCCCTAAACTGGGACACATGACTTTCGCAGCTACCCCTGTACCCACCGCGGGCTTCATCGGCTGGCGGGGCATGGTCGGCTCAGTCCTGATGCAGCGCATGCAGGATGAGGGCGACTTTGACCTGATCAACCCCGTGTTCTTCTCCACCTCCAACGCAGGCGGCGCCGCGCCGGCCTTCGCCGAAGGCGCCGGAGAGCTCCAGAACGCCTATGACATTGAGGCACTGGCCAAGCTGCCGATCATTGTCACGGCCCAGGGCGGCGGTTACACCTCCGAGGTTTACCCCAAACTGCGCGACGCCGGCTGGAACGGCCTGTGGATCGACGCCGCCTCCACGCTGCGCATGGAGACAGACTCGATCATCGTCCTGGACCCGGTGAACCGGGACGTCATCGACGCCGGGCTGGCCCAGGGAGTGCGCAACTTCGTGGGCGGCAACTGCACCGTATCCTGCATGCTCATGGGCCTGGGCGGACTGTTCCGCAACGGCTTGGTGGAGTGGGGCACGTCGATGACGTACCAGGCGGCCTCCGGCGGCGGAGCCCGGCACATGCGCGAGCTGCTCAACCAGTTCGGGTCCCTGAACTCCGTGGTTGCGGACCAGCTTGCGGACCCCGCCTCGGCCATCCTGGACATTGACCGTGCGGTGCTGGCCCAGCAGAAGAATCCTGACCTTGGCACCTCGCAGTTCGGCGTGCCGCTGGCAGGCTCGGTGATCCCCTGGATCGACGCCGACCTGGGTAACGGCCAGTCCAAGGAAGAGTGGAAGGCCGGCGCCGAGACCAACAAGATCCTGGGCCGGGATACGGCCGGACGCATTCCGTTTGACGGGCTATGCATCCGGATCGGCGCCATGCGCTCGCACTCGCAGGCGCTGACCCTCAAACTCACCGAGGATCTTTCCGTGGCGGAGATTGAACGCATCATCGACGCAGACAACGAATGGGCCAAGGTGGTTCCCAACACCAAGGAAGCTTCCATGGCTGAGCTGACCCCCGTGGCCGTCAGCGGCACCCTGGACATCCCGGTGGGCCGTATCCGCAAGCTGGAGATGGGCCCGCAGTACATCAGCGCCTTCACCATTGGGGACCAGTTACTCTGGGGTGCAGCCGAACCCCTCCGGCGCATGCTGCGGATCGCCACCGGAAACCTCTAGGCCCAGCCCGGACGCGAGCCTGCAATCCCTCGAGGACGCAGGCCGGACCAAGACAAAAGCGGACCCCTTCATGGCGGAAGGGGTCCGCTTTTGTCTGCACATCGAGTGTCAGTGGCAGGTGAAAAGGTGCGGCTATGGACAAGTTCACCGTGGAAGAAATCCTCAGCACTTTCTTCACCTTCAGCGCCGAAGGCAAGCAGACGGCTACCGCAGCGCGGTACGGCAGGGTCCTGGCACAGTTGCGGCTGTATCTGGAAACGGACGGCTGGATGTACCTGACGCCGGACCGTGCCGCACTGCTGGATCTGGAGCGGGCTTTTGCGCCGGAGAACGCCTTTGTGCGGCTCTTCGATGCCGAGGACCTGCTCTATACGCTGCACGGCTTTCTGGGGCCCCAGTGGCTGCTCCCGGGGCTGCAGGACCGCCGCACCCAGGTCAGCCTCACCTCCCGGCTGGTGCAGTGGCTCTGCAGCCGGGCGCTGGTGGACCGGACCTGGCATGCCTGGCAGGTTCGGGACGTTCTGGCCGCGGCGGAAGTCATGCGCCGGGAACGGGGCAGCACGTCCTAGGCGGCACCGCGTTCCAGGGTGCTGCAGGTTCTGCGGTGCACCGCTGCTTCCCGCCGTGTGCAGCGGAACCCTGCAGTGCGGTGCCAGATTCGATAACTGCGCAGCCGGACCCTACAGGGAGCAGTTGATCAGCAGCGGCTCGGGATGCAGCCGGATACCAAAGGCGTCCTCAACGCCGTCTGCCACAGCCCGCGCCACTGCCAGCAGATCCTCCGCTGACGCATTGCCGCGGTTGGTGACGGCCAGGGTGTGCTTGGTGGACAGCGATGCCCGCCCTCCGGCCAGTTCCGTTCCCTGGCCGGTCTCCGGAAGGCCGAAGCCCTTGGGGAAACCGGAACGGTCGATCAGCCAGGCCGCACTGAGTTTGACCATGCCCGGCTCCGCCACCGGATAGCGGGGTGCTTCGGGCGGCAGGTGGGCGGCGGCGGCCTCCGGAACCACAGGGTTCGTGAAGAAGGATCCGGTGCTGTAGGTGTCCGGATCCTCGGGATTCAGCACCATGCCCTTGCCTGCACGCAACCGCAGGACCTCGCGGCGGACGTCGTCGGCAGCGGCCCGCTCCCCCACCTCCACGCCCAGGGCGCGGGCCAGCTCCGCATAGCGCACAGGTGCACTCTCCATGCCCCGGGTCAGGGCAAAGTCCACGGTCAGGACCACGTAGCGCGGCGAGCCGTTGTCCGTGGCCCGCTTCAGCACCGAGTCGCGGTAGCCAAACTGCAGGTCCTCATTGGAGAAGTCCACAATGGTGCGGGTCTCCCGGTCCCACGCCCGGACACCGGTGATGCTGTGCGAGACATCGGCGCCGTAGGCACCCACGTTCTGGACCGGCGTCGCACCGGCCAATCCGGGAATGCCGGAGAGCGCTTCAAGTCCTGAGCAGCCCTCGCGCAGCGTGTGGGCCACCAGCTCATCCCAGGGGTGGCCGGCCTGGGCACGCACAGTAACGGTGCCCTCATGTTCGGTGATCTCCAGGCCGCGGGTGGCGATGTGCACCACGGCTCCGTCGAAGCCGGAATCGGCAATCAGCAGGTTGGACCCGCCGCCCACCACCAGCAGCGGCTCTTTCGCTTCATCGGCGGCACGGACCGCCCCGATCAGTTCGTCTTCGGTTTCGGCACTGATGTAACGGCGGGCGGGACCGCCAACCCGGGACGTAGTCAGCGAGGCCAGGGGCAAAGAAGTTAGAGCACTCACCAGATCCGTACAACCGCCTGCGCCTTGACCAGGACCTTCTGGCCGTTGAACGTCACTGTGAGATCCACTCGGGCGGTGGACTCGTCCGGGTTAAGCGCTCCGATCACTCCGGTGATGTCGACGACGGCGCCCGCCTCTCCGTCGACGTCCTGAACGGGAACCGGCCGGGTAAAGCGGGTCTGGTAATCAAGGACGGCGCCGGGATCGCCGATCCAGTCCGTCACCAGCTGCACGGCCGCGCCCATGGTGAACATGCCGTGCGCGATGACACCGGGCAGCTCCACGCTGCGGGCGAAGCGCTCGTTCCAGTGGATGGGGTTGAAGTCTCCGGAAGCTCCGGCGTAGCGGACCAGGTCCGCCCGGGAAATCTCCAGTTTGGCTGTGCCGATTTCCTGTCCGGTGGCCAGTTCACTCAATGCAATCGACACGGCGTTACTGCCCTTCTCCGCGGACGAGGATGGATGACACGGCAGTGGTGATTTTCTCGCCCGCCGTGGTGGAGATTTCCGAGCGGGTGGTCAGCAGGGCGCCGTCGCCCATGGCCCGGACAGAGTCCACATGAAGTTCGGCAATCAGTTCATCGCCGGCCACGATGGGACGGTGGTGGGTGAAGCGCTGGTCTGCGTGGACCACGCGGGTGAAATCAATGCCGGCATCCGGATCGGAAATCAGCTGTGCATCGGCCCGCTGGGCCACGATGACGGCGAAGGTGGGCGGAGCCACCAGATCGGCGTAGCCCAGGCGTGCGGCTTCGGCTACGTCATAGTGGGCGGCGTGGCCGGCCTTGACCGCACGGGCGAACTCGCGGATTTTCTCGCGGCCCACCTGGTAGGGCTCTCCGGCGGGGTAGCTGCGGCCCTGCAGCTCGGGGTTGATGCTCATTTGCTTCCCTTCATCCTGCGCCGGGTATCCCTGGCTCGAACCACCATACCGCCGAGGTGCAGGCACATGCCCACCACAATCACGGGGACGGCAATGTACATCAGCAGCGGAGCATCCGTCAGGGCGCCGATGAGAACCATCAACACTCCGGCGCCGGAGATAACGAGCGCGGAGACCACCAGCTTGCGGTACAGGGCGGAACCGGTCTCCCACGGGGTGTTTAGCATCCCCCCAGAATACAGGGGGCCCGCCTCGGGCCGCGAAACGGGACGTCCGTCACCTCCGCGGCACGGTGTCTCCCGGCGGCTGAATGCGACGGCTAAAAGAGCGCTGACTGCAGGGCCGGAAGCTGGCTCCGGTAGGAGCCAAGCTGCAGCCGCCGGCCCTTGAGCCGGGCCAGATCCGCCAGGAACGGTGTGTCGGAGCCGTCCGCTGCAACCAGAGCTGAAGCACCCACCATCGCTTCGATGACCAGGCCGTGGTCCCCGGCGCCCGGGTCCAGCGGATAGGGCACGGCCGCGGCTGCACCCAGCACGGTGCCGGCCTGCTCGGGACGCTGCCAGGTCTCATCCGCCACAGTGAACCCGTCGAGGCCGGATCCGGTGATCAGCCGGCGCGCTGCGGCAGCGTGTCCGCAGTTGGTGCGATCCAGGACGGTGTCGGGCATCGGCTGCATCAGCGCAGCTGTTTTGGTGCCCGAGCGCACGGCCTGCACCAGTCCCGCTTCCGCTGTGACCAGGTCTTCGAGGATGCGCACCACCCGGCCGTCGTCAGCGCGGGCAATGTACCGGGCGGCCACCGCGCCCTGCTCCACCAGGCGCAGGCGTTTGCGGCCCTCCGCGGCGGTCCCCACCTTGGTGGTTCCATCCGCGAAGGTGGCGATGTAAAGCCAGTGCGGCTGGGCCAGGTAGAGCTTCAGTCCTGGTGGGGCAATTCCCGACCGGTGGACGTTGTGGACCAGGCGCCAGTCGTCCCGGGCAAAGCAGGGCCCGCACTGGTAGCCGCGTTCAGCGGGCGAATGTGCCGGGCAGGGCCGGGAGATTCTGCTGTGCCGGTCCTGCACCTGGACCGACCCCAGGCAGTGCCTCAGCACGCCGCCGTCGCCGGGGAGCACCCGGTAGGACAACCGTGTTCCGGCGTCGAGCCGAAGCTGCCGGGAAGCACCGTCAGGAGAGCTCAGCGCAAGGTACGGGCCGCCGTCGTCCCAGGAAATCCCCGCCGACAGATACCGGCCAACAGCAGTGCCCACAAGCTGACCTCCGACGTTCGTAGTTAAAGCAATGGGGCGGGAGACGCATTCGCGTTCCCGCCCCATTATCCCGCCCGGACCGGACGGGCCGCAGCGCTGGCGCCGCGTGTCCCGAACGTGCTTAGGCGTGCTGCCCTTCGTGCTCGCCCTCGGCGATTTCTTCCAGCAGCTTGTCGTTGAACGCCGGCAGGTCGTCCGGGTTGCGGCTGGTGACCAGGCCCTGGTCCACCACCACTTCCTCGTCGCTCCAGTTTGCTCCGGCGTTCTTCAGGTCCGTGGCCAGCGTGTGGTATGAGGTCACATCCCGGCCCTTGACGACGCCGGCCTCGATCAGCAGCCATGGTCCGTGGCAGATGGAGGCTACGGGCTTGTGCGCTTCGAAGAACGCGCGGGTGAAGGCCTGTGCGTCCTTGTCCACGCGCAGGAAGTCCGCGTTGACTACGCCGCCGGGCAGGACTAGGGCGTCGAAGTCATCGGCGCTGGCGTCCGCCACGGCCAGGTCAACGGTGAACGTTTCACCCTTGTCCACACCGTCGAATCCCTGGATGGTGCCAGTGGACGGCGAGACCAGGGTGGGTACGCCTCCGGCCGCTTTCACGGCCTCCCAGGGGCTGGTGAGCTCAATCTGCTCCACACCGTCAGTGAGGAGAAAAGCGACCTTCTTGCCGGAAATATCATGATCAGACATGTTGCCTCCGTTTCGCAGAGTTCCTGGGGCGGGGTCCGCCCCGGGAACGTTTGGTTCGGTGTCTCCACCCTAGGAAGGAAGGGCAACAATAAGCAACCTGACTAAAAGTCCAGGGGCTCGGCTGCTGATTCGGCCGCACAGCGACGGGCAGCTGCCGCCGGGGTTTGGGCAAACAAAAAACCCCCGGATAAACCGGGGGTTTTTGCTGGTAGCGGTGGGGAGGCTCGATCTCCCGACCTCACGATTATGAGTCGTGCGCTCTAACCAACTGAGCTACACCGCCACTAAATGAGTGAAGCCCGTGTCCCTAAATGGCCTCTGCAAAAACAAACAGCCTTAGCAACACGGGCCCTCCCATTGAGAGCCCCGACCGGGAATCGATCCCGGGACCTCCATCTTACCAAGATGGCGCTCTACCACTGAGCTATCGGGGCAACGAGTAAATACTCTACCAGCACTTTTCGAGAACGTGAAATCGGCGAAAATCCGCACCAATTAGGTGATCCGCGCCACTGCCTGCCGGGTGTCCGGGACCCCCTCCCGGAGCCCTATTCGAGGCTCCCGGCACACCAAAAAACGGTAAGCCGGACCCCTGCTTGTCAGTATGCTTATGGTACGAGAAAGTAGGCATAGGTGACAGTTTCACCGCAGTACCCGGACGGTGCCCTGCTGGGCGGGCGATACCGTCTGGAGAACATGATCGGTGCCGGTTCCATGGGCACGGTGCACCGGGCCCGGGACGAGTTCCTGGACCGGAACGTGGCAGTCAAGCTGGTCCGTTCAGGAGCATCGACTCCGGAGGAACAGCAGCAGATCGACGTCGAGGCCAAAGTCCTGGCGCGGCTGAACCATCACAGCCTGGTCACCCTGCTGGATGCCGGAACCCATCTGCGCACCGGGGACCGTACCTCGGGCAGTGCTGAAGAACACCAGGTGTATCTGGTCATGGAACTCGTCTCAGGCCCGGACCTGCGCCGCCGGCTGCAGGACGGTCCGCTGCACCCCCGCAACGTGGCCCAGTTGGGCTATGACCTGGCCGTGGGGCTCGACTACATGCACGGCGAAGGCGTTGTGCACCGGGACGTCAAACCGGCCAACATCATGCTTTTTGACTATCGCGGCGACGACACCCGGCTGCGTGCCAAGCTCACCGACTTCGGCGTGGCACTGATCGCCCGGGATCCCCAGCCGCAGAGCGGAACCTTCACCGGCACAGCGGCCTATATGAGCCCGGAACAGGCCCGCGGCGACGCCGTGGGCCCTGAAAGTGACATTTACTCCCTGGGCCTGGTGCTGCTCCAGTGCCTCACCGGAGTCTCCGCCTACCCCGGGCCTGCCCTGGAAAGTGCCGTGGCACGCCTCCTGCGCCCTCCTGCCATCCCTCAGAGCGTGGAAGAAGGGTTCCGGGTCCTGCTGCGTGCAATGACGGCCTTGGAGCCGCAGGACCGCCCATCCGCCCATGAGGCGTCGCTCGCCCTGTATGAACTGGCTGTTGCGCCGCGCTCCCGCCACCGGAGGAGCCTGCCGCTGATTCCGGCTGATGAAGCTGAGCGGCTCGCAGCGGTACGCAGCTACAACCTCTTGGACACTCCTCCTGACGGCGCCTTTGACCGCATCACGGCCCTGGCCGCACGGCTGTTCTCCGTTCCGGTGGCCATTGTGAGCGTGGTGGACACGGACCGCATCTGGTTTAAGTCCGCCCATGGAACGGATGTGGGAGAAATCGGCAGGGATCCGGGGCTGTGTGCCTCCGCAATCCTCCAGAACGATGCCTGGGTGGTTTCCGACGCACGGGTGGATCCGCGAACGCTGGCCAATCCGCTGGTGGCCGGTGAGTTCGGCCTGCAGTTCTATGCCGGGGTGCCGCTGCAAAGCCGTGACGGCTACAACCTGGGCACCCTGTGCATTCTGGACCGGGAACCGCGCGAGTTCACCGAAAGTGAGGTGCGGACCCTGAAGGATCTGGCCGCCATCGTCATGAATGACCTTGAACTGAGGCTGGACGGCCAGCGCGCCCTCGTTTCGTAACCGCGCCGCCGGCCGGGCGCCTTGTGCGGCCCTGAACCGCTGCGCATAAATGAGAAAAGAAGGGCACCTCCGAAGAGGTGCCCTTCTTTTGTGCGTCAATCCGCAGCGTCAGTGCGGCGCCTCTCGGCACCGCACCGGCTCATGCAGTGATTAGTCGCGGAAACGCGGTGCGCGGGTGCCGGCCGGCTTGAAGCCGCCGCGGTCGCCGTCGCGCTTCTTGAAACCGCCGCGGTCGCTGCCGCTGCGGTCACCGAAGCTGCGCTCGCCGTCGCGCTTCTTGAAATCCTTCTTGAAGCCGCCGCGGTCGCCGCGGTCATTGAAGCCGCCGCTTTCGCGTTCGCGGGCCGGCTTGCGGCCGTTGTCCAGCTCGAGGTGGATCAGCTCGCCGCCGATCCGGGTGCGGGACAGGGCGCGCAGCTGGTCCTGGCTGAGGTCAGCCGGGAGCTCGACGAGCGTGTGGTCGGCGCGGATGTCAATGCCGCCGATCTGCGCCGAAGAGAGTCCGCCTTCGTTGGCGATGGCGCCAACAATGGAGCCGGGCATGACGCGCTGGCGGCGGCCGACGGCGATGCGGTACGTCGCATTGCCTTCGGTCAGCGGGCGTGTCGGGCCGCGGGAGCCGTTGCCGTCATTGCGGCCTTCGGAGCGCTCGCGCTGGCGGGCCGGAGCCTGGGGAATTTCTTCCATCAGCAGCGGACGGCCGCCCTGGGCCATAACGGCCAGGGCTGCGGCAACTTCCTCGGCGGTGACGTCGTGGTCGGCCAGGTAGGTCGTGACCAGGTCGCGGAAGACCGAGACATCCTCGGATGCCAGGGTTTCGGTGATCTGCTCGGAGAACTTCGCCAGGCGCTTGTTGTTCACAATGTCGATGCTCGGAAGCTGCATGTGCTCAACCGGCTGACGGGTGGCCTTCTCGATGGCCCGCAGCAGGTACTTCTCGCGCGGGGTCATGAACAGGATGGCGTCGCCGGTGCGTCCTGCACGGCCGGTGCGGCCGATGCGGTGGACGTAGGACTCCGTGTCATGCGGGATGTCGTAGTTGATGACGTGGCTGATGCGCTCAACGTCAAGACCGCGGGCGGCGACGTCGGTGGCAACCAGGATGTCGATCTTGCCGCTGCGCAGGGCCTCGACGGTGCGCTCGCGCTGCTGCTGCGGGATGTCACCGTTGATTGCTGCCGCGAGGTAGCCGCGGGCCTTGAGCTTGTCAGCCAGGTCCTCGGTAGCCATCTTGGTGCGGACGAAGGCGATGACGCCGTCGTAGTCTTCGCTTTCCAGGATGCGGGTCATCGCGTCCAGCTTGTGCGGGCCCATGACCTGCACGTAGCGCTGGCGGGTGTTCGCACCGGTGGTGGTCTTGGACTTGACCGTGATTTCCGCCGGGTTGTTCAGGTACTTCTTGGCGATCTTGCGGATGGCGCCGGGCATCGTGGCGGAGAACAGTGCCACCTGCTTGTCGGCGGGGGTGGTCGCCAGGATCTGCTCGACGTCTTCGGCGAAGCCCATGCGGAGCATTTCGTCGGCCTCGTCCAGAACCAGGTACTGCAGGTTGGACAGGTCCAGGGAGCCCTTGGAGATGTGGTCGATGACGCGGCCGGGGGTACCGACAACAACCTGTGCACCGCGGCGCAGGCCGGCCAGCTGGGGGCCGTAAGCGGATCCGCCGTAGACGGGCAGGACGGTGAAGTTGTCCATGTACTTGGCGTAGGAAGCGAAGGCTTCAGCGGACTGCAGGGCCAGTTCGCGGGTCGGTGCCAGCACCAGGATCTGGGTGTCCTTGGTGGCCGGCAGGGCCGCCATCAGGGACAGGGCGGGAACGGCGAACGCGGCAGTCTTGCCGGTACCGGTCTGCGCCAGGCCGACGACGTCGCGGCCTTCAAGCAAGAGGGGGATGGTGGCTGCCTGGATGGGGGACGGCTTTTCGTATCCGACATCAACCAGGGCCTGCAGAACGCGGGAATCAAGACCGAGATCGGTGAAGAGAACCTGGTTCTCTTCAGCCTCGGGAGCGGCGTTTGCTGCGGTTTCGGTGTTTTCTACAGAGTCAAGCAAAAGAAATAATCCTCATTCAATTGGGATGTGCGGCCATAACGGCCGCAGGACGTAAGTCCGGCGCTATTGCAATCCCATGGCAGGACTTTCCGTCACAGCTGTAGACCAATTTCACTGGATTGTGATCAGTGGCCGGTGTGACGATTTCTTTGCCGGCGCTCCCAAAAGATGAATCTGCCCGCATTCGAGAATGCGGGCCCCAACACAACGTACCTTGCGGTTAGAAACCGCAGGAAAATAAGGGAATACCGGAGTGGGGGATGTTTCAAGTGTACGGCATGCAGGGGCCGGACCGTCCATACCGCGCGGTGAGCTTGGGCACAGAGGCACCGCATCGGGCCCTACCGGACCGGTGCCGGTGCGGTAACTCCGGCTGTTTCCCGTGCCTGCAGCGTCCGGAGCACCTTGAGGATTTCCGGCGAGGGCTTGACCTTTCCGGCGGCTGCGGCAGCACTGAGGACGCCGGCCTGTTCTGGTGTCAGCCCCCGGAAAACGTCTCCCGAGGTGATTCCATGCTCGGGCCGGGCAATAACGGTGACCGGATCCCCGGCAGTGATGCTGCCGTTGCGGATGACCCGCAGGTAGGTTCCGGTCCGGCCCGCCTGGGCGAACCGGAGCACCCAGCGCGGCTGCTTCATGCGCACGGCGAAGTTACGGCACGGAGTGCGCGGACAGGTCACCTCCAGGACGGTGCTGTCCCCGATCTGCCAGCGCTCACCGATCACCGCCTCGGACACCGGCATGCCGCTGATGCGCAGGTTTTCTCCGAAGAGTCCGGGGCGGATGGCGGTGCCCAGTTCCTCTGCCCAGTAATCGGCGTCGTCCTGCGAATAGGCGTACACCGCCTTCGACACTCCGCCGTGATGCTTGCGGCTGGCCTGGATGTCCCCGCTCAACCCGAGGCCGTGCACCTTCACCGGGCCGGCGACGGGGCGCTTGTCGATCGCGGTCACGCCGGTGTTGTCGGTGGTGGGCAGCAGTTCATGGACACGGCACACGGCCAGCAGGGTTCCCGGGGTCATGCCGATCATCCTACGAGGCCTGCTTCCCGATTGGCACTCCTCCACGACGGAGCATTTCCGCGCTGCGGGCCGCCCGCCGGGCGAATGGCCGAGATGCCGAGTGTCGGGACGATGCCGCAATGAACGCCCCGAAGCGGCGCCATCCCTACTCTCGATGGCCGGAAGCAGCGTGATGTCCACACTCGGCTCGGGCCTGCTGCTGAGGAGATGGCGTAGTCCCTGCACAGGCCGGCCTTTTGTTCCACGCGGGAACTCAAATCCACTGCTACAGGATGTCCGACACCAGCCGGCACCGGTGTTGAAAGGATCCACGCGTGCGCACCGCATCTGAACTTCCTTCTGCCCTGGCCCAGCGATCATTTGCCTTGCCGGAGTCGGATGCCTGCGGTGTTTCCCGCGGACGCACCCGGGCCAGGGACCTGAGAACCGTCAGCCGTGGCGTGCGGGTGCCGGTTGGCGTGGAGCAATCGCTGGCTCAGCGTATCCGCCCTCATCTTGTTCTGCTGCCGGACGCCGTGGTCAGCGACGTGACCGCGGCGCAGCTGTACGGGATGCCGCTGCCTCCACAGATGGAAGCCGAGGACTTGCTGCACTTCACCCGTCCTGCCGGAAGCGCGGCAATAGTCCGGCAGGGAGTCCAGGGGCATCGGCGAGGGCTTTCACCGGCGGAAATCGAGGACGTCGCAGGGATACCTCTAACCGGTTTTGCCCGGACCTGGGTCGATGTAGCCGGCCGCTTGGACCTGGACAGTTTAGTTGCCGCTGCCGACTGGATGGTGAGCGCGCACCGGCGTGATTTCGGTCCACCGCGAATCCCCAAGATTCCCCTGGCGGAGCTGCATTCCTATGTTGCTTCGCTTCACGGCACCCGCTTCCTGCGGCGGATCGAAGAAGCTCTGGCGCTCGTGAGGGTGGGAGTGGATTCACCACCGGAAACGCGTCTCAGACTAATGATGCTGCGCGGAGGCCTGCCGGAATTCACGGTCAACTGCCGCATAGAATCGCCCCGAATCCACCGGGCAGTATGGAGTGATTTAGGCAGCCCGGAGTACCGCGTTTGCATCGAATATGACGGATTGCATCATCTGACGCCCGAGCAGCAGGCCTCGGACAATGAACGGGATGCGCTGACCGCACTGGCAGGGTGGCGCCAAATCAAGGTCAACCGGTTGCAGCTGCGCCAACCCGAGGCGGCCGTCCTTGCCCCGGCCCGCCGGGCCCTCCGGGACAACGGATGGCATCGCTGATGGTTGCCCCGGCAGTCACCGGTTTGCGGAGAACTCGCGGTTCTCCTCGAGTGACGAGATCCCGCCGGATAGACACATCGGTTGTCGAGAATATGCACGAATGGCGCGCTGACAGAGGCATTTTCGCGACACTCGACGGGCCGGAGGGGTCGGTGCAGCTAGGACTGGACCTTGTTCGCCCGGGGCGCGGGGATCTGCTCGGACACGGACTGCGTCCACCAGTGCTGCGGACGGCTCTTCCACAGCGCCACCAGCCACCAGACCATCAGTCCGACACCCCAGAAAACGCCGATGCTGGAGGCCATCAGCCACGCCGTCGGCACCTGGGAATCAAGGTTGGGTGCTCCCATCAGCCAGCCGATGGCCTTGGGAGAAAGCAGGAAGACCACAAAGGAGGAAACCAGCAGAACCATCCCCCAGCGCCGCACTGCGCTGCCCTTCTGCGAGTAATCCGCAATGTTGCGCCAGAGCACGGGAATGAAGAGGGCCACCCACACCCAGTGATGGGACCAGGACACCGGGGAGATGAGGAGCATCAGCAGGGCCGTTGCCGCCAGGGCGGTCATCAGGTCTCCGCGGTTGCCGGCCAGCCGGATGATCATGGTGGAAGCAGCCACCGTCAGCAGCGCCAGCAGCAGCCAGGGCAGGTCCACCGGGAAATCCGGGCCCGTGAAGTGCAGGATGGCGCCCTTGATGCCCAGGTTGTCCACATACCCCGCCCCGCCGATCCGGGAGGTGTCCGGCAGCAGCTCGGCCCAGTAGGTGCGGGATTCGCGCGGCAGGATCAAAAAACCCAGCCCGAAGGTGGCCAGGAAGCCAAAGGCCATGTTGCGCAGACCGCGCCAGTCACCGCGCGCCAGGTAATACAGGCCAAAGACCAGCGGCGTCAGCTTCAGGCCCGCGGCAACACCCGTGAGCAGCCCGGCGGGCCAGCCTTCGCGCTTGACCAGGAAGTCCGCCATGATCAGCCCGAACAGCAGGATATTGATCTGCCCGAAGGCCAGGGTTTCCCGCCACGGGCCGAGCAGAATCACAAAACCGATGGCGGCCAGGGCCAGCGGCCGCAGCCGGTGGTTCTGCAGGACCGCCCGGACGCTGGGCTGGCGGAAAGCGTAACGCACTCCCAGTACAGCTGTGGCTGCAGCAATCAGAAGCGAAATACCGGTGAAAATGTTCAACCCGATGCTTTGCCCGAAGGGTGCCAAAACAGCGAACACCAGAGCGGAGAACGGCGGATAGGTGAAGAGCAGGCTGCTGCCTTCGCGGTACTGCAGTTCCTTGGTGTACAGCGCGCCGCCGGCGTCGAGCACGCTCTGCCCGCCGGTCAGGTAGACACTGAAATCGAGTCCGTGCCGCGGGGAAATCACAAAGGCGGCCACGGCCAGGGCAACTGCTGCGAGGAGAGCTGCCAGCGTCACCGCCAGCCGGGCCGTTCCGGATCGGGTCTTCAGGCCCATGATTCTCCCTGCACTACAGCCAGCCTAGATATTACGTTCGCAAGTCTACCGGCGGGCCGCGCCTCCACGGACTTTCCCGGGCGCAGGATAGGCTGGGCGCACTCAATCCGCCCTTGGAAGGTTGCTCATGTCCGCACCGGTTCTGGCCATCATCAATGCACGCGTTGTTCCCGTCACAGCCCCTCCGTTCACCGGCACCGTGGTGCTGGCTGAAGGAAAAATCCGGGAGCTGGGTCCGGACGTGCAGGTTCCCGGGGGCGCGGAAGTGCTCGATGCCGGCGGCCAGTGGCTCCTGCCGGGCCTGGTGGACGCACACACCCACCTCGGCGTGCATGAAGAGGGCGAAGGCTGGGCCGGAAACGACACCAACGAAATGACGGATCCGGTCATGGCCGGTGTCCGCGCCATTGACGGCGTGAACCCGCATGACCTCGGTTTTGATGACGCGCTGACCGGCGGAGTCACCGCGGTGAACATTAACCCCGGCTCCGGCAACCCGATCGGCGGCCTCGCCGTCGCCCTGCACACGCACGGCCGGTATGTGGAGGAAATGGTCCTCCGCTCCCCCAGCGGACTGAAGTCCGCCCTCGGCGAGAACCCCAAGCGGGTCTACAGCGACAAGAAGCAAACACCCTCCACCCGCCTGGGCACAGCGCTCGTCATCCGCAAGGCGTTCATGGATGCGCAGAACCACATGGGCAAGAACGACGACGACGACCGCGACCCCCAGCTTGAGGCGCTCGCCATGGTGCTGCGCCGGGAAATTCCGTGGCGCCAGCACGCCCACCGGGCGGACGACATAGGCACGGCCCTGCGGCTGGCCGACGAGTTCGGCTATGACCTGGTCCTGGACCACGGCACGGAGGCGCATCTGCTGGCCGATGTGCTGGCCGAGCGCGGCGTGCCGGTGCTGATCGGCCCGCTGTTCACCACCCGGTCCAAGGTGGAGCTGCGCCAGCGGAGCATGGAAAACCCCGGAAAGCTGGCGGACGCGGGCGTGGAAATCTCCATCATCACCGACCACCCGGTGGTTCCCATCAACTTCCTGATTTACCAGGCGGCCCTGGCCGTCAAGGAAGGACTGGACCCGGAGACGGCGCTGCGCGCGGTGACCATCAATCCGGCCAAGGTCCTGGGTCTGGCGGACCGTATCGGTTCACTGGAACCTGGCAAGGACGCCGACATCGTCCTGTGGAGCGGAGACCCGCTGGACGTGATGCAGCGGGCCCTGAAGGTGTGGATCGGCGGCCGTGAAGTCTACCGCTATGACACGGAGACCCGGACGCCCGTGGTGGCCGGCCGCCAGTGATCCGAGCCGCCATCCGCCCGCCGGCGCCGCGCAGCCCGCGCACTCCCCTGCCCTCGATCATCCGTGCTGCTTCAGCTGCCTGGCTGGCCGCGGCATTCCTGGTGGGTGCAGCCGGAGTTTCCTTCATCGTCTCTGCCCACACCCAGCACCGGGACACCGCCGCACTGACCGGGCTGGGCTGCGTGGTGCTGGCGGTGGCACTGCTGATCGTGTTCACCGTCCTGCGGCTGCGGACCGGCAAGCGCAGCGCACGCGAAACACTCACCACCGTGGGCCTGATCGTGGGGGTGCCGCTGCTGTTCCGCGGCCCGGCCCTGATTGCCCTGGCGGCCCTGCTGCTGCTGTGTGTGCTGATTCTCTGGCTTCCGCAGAGCAGCAGGTTCTTCCAGGAACGTGATCCGAAGGCCCGGCGGCGCTTCTTCGGCCGGCGGTAGCCCCCGGATCACGGTTCCCGGTTAGAGCCGTCCCAGCGCCTGCTCGAGGTCAGCGATGAGGTCCTCGACGTCCTCGATCCCGACCGAAAGCCGGAGCAGGTTCTCCGGAACCGCCAGCTCGGTGCCCTTGACGGAGGCGTGAGTCATCTCTGACGGGTAGTTCATCAGGGATTCGACCCCGCCCAGGGACTCGGCCAGGGTGAATACCTTCGTTGATTCCGCCACCTTCCGCGCGGCAGCTTCTCCGCCCTTAAAAGTGACCGAGACCATTCCCCCGAAGTCCTTCATCTGGGCCTTGGCCAGGGCATGGCCGGGGTGGTTTTCCAGCCCCGGGTAGAGCACGTTTTCCACGGCCGGCTGGTCCTGCAGCCAGGTGGCAACGGCCAGAGCGTTGGAAGAGTGCCGGTCCATGCGCACGCCCAGGGTCTTCAGCCCGCGCGTGGTCAGCCATGCTTCCATTGGTGCAGACACTGCGCCCACCGCGAACTGGATGAAGCCGATCTTCTCGGCGGCGGCGTCGTCGTTCAGGATGACCGCTCCGCCCACCGCGTCCGAGTGCCCGCCAATGTACTTGGTGGTGGAGTGCACCACGATATCCGCGCCGAAGGCCAGCGGCTGCTGCAGATACGGCGACGCGAAGGTGTTGTCCACCACCAGCCAGGCTCCGGCGTCGTGCGCGGCCTGGGCGACGGCGGCGATGTCGGAGATCTTCATCATCGGGTTCGACGGCGTTTCCAGCCACACCATCTTGGTGTTGCCGGCGGCGATGGCTGCGGTGAGGGCACCGGCGTCGGACATGTCCACGGCGGCGTTGGTGATGCCCCAGGCGGAGAGGACCTTGTTGATCAGCCGGTACGTTCCGCCGTACGCATCGTTGCCCAGGACAATATGGTCCCCCGGCGCCAGCAGCGCACGGATGAGCGCATCTTCCGCGGCCAGCCCGGAGCTGAACGAATACGCGTGGGCGCCCCCTTCCAGCGCGGCAAGCTGGTCCTGCAGGGCATCGCGGGTGGGGTTGGTGCCCCGTCCGTATTCATATCCGTTGCGCAGTCCGCCAATGCCGTCCTGGGCGTAGGTAGTGCTCTGGTACAGGGGCGGAATTACCGCACCGGTGGTGGGATCAGGGGTTTGGCCCGCATGGATGGCGCGGGTGTTAAAGCCTTCACTCATGGTTTGCTCCTTGCTCAACTGGCTGTTTGCTTAGACGCTCATGTAGGACAGCAGGTCATGCCGCGTGAGTATTCCCACCGGCGCCCCCTCGGAGGTGACCATGACGGCGTCGTGCTCCCGCAGCCGCTCCCTGGCGGCCTTCACCGAATCCCCGGCGCCGATCAGCGGCAGCTGCGGTCCCATGTGTTCACTGATGCTGTCCGTGGGCTTGGCTTCGCCGCGGAACAGCTTCTCCGTCAGCGAGCGCTCGTCGACTGATCCGAGAACCTCGCCGATCCGCACCGGCGGTTCCTGGGAGAGGACGGGGATGCAGGAGACCCCGTATTCGGTCAGGATATTGATGGCATCCAGGACGGTTTCATTCGGATGCGTGTGCACCAAATCCGGGAGCGATCCGTCCTTGGTGGCCAGGACATCCTGCACGGCAGACTCCTGCTCGGTCCCCTGCAGGAAACCGTAGGAGCGCATCCACTCATCGTTGAAGATTTTGCCCATATAGCCGCGGCCGCTGTCCGGCAGCACCACCACCACGACGTCGTCCGGGCCCAGCCCGCGTGCCGCGCGCAGCGCCGCAACCACCGCCATCCCCGAGGAGCCGCCCACCAGCAGTCCTTCCTCCCGGGCGAGCCGGCGGGTCATGGCAAATGATTCGGCGTCGTTCACGGCAATGACCTCGTCCGGAACGGCAGGGTCATAGTTGCCAGGCCACATATCCTCGCCAACGCCCTCCACGAAGTAGGGACGCCCGGTGCCGCCGGAGTAGACCGAACCCTCCGGGTCAGCTGCGATGATCCGCACGGGACCGGAGGGGCGGTCCGCTGACACATCCTTGAGGTAGCGGCCGGTGCCCGTGATGGTGCCGCCGGTGCCGGCTCCTGCCACGAAGTGGGTCAGCGTGCCGTCCGTGTCATCCCAGATTTCCGGGCCGGTGGACTCATAGTGGCTCACCGGGGCCGACGGGTTGGAGAACTGGTCCGGCTTGTAGGCACCGGGAATTTCACGCACCAGACGGTCGGAAACCCCGTAGTAGGAGTCCGGACTTTCGGGCGCGACGGCGGTGGGCGTGACCACTACTTCCGCACCGTAGGCGCGCAGCACGTTGCGCTTTTCCACTCCCACCTTGTCCGGGGTGACGAAGATGCAGCGGTAGCCCTTCTGCTGGGCCACCAGGGCCAGGCCGACGCCGGTGTTGCCGCTGGTGGGCTCAATGATGGTTCCGCCGGGCTTGAGTTTGCCCTCCCGTTCCGCGGTCTCGATCATCCGGACCGCGATGCGGTCCTTGATGGATCCGCCCGGGTTCAGGTATTCCAGTTTCACCAGCACGGTGGCCGCAATGCCCTCCGTGACGTGGTGCAGCTTCACCAGCGGGGTCTTGCCGATTAGGTCCAGGACTGTGTTGGCATACTTCATGTGCAACACGTTACTTGTTCACCCCGAACGGTCCAGCTTTCCCCGGAACGCAGCGTAGCAAAAGCCACACCGGCTGTTCCCGCTCCCGGGGGAAGGCTGTCGGAGGTGCGTGCGACGATGGAGTTATGTCCCTGTCTGTACCGGTGTCCGCTGCTTCCGGACCCGGAGCCGCGTCCCTTTCCCTGCTGTGGGAATCGAACCGGCCGTTCCGTTTAGCCCAGTCACTGGGCATCCTCGCCCACGGGCGGAAGGATCCAGCGGTACGGATCGGTCCCGGTGTTGTGTGGCTGGCGTTCTCGACGCCGGAAGGCGACGCCACCCTTGCCCTCACCGAACAGCCCGCCCCCGCACCGGGGGCCCGTGTACTGGCCCGTGCCTGGGGGCCCGGCGCGGAGGCAGCGCTGGCAGGTGTTCCCGCCCTGCTCGGGGAAACCGACGACTGGACCTCCTTCGATGACCCGGATTTCACTGCCACCCTCCCCGCCGCGGTAGCGCAGACCCGACGCCGGAACCCCGGACTGCGGCTTCCCGCGACCGGCCGGATGCTGGACAGCATTGTTCCCGTCATCCTGGAACAGAAGGTCACGGCCATGGAGGCCTATTATTCGTGGCGGTATCTGCTGTCCCGGTACGGCGCCGATGCGCCGGGACCGGCACCGGCCGGGCTCAAGGTTCCGCCCGCTGCGTCGGCCTGGCGCCGTGTCCCGAGCTGGGAGTGGCACCGCGCCGGGGTGGATCTGCACCGCTCCCGAACCATCCTGCGGGCCTGCGCCGTCGCCTCCGGTTTGGAACGTCTGGCGGGCGTTCCGCTCGGTGAGGACCTGACGGCCCGCTTGTGCTCGGTGCCCGGAATCGGTCCGTGGAGCGCTGCGGAAATCACCCAGCGCACCCATGGAGCACCGGATTCGGTGTCCGTGGGCGACTTCCATCTGGCCGCGTATGTGGGTGACGCGCTGACCGGGCGCAGGACGGACGACGCCGGGATGCTGGCGCTGCTCGAACCTTGGCGCGGGCATCGGCAGCGGGTGGTGCGGCTGCTGGTCCTCAGCGGTTTCCGCAAGCAGACCTACGGCCCGCGGCTAACCCCGGAGGACCACCGCAACCGTTAGGGCCGGGCCGAAGCCGGCGCATCCGGCGAGCCCGCTCCCAGTTGTTCCGTTGCTTCCGCCCGCATCTGCACTTTGCGGATTTTTCCCGACACCGTCATGGGGAAACTGCCGCGAACCTGCACGTACCGCGGGATTTTGTAGTGCGCCAAACGTCCGCGGCAAAACTCCGCAATGGCGGCGGCGTCGGGTTCCGGAGCCCCGGGAACGACAATGATGCAGGCCATCAGCTCCTCCCCGTAGCGCTCATCCGGCACACCGATCACCTGCACATCCTGAATGGACGGATGGGAGTAGAGGAACTCCTCTATCTCACGCGGATAAATGTTCTCACCGCCGCGGATCACCATGTCCTTAATCCGGCCTTCAATGCTGACGTAACCGTCCTCATCCATCCGGGCCAGGTCACCGGTGTGCATCCAGCCCTCGGCGTCGACTGCTTCGGCGGTTTTCTCCGGTTCATTCCAGTACCCGGACATCACGCTGTATCCGCGGGTGCACAACTCGCCGATCGTCCCCAAAGGAACCTGTTCGCCGGTGCCCGGATCCACCACTTGGGTCTCCAGATGCGGCATGGTGCGTCCCACGGTTCGTGTCTGCCGCTCCAGTGAATCTCCGCGGCGGGTCATGGTGGACACGGGAGAGGTTTCCGTCATGCCGTAGCAAATGGCCACCTCGGACATGTTCATGTCCCGGATGACCCGTTTCATGATCTCCTCCGGACAGGGTGAGCCTGCCATGACGCCGGTGCGAAGCGAGGAGAGGTCATAGTCGGCGAAATTGTCCAGGGCCAGCTCGGCAATGAACATGGTGGGAACCCCGTACAGGGAGGTGGCCTGAACAGCCTGTACCGCTTCAAGCGCGGCAGCCGCGTTGAAGGTCCGGGACGGAACGACCGTGGCGGCGCCGTGGGAGAGAGCCGCAAGGTTTCCGATCACCATGCCGAAGCAGTGGTAGAAGGGGACCGGAAGCACCACGCGGTCCGCTTCCGTGTAGCCAAGCAGTTCGCCGATGAAGTACCCGTTGTTCAGGATGTTGGAGTGCGTGAGCGTGGCGCCCTTGGGGAAGCCTGTGGTCCCGGAAGTGTACTGGATGTTGATCGGGTCCTGGGGGTGAAGTCCGGCCATCCGTTCCGTCAGCGGTCCGCCTCCGGCACGGCGCCCGTCGTCAGCCAGTGCACCGAAACCGTCACCAGCCTGCCCGGTGAGGACCACCAGCTCGGTCAGGGATTCGGCAACGGTCAGTGCCCTGGTGGCCATGGCTTCGTAATCGTTCCGGGGATCGCTGGGCGCGGTGAACAGCATCCGCATGCCGCTTTGCTTCACCACGAAATCCAGCTCGCTCTGGCGGTACGCAGGATTCACATTGACGAGGACGGCGCCTGCTTTTGCGGTGGCGTATTGGATGAGGGTCCATTCCGGGCAGTTGGGTGCCCAGATACCCACCCGGTCTCCGGCGCGGATTCCTCGCGCGATGAGGCCGGCAGCAAGATCATTGACGTCGCTGTTGAACTCCGCATAGGTCCAGGTCCGCCCGGACGGGACATCAATCACTGCCCGGGAGTCCGGATAACGCAGAGCAACCTGGTCCAGGTTCGCTCCTATGGTTTCCAGCAGCAGGGGCACCGGGGAGGGCGACGAGGCATATGAGGTCAAGGCAGGCTCCTTTGGCTGCGGGGCATTCAATGCCCCGAACGCTACCAAGAGTTGCCGTGTGAGCAAATAGCCCCGCCGCCGCGGAGAATTAAGTAGGGAACCGGTGTTTAGTACGGCGTGATGGCCACCCGGTACATGCTTGCTGAATCGGCACCGAACCGTTTGAGCACTGCCGTCACGGACTCTTCGTGCTCATCGTCCACGGCGACCTGAACCCGCAGGCGGTCCTCGAAGTCCATCTTCCGCTGGTCGCCGCGGAAGTTCTCCGTGCGGACCTTGCCGGAGTAGACGGCGGCATCGGCCAGTTCCATGGATCTGGCGCCGGCGAGCAGCAACGCATCCCGCAGTCCGTCGATGCGGTCCGTGTCCACTGCCGCACTGATCAGATGGATCGGCGGATTGGGCAGGCCGTCGGTCCCGGTGCCCGCGGGCAGGCCGGTTTCCGCGCCCCGTCCGCTGGTGGTGGGCCGGGACGTTATGCCACTGAGCGCATAGCCGGAAGCACCCTGCTGGATACGGTCCAAGTCCTCCTGTTCCGGACCGGGCTCGCGCAGCCCCATGGTGCGGTCGATAATCACGGCGATAATCCAGCTCAGGACGAAGGAAAACAGCACCACGCAGACAACGGCCACAATCTGGTGCCAGAGCAGCAGACCGCCGCCGCCGGAGAAGACGCCGTCCTCGCTGACCGAGTTGATTGAGCTGTCCGCAAAAAAGCCCAGCAGCAACGAACCCAGAACACCGCCAAGGAAATGGACGGCAATGACATCGAGCGCGTCGTCATAGTGCAGTACGTGCTTGAGCCGCACAGCGAAGCAGCACACGCAGCCGGCAATCATCCCGATCAGGAGTGCTGCCCCGGTACCCACATAACCCGCGCACGGAGTAATGGTGGCCAGGCCGGCAACCGCTCCGGACACTGCCCCCACCAGGGTCGAGTGGCCGCTGCTCAGGCGTTCCACGAGCAGCCAGGTCAGCATGGCGGCGCCGCCGGCAACATGCGTGTTGATCAGGGCCTGGGCCGCGATGTCATTGGCCTGCAGTCCGTCACCGGCGTTGAACCCGAACCAGCCGAACCACAGGATTCCTGCGCCAACAAGCATGACCGGCAAGTTGTTGGGAGAGGTCTTGGGATTCGGCCAGCCCCGCCTGCGGCCCACGACCAGCAGCACGGCGATGGCAGCGGCACCGGCAGATGCATGCACCACCATTCCGCCGGCCCAGTCCTGCGCGCCCAGCTGCGTCAGCCATCCCTTGGGGTTCCACAGCCAGCGCGCCACCTGGGGGTAGACGATGATGGACCAGGCGGCCAGGAAAACAGTCCAGCCCGCGAACTTCAGCCGTCCCGCCGTCGCACCTGTCAGCAGCGCCGGCGTGATGATGGCGAACATCATCTGGTAGGCCACAAAAGCAAGCGTGGGGATGGTGATTCCTGCGGCCACGGTGTGGAACTGGGGGGTGTCGACGTCGATCAGGGCGAACGCGTCAAACTCCCCCACCAGTGAGTTCCCCTGGTTGCTGAACGCCAGCGTGTAACCCACGAGAACCCAGGTGATGGTGATGATGCCCAGCGGAATAATGTTCTGCATCATCATGGTCAGGACGTTGCGGACCGGAACCATGCCCCCGTAGAAGAGCGCCAGCCCGGGGGTCATGAACAGGACAAGTCCCGCGCATATGAGGACCCAGGCGGTATCCGCGCCGTTCACGGCCGGCCGTCCCGGTGAAATACGGCTCCGCTACCGGTGCTGACGGTGCGGGCACAGCGGTGAACTGCTCGGTCATTGTGAAGGGGTGGAGCGGCGGGCTTGCAAATGGACATGACATCCCCGTTTCCGGCTCTGCATCAGGTGAGTGAGTGCACCGGGGCCGCTGGCACAGCTGGACCCGGCGCATTGAGCTTACTTCCGTGGACAAAGCCAGGAGAAGGCAACTGCGCACTGGGCGCACGCAAAGGGCCGAAACCGTTCCGGCTTCGGCCCTTTGCGTTTCTCCGGCAGCAGGCGCCGCCAAACCCGCGGTACTGAGCGGTTAGGCGCGCACCATCCCGTGCGGATCGATCACATACTTGCGGGCCACCCCGGAATCGAACTCCCGGTAGGCCTCCGGTGCCTGGTCCAGGCTGATCGCCGTGGCATTCACGGCCTTGGCGATCTGCACCTTGTCATGCAGGATGGCCATCATCAGCTCCCGGTTGTACTTCATCACCGGACACTGCCCGGTGGTGAAGGAAAGCGATTTTGCCCAGCCGGTCCCCAGGTCAAGGCTCAGCGACCCCTTCTGCGCCGCTTCATCCACCCCGCCGGGATCGCCCGTCACATAGAGCCCCGGAATGCCGAGTGCGCCGCCGGCAGCAGTGATGTTCATCAGGGAGTTCAGCACCGTGGCCGGGGCTTCCGTGGCCGAGCCGTGGCCGTGTCCGCGCGCCTCGAACCCGACAGCGTCCACGGCGCAGTCCACTTCGGGAACACCCAGGAGCTGTTCGATCTGGTCCTTTGGATCCCCGAGGGAGACGTCCACTGTCTCGCAGCCGAAACTGCGCGCCTGTGCCAGGCGCTCCTTGTTGAGGTCACCGACGATGACGACGGCGGCGCCCAGCAGCTGCGCTCCGGCAGCCGCGGCCAGCCCCACGGGCCCTGCTCCGGCAATGTAGACGGTGGAGCCCACCCCCACCCCGGCGGTGACAGCACCGTGGTATCCGGTGGGGAAGATGTCCGAGAGCATGGTCAGGTCCAGGATCTTCTCCATGGCCTGGTCCTTGTCCGGGAACCGCAGGAGGTTCCAGTCCGCATACGGAACGAGCACGTACTCGGACTGCCCGCCCACCCAGCCGCCCATGTCCACATATCCGTAGGCACTGCCGGGACGGTCCGGATTCACGTTCAGGCAAATTCCGGTCTTACGTTCCTTGCAGTTCTTGCAGCGCCCGCAGGAAATGTTGAACGGAACCGATACCAGGTCTCCCACAGAGTGGAATTCCACGTCCGGTCCGGTTTCCACGATCTCGCCGGTGATTTCGTGCCCCAGGATCAGATTGGGTGGTGCAGTGGTGCGTCCGCGGACCATGTGCTGGTCCGATCCGCAGATGTTGGAGGTCACCACCTTCAGGATCGCGCCGTGCGGCACCTTGCGTCCCACATTGGCGGGATTTACTCCGGGACCGTCCCGGAGTTCAAATGTTGGGTAGTCGATGTCCTGCACTTCCACGACACCGGGTTCGATGTAGGCTACTCCGCGGTTTCCGCTCATGGGTCTTGGCCTCGTCCTATCGTCGTTGATATGGACCCCGCGGCAGCCTCGGATGCCGGCAAGGTACACCGGACCAAGCGGCTCCGCTCAGGGTGCACCCGAGCCTACAACTCCCAGGGGTGCGGGAACAGAGTGGCGCAGAGGCAATAAAAAACCGCGGAGGCTCCCAGGGGAACCTCCGCGGCCGGACGGGCTGCCGCCGTCGTACGGACAGGGCCGTTGTGGCCGTGCCGGGTACTGCTAGTTGGCCTGGCCGTCGGAACCGGCGGCTGCCTGACCGCTCTCGGAAGCGGCAATCTGCTCGTGGACGGCCTTCATGTCCAGTCCCTTGACCGCGTCCACCAGTTCGCTGAACTGGGAGGCGTTCAGTGCGCCGGGCTGGGAGAAGACGAGGACCTTCTCGCGGAAAGCCATCAGCGTGGGGATGGAGGTGATGCCGGCAGCCGCTGCCAGCCCCTGCTCCTTCTCGGTGTCCACCTTCGCGAAGGTGATGTCGTCATGCTTCTGGGAAACGGCGTCGTAAACCGGCGCGAACTGCTTGCAGGGGCCGCACCAGTCCGCCCAGAAGTCCACGAACACAATGTCGTTTTCCTCAATGGTCTCGGGGAACGTTGCCTCGGTGATGTCGATAGTTGCCATCCTCCAACGCTATCGGCCGTGCCCGGAGATGTCTCTAGCTGTTCGCTCAACGGTGAAGGCGCCTACCCGGCGCGGGCAAGAAAAAACCCGCCCCGACCAGTTTCCTGGTGGAGCGGGTTCTTCCCGTTCGGTGGCAGATACTGGATTCGAACCAGTGAAGGCGTTGCCAGCTGATTTACAGTCAGCCCCCTTTGGCCGCTCGGGTAATCTGCCGAACATCTTCGCGATCAACCTCTTCGCGGAAGACTGCCGCAAGCGACTGCGGCTCAAATAACTTTACAGAACTTTTGCCCAAGATACGAATCGAGATCCAAACACCTCATCTGCGGGCCCTCAACACCCACCTCCGGTTAGAGCCCTCGGGAGATCCTGGACTGCATCTGCGCGTAGAACGAATCGGCCTGCTGCTGCGTTACCGATCCCCAGGCAACAGCGTTGGCCAGGTCCTCGCGGATTCCGGAAAGGCGTTTCGCTGCGGCGGATCCGGCGGCATCCTCTGCCCTGCCGGTGTCCGGTGCGGCGTCGTCGAAACCCTCCAGCGGTGCCAGGAACGACCGCAGCTCGGCCGCTCCGGCAGGAGCTGCAGCAACGCCGACGCCGGTGATGGAGACGGCCGCCAGAACCGACCCCGCTGCGGCGGTGCGCAGCTTGCTCAGCTGGGTGCGGCGGCGGCCTGATTCGGCGGGGACGTTTGCGGTGTCAGTCACCCCCATACTGTTGCCCGCCAAGATGGGACAACTCCCGGGAAAGCCTGAGTGCAACCTGTGAGGGCTGCCACGGATGTCCGGAGCTACTAGGCTGGGAGCAGGAGAAACACAACTACTGCAAGGAGAGCCCATGGCCAGCGAGTCATCATTTGATGTTGTGAGCAAGATCGACAAACAGGAAGTTGCCAACGCCCTGAACCAGGCGCAGAAGGAATTGTCCCAGCGCTACGACTTTAAAGGCGTGGGCGCCGAGGTGGACTTCAGCGGCGAGAAGATCCTGATGAAGGCCAACTCCGAGGAACGCGTCAAGGCGGTCCTGGACGTCCTGCAGTCCAAGCTGGTCAAGCGCGGCATCTCACTGAAGTCCCTCGATGCCGGGGAGCCGTTTGCCTCGGGCAAGGAATACCGGATTGAAGCCTCCATGAAGGAAGGCATTGCCCAGGACCAGGCGAAGAAGATCAACAAGATCATCCGCGATGAAGGCCCCAAGGGCGTGAACTCCCGTATCCAGGGCGACGAGCTGCGTGTCACCTCCAAGTCCCGCGATGATCTCCAGGCCACCATGGCACTGCTCAAGGGCGCCGACCTGGACGTGGATCTGCAGTTCATCAACTACCGCTAAGCCTTCCGCGGTTCACTCACCGTCCCCGGGACCCAATGGCCCAGTGGTCCTGTGGCCCAGCGAGAGTACGACGACGGCGCCGTTCCCCTTTCGGGGGTGCGGCGCCGTCGTCATGCCCGGACCGTGCTCATGCCTGGACGTGCTCATCCTGGGCATCGTTTTGCGTTGCATTCCCCGCTGGAGCACCTCAGCAGGTCTGCAGCTCCGCCCGGGCCGGGGTCAGAAGGGCCTGCCGCGAATCCTTCGTACAGATAGAGGGCTCAAACGGGCCTGCCACGAATCCTTCGTACAGATAGAGGGCTCAAACGGGCCCCAAAGCACCGAATGACCCCTTCATCTGTACGAAGGAATTTTCATCAGCCCGTTATCTGTACGAAGGAGGCCCCGGGCCCGGTTTTGCTCCTAGAGCTGCACGTCTTCGCCGGCCGGGCCGTCTTCGCCGTGGTCGCGCAGATCGCGGCCGCCTACGGCTTCCCCCATCCAGGTCAGCAGTTTCCAGCTGCCGCGCTCGCCTGTGCTGCCGCGCTCGCAGTCACCGCCGCCGTCGCCGTCACCGTCACCGTCAACGGATTCCATCACAGCCACGCCGGTGTTGCTCAGCGCGTTTTCCACGATGAAGTCCGGCGGCGTATTCGCGGCACGGGCGGTGGACCAGGCGCGGATCATCGCGCCGTGGCTGACTATGACGGGGTTAGACAGCCCGGATGCCCGCAGCTCATCGATGACGGCGTCGAACCGGTCAAAGGTTTCCCGGCCGTCGGGTCCGCCGGGCATTCGCACGTCAAGGTCGCCCCTGACCCAGCTGTAAATGGTCTTGAGGTAGGCGACGATGGCGTCGCGGTCATTGCGCATTTCCAAGTCGCCCGCGGAGACCTCGCGCAGGCCGTCCCGCACTTCCACCGGCAAGCCCAGCGCAGCCGCCAGTGGACCGGCGGTGAGCTGGGTGCGGACCAGGTTCGACGCGAAAACGCCGTCGATCGGTTCCCCGGCCAAGGCGTCCGGCAGGGCCGCCGCCTGAGCCAGCCCCAACTCGGTCAGCCCCGGTCCGGGCACTGCAGTGTCGAGGAAGTGTTCCACATTGGACGGAGTCTGGCCGTGCCGGATCAGTATCAGACGCATGGACCCGAGCCTACGGCAGAACCCGGGGCAAGGTCGGGATCCCGTGGCAGGTCAGGAGCCCAGCGGGCGGCCGGCCATGTTTTCCAGCCGGCGGATGCGGTCGGCCATGGGCGGATGGGTGGCCATCAATCCCCGGACCCCGTTGCGGAACGGGTTCGCGATCATCAGGTGCGATGTGTTGACCAGCCTCTGGTCATTGTTCGGAAGAGGTGCCCGCTGGGTGCCGGTTTCCAGCTTGCGCAGGGCAGAGGCGAGCGCCAGCGGATCGTCGGTGAGCCTGGCGCCGTCTTCGTCGGCGTCGTACTCCCGGGTCCGGCCAATGGCCATCTGGATCAGGGAAGCCGCAAACGGAGCCAGGATCGCCATGGCGATCATTGCCAGCGGGTTGGAATTGCGGCGGTCGCCGCCGCCGAAGAAGAGCAGGAACTGGCCCAGCGAGGTGATGACGCCGGCGATGGCTGCCGCGACGGAAGAGGTAAGGATGTCCCGGTTGTAGACGTGCATGAGCTCGTGGCCGAGGACCCCGCGCAGCTCGCGTTCGTTGAGCAGTGCCAGGATCCCCTGGGTGCAGCACACTGCGGCGTGCTGGGGGTTGCGGCCGGTGGCAAAGGCGTTGGGCGCCATGGTGGGCGAGATGTACAGCCGGGGCATCGGCTGGCCGGCACGGGCGGAGAGTTCACGCACAATGCGGTACATCTCCGGCGCCTGGGCTTCCGTAACGGGGACGGCCCGCATGGCGCGGATGGCGAGCTTGTCGCTGTTCCAATAGCTGTACGCCGTGGTGGCCAGCCCGATGAACAGAAAAATCCAGATGAAGCTGGAGTTGCCTGTTCCGCTGGAAAGCAGGGCGCCAATGCCCAGCAGCACGGCGAAGAGCACCCCGAACAGGGCGGCTGTCTTCAGTCCATTGAAATGTTGATGCACTTATGTGATCCTTCCTCGGCGGATCTGGTCGCAACACTGCGGGTGACGACGACGGATCCGCGAATCATCAGTCTATCCACCGGTATCAACGCGCCACAGGGTGGGAGTGTTCCAGAGCGCCCGGGTGCGGGCAATGGCCTGCGACGGACTCTTACGGCTCCGGATGCCGGGCGTCGTACCGGGCGAAATACGGCTGGCTCCGGGCCAGGACAGCCACCAGCGCTACGCAAACCAGTCCCCCGATGACTGCTGCCCAGCCTTCCCCGAGGAAGGATGCGTCCACGCCTGCCACGAGGTCCCCCAGGCGCGGTCCCCCGGCCACCACCACTACAAAGACGCCCTGCAGCCGTCCGCGCATGGCATCCGGGGTTGCGGACTGCAGGATGGTGGAGCGGAAGACTCCGCTGATCGAGTCTGCGATGCCGGCACAGCCCATGGCGACGGCGGCGGGAATCAGCCAGGCGGTGGGTTCGGCGCCGTCGTCGTGCCCGGCCATTACCACCACCACACCGAAGGCGGACACGGACAGGCCCCACGCCACCACTGACCAGAGCACCGCCAGGCCCTGCCTCCGGACCGCACCCAGCGGGCCGGAAAAGAGGCCGGCGAGGAAGGCGCCCACGGCGGTGGCGGCCAGCAGGACACCCACCGTGGTGGCTCCCCCGCCCAGCAGGACGGCGCCGATCGCCGGGAGCAGGGCACGGGGCTGCGCCATGACCATGGCCGCCAGGTCCACCATGAACGTCATGCGGATGTTCGGCCTGGTGGCCAGGAACCGGAATCCCTCCAGCACTGACTTCAGTCCGGCTTTCTGAACCTCTCCCACGGGCGGCATCGGGTCCAGCCGGTACAGGGCCCACATGGCGGCAGTAAAGGTGACGACGTCGATCGTATAGGTCCAGCCGTAGCCCACCCGGGCCACCAGGACCCCTGCCGTCAGCGGGCCGATGGTCATAGCCAGGCCGAAGGTGATCATGCTTAGGGCATTCGCAGCCGGCAGCAGCTCCGGCCGGACCAGCCGCGGAATGATGGCACTGCGCGCAGGCTGGTTCAGGCCGCCCGCCCCGGCGTTAATGGCCACCAGCGCATAGAGCAGCCAGATGTTGCCCAGGCCCGCCCATGCCTGGGCTGCGATCCCGATGGTGGAGCCCCAGAGCAGCACCGAGGAAAAGAGGGCCACCTTGCGCCGGTCGTAGGCGTCCACGATGGATCCGCCGTACAGGCCTGCCACCACCAGGGGCACCAAACCCACCAGGCCAAGCAGCCCGACATAAAAACTTGACTGCGTCAGCGAGTAAACCTCCAGGCTGACGGCCACCAGGGTTAGCTGGGTGCCGACGGCGGAAAGCGCCGTTCCGGTCCAGAGCCGACGGAAATCGGGGCTTTCACGCAGTGGACTGAGGTCAGCGAGGAGTCTGGGCACCCGAGCAGTCTAGACCGGCGCCGGTGCCGGTCCGGCCGCGGAGGTCCGGGACGGGCAGCGGCTGCCTGCCGGAACCGTGCGCGTTAATAGACAGCATGCTTAGGATAGGGGGAACGCCGCTGTTGTCTTACCCGGGAGGTCAGATGTTTATTCGGAACGTTGCGGAGGGCATCCACCGCATTGAGCACGCCTATGTCAACACCTATCTTGTGGAGGACGAGGGCGGGCTCGCCATCATCGACGCCGGCCTGCCGGGCATGTGGCCGGAACTCCAGCGGGCTGTCCGGGACCTCGGCTACGGGCCCGGATCCGTCACGGCCCTGGTCCTGACCCACGCCCATTTTGACCATGTGGGATCCGCAGCCCGCATTCGCAGGGAATTCCGCACGCCGATCCTGGTGCACGACGACGACCGGTACATTGCCGCGCACCCCTACCGGTATGAGCATGAAAACAAGCGGTTCCTCTATCCGGTCCGCTATCCCAAATCCATCCCCTATCTGGGAGCCATGACCCTTGCCGGCGCACTGAACGTCCGCGGCGTCACCGATGTGCACAGCCTGGACTCCGGTACGGGCCCCAGTCTTCCCGGCAAGCCCCGGGTCCTCCTCACCCCGGGTCACACCGCAGGCCACGTGGCCCTGCATTATCCGGACCGGAACGTGGTGATCTGCGGAGACTCCCTGGTGACCCTCAACCCGTACACGGGGGCAAAGGGCCCGCAGATTGTGTCCGGTGCCGCCACCGCCAACAGCCCGCAGGCCCTCGCATCCCTGGAACGGCTTGCAGAGACCGGGGCCGGCACGCTGCTGACCGGACACGGCGAGCCGTGGACGAAGGGGGCACAGCCGGCCGTGGAGCAGGCACTGGCGCGCGGGGCCTCCTAGCTTCCGGGTTGTCCTAGCTTCCAGCTCCTAGGTTCCGGGTCCTCATTCCCGGGTCCTAGTTACCGCCGGACGCCGGGCCGCCGGCTGATGAGCCGTCCCCCGCGCCTGCCTCCAGTTCGCGCTCCAGGACCTCCAGCAGCCGGGGATCTCCGATCGGCCGGAAGTGGCCCATGGTTTCCAGCTGTATGTTCCGCGCCCCGGGAAGTTGGCTGCCGCCCGGAATGTGCGGGTCAAAGCGGCTGTACACCGAGGTGATGCGGGAATTGATGTCCCGGCTGTCCTGCAGCCGGCGAAGAAATTTGTTCCGCGGCGAGAAGGCACGGATGGACGGCACCAGGAAGAACGTGGCGTACACCGATCCGGAGAAGGGGGTGTTGACGGCGACCATGCGCTTGATCCTGCGGCTGCCCTCCGGCAGGAGCATCAGCTCCTTTCCGATCAGCCCGCCCTTGCTGTGCGCCACCACCACGGCCTCGGTCAGGTCCCGGTCCACCAGATACTGCTGGACCAGCGCCGCCATGCGGTCAATCCGGCCGCGGTTGTAGCCCAGCGGTGCCACCGTGTGCACCGGGTGGCCCTGCGCGGAGAGCGCCTCGGCCAGCGGGCGGAGGAACTGCCAGTTTTCATAAACGCCCGGAATGAGGATGACCGGAGACTTGCGGGCGCCTCCCACCGGCGTCAAGAACTTGGCGGGATCCTTCCGGAACAGGAAACCGTTCACCTGCCAGTACCCCACGTACGCATAGTCCGCGGCCCAGGCACGGGCGTAGGTGAACCAGCGCCGCCAACGCTTCGGATTCTGCTGCCTCCGGTTCACCGCGCGAGGGCTGCTTCCCGCAACAATTCAGCCGTCCGGGCCGGTTCGGTGAACATGCACACGTGCGGCTGCCCCGGCAGTTCCACGGCAACGGCTCCCGGCCGGGCGGCGGCCAGTTCCTGCAGCCAGCGGGCAGGCACAATGGGATCCCTGGCACCACGGACCAGTGTCACCGGCGCCAGCACTTTGCCGATGCGCTCCTCCAGCGGATGCCGCACCATCTTTGGCAGGGTGCGCAGATACCACAGCGGTCCGGCACGCAGATAGTCGGTGAAGACAATCCAGTTGACGGCAGCAGATTCCCGCAGGCAGTCCTGTGCCAGCCGCAGACCCTGCAGCACGGCATGGCGTTCGCCGCGGTTAATGGTGGGGCCCAGCAGCACCACGGAGGTGACCAGCTCCGGTGCCTGCAGCGCCATTTCCGTCACCACCTGGCACCCCATGGAGTGGCCCACCCACTGCGCCGGCCCAATCCCGGCGGCCCGCAGCGCTTCACAGTTCACGGCGGCGAAGTCCGCCATCCCCAGACTGCCGTCGGGCCGGGGCGTTGAACCGAACCCCGGCATCTCCAGGGTATGGACAGTGGAAGTCCGCGCCAGTTCCTCCACCAGCCGGGAGAAATAGCGCCCGGATGCTCCAATGCCGTGCACCAGCACCACGTGGTCCGCGCCGCCGCCGTAGGTGCGGATGTCGACGTCGTACTCCCCCGCCCGCACCCGCTGATGGACCGGCCGCATCTTGGTGCCTGCCAAAGGATTCCCCTGCTCTCTGTTGCAACGTGCCCGAATACCTGAACCAGACTAGTGTGCCACCGCGCGTCTTATTATGAATTATTCATAATAAGTGGTTAGCTGGTGGACATGACCTCACCAGCAGCCTCCGCAAAGACCACCGCCAAGTGGTCCGAAGAGCTGCGTGCCCACGGACGCCGGGTCACGAAACAGCGTCTGGCGGTCCTCACCGCCGTCGAACAGTTCCCGCACGCGGTGGCCGACGACGTCGCTTCCGCAGTGCGCACCGACCTTCCGGACATCAGCCTGCAGTCGGTCTACGTGGTCCTGGCGGACCTGACCGAGACCGGGCTGCTGCGGAAAATCGAGCCGCCGCACTCCCCGGCCCGGTACGAGACCCGCGTGGATGACAACCATCACCACGCGATCTGCACCGGCTGCGGCCGGATCGAGGACGTGGACTGCGCCGTCGGACACGCGCCCTGCCTCACCCCGGAAAACACCCACGGCATGACCATCCAGATTGCGGATGTGCTCTACCGCGGACTCTGCGCCGACTGCGCAGCAAAAGCTTCCTGACTTCCCCAGCATCACCTGAAAGAAAGAGAGAGTATGTCGAATTTCACCACCACCCAGACCGGCACTCCGGTTGGCAGCGATGCCAACTCGCTGAGCGCCGGAGCCAACGGAGCCATTGCGCTGCACGACCGTTACCTGGTCGAGAAGCTCGCCCAGTTCAACCGCGAGCGGATCCCGGAGCGCATTGTGCACGCCAAGGGCGGCGGCGCATTCGGTGAATTTGTTGTCACTGAAGATGTCTCGAAGTACACGCGTGCCGCTGTCTTCCAGCCCGGCACCGTGACGGACACCGTTCAGCGCTTCTCCTCGGTGGCCGGCGAGCAGGGCTCCCCCGACACCTGGCGCGACGTCCGCGGCTTCGCGATGCGTTTCTACACGTCCGAGGGCAACTACGACATCGTCGGCAACAACACTCCGGTGTTCTTCATCCGCGACGGCATCAAGTTCCCGGACTTCATCCACTCCCAGAAGCGCCTCCCGGGCTCCGGCCTGCGCGACGCTGACATGCAGTGGGATTTCTGGACGAACTCCCCCGAGTCCGCACACCAGGTCACGTACCTGATGGGTGACCGCGGCATCCCGACGTCCTGGCGCGAAATGCCCGGCTTCGGCTCGCACACCTACCAGTGGATCAACGCCGCCGGTGAGCGTTTCTGGGTGAAGTACCACTTCACGTCCAACCAGGGCAACCACGAGATCAACGGTGCCGAGGCCGAGAAGATCGCCGGCGCCGACGCCGACTACTACCGCCGCGACCTGTACGAGGCCATCGCCGAAGGCAACTTCCCGTCCTGGGACCTGCACGTGCAGGTCATGCCGTACGAAGATGCCAAGACGTACCGGTTCAACCCGTTCGACCTGACCAAGGTCTGGCCGCACGCGGACTACCCGCTGATCAAGGTGGGTACCCACACCCTGAACCGGAACCCGGAGAACTTCTTCGCGCAGATCGAACAGGTTGCCCTGTCCCCCGCGAACCTGGTCCCCGGCATTGACGCCAGCCCGGACAAGATGCTGATGGCCCGCATCTTCTCCTACCCGGATGCACAGCGTTACCGCATCGGCGCCAACTACAACCAGCTGCCGGTGAACGCACCGAAGGCTCCGGTGAACAACTACTCGCAGGACGGCGCCCAGCGCCACTTCTTCAACTCCCCCGAGACCCCGGTCTACGCGCCCAACACCCTGGGCGGCCCCGTAGCCGACGCCGCACGTGCCGGTGAAGGATCCTGGGAGAGCGACGGCATGCTGGTGCGCGCCGCCGCTACCCTGCACTCCGAGGACAGCGACTTCGGCCAGGCCGGCACGCTGTACCGCGAGGTGTTCGACGACGCCGCCAAGGAGCGTTTCCTGGAAACGATCACCGGTGCCGTCTCCGGCGTGCAGCGTCCGCACATCCGCGAAGCAGCGATCCAGTACTGGACCAACGTTGACGCGACCCTGGGCGAGAAGCTGCGCCTGAACCTGGCCTCCGGCGACACGACGCCCATCGAAAAGGCTGAGTTTGTGGGCGTTTCGGAGTAATTCCGTAACCTGCTGATACCGGTTTCCGGCAGCTCAGCCTCACACAGCAGCGGCCGGTCCCTTCGGGGGCCGGCCGCTTTTGTGTCCCTCCCTCTCCCTCTCCCCCACGCTCCCCCGCGAAATAGCAGAAGGTGCACGCCCCAGCGCTCAGAGAAGCACTTTCTGCCATCTCGCGTGGACGGGTGGGAGGGGGAGCACTGCCGGAACCCGCTCGCGCTAGCGGTTGGGCCAGTACCAGATGATCAGCATGGTCACCAGGAATCCGGTAAGGAAGTTCAGCTTCAGGAACCTCTTCCAGCCGGCATTGGCCCGCTCGGAATCGGCATCGGAGATCCCCAGGAACGGCAGCAGGTTGAGGATGTACGGCAGCGCCAGCAGTCCGCCCAGGGAAGCGGGCCAGGGGGTCAGCAGCATCAGCAGTCCGCCGGCGAGGTAGGCAGCGGCCGCAATGCGGACCACGGTTTTCGCGCCGAGCACCGTCGCGATGGAGCTGATGCCGCCTTCACGGTCCGGCACCACGTCCTGCACGGCGCCAAAGGCCTGGCTGGCCATGCCCCAGAGGAAGAACGCCCCCAGCACGGCCCACAATCCGGGGGTGAACACGGCTCCGGCCAGGACCAGCCCGTAGACCGCCGGGGACACAAAGTGCGTGCTGGAGGTGATCGAGTCCAGGAAGGGACGTTCCTTGAACCGAAGCCCGGGCGCACTGTAGGCGATGACGGCAAAAACGCTGATTGCCAGCACCAGCCAGGACAGCGGACTGCCCAGCAGCACCAGCGCGATGAGGAACGGCACGTTCGTGGCCAGCGCAGCCCACAGGGTGATGCGGTGGAATCCGCGGTCCAGCACCGCACCCTCCACGCCGCCCTTGCGGGGATTGTGCAGGTCCGACTCGTAGTCGAAAACGTCGTTGATCCCGTACATCGCCAGGTTGTACGGAATCAGGAAGTACAGGGTTCCCAGCACCCAGGTTAGGTCGATCCGGCCGGTGGTGATCAGGTACGCCGCGGCAAACGGATAGGCCGTATTCACCCAGGACAGCGGCCGGGAGGAGACCAGCAGCATCCGCAGCGTCGAGCCCGGGGTCCGGGTTGATGTGCTCACTGGTTCTCCTTGGTGTTCGCGTTGGCTTGATCAGTGACGTTGGCTGGATCGGCGGCAGCGCGCTTGCCCGGCGATCCCCTGCGTCCCAGCAGCATCCACAGCGCCGGCAGCAGCATGACCGCAGCCAGCGTGTAGGCGAAGTCCTCCAACGGGGCACTGCCAATGAAGGCGCCGGAAATGCGCTCCGGGTTGTAGCCGAACAGCCCGGCGGCAATCATCACGTTGTCGAACACGGCGGTCAGGATCAGGAGCACGACGGCGGTGATCCCCAATGCGGCCAGGACACCCTTTCTGCCCGGTCCGGGGACGGTGCGGCGCAGCAGCGCGAGGATCAGCACCGCGGCTGCCGGAATCAGGAAGACGGCGTTCAGCGCCCAGTAGGTCACCGGTTCACGTCCTGCCGGGAGCCGGCGCGGCGCAGCACCATCGAGACCAGGCCAAACAGGACCATCGTCAGGTAGCAGAGGAAGGCCAGGAAGAAGACCTCCTCGACGGGCAGGTGCGGGGCCAGGACGAGGCCGAGCATGACGGGGGTTTCACCGCGGTAGAAGATGTCCAGCCCAATGCCGCCCAGGTCCCACAGCAGGAAGAACGCCAGTCCGATGACCGTGACCAGTGCTGCCCGACGCGCGTCGGCGAAGAAGAAGAGCTTAAACCGGTGGTCCAGAAGCCCCATGCAGCCAATGGAAGCCAGCAGCAGGAGAAGGTAGAGAAACCCCACTAGGCGCCGCTTCCCGGTGCCCGGAACGTGCCGGACTTTCCGGCACCCCGGCCGGAGCCGCGGCCCGGAACCGGCAGCTCTTCAGTGCTGGTGTCACCGCGCAGGCGCTTGAGCACCAGCTCGGCACTGATCAGGCACATCGGCAGGCCGATGCCCGGAAGCGTGGAACCACCGGCATAGAGCAGCCCGTCCACTTTGCGGCTGGCGTTGGAACCGCGGAAGAAGGCACTCTGCTTCAGGACGTGGGCGGGGCCAAGCAGCGTTCCGCGCCAGGAATTGAGGTCCGAGACAAAGTCCTGCGGTCCTACGGTTCTGCGGACGGTGATCCGTTCGGCGAGGTCAGGGATGTTCGCCCACTCGGAAATCTGGGCGATCACGGCGTCGGCCATCCGCTCGATCCGCTCATCGCCGCCGCCGTCCATGCCGCCGGCACCCAGGGACGGATCCGAGGGCACCGGCACCAGGACAAAGATGTTCTCAAACCCCTCCGGAGCGGCGTCCGGGTCCGTGGCGCTGGGCCGGCAGACATAGAGCGACGCCGGATCCGGCACGGAGGTTTCCTTGCCGAAAATCTTGCCGAAGTTCTCTTCCCAGTCCTTCGTGAAGAGCAGCGTGTGGTGGGCCAGGGACGGCAGCTCTCCCCGGACGCCCAGGTGCAGCAGCAACCCGCCCGGGCCTGGAACACGGTGTTTCCAATAGCTTTCCGGATAGGTCTGCAGGTGCCGCGGCAGCAGCGAGGTTTCCGTGTGGTGCAGATCCGCGGCGGAAACCACCACGTCCGCATCCAAAACCAATGTCTGCCCGGCAACGTTGGTGTACTCGACGCCGGTGGCCCGGGCAGCGGACCCCCGCCGGAAACGGCTCAGGCGTCCCCGGCCTGCCGGACCCGCAGCCGGCTCGGCGGTGCGGATTCGGGTAACTGTGGCATCGGTGCGGATGGTGACACCCTCCGCGGTGGCCAGGTCAGCAATGACGCTGATAAGCCGGGTGAAGCCGCCCATCGGATAGAGCACACCGTCGGCCAGGTCCAGCCTGCTCATCAGGTGATACATGCTGGGCGTGGTGAACGGGGAGGAACCCAGGAATACCGCCGGGTAACCCAGGATCTGCCGGATCCGTGGGTCCGTAAACTTTCCTGCCACAAACGAACTCAGCGGCTGCAGCAGCAGCTGCGCCAGCCGGGGGCCGCGCTTGAGCACATCGGCACGCAGCAGGGGCAGGAAGGAAGCGAAGGTGGAATACAGGAAGCGCTTCTTGGCCATGTCGTACACGTCCACGGCGGAATCCAGGTACTTTTCCAGCTTGGCTCCGGCGCCGGGCTCAAGGGATTCAAACAGCTTGACGTTTTCGGCACGGGTGGCGGCAATGTCCACCGGCTCCTCGGCCCCCTCAAAAAGGACCCGGTAGCCGGGATCGAGCTGGACCAGGTCCAGCTGCTCGTCGGCGGAGGTGCCCATCAGGGCAAAGAAGTGGTCGAAGACTTCGGGCATCAGGTACCAGGACGGCCCGGTGTCAAAGCTGAATCCGGCACTCTGCCAGGTCCCGGTTCGCCCGCCGGGGACGGGCTGCTTCTCCAGGATGGTGACGCTCAGACCTTCCCGCGCCAGCAGCGCAGCGGTGGCCAGGCCGGTGATGCCGCCGCCAATGACGACGGCGGTGCGGGGCGGTGCGGGAACGGTCCTGCGGGTCATGGCTGCCTTCCGGCCTTGGTGCGGCGAAGCGCCGGGCGGCGGACGCGGTGAGTGAGGAGAACTTCGGCGGCAATGCGCAGCTTTACCGGGTTGGGCACCCGGATGCGGGTGCTGCGCAGTTCGCTGGCCGGGGTGGCGCGCAGCCGGCGGGACAGTTCGCTGAAGAGTTCCTGCGCCAGCGCGACGGCGGCGCGGGCCGACGGCGGGAGCTCGGCGATGGCAGCACCGGAAACCAGCAGGTCGGCGTCGATGTCATCCAGCAGGCGGTGTTTGTCGGCCTCCGAAAAGGACGCCACGCTGATGCCGGGAAAATAGCTGCGGCCGAGTTCGTCAAAGTCGGCGGCAAGATCGCGGAGGAAATTGACCTTCTGGAAGGCGGCTCCCAGTCGCTGGGCGCCCTCCCGAAGCCGTTTGGCGCGGTCCTCGCTGACCTCGGTGCCTTGCAGGAAGCACAGCAGGCACATCAGGCCAATAACCTCCGCCGAGCCGTAGACGTAGTCGTCAAAGGACTCGGCGGTGTGCTCGGCGCGGAGCAGGTCCGCCCGCATGGAACGGAAGAACGGGACTGTCAGCTCCTCGGTGATGCCGGTGCTCCGGGCCGTCAGGGCAAAGGCATGCACCACAAGGTTCACGCTGTAGCCGGTGCGCAGGGCCTGCAGGGTGTCAGCCTCCAGCGCATCCAGCACCCGGGCCACCTCGGCAGGCGGCAGATCGGCTGCGGCTGCCACGCCGTCCACGATTTCATCTGCGAGGCGCACCAGCGCGTAAATGCATTCAATCTGCAGCCGGGTCCCGGGATCCAGCAGCCGGGAGGCCAGGCCAAAGGAGGTGGAGTAGGAACCGATCACCACGGATGCCGTTTGAACTGCCACCTTGTTGTAGAGCGCCAGGCCGCTTTCACGGTCCATCCCCTACCGCCCCCGGTTCACGGCGCCGGCTACGATGCGTTCCAGCACCAGGCGCAGCGACGGCGGGATGGATGGACAGTCCAAGTGGGACCGGGCGCGGTCTGCGTATTCCTCCGCCAGGGACCGGGCATAATCACGGGCGCCGGAGCTGATCAGCAGTTCCCGGGCACGGTCCGCTTCCTCGGCAGTCAGGTCCGGGCAGCCGATCAGGTGTGAGAGTTCCGCCCAGGCCTCTCCGCGGGCGGCATGGGCAATGAGGACCGTGCGCTTTCCTTCGCGCAAATCGCTTAGGTTCGATTTCCCGGTGGCGCTCTCCTTGCCGAAAACCCCCAGCAGGTCATCAACCAGCTGATAGGCGATTCCGGTGTCCCGGCCAAAATCACCGAGGGTGGTCACGGCGTCGTCGTCCGCTCCGGCCAGCACCGCGCCGGCCTGGAGCGGGGCTTCGAAGGAATACACCGCGGTTTTCAGCCGCTCCATGTCCAGGATCTCGGGAATTTGCGGAGCTCCCGGCGAGAAGGAAAAGTCGACGTCGATCAGCTCACCGGCGGCGGACGCGAACACTGCCTCATCGAGTATCGCGGCCAGGCGGAGCCGGGTCGCCGAATCAGTGTCCACGGTATCCAGCATCCGGAATGCTCCCACCAGTGCCAGGTCCCCGGCAATGATTCCAGCTGACATGCCGCGATGCCGGGCCGATTCCGCGGTCTGCCCGGAAGTCTCGGCCAAGGACCGGTACGTGCCGGAGACGTTCTGGTGCCCGCGGCGCATGAAATCCAGGTCGATGACGTCATCGTGCACGATCAGGGCGGTGTGCAGCAGTTCAAAGGCAGCACCAACTCTGGCCGCCGCCTCCGTGTCGGTGCCGCCCAGGTGCTGGTACGCGGTCATCAGGATGCCCGGGCGGACCCGCTTGCCGCCGGACGTGGATTTTTCCAGTGTTTCCCAGAGGCTAAGGTAGCTGGGACTGAGTTTGGCCGCGCGAAGCTTCGCCTGTCCAAAAAATTCCTGCAGGACACTTTCCACCTGCTCACGTCCGATGGCTGGGTCAAGCAGGGGTTCGGTCTCCATAGGTCCAGTAAACACGGTGAATATACGGAGGAGAAATGGCGCAACGCGGAGAACTGGTAGTTCTTGTGGATCCGGATGGCACGCCCATCGGAACCCGGGAAAAATCCACTGTCCACACCACGGACACGCCCCTGCACCTGGCGTTCTCCACGCATGTCTTCAACCGGGCCGGCCAGTTGCTGGTGACCCGCCGCGCCCTGGGCAAGCTCACCTGGCCGGGAGTATGGACCAATTCCTTCTGCGGACATCCGGGACCGGGAGAGTCGACCCAGGACGCGGTCCTGCGCAGGGCCGGCCGTGAACTCGGGCTTGTCCTCGATCCGGAACAGCTCACCCTTCGGCTGCCGGACTTCCGCTACCGGGCCGTGGACGCCTCCGGCATCGTGGAGCACGAGATCTGCCCGGTCTACACGGCCGTGACAGACGCGGACCCGGTGCCCGCGGCGGACGAAGTCATGGACTGGCAGTGGGCTGATCCGCTGGCCCTCGCCGAATCCGTACGGCTGACTCCCTGGGCGTTCAGCCCCTGGCTGGTGCTGCAGCTGCCCCTGCTTTATCCGCAGGTTTTCGCTGCCGGCAACTCTTCCCTGCCGGCGTAGCGGCGCGGCCAGCGCACCCACGGAGCCTCTGCGGGCCAGTGCGCGCGCAGGGTGTGGAACGCCCGTCGGAATCGCCGGCGAAGGTTCGCCGTTCCAATCAGGGCCCGCGGCGCCATTCCCACCACAAGGGACCGTTCAAAACGGCAGGCATACCGGTGGCCGAGGTGCAGGCTCAGGCAAACGTCGTCGTGCATCTCCGGGTCATGCCGGTGCACCTCGGAGCGAACCTGGTTCCACACCGATGTCCGCAGCGCCAGATTCGAGCCGAAAAGCGGCAGATGGCCCAGCGCCGAGCCCATCGCCAGGTAATATGAGCCCAGATACAGGACGCTGAGAAGGGCACCTGCCGGCTTGGGAAAACCGTAGAAGGAACCCGGTCCCGAAAGCGCTCCGAGGGCAGGCTTTGCGGCAAAGGATTCTGCTATCCGCTGAACCCAGTCCGCCGGCAGGAGACAGTCGGCGTCGCATCGGGCAATAATCTCGCCGGCCGCCGCGTCATACCCTGCGGCCGCCGCAGCCGGGATTCCAGGCTCCGCTTCGAAGACCACCCGGGCACCGAACCGGCGGGCCACTGCGGCGCTGGAATCGGTGCTGTTGTTGTCCACCACCACTACTTCGTGGGGTGAAATCGATTGCCCGGCGAGGGAGGACAGGCAGGCTTCCAGGGCGGCTGCGTCATTCAGGCAGGGAATCACCACGCTGACTGTGGGAAGGACGGCAGACATGGAGGAAGTCTAGCGCGCAGCTCTTCTTTCCCCCGCGCGGCAGCGGCCGGACGGCCCCGTTTAGCTGCACCCGGTGAGCGTGCTGCGATAGCGTGAGTCCATGATCGACGCACTCCTCCGCCGCCCCGCTGGTTCAGGAGAGTTCTTCGCCGACGGCGTCCGGCTGTTGTGCGTGTTTAGTCTCGCCGCTGCCGCCCTCTGGCACGGACCGGTGGATGTGGCCCTGTTCCTGCTGGTTCTCATGGGGACACTCGTTTCCCGTTGCCTGGACATTTCCCGGCTCTTTGACGGAATTTACGGCCTGACACTGCTGGCTGCGGCCTGGAGCAGTGTCCTGAATCTTTATGAGCGCGTGGGCTGGTGGGATCTTCCGGTGCATTTCGCCGCGACCGCCGTGATTGCCGCCATGACGTACTTCCTGCTCGCCAGGCTCGATGCGGTGCCCTTTCCGGCGGACCGTGCAGCGCCTGCCCTGGGACGTTTCACAGTTCCGGTCCTGGTCCTGTCCCTAGGGCTGGCGGTAAGTGTCCTGTGGGAACTCGGCGAATGGTGGGGACATTCCTACGTGGATTCCACCATCAACGTCGGTTACCAGGACACCATGGGTGATTTGGCTGCCGGCGGCCTTGGTTCGCTCCTTGCGGGAATCGTCATGAGCGTGTCGGCGCTCCGTTCGGGCACGCACGGCAGGTCAACGCTTCGGGAGAACCCGCGGCCGCTGCGCCGCCTTCGGAGCTGAGGAGCAGCACAGGAGAAGAGCCGGCGCCTCAGTGCGGCGCCGGCTCTTCCGTGAAATGCGTTAGGTGCAAAAGCTAGTTGCGGATGTACTTCTCATGGGCGCCATGGGCACGGGCCACCTCGGCGCGGATGTCCTCGATGTCCTTCACTTTGTCCCGGTACTTCTTGTCCATCTGGGAAATCTGCCGTTCCTCCTCGCAGAGGGCGGCGTAGATGCGCTCGCGTTCGCCCTCGTCTGCCGTGTAGGACAGGTCCAGATAGGCGTTGGCATGCCGGCGGGCGTTGTTGACGGCTGTTTGTGCCTTGCCCGCCGGGCTGACGAGCGAGCCGATGACCGTGATCACCAGGATGCCGATGATGACGCTGAGCGACAGTCCCGTGCTGATCTCAACAACCTCCACGTGCTGGCCGTTGTTGATGAAGCCGAGGGTGTTCTCATGCAGGGCGTGCAGCACCAGCTTCACGCCGATGAAGGCGAGAATTGCGGCCAGGCCAAAGGAGAGGTAGATCAGGCGGTCCAGCAGTCCGTCGATCAGGAAGTAGAGCTGACGCAGGCCCATAAGGGAGAAGGCCGTAGCGGTGAAGACAATGAAGGTGCTTTGGGTCAAGCCAAAGATCGCGGGGATGGAGTCCAGGGCGAACAGGATGTCGGTTCCGCCGATGGCCACCATCACCAGCAGCATGGGGGTCAGGACCTTCTTGCCGTTTTCCATCGTGAACAGCTTGTCGCCGTCGTAGTGGTCAGTGGTGGGAAGGACCCGCTTGGCGATGCGGATGATGAAGTTATTTGCTTCGTCCTTGTCCCCCTCCGGCTTGAGCAGGTTCCCGGCGGTAATCAGCAGGATCAGCCCGAAGATGTAAAACACCCAGGAGAAGGAGTTGATCAGTGCCGCGCCCAGGAAAATGAAGCCGGTGCGGGCAATCAGCGCAAACACGATGCCAAACAGCAGCACCTTCTGCTGATCCTCGCGCGGAACCCGGAAGCTGGCCATGATGATCAGGAAGACAAAGAGGTTGTCCACTGAAAGGGCCTTCTCGGTGATGTACCCGGCGAAGTATTCAGCGCCGTCCGTGGGTCCGCTGAAAACCAGGACCAGGATTCCGAAGAGAACGGCCAGGCCCACATAGATTGCCGACCAGACGGCGGCTTCCTTGAGCGTTGGAATGTGGGCCTTGCGGATGTGGAAGAAATAGTCGAAGGCCAGCAGGCCCAGAATGACGATGATCGTCACTCCCCAGATCAAGGGGGAAACAGTCATGGGTATCCACTTTCGTAGGGTCGTGAAAGAACCATAGGTCTCTCCGGCGCCCTTGTGAATGGGTGCCCGCCGCTTCCGGCTGGGGCTTCGGTGCCCAACGTGTTGACGGAAGTCGGCGAGGTGGATACTCCCCTACGAAGGGTTCAGTCTAACTGTACTTTCGCTGGTCTTGCCACTTCGGCGCGGCGACACCCAGCAGCGATAGGTCCGCAGGCGTGTCCACATCCCGCCCGTGGCCCAGGTCCGAACAGTCCACGACGTCGATCAGGGATGGATTGGCCTGCAGATAGGCACGGGCACCGGAGTCGCCGAAGGCCGTGCCTGCTGCTGCGGTTGCCAGTTCCGGGTCGAAAATGAGGGGATGCCCGCGGCGGAGAACGTTTGAGCCGCCCTGAAGGTAACCGGCCGCCGTGATGCGTCCGGTGCGGTGCGCTCCGATCAGGCGGGCGACGGCGGCGGCAGTGATGCCGGGCTGGTCGGCCAGGGCCACCAACAGGCCCGCAGTCTCCGGGTTGTCAGCCAGTGACGCTTCCACCCCGCAGCGGAAGGACGAGCCCAGGCCGCTCTGCCAGTCCGGATTCAGCATGGTGCGGGCAGCGCCCAGTTGAGCGAACTCACATACCTGGGGAGCCTGCGACCCCAGGACCACGGTGAGACCGGCACAGCCGCCATGGTCCAGCTGGGTGAGGATGTATTCGATCAGGGGCCTGCCCCGAAAGGACAACAACGCTTTGGGGCCAACCCCGAGACGGGCGCCCGCCCCGGCCGCCAGGACAAGTCCGGCTATCGGGGCAGGCACTGTATTTAGCCTTCGCAGTCCGAGCAGTACTTCATGCCGTTCTTCTCGAGGGCCACCTGTGAGCGGTGGCGAACGAGGAAGCAGGAGGCACAGGTGAATTCGTCATCCTGTGCAGGGACCACCCGAACCAGCAGTTCCTCGCCGGACAGGTCCGCGCCCGGGAGTTCAAAGTTCTCGGCGGCATCGGTCTCGTCCACGTCCACGGCGGTGGCGGACGGGGTCACACTGCGCTGGGCCTGCAGTTCTTCGAGGGAAGCCGTGGAGGCTCCGTCGTCCTCGGTCTTGCGCGGTGCGTCGTAATCAGTTGCCATTTTTGTTGGCTCACACTCCTTTTCTTCTGCTGTAACTTCGGATCCGGCCTCGATCGTAACGGATGGAAGGCGGGTCTCCTGCCATGCGGGCCAACAATCGGCCGATATTCGCCGCAGGCCGAATATGTGTGTTCTGCCACGTCAAACGCGCCCGGGACGCGACGAAGGGGCGCTCCGTTACCGGAGCACCCCTTCGGGGACATCACGCTGCCGTTAAACCGGCGCCCTCCCGCATCAGTGCAGCACCGATGCGGATATGAGGTTTACTTCTTGGGTTCGGGCTGCACCTCTGCGGGCGTCATGGTGTGCTGGCCGCCCGTCGTGAAGGAACCGTTGCCGGTGGCACTGGTTCCGCTGGCCTCGGCTGCGGCAGGGGTGGAACCGGACGCAGCGGCGGAGCTGCTGCTGGAACCGGCGGATGCGCTTGATGCCGGCTTTCCGGAATCGGAGGAGTGCGAGACCTTGTCCTTGGCCGTGGAAGCGACCTCGGTAACCTTTTCCTGCAGTCCCGGAGCCTTCTCCTTGGCCCAGTCGGTGCCATGGGAAACCGTGTCCTGAACCTTGGGGTCCTTCCACAGTTCCATCAGCTTTTCACGGCCGCCCTTGGAGCCGACCAGGTAGCCCACGCCCATACCGGCGAGAAATACGAACTTCTTAACCATGGTTTTCCTCAATCCTGCCCGCTAAGGGGCATTGCGAATACCGTCAGAACCGTTGTTCATATGCACACTACCGCCGTAAGCGGAAGAATCAACAGCAACCTTACTATGCTTGGCGGCTGCTGTGTTCACCCCGCCCGGGACCGGCATGCTGCGGCCCTGTTTCCCGGTCAGGAACCCATGAGGCGGGAGCGGATCAGGAACCGCTTGCCCTCCGGAGCTTCAACGGAAAACCCGCTCCCCCTGCCCGTGACAACGTCCACGGTCAGGTGCGTGTGCTTCCAGTATTCGAACTGTTCCAGGGACATCCAAAAGTCCAGACGCTCTCCGGGCGTCAGCTCGAAGGTTCCCAACAGGACATCCGCTTCCGAGGTAATGAAATCCCCGTCCGGATAGCACATGGGCGACGAGCCGTCACAGCAGCCCCCTGATTGGTGAAACATCAGCGGCCCGTGCTGTTCCCTCAGCTTCAGGAGGAGCTGCTGGGCTTCAACCGTCAGCGCTACCCGGGAGAAGTTCTCCCCGGGCAGCGTGACGGCAGCTTCCAGGACCGCTCCTGCTGGTAGTGCCGAAGAACCCCGGCCGCTTTCCTGGTTCGGCATCATCAGTACTGAACAACCACCCGTCCGTCGACCTTCCCGTGTTCCAGCTCATCCATCACGGCGTTGATTTCGTCGAGGGCCCGGGTGCTCACCTTTGGATGGATTAGGCCCCGGTCATAGAAGTCGATGGCCTCGGCGAGGTCCTGCCGGGTGCCCACGATCGAGCCGCGGATGGTCAGCCCCTTGAGCACAATGTCAAAGATCGGTGCCGGGAAATCTCCCGGGGGAAGACCGTTGAACACGATGGTTCCGCCGCGGCGGGCCATGCCGATAGCCTGACCGAAAGCGGAGGGATGCACGGCAGTGACCAGGACGGCATGGGCGCCGCCAATCTTGTCCTGGATGGCCTCAACGGGGTCCTCGTTGAGCGCGTTGACCACCACTTCGGCCCCGAAGGACTTGGCCAGCTCCAGTTTGTCGTCAGCGACGTCCACCGCGGCAACGCGCAAACCCATGGCTTTGGCGTACTGGACCGCAATGTGGCCCAGTCCACCGATTCCGGAGATCACCACCCACTGTCCGGGCCGGGCTTCGCTGACCTTCAGGCCCTTGTAGACGGTCACTCCGGCGCAGAGCACCGGCGCAATCTCCACCGGGTCCGCACCCTTGGGAATGCGGGCGGCGAATTTTGCGTCAACCAGCATGTACTCGCCAAAGGATCCGTTGACTGAGTAGCCGCCGTTCTGCTGCTGCTCGCACAGCGTTTCCCATCCGGTACGGCAGTATTCGCAGGCACCGCAGGCGGACCACAGCCACGCGTTGCCGACCATGTCTCCCACGGCAATGTCCGTCACGCCCTCTCCCACCGAGACAACTTCACCCACTCCTTCATGGCCGGGAATGAACGGCGGAGCGGGCTTGACCGGCCAGTCACCCTGGGCTGCATGCAGGTCGGTGTGACAGACGCCGGTGGTCACCAGCTTGACCAAAACCTGCCCGGGCCCCGGCTCCGGCACGCTCACATCCTCCACGCTCAGTTCCTTGCCCAGCTCGTTGACGACTGCTGCTTTCATCTGTGTCATTTTCGTGTCCGTTCCATAGATAAAGGGGTTTATCGGGCGTGGGACGAAGCAGCAGGCTTAGAAGAATCCCTGCTTGTTTTCGGCATAGCTGACCAGCAGGTTCTTGGTCTGCTGATAGTGGTCCAGCATCATGGCGTGGTTTTCGCGCCCGATGCCGGAGGACTTGTAGCCGCCGAAAGCCGCATGGGCGGGATAGGCGTGGTAGTTGTTCACCCAGACCCGGCCGGCCTGGATGTCCCGGCCTGCGCGGTAGGCCGTGTTCCCGTTGCGGGACCAGACCCCGGCGCCGAGGCCGTACAGGGTGTCATTGGCGATGGCCAGGGCCTCACCGTAGTCGGAGAACCGGGTCACGGACACTACCGGCCCAAAGATCTCCTCCTGGAAAATACGCATGTTGTTGGTGCCCTCGAACACCGTGGGCTGAACGTAGAAGCCGCCGGCGAGGTCGCCGTCGAGCATCAGCCGTTCACCTCCGGTGAGCACCTTTGCACCTTCCTGGGCAGCGATGTCCATGTAGGAGAGGATCTTCTCCAGCTGGTCATTGGAAGCCTGGGCACCCACCATGGTGTTGGTGTCCAGCGGGTTGCCCTGGATGATCTGTGCCGTGCGGGCAAGGGCGTCGGACATGAAGGAGTCATAGATTGATTCCTGGACCAGGGCCCGGGAGGGGCAGGTGCATACTTCACCCTGGTTCAGGGCAAACATGTTGAACCCTTCCAGCGCCTTGTCATAGAACGCGTCATCCTCCTGAGCGACGTCCGCAAAGAAGATGTTTGGGCTCTTGCCGCCGAGCTCCAGGGTGACGGGAATCAGGTTCTGTGAGGCGTACTGCATGATCAGGCGGCCGGTGGTGGTTTCCCCGGTGAAAGCGATCTTGCGGATCCGCTTGGAAGATGCCAGCGGCTTGCCGGCTTCCACTCCGAACCCGTTGACCACGTTGAGCACTCCGGCGGGCAGGATGTCCGAGATCAGCTCCATGAGCACCATGATCGAGGCCGGGGTCTGTTCGGCCGGCTTGAGGACAATTGCGTTGCCCGCGGCGAGCGCGGGGGCCAGCTTCCAGACGGCCATGAGGATCGGGAAGTTCCACGGAATGATCTGTCCCACCACACCCAACGGCTCATGGAAGTGATACGCCGTGGTGTTGTCATCAATCTGGGAGAGCGTGCCTTCCTGCGCGCGGACCGCTCCGGCGAAGTAGCGGAAGTGGTCCACTGCCAGGGGCATGTCCGCGGCGAGGGTCTCACGCACCGGCTTGCCGTTGTCCCAGGTTTCGGCGACGGCAAGCAGCTCAAGGTTTTCCTCCATGCGGTCCGCGATCCGGTTCAGGATCAGCGCCCGTTCGGCCACGGAGGTCTTGCCCCAGGACGGAGCCGCCTTGTGCGCTGCGTCCAGTGCCAGGTCGATATCCTCGGAGGTGCCCCGCGCAACTTCGCAGAACACCTTGCCCGTAATGGGAGAAACGTTCTCGAAGTAGCCGCCCTTGACCGGCGGCACCCACTCGCCGCCAATCCAGTTCTCGTATCGGGGTTTGAAGGAGAGCTTGGATCCCTCGGTGCCGGGCTGCGCATATACGGTCATGTTTGCTCCCTGAAGTCGTGACGTCGATGTCTGGCGTACCCCGAGAGTACGGAACCGGACGTTGCACGAAGGTTGCATGGCGAAAGGACAGCCGCGCCGCAGTGCCGTGCGGCGGCGTCGGGCATTATGGTTGCCTGAGTAAAGTATTCCTGGCCCCGAAGGAACGCGAATGACTCAGCTCCCGAATTCAGAACCCGCCGCAGCGGACCGCTATCTTCGTTACCGCTGGTGGGGTTTGGTGGCCATCAGCCTGGGCGTGGCCATCATCATCATGGACGCCACCATCGTGTCCGTATCCATTCCCTCGATCGTGGCTGACCTGGGGATTTCCAGCACGCAGATCCAGTGGGTGCAGGAAATCTACACCCTCCTCTTTGCCGCCCTGCTCCTGACCTGGGGCCGGATAGCGGACCGGGTGGGCCGGCGGCGGATCATGCTCATCGGCATCATCATCTTCATGGTGGCAAGCGTCCTGTGCGCATTTGCCGGCAGCGGCGGCCTGCTGATTGCCGGGCGTGCGCTCCAGGGACTCGGCGGATCGATGATCCTGCCCACCACGCTGGCACTGCTCAACGCCAACTTTACCGGCCGCGAGCGCGGAATCGCTTTTGCTGTCTGGGGCTCAACCATCGGCGGGATGGCAGCAGTTGGGCCGCTGCTCGGCGGATGGCTGACCGAGCACGCGAGCTGGCGGTGGGCGTTCGGAATCAACGTGCCAATCGGGATTCTCGTGGCCGTGGGACTCCTGCTGTTCGTGGCGGAATCCTCCGAACCCGTCACAGGTGCGCTCCAGCGCCTGGATATTGTGGGGGCACTGCTGTCCATTCTGGGGTTCGGCTCCCTGGTGTTCGGCTTGATCGAGGGCCGAAGCTACGGCTGGTGGAACGCCGACGACGACGCCCCCTTCACCGTGGGCAGCCTGTCGCCGGTTCCGCTGGCCTTCCTTGTTGCCGTTCTTGCACTGACCGCCTTCATCCTCTGGGAGCACAAGCGCACCAACGAGGGCAAAGGCGTCATCCTGGACCTCTCGCTGTTCCGGATTCCTTCCTTCGCCAACGGCAACGTCACGGCACTGATTGTCAGTTTCGGGGAATTCGGCCTGATTCTGTCGCTGCCGCTGTGGTTCCAGAACGTGCTGGGCTACTCGGCGTTTCAGGCAGGGCTGGCCCTGGTTCCCCTGGCCGTCGGTTCCTTCCTGGCCAGCGGCGCGGTGGCGGCACTCTCGCGCCGGCTCTCCCCCGTCCTGGTGGTCCGCATCGGCCTGGGCCTGGAAATCGTGGCCATCGCTTCGCTGGCCCTGCTGCTGCGCCCCGACAGCACGGCGTGGCTGACCTCGCCGATCCTGCTGGTTTACGGAATGGGCGTGGGGCTGGCAACCGCACAGCTCACGTCAGTGGTCCTGGCCGAGGTTCCGGTGGCCCGCAGCGGACAAGGGTCCGCAACTCAAAGCACCGCACGGCAGACCGGGTCCGCCCTGGGCATCGCTGTTTTGGGCACGGCGTTCTTCACCACGCTGAAGGAGGGCACCGAGTCCCGGCTGGCCGACGACGTGGGGGCGAACCCAATGCTGGCTCCCCTCGTGGACTCGGTCAACGCCAGCTCCGGCGGCAGCATCGCCGCTCTGGCCGCTGATCCGCAGACCGCCCCGATTGCCGATGCCGCCCGTGCAGCCATGACCGACGGCGCGTCCCTGGCCGGGTGGATTGCCGCTGCGGCCCTGCTGATTGGGCTGCTGACCAGTCTGCGGATCCGCCCGGTGTCGGGACCCCAGGCTCAGCCCGAGGACGGGCCGCAGGATGCCGCGCAAACCGACGGCGGGTCGCCGCCGCGGGACGGGGAACGACCGCGGCACGGCTAGCTGCTAGCCCAGCTCCCCTTCCAATCGCTCCAGATGGGCTGTAACGGAAGCCCGCCGGGGTGAGCGCTGCGGCAGCAGCCGCAGCGCCAGCGTCCAGGCTTCGACGTCGTTCCGTGTTTCAGGGAGCGACAGGTAGGACAGCAGCGAATCCGGACCCGCATCGGAGAGCATGGCCTCCCGGAGCACTGAACTGACCTCGCTGCGCAGCGCAGTAATGGCCGGAGCCTCGGAACGCGGCAGGACCGGCCCCCGGTACAGTTCCAGCGCCAGTCCGTACGCCCCCTGCTCCAGGTACCCCAGCACCTGCCGGGCATCGATCTGCAGCTCATGCGGCAGCCGGTAGGGGCGGGACTGCGGGATCAGATGGGGTTCCGGGGTGCCCTCGCTGTGTTTGCCCAGCAGGTTGCGCAGCCGCAGCATTTCCGCGCGGACGGTGCTGACGGAGGTGCGTTCCGGGTAGACCATTACGGAGAGTTCGTCGGAGGTGAGGCCCCCGGGGTGCAGCGCCAGCAGAGTCAGCAGCTCGGCGTGGCGGGTGCTCAGCGGAGCGGGCCGCCCCCCGACGTTCACCACAGCCTGGTCCCGGCCCAGAATCTGCAGGCTGTCCCGGCGCGGGAGCGCGGGCCGCACGGGACGCATTCCGCCGGTGCGGGCTGGGGCCGGCGCCGAATCCGAGGACGAACGGCGCGGTCGCGGGCGGATCCTGTTCCGGCCGGTGTTTTGCAGCCGTTCCACGCGCAGCTGGGTTTGAGCTGCCGCCACAGTGGCTTCCACCAGGGCCAGCGTGTGGGCCGCCACCGCCTGCTCACGGCCGGTGATGTCGACGACGCCAATCAGGGATCCGGTGTCCGGGTCACGGACCGGCACGGCGGTGCAACTCCAGGAATGGACCTGCCGGCTGAAATGCTCAGCCCCGGAAATCTGGACGCTTCGCCCCGAGGCCAGTGCCGTTCCCGGAGCGCTGGTGCCGATCGAAGGTTCGGACCAATCAGTGCCCGGGACAAAGAGCATGTCCTCCGCGCGGCGTCGCAGTTCTTCATCGCCGTCCACCCACAACAGGCGGCCCAGTTCATCACCCACCGCTACCAGCAGCCCGCTGTCCGTGCCCGGACGGACCAGCAGCTGCCGGATGACCGGCATGATGGATGCCAGGGGGTGGGAACTGCGGTATTCGGCCAGCTCCGGACCGCTGAACACTAGCCGGGGCACCGCTTTGTCCGGGTCTGTGTGGTGCTCCAGGGAGCGCTGCCAAGATTCCCGGACCGGCGGCCGCAGCCAGCGGCTCAGCCCATCGGGTGAGCCCAGAAGCTCATGGGCACGAAAAGCGTCATGCTGCATGGAGGCAGCCGTGCGCCGCGGCGGAACAAGAAAGTCCTGATTATGCACTGCCCCGACCTATCCACACTGATAAGGAGACCATTGAACACCGGCGTCATACCGGGTTCAGCACAGTCTACTCACGCGGCCTCCTCCCCTTCCATGGGCAGGAGGCCGCAGTGTGAAACCGGAGCAGGGGCCGCTACTGGCCGCGGGCGATGCGGACCATCTCTTCGCGGTCCACAACCTTGACCCGTTCGCGCACCAGTTCGCCCGTGGCGGGATCCGGGTGGACGTAGGAGGCACCCAAGCTCTTCTCATAGGCGTCCAGCTTCAGCCAGCCCTCCCAGGTGGTGTACTCCACACCGCGCTCTTCGAGCAGTTTGATGATGGAGTCTTCCTCCGGTTCCTCGGCGGAAGGCAGGTTCAGCCGGTCCTCCAGCAGGAAGCCGATGGTTTCCAGGGCGTCACCCTTGGTGTGCCCGATCAGTCCCACCGGGCCACGCTTGATCCAGCCTGTGGTGTAGATGCCCGGTACGGGATTGCCGGACTCATCGATGACGCGGCCTCCCTCGTTGGGGATGACGCCGCGGCGGGCGTCAAAGCCCACCTCGGGCAGTTCGGAACCGAAGTAGCCGATGGCCCGGTAAACGGCCTGCACCGGATAGTCAACAATCTCTCCGGTGCCGCGGGCATTGCCGGTTCCGTCCAGTTCATTGCGCTCGAACTTCATGCCGGCCACCTTGCCGGGGTTGGCGGGGTCGTCGTAGATCTCCACCGGGCTGTGCAGGAAGTGCAGGTGCAGCCGGCGCGAGGCGCCCGAGTCCTGTTCCTCGACCAGCCAGTTGGTCAGCGTGTTGACCATGGTCTTGGTCTGGTTGTTGGTGCGGATCTGCTCATCGGAGCCTTCGTCGAATTCGAAGTCTTCCGGGTAAAGCACAATGTCGACGTCGCGCGAATGCGAAAGCTCACGCAGTTCCAGCGGCGTGAACTTCACCTGGGCCGGGCCTCGGCGGCCAAAGATATGAACGTCCGTCACCGGGGACTTCTTCAGGCCCTCGTAGACGTTGTGCGGAATCTCGGTGGTCAGCAGGTCGTCGGCGTGCTTGGAAAGGATCCGGGCGACGTCGAGGGCCACGTTGCCGTTGCCGATAACGGCAACTTCCTTCGCGTCCAGTGGCCATTCACGCGGGACGTCGGGATGTCCGTCATACCAGGAGACAAAGTCGGCTCCGCCGAAGGATCCCTCCAGTTCCACGCCGGGGATGCTCATGTCAGCGTCCTTGATGGCACCGGTGGCGAAGATGATCGCGTCGTAGAAGTGCCGGAAGTCCGTAAGCGTGAGGTCCTTGCCGTAGTGCACATTTCCCAGGAAACGGATGTCCCCGCGGTCCATCACTTTGTGCAGTGCGTTCACGATGCCCTTGATCCGTGGGTGGTCGGGGGCAACCCCGTAACGGATCAGGCCATACGGCGCGGGGTACTTGTCGAAAAGGTCGATGCTGACCTCGAAGTCCCGTTCAGCTTTGGTGAGGATATCTGCGGCATAAACACCGGCGGGGCCAGCGCCGATAATGGCGACTCGCATGGGGCGCTGCGACCGGTCCGCGGCTGAATTAGACACTGATAGTCCTTCGTCTCGGGGGAAACCTCGTGCGGAATAACGCACAGTTTCCTATTCTAAATGCCGCGTACGACGGCGTCTAAACGGTTCGGTGCGAAGGTTGCCTCGGATGGCCGGCAGCTCCGGACTGCGACCTGTTTCAACCGCCTCCCGGATGGCGGGAATAGGCGGCCCGGGCGCCATGTTGTGGCTCACGTGTCTTCATCCAACGGAACAGGCGCCCAGCGCTCCGCATCCTTGTCCCAATCCGTCCGCCCTGCTCCGGGTGCGCCGGCAGCGCAGCCGCCGTCATCCGGCCGCAGCGAAACCACAACCGGAGTCCTCTTTGGTGCCGCTGCCTACGTGATGTGGGGGCTGCTGCCCCTGTACTTTGTCCTTCTGGTGCCGGCCGGAGCGGTGGAAATTGTTGCTTCCCGCATCGTTTTCTCGCTCGTGTTCTGCGCCGTACTTCTTACCGTCATGCGGTCCTGGAAGGCAACGACTGCGGCCGGACGTGATCTGCGGCTGGTGGGCACCCTGACCGGAGCCGCCGCGCTGATCGCCGTCAACTGGCTAACCTATGCCTGGGCGGTCCTGAATGAACACGCTGTGGAAGCAGCTCTGGGTTACTTCATTAACCCGCTGGTCTCCGTACTGCTGGGCGTCATCGTGTTCAAGGAAAAGCTGCGGCCGCTGCAGTGGGTGGCGATGGCCGTGGGATTCATTGCGGTACTGGTCCTGACCTTTGCCTACGGCACCGTCCCCTGGGTGGCACTGATCCTCGCCTTCAGCTTCGGCTTGTACGGGCTCGTCAAGAAGGGAGTGGGCGGAAAGGTGGATGCGGTCTCCAGCCTCACCATCGAAACCGCAGCTTTGACGCCTCTGTCCATCGGCGTCCTGATCTGGCTGATGGCCAGCGGGGAAGCAACCATCCTCTCCAACGGTGCGGGGCACTTCTGGCTGCTCGCCGCCTCCGGTATTTTCACAGCCGTTCCGCTCATCTTCTTTGGGGCAGCTGCACGCCGGCTGCCCTTGTCCACCATCGGAATGCTGCAGTATTTGGCCCCCACACTGCAGTTCATTATTGCCCTGGCCGTTCTCCACGAAGCCATGCCTCCGGAGCGCTGGGCAGGTTTCGGCCTGATCTGGGTGGCACTGGTCATCCTGTCGGTGGACATGATGGGTGGTCCCCGCCGCAACCGCGTTCTGCGGACCGCTGCGGCAACGCCAGCGGCAGCCGACTAGGATTTTTGGCAGTAAAAAGCCCCTGCAGCCCGGTTTCACCGGGTGGCAGGGGCTTTTTGCTGCCGCCGTATGTCTATCGCCGAGCTGCGGTTTGGCGCTGCCGCTGGACCACTGCAAGGGCTCCGGCTCCGGTCAGCGCCATCAGGGTTCCAATTCCACCGATGGCCAGTTCGGCTGCATTCGACCCGGTGGCGGCCAGTTCCACAGGTCCATCCGCTCCAGCCGGACCCTGCTGGGCGGCAAGGACCGTGACTGCCTGTTCCACGCTGAAGGTGCTCCAGCCGGCGAGGGCTCCGTCCCGGAACAGAGCCACCTTGTGCTCACCGGCTGCCAAAACGGCAGGAACCCCGGCCGCAAGCGAGCCGCCGGCATCTGCAGTGAGCGTGCCCAGAGTGACCCCTGCGGAGGAAATCACCACGTCATAAGCTGCGCCGGCTTCAAGGCCGGAGATTCGCAGCCTGCTGCCGGAAGCAACTGCGCTCACGTTGCCCTGGGTCGATGCAGTGAGGAGCGAGCCCCGCCCGGAAACAACCTCTTCAACAGTGGCAACGGGGACTGAAGCCCGGGCCTCTGCCTGTTCTGCGGCCAACTGCACGTCCTTTTCGGCGGCGGCCTTTGCAGCGGCTTCGGCCGCAGCATCCTGAGCCGCGGCATCCTGAGCTGCCTTCTCAGCCGCAGCTTCCTGTGCGGCAACTTCCTGAGCTGCCTTTTCCGCCGCAGCTTCCTGTGCGGCCGCTTCCTGAGCCGCCTTTTCTGCGGCAACTTCCTGTGCGGCAACTTCCTGAGCTGCCTTTTCTGCGGCAACTTCTTGTGCAGCCTTCTCAGCCGCAGCTTCTTCCGCAGCAGCACGAGCGGCAGCCTCCTGAGCTGCCTTTTCGACCTCAGCCTCCTGTGCTGCCGCTTCCTGTGCCGCCTTTTCTGCAGCGGCCTCCTGAGCTGCCTTGTCAGCCGCAGCCTGAGCCGCAGTCTCCTGAGCTGCCTTTTCCGCCGCAGCTTCCTGGGCCGCTGCTTCCTCAGCAGCAGCACGGGCCGCAGCCTCCTGAGCTGCCATTTCTGCCGCAGCCTCCTGTGCAGCCGCTTCCTGTGCGGCCTTTTCCGCCGCAGCTTCCTGTGCCGCTGCTTCCTCAGCAGCAGCACGGGCCGCAGCCTCCTGAGCCGCCTTTTCGACGGCAGCCTCCTGTGCCGCAGCCTCCTGTTCTGCCTGTGCAGCCGCTTCCTGGGCTGCCTTTTCAGCAGCAACCTGAGCCGCTGCTTCCTCAGCAGCAGCACGGGCCGCAGCCTCCTGAGCCGCCTTTTCGGCGGCGGCACGAGCGGCAGCTTCACGCGCTGCCGCCTCTTCCTCCGGTGAGACTGCGTACTGGCCAAACTTGGCGGTGGCCAGATACGCACCCCGATTGGGGCCAGCGGTCAGCTGGACCGCGCCGAGTCCGATGTCCGTGTCCGCGGCTCCCAGCATGTTCGCACGGTGTGCGGGCGAATTCACCCACCAGGTGAAGGCCTCATCGGCGCTCATGTTCCAGACGATGTTTTCGTGGAAGGCATAGGAGCCCGGGCTGTGCCGGAAGGCACCGGCGCCGTGAATGTTGGCCAGATCCGCTGACTGCTGGGTCCAGGACTGCGATTCCGCAGCCATCTGGTCATTCCATCGCAGCGGTGCCAGCGCATGCTGCGCCCGATAATCATTGATCAGGGCGTACAGGCGTTGCGCGAACTGCGCATCCCCGGAGCTGCTTGCGGAGGCTGACGGGATTGAGATCACCGCGGTCGTAAGTGCAATGGCAAGCGCCGCGAAGACGCTCACAAGTTTCTTTATGCGCATAGGGCATCCTTATGCCTCGAGACCCAGTGAAAACACCGAAGCCGGAACGTGCGCAGCTTCCCCAAAAGCTGCGGTGCCCGGCAAAAAGGGCGAGGCAACCCAGTGAATTTACCGCAGGGGTCACTTGATCAACAAGGGAACCATCATTATCACCAGTAACAATGCCAACAAACTGGACACGCGGGACTGTGATGAATATGGCACGAGCAGACCAAGCTCGGGCCGTGGACATCTTTAGCCTCCGCTGATCCGAGAAATCTGATGGCCGTCCAACCCGTCACAATCGGACCTGTGGTCAGCCTGCCGGCATTCCTCGTGCAGCTAGCGGGGCTATCGAAAATCGCTCGTGCAGCTGACGGGCCTAAAGGGGCTCAAACGGGGAGTTTGAGCCCCTCAGCTGCCCGAAGGATTCCGCCGAACAAGTTTTGAGCCCGTCAGCTGCCCGAAGGATTCCCAGGGCGAGGATTTACTGCTCCGAAGCCTGCCGCGAGGCGCCCTTCCGCAGGGTTTCACCGCGGAAATATCCCGGGTTGCGCCAATACATCAGCAGCATCAACACGGCGCCGAGGGCAATGACTCCGGTCCCCAGAATGAACACCAGCCCAACACCGCCGATGGACGAGCCGGACCCGTAGTCCGGGTCCAGGGAATCCACCGCCGTCTTGAGGAACATGACGAACAGGATGACGGCGCCAATCAGCGGGGCGAGGAATTTCAGCAGGAAGCTGCGCAGCGAGCTGAACGCTTCCGCCCGGAAGAACCAGACACAGGCCAGTGCCGTAATGCCGTAGTAGAAGCAGATCATCAGGCCCAGGGCGGTAATCGTGTCCCAAAGCGCGTTTTCCGAAAGCAGCCGGGTGAGCGTGTAAAAGCCGGCGGCGGCGATGGCGGAGGCCACCGTGGCGTAGCCCGGTGATTTGTGGACCGGGCTGATGCTGCCGAACCGCCGGGGCAGGGCACGGTAGTGGCCCATGGCCAGCAGCGTGCGTGCCGGTGACACGAAGGTTGACTGCAGCGACGCGGCCGAGCTGCTGAGGATGGACAGGGACATGAGGATCGCGAACGGCCCCATGACCGGTCCGGCCAGCACGGCAAAGATGCTTTCCTGGTTGTCCGGGTTTCCTGCCCCCAATTCACCCTCGCCCACTCCGGCATAGGACAGCACGGCAAGGGACACCATCATGTAGACCAGCACAATCACAAACACGGTCACCGTGGCGGCGCGCCCGGGGGTCTTGTCCGGGTCCTTCGTTTCCTCGTTCATGGTCAGGGTGACGTCCCAGCCCCAGTACACAAAGATGGACAGTGACACTCCCGCTGCGAAGCTGGAGAAGGAGTCCACGGCGAAGGGGTTGAACCATTCGGCAGTGATGGGAGTGGCGTCAAATGCCGTTCCGGCTCCCACATGAATAAACGCTGCCACGGAGAACCAGCCCAGAACCAGCAGCTGGAACCCCACCAGGACGTATTGGAAGACCTTGGTGGTTTCCAGCCCGCGGTAGGAAATCCAGCAGGCGCCGGCAATGAAGATGCATGTGGTGAGGATATTCAGGGGCAGATTGGTGGTCAGATCGGCAAGGGAGTCATTGCCGGTGACCTGCGCGAGCATGAGGTAGAAGAAATCCACGGCCACGGCTGCAAGGTTGGAGAGCACGATGATGGTCGCCGCAATCAGCCCCCATCCACCCATCCAGCCGATCCACGGACCGAAGGCACGCGTGGCCCAGGTGAAGGAGGTGCCCGAATCCGGCATGGCGTTGTTCAGTTCCCGGTAGCCCAGGGCCACCAGGATCATCGGAATAAAGCCCACCAGGAAGATGGCCGGCAGCTGCACGCCCACCTCGGAGACGGTTGGGCCCAGGCCCGCGGTGAGCGTGTACGCCGGCGCGATGCAGGACACTCCGATCACCACCGCCCCGAGCAGGCCCACTGTTCCGGACTTCAGGCCCTTGCGGCTGAGTCCGCCGGCTGCACCTTCCCGGCCGGGAAGTACTTTGCTGGAGCTCATTCGGTCACCTCTGTGGGGCTGGATGTGCCGCCGGCCCGGAAATTCCGGGGCACTACGACCATGGGGACGGGGAGGCTGCGCAGCACTTTGCTGGCAGTGGGTCCCAGGAAAAGCTGGTTGTTTGCGGCCAGCCTGCTGGAACCGATAAGCATGATGTCGCCGTCGTCGAAGTCCAGATCGTCTACGGCATTTTCGATGGTGCGGCCGGAGGCGACGACGGCGGTAACCTGGCACCGTCCGGCAGCCAGCTCCCGGGCACGGGCCAGGCGGTCCTGGGCGTGCAGCCCTGCCTCCAGCACGGTGTTTTCATCCCGGGACGGCGCATCAAGGGCAACCAGTGAGACCAGGCGCAGGGGCAGCCCGCTGCGCGCAGCGGTCTGCACCGCGGTTTCCAGGACATCTTCGGCACCGCGGCGGTTGCCCACCGCGCAGGTGATCCGGGTCAACGGCTCGGTCCGGCTGTAGCCGTGCGGAGCCAGCGCCACCGGAACCTGCGCGGCGTGCAGCAGGGCATTGGCCACGCTGCCGACCGTGAAGCGCTTGAAGATGCCGTTGCTCGAGGCGCCCACCACGATCAGGCCGGCGCCCAGTTCATCCGCGGCATCGATGAGCCCGTGGGCATCGGAGTCGGCGTTGCGGATGTATCCGGCGGCGCGGACGTCGTCGGGCACCTGGGCCAGCCCGTCGGACAACCACTGTTCCAGCTGTTCTTCCAGCAGGTCCCGGTACCCGCTTTCGGGCGGATAGACGGCTGTGTAGGGAGAGTGCACCGGGTCAACCATGACCAGGTCCAGCTCCGCATCCTGGGTCCGGGCCAGGGCTGCAGCCAGGTTCAGGGCATCCCGTCCCCGTTCGTTGGCGGTGTATCCGACGACGTAGCGCATGGGCGTGCCTTAGCCCTTGCCGGGGTCTGAGACGAGGATGCGCTCGGCGGTGAGCTGGCCCATCCGGACCGCGCCGTCCACGTGCTGGTACCCCTCGGCCGCGAGATCGGAGGAAGACCAGTAGATGGGGCCCACCGGCTTGAGCTGATCCGGTCCGTAGCGGTGCAGGCCGCCGAGGTCATAACTGGCCGCGTAGGCTCCGCGCGTCCATTCCTCCGAACCCCAGTCCGATTCGTAATAGACCTCGGGCGTCAGCGCCTCGTCGCCCAGGAACGCGGCCAGGGAGGCCAGGACGGCCTTGCGGCGGTCCTCAGCCGACAGCTCGAACATCCGGTCGGCCTTCTCATCGGAAATGAAGCCGACCAGGGTGCCGCGCGGGTCCTCGTGGTTGGTGTTGTCATAGATTTCCTGGACCAGCTCGCCGGCACCGAAGCAGGTGCCGGACAGTCCGGCTTCCCGCCAGAAGGGGGTTGAGTACACGGCGTGGACCTTGATGACCAGGCCCAGGGACTGGTGCTGGTGCATCTGGTGCTGGCGGCGCGGCAGCGGCGGGTCGAAGGAGACCCGGGAATACAGGTTCGGCGGCACAGCCATGACGGCACGGCGGGCGTGAACGGTGACATTGTCGGCAACGGCGGTCACGCCGTGGTGCGCGGTGCCGTCCTCCCCCGGCCAGCGCAGGAAGCGTACGGGGGCCGAGAGGACGACGTCGTCGCCCAGGTCTGCGGCCATGCGCTCGGATACCTGCTGCATTCCGCCCGACACACGGCGGTCCAGGATGAAGTCCTCATCCACCAGGTTGGAGAAGGAGCCGGCGGAGGCGGCCATCAGCAGCGCCTGCAGGGCGGAGAAGGCATGGGCGGGCTTGGTGAGCATGCCGCCGGCTACGAACAGTCCGATGTTGTTGCACGCTTCTTCATCTGCGGACTGCTCGCGGAGCCAGTGATGGAAGGAGATGGTGTCCAGTTCCCGGGCACGGGGGTGGTTCCAGGGTGCTGCCGGATCCGTTTCCGCGGCCAGCCCGTCCAGGAGCTCGATGAGCCGGAGCATTTCCTTTTCCGTCTCAGCGTTCACCGGGAAAATCTCACCGGTATAGGTGCTGCGCGTCCCGTCCGGGGCAATGTAGACGGACTCGCCGGAGCGGTAGCGTTCGAAAGTTTCCAGGCCCAGTTCCTCAATGAGGGCAATCAGGGCTGTCTGGTCGGGAGAAACCCACTGGCCGCCGATTTCCAGCATGGCGCCGTCGATGGTGTCCGTCCAGGTCCGTCCACCCACCCGGTCGCGGGCTTCCAGTACGGCCACGCTCAGGCCTGCGGCCTTCAGCTTCCGGGCCGCGCTCAGGCCCGAGGGCCCGGCTCCAATAATTACAACGTCACGTTCCAGCGTTTTCACGGTGTCCTTTCCCGCGGCCGGGAGGCCGCCGATCTTCCAGTAAATGAATGTTATTCATTTACTGGAAGAACTGTAGCGTGCGTCACGTGCACAGGGAAGCCGGTCCGCGGACGCAATCTCCCGTGTGACACCATGAAGACCTGTACCGCCGAAGGGAAAAGGGCACATGACAAGGGACGAAAGCCGCCGCAGGAGTGCCGGACGGCCGGTGAAACGGGTCCTTTCGCAGGAGCGGATTGTGACGGCGGCTCTGGCTGTCATCTCCTCCGGCGGGTACGGAGCCCTCACCATGTCCGCGCTGGCCCGCCGCCTGGGGGTGGCGCCGTCCGCCCTGTACAACCACGTGGAATCCAAGCAGGAAGTGCTGCGCTGGCTGCAGGACTACGCGATGTCCTCAGTGGATGTGTCCGGGTTTTCCAGCCTGCCCTGGGACGAGGCGCTGCGCGAGTGGGCGCGCTCCTACCGGAACGTTTTTGCCCGGCATACGCCGCTGATTCCGGTCATTGCCGTGCTGCAGGTCAGCGGCGCTCCGCGAACGCTCGCGATGTACGAGACAGTTGCGGCAGGATTGGAACGTGCGGGCTGGCCGGCGAACCAGATAGTGCCCGCCATCGTGGCGCTGGAATCCTTTATTTACGGCTCGGCGTACGACGCCGGGGCTCCCGCGGACATTTTCGACACCGGTACGCTGGCGGCGGACAGCCCGCATTTCACCGCTGCAGTGCAGCAACAGTCGGGCCGCGCCGAAGGACGGGCCGCCGATACCGCTTTCGAAGCGGGGCTGGACGCGCTGGTGACGGGTCTGGGCAGCCGCGCCGGACTCCGGGCGGAGTCCGGCGCGGCCTGAGCCTCCCAGCGGGAGGAACCGGCGGGTCAGGCCTGGGCGCGGACAGCTGCTTCCAGCACGTCCAGGGCGTCCGCCAGCAGTTCCTCACCGATGACCAGCGGCGGGAGCAGGCGCACCACGTTGCCGTACGTGCCGCAGGTCAGGATGATGACACCCTCGGCCAGGCAGGCCGCGGCAACGGCCTTGGTGATGTCTGCGTCCGGCGTCTTGGTCCCGGGCTTTACGAATTCCAGCGCCAGCATGGCACCGCGGCCGCGGACCTCGCCGATCACGCCGGTCTCTTCCGCCAGCTGCCGCAGGCGCGGAACCGCCAGTTCCTCGATCCTGCGGGCACGGCCGGCCAGGTCAGCGGTCTCCATGGTCTCGATGGCTGCCAGTGCCGCGGCGCAGGCAACCGGGTTGCCGCCGTAGGTTCCGCCCAGGCCGCCCGCGTGGACGGCGTCGAGCAGTTCCGCCCGGCCGGTCACGGCTGAAAGCGGCATGCCGCCGGCAATGCCCTTGGCCATGGTCAGGATGTCCGGAATGACGCCCTCGTGCTGCACGGCGAACCATTCGCCGGTGCGGCAGAAGCCGGACTGCACTTCATCGGCAATGAAGACGATTCCCTTGGACTTGGCCCATTCGGCCAGCCGCGGCAGGAAGCCTTCGGCCGGAACAATGAAGCCGCCCTCGCCCTGGATCGGCTCGATCAGGATGGCCGCCGTCTGGTCCGCGCCGATCTGCTTTTCAATGGCCAGGATGACCCGGTCCGCTGCTTCGGTGCCGGTGATCTCCGGATTTTCCTCGCGGAACGGGTAGCTCATGGGCATCCGGTAGATCTCGGAGGCGAACGGCCCGAATCCGGTCTTGTACGGCATGGCCTTGGCAGTGAGCGCCATGGTGAGGTTGGTACGGCCGTGGTAGGCGTGGTCAAAGGCGACGACGGCGTCACGGCCGGTGGCGGACCGGGCAATCTTGATCGCGTTTTCCACGGCTTCGGCACCGGAGTTGAAGAGCACGGTGCGCTTTTCATGGTCCCCGGGAGTGACTTCGTGCAGCTTTTCGGCCAGCGCAATGTAGCCCTCGTAGGGGGTCACCATGAAGCAGGTGTGGGTGAAGTGCTCCACCTGGTCCTTGACGGCGCCAACGACGGCGGGGTCCGAGGCACCCACGCTGGTCACGGCAATGCCGGAGCCCAGGTCAATAAAGGAGTTGCCATCCACGTCGCGGATGATCCCGCCGTCGGCATCGGAGACATATACCGGCACCGAGGAGGCAACCCCCTTGGCCACCACGGCCGACCGGCGGCGGTTCAGTTCAGCGGACTTGGGTCCGGGGAAGGTGCCGTTGATACTGCGCTTCTGTTCCAGCCGGTAGGCGGGTGAGACGGCTTGGGTGCTCATGGGTTGTGCCTTTCAAACGGTGCTGCGGGTTATTGGTGGTGCGTCTTGGCAGGGCTTTCAGCACTGCCGCGGCGGTGCGTGCCGGCGGGTGCCGGTGGGTGCCGGCGTGTGCCGGTCAGGCGTCCAGGGCGGTCATGACGTGCTTGATCCGGGTGTAGTCCTCCACGCCGTACATGGACAGATCCTTGCCGTAGCCGGAGCTCTTGAATCCGCCGTGCGGCATTTCGGCTGTCAGCAGGATGTGGGTGTTGATCCAGACGGCGCCGAAGTCCAGGTCGCGGGCCAGGCGCATGGCCCGGCCGTGGTTGGAGGTCCAGACGCTGGAAGCCAGCGCGTACTCGACGTCGTTGGCCAGTTCCACGGCCTCTTCCTCGGTGCTGAAGCTCTGCACCGTGATGACCGGGCCGAAGGTTTCCTTCTGCACAATGTCATCGTCCTGGCGTGCGCCGGTGATGACGGTGGGCTCGAAGAAGAAACCCTTGGCACCGGCCCGCTTGCCGCCGGTGGCAATGCTGCAGTGCTCCGGCAGGGAGTCGATGACTGCATTGACCGCGTTGAAGTGGTTGATGTTGTTCAACGGGCCGAAGTAGTTCTCCTCGGAATCCTCGTTCCCGGTCTGCAGGGTCTTGGTGTGTTCCACCAAGGCGGCCACAAACTCGTCCTGCGCGGATTCCTCCACCAGGACGCGGGTGATCGCGGTGCAGTCCTGGCCGGCGTTGAAGAAGGAGAATTCGGCGACGGCCTGGGCGGTCTTCTGCAGATCCGCGTCTGCGAAGACCACAGCCGGTGCTTTTCCGCCCAGTTCCAGGTGGGCGCGCTTGAGCGTCTTGGCTGCGCCGGAAGCCACGGCGATGCCGGCGCGGACGGACCCGGTAATGGAGACCAGGCCGGGCACGGGATGCTCCACCATGGCGGCGCCGGTTTCGCCCGTACCCAGGATGACGTTCAGGACACCGGCGGGGAAGATCTCGCCGGCGAGGCGGGCCAGGACCAGCGTGGATTCGGGGGTGGTGTCGGAGGGTTTGAGCACCACGGTGTTGCCGGCGGCGAGCGCGGGGCCGATCTTCCAGATGGCCATCAGCAGCGGATAGTTCCAGGGCGCAACCTGGGCGACGACGCCGATCGGCTCGCGGCGGACGAAGGAGGTGTGCCCTTCCAGGTACTCCCCTGCGGACTTGCCCTCCAGGAGGCGGGCCGCGCCGGCGAAGAACCGCAGCTGGTCCGCGCCCACGGCCACTTCCTCCGCGGCGATGACGGAAGGCACCTGTCCCGTGTTGCGGTGCTGGGCCGCCACGAGTTCATCCGAGTTGGCTTCCAGGGCGTCAGCCAGGCGCAGCAGCATCAGCTGGCGTTCGGACGGGGTGGTCCGCTTCCAGGTGGTGAAGGCCGCGGCGGCGGCGTCCATGGCGGCGTCGACGTCGGCCTGCACGGAAACGGGAGACGAAGCAACCACTTCGCCGTTGACCGGGTTGATGATTTCCAGCTGTTCGGTTCCCCGTGCCGGAACAAACTCTCCGTTGATAAAGTTCTGCAGCGTCTGGGCCATGGCTCGCACTGTCCTTTCAGAGGGCGGTTCCCCGGACTCCGTTGCCCGGGGCTTTTCTCCCAACCTATGCCGTGCAACGCAGGTCACATAGGGGCAATAGAACAAGACACCTCCGTGCCGCCTGTGCAGACGCCCAAATTGCTCCCCCTATAGTTACCTCATGCCGATTTTCCTCTCCGACCTCCTGGCCGCCCCCGGGCTGGACCTCATCCAGCACGGCACCGCCCCGGTTGCCGCCGCTCCCCTGCAGTGGGTGGCCGTCACCGAACTTGAAGATCCGTTTCCCTTCCTCGGCGGCGGCGAGGTGGTCCTGACCACCGGACTTCGGCAGCGCACCGGGGCCGTGCAGCGCAGTTTCGTGGAGAGCGTTCACCGGGCAGGGGCGCTGGCCATCGGCTTTGGCACCGGCCTGAGCCATGCGAAGGTGCCTGCGGCGCTGATCGACGCCGCCAACCGCCAGGGCCTGCCCGTGTTCGAAGTGCCGTATCAGACTCCCTTTGTTGCCTTGGGCAAAATGGTGGCTGATGCCCTGTCTGCGGACCACGTCACTCAGCTCCGGGAACTGCTGGCCGCCCACCAGTCCCTGGCCGGAGCGCTGCTCGGCGGAAAGGGCCTGCCGGGGCTGCTGCAGGAACTCGCCGGGCTGCTGGGTAACCATGTGTCCCTGCACCAGTACGGGGCCCGGGTGTTCGCGACCGGTTCCGAGGCTGACGACGCCGCGTCCAGGCACCGCATTCCCATCGCCACCGGACTGCGGGACCGCTGCGCTTTGGTGATCACCGAACCTTACCGGCGCCCGGATATCGTGGCCTACGCACAAAGCCTGATCAGTGTGGAGCTCAGCAACCAGGCCCGCCGCCGCGCCCGCGACCGGGCAGTGACCGGGCAGCTGCTCACCGACGTGGTGGCCGGGCGGCTGGCCGGAAACGACGCCGCACTCCGTCTCCAGGGTGCCGGGATCTCCATGGCCAGGCGGAATCTGACCTTCCTGGTGGAGGTGGCCTCCGGGCAGGTGCGGTCGCTGCCCGCGCTGCCGCTGCCCGCCGAGTTCGACGGCGCTGCCACCGCCGTCGTCGACGGGCGGCTTGCCGTGGTGGTTCCGGAGGGAGCCCGCACGGATCTGGCCGGCATCCTGCGCGATTACCTCTACGGCAGCGGGCTGACGGCGAAAATTGGCGTAGGCGGGTCGTATGCGGAGAGCGCCGGACTGCGCTGGAGCTATTTTGAGGCCAAGGAGTCCCTGCAGCGCGGACAAAGCATCAACGAACCCGAGCGGCTGAGCCTCACCTCGCTGCTGATGTCCGGCACCGATGTTCCGCTGGCAGATCTGGCCGCGGAGGCGCTGGACCCCTTGACGGATTTCGACGCCGGCCATGATGCGCAGCTGCTGGAAACGCTGGAACAGTATTTGGCCTTGAACGGATCGGTGGCTGCCGTGGCCGATGAGCTGGGGCTGCATCGGAACTCCGTGCGCTACCGGCTGGGGCAGATCACCGAGCTGACCGGCTACGATCCGGCAGTGACCGCGGACCGCGTGCATTTGTTCCTGGCGCTGAACGTCCGCAGGCTCGGCCTCGGTTCGGTGTGAGTGTAGAGATGACGCCGCACCGGCTCATCGAGCGTAGAGATGACGCCGCATTGAGGCGCTGAAAAGAGCATCGCCTCGACACCCGGCGGGCGCAGGGGCATTATCTCGACATTCGGCGCAGCGTGAGCCTGCCAAAACCCTCGTTGCCCGTTACCGCCCGGTAACCATATTCTGGAGGGATGACCAACAGCGTGCAGCCGGCCCGAACCATCCGCTGGCAGGGCGAGGACGACTCCGCACGCCGGGACACCGCAGCAGTCTCCTTCCGCTCCCGTGAACTCGCCGCCAGCGGCACTTCCACCACCGGCGAATATTCGGCGTCATGGTCGCTGTCCACATCTCCGGGCTGGGTGACCGCCCGCTTCTCCATCCGGGTGGAGGGGCAGGGCTGGTCCAGATCGCTGGAACTGATCCGCTCCGGTGACGGCAAGTGGTCCGCCGAGGCCCGGGAATCCGGCGATGCAGGGCTGCCCGCCCCGGGAATCGAGGATCCCGGCGCCCTGGACAACGCCCAGGACGTGGAACTGGCCCTGGGCGCCCTGACCAACACAATGCCTATTCTTCGCCTCGACCTGCTGACCGCCTCCGCCCCGGCAGATGACACGAAGCTCACCGCAGCGCGGGTGGAAATGCCCAGCCTGCGTGTCCTGCCCAGCGATCAGGTGTATTCGCAGGTTTCCGCTTATGACCCGGACCGGGGCTACGGCGTGGTGCTCTTCAGTTCCACCTCCCACGGCTTCACGGCGGAGCTGACCGTGGACGCCGACGGAGTTGTCCTTGACTACCCCGGGCTAGCCCGCCGCATGCACTGACCCGGTTGCCGGGTGCACCGGGCTGCCTCCGCCCGCGGCTAGGATTGAAGTACACCACCCGCAATTTTGGAGACCCCATTGAGCCAAATGTTCCTGGACAAATTCAAAGCCCTGGTCCCCAAGTATCTTGAGGATGACTGGCGCGAAGAAGAAGACGGCATCCCCGCCGACATCCTGAATGAGATGCTGGACGCCCATGACTTCCCCATCCCCCTGGTGCTGCGGGAGTTTTACCTTGCCCTGGGCAACAGCGAAGACCTCATGGAGGCTTACCACTTCTTCTGGGATCCGGACGAGCTGGAAATCGAAGACGGCTACCTGCTCTTCCTGGAAGACGAGGACGAGAAGTTCGCGTGGGGCTTCCGCGTGGACCAGCTGGATGTCCCGGATCCGATCGTCTGGCGCCGCAACAACGCCCGCGGCGACTGGCAGAGCGAAGAGGGCACCTTCAGCGAATACGTCTTTGACATGTTCGAGTGGGTCTTCGAGGAAGATCCGAACTAATCCCTGCCCCGGAAGGAACCTGAATGCAGCAGCCCGGCACCGTTGACAATGTGTGGCCCAGCCACGCGCCGGAAAACTACCAGTGTCCGTTCTGCGACATGGCATCCGGGGATTTCTCCTCCCCCGGGAACCTCTGCGAGCCCGGGGACCTGGTGTATTCCGATGACCTTGTCCTGGCGTTCATCGCTTCGCACGGCTTTGATCCGGAGCCGGGCCATGTCCTGGTGACCCCGCGGGAGCACTTTGAGCTGCTCTACGAACTGCCCGACGACGTCGCGGCCCGCATCATGCTCGTCACCCGGGACATGGCTGTGGCCATCAAGAAGGCCTGGCGGCCCGACGGCGTGACCACCCGGCAGCACAACGAGCCCGCGGGCAGCCAGCATGTGTGGCACTACCACCAGCATGTGCTGCCCCGCTGGACCGATGACGGACTGTACTTCACGCCGAAGCGGCCCATCGTGCCGCCAGCCGTCCGGGCTCGCAAGGCTGCCGAGCTCCGGGCCGTCCTGTAGGGAGCACCCCAAGCGGGCTCTACTCATCACCGCCCCGCAGCACGGCCTCTCCACGTTCCGGAGTCCCGTCTGACATTCCGCGGTTTATTGCCCTCCGGCAGATGAACCACATGGTCAGTCCCACCAGGAGCGCGGAACCTTCAGTCAGGGTCAGGGACCAGATGATCCCGCCCAGCCCGAACCAGAGATTTCCAAGCAGAACCACCGGGATGAACAGGACGCCGTGGGTTGCAGAGGTGACCGTGGCGGCGAGTGCCTGTCCCGTGGCCTGAAACACGGAGGTAAGCAGGCCGGTGAAGCCGTTTGCCAGCATGGCGACCAGCTGAGCGGTGAGGATAGTGACGCCGATGCTCAGCACGGAGGGGTCGGAGATGAAGGCCTCAACAATTTGGGTTCGGAAGGCAAAACCCCCCAGGAGGAACAGTCCGGCGATGCCTCCCACGGTCAGGGCGGCGGCACGAAGCGCCACGGCAAAGCGATGACGGTCGCCTTTCCCGTAGCTGTAGGCCAGCAGCGGCAGGATTCCGAGGGTAATGCCCATGACCAGGAACTCGGGGACCTGGGCGATCCGGACAGCAACTCCCATCGCTGCCAGCGGACCGTCCCCGTAGGCGGAGGCAAGGTTGTTCAGGACAAGCGAGGTGACGATGAGAAACCCCGACTGGACAAGGGTGCCAGCCCCCACACCGAGAACCGGTTTGGCCGGCGCGAGCGTGAACCATCGCGGCGACACAACTACGTGCTCGCTGTGCCGGTGCAGCCACAGTATGAAATACACGGCAACGCCAAGATTCGCCAGCCCCGTTCCCAGAGCGGCCCCCGCAACACCCCAGTGCAGGACGAGGACAAACAGGACGTCCAGGACAAGATTCGCAGCAGTGGATGCGACCAGCCCGATCATGACCTGCCGCGCCGCCCCCTCCGATCGCATAATCTGCTCCAGGCAAAACGCGGCAGCAAAAACCGGGAGGAAGGCGAGCATCACGCCTACATAGGCCCTGGTTGCTGGAACCGCCGCCCCCTCGGCGCCCAGAAGGCTGACTACCGGGTCCAGCGCCAGCAGCCCGGCGCCGCCCATCACCACCCCGGCACCAAATGCACCAAGAACAGCGAAGGACGCCACCCGTTTGATCTCGCCGGCCTTCGCCGGATCGTGTTCGGAGGCTCCCAGCAGCCGGGAAATCAATGAACCGCCTCCGGTGCCGAACAGGTCGCCGATTGCCATGATCAGTCCCAGCACGGGTGATCCCAGAGTGACTGCGGCCAGCAGCGCAGTGTTGTGGACTGCACCGATGACTCCGGCGTTGATGAGGTTGTAGACGGCACTGACAATCAGCGCTGCCGCCATCGGTACACACAGATGCACCAGCGCCCTGACGATTGGTGCACTGGAGAGATACCAGCGGTTGGAGCCGTGCTCCGTCGCTGCGGAGGCGTTGGCCTCCCGCAGGGGCGGAAGGTCCTCGGGGTGTGCAGTGCTCATGGCTGCTCCTTTCCGGGCAGGCGGATCCGCCCCGGGGATCGGCCCGAAGAGGAGTTTTTGGGCGCGCCGAAAGAGCAGCGGGGGCGCGCCGGGTAAAAAGGAAACGGGAAGACGTGCCATTCGCGGAGCAGATACGGTCCGCGAACGGGGCTAGGTACTGGGACTAGGTCCGGGAGGGCGGAGGTATTTCGGCGGTGACTTTTGTCAGCAGCCGATGAAGTGCAGCCTGTTCGGTTTCATTCAGGGGTGACAGGATAGCTGCGTCCGCTGCAGCCATGGCGTCGTCAAAACCAGCAATAAGCTCCGCGCCGGATGCCGTGGCAAAGGCACGTTTGATCCGTCCGTTGGCGCTGTCCGCCCGTCGCTCCAAGAGTCCGCGGCGCTCAAGGCCTTGCAGGAGGCTGGTGACGCTGGCAGGGGTGGTGCGGCTGATTTCGGCAATTTCACGCTGCACCACACCGGGGTTTTGTGCCACATAGCCCAGCACAAAGGCCTGCTCGTGGCTGAGTTCCCGTTCGCGGATCCATTCCTCGGCGGCCTTGCGCTGCGCCCAACCGACCCAGCGGATCAGTTCCAGGCTTGTCTCTGCAGGGCGCTGTGGAGTTTTCATGATTAGAACTCTAACCATTAGAAATCAAACTGTCAAAGGTTTGACCCTAGACGTCCCGCTCCACTACGGCCACGGCAAAGCTGGCCAGTGCCTGCTTGACCACGGTGTCCGGCAGCGGCTGAAGCGCGGCAACGGCTTCGTCGGACCACTGCCGGGCTACGGCCCAGGCCTCGGCCGTGGCCGGGTTCGCACGCAGCGCACGCACGGCGGCGTCCAGTGCGTCATCCGAGCTCAGGTCTCCGTCCACCAGTTCCAGGACGGCGGCCGCGTCGGCGTCACCGGCAGCGGCGTTGCGGCGCAGCAGCAGCACCGGCAACGTGGGGACGCCTTCACGCAGGTCGGTGCCCGGGGTCTTGCCTGATTTGGCCTCGAGGCCGGTGACGTCAATGACGTCGTCGGCCAGCTGGAACGCGGTGCCCACCTTCTCGCCGTACTCCACCATCACGTTGATGGCCTGGCGGTCCGCACCGGAGAAGAGCGAGCCGAACTCTCCGGCGGCCGCAATCAGCGACGCTGTTTTGCCGGAGATGACGGACAAATAATGTTCCAGCGGATCCTGGCCTTCACGCGGTCCCACCGTTTCATGCAGCTGGCCCATGCACAGCCGCTCAAAGGTGCGGGCCTGAATACCCAGGGCTTCGCCGCCGAGCTCGGACACCAGCGAGGAGGCACGGGCAAAAATCAGGTCTCCGGTCAGCACGGCCACCGAGTTTCCCCAGACCTCGTGAGCGGTGGGCGCACCGCGGCGCATCGGCGCGGAGTCCATGACGTCGTCGTGGTAGAGCGTGGCCAGATGCGTCAGTTCAACAACCACGGCGGCCTGGATGACGGCGTCGTTCACCGGCTCGGGACCCAGGTGGGAGGCCAGCAGCGCCAACAGCGGGCGGATCCGCTTGCCGCCGGCCTGGGCCAGGTGGCGCGAAGTCGCATCGGCGAAGGGATCGGCGTTGGTGATCGCTTCCAGCAGCCGGGTTTCCACCAGTTCCAGGGACGCGGCAATGGAAGGGCCCAGCTGGGGGTCTTCGGCAATAAGCGCAAATCCTGCCGGCAGGGCGGGCGAGGCGTCGTCAGCGGCAATATCCGGGCTGGTGTTCGAGGATTCAGTCACGGTGTGAACTAACTTTTCGTCGGAGCGGGTTGGACTGCGGGCGGGAGGGCCCGTCTTGGTTCGAGGCTGCCGGGACAAGTGCTTCCAGGACGGCAATAACTCTATCCTCCAAACCCTTGTCAGTGCGGTCCGTGAGGTTGGCCAGCATCCGCACCACAAACTTCATCAGCACGGGAAGAGGCATTCCGGTGCGCAGGGCAAGCTTCATGATGGCCGGTTTGCCGATCAATCCGGCGAAGATCCGGCCCAGGGTGAAGTGGCTTCCCCACTCTGCGCGGATGTGGTCCGCGTAGCCCGAGAGCCGGTGGTCGAAGGCTGCCGGGGCGGACAGGATTCCCGGAGTACGTGCCTCGGCTTCGGCGGCCACAATAAAGTCCGCCGCGAACCGTGCGGATTCCATCGCGTAGGAGATGCCCTCGCCGTTGAACGGGCTGACCATGCCGCCGGCATCGCCAAGCAGCAGCAGGCCCGGTGAGTAGTGCGGAGTGCGGTTGAAGCCCATCGGCAGCGCTGCGCCGCGGATCTCCCCCACCTGGTTTTCCGGCGTGAACCCCCACTCGGCAGGCATGCCGTCGGTCCAGTCACGCAGGACCTTGCGGTAGTCCAGCTTGCCGAATTCCTTGGAGGAGTTCAGGATGCCCAGACCCACATTGGATGTGCCGTCTCCCACGCCGAACACCCAGCCGTAGCCGGGCAGGGGGTTTCCGGCGGCGTCGGGCAGTTCCAGCCAGCCTTCCATCCAGTCATCGTTGGTGCGCGGGCTCTGGAAGTACGTGCGGACGGCAACGCCCAGCGGCCGGTCGTCTCGCTTTTCGATGCCGAGGCTGAGCGCTGTGCGGCTGGAGTTGCCGTCCGCCGCCAGCACCACGTCGGCAAAGAACTCCCGAGTTTCCCCGGTGCGCCGGCCGGCGTCGTCGAGCACGTTGGCCGTCACGCCGGTGACCCGGCCGTCGTCGCCGCGGAGAGCGGACGTCACCGAATGGCGTTCCAGGATGCGAGCACCGGCGTCCTGGGCGTGCCGGGCGAGGGCCTCGTCGAAGCCCAGCCGGGTGCGGATCAACCCGTAATCGGGGAAATTGGAAAGCACCGGCCAGGGCAGTTCAACGGTCCGGCCAGCGGCGATCAGGCGCAGGCCCTTGTTGCGGCGCCAGCCCTCGGACTCCTCATGAGGCAGGCCCAGGAGCTGGATTTCGCGGACGGCGCGGGGCGTCAGTCCGTCGCCGCACACCTTTTCCCGTGGAAAGGCAGTCTTTTCCAGAACCGTGACATCCACGCCGGCACGGGCAAGGTAATAAGCCACGGTGGACCCGGCCGGGCCGGCTCCAACAATGAGGACCTTCACTTAGACGGCTGTCCTACCCGGCTTCACGGCGCGGTGGATAGCCACAATGCCGCCGGTGAGGTTCCGGTACGCCACGTTGTCCCAGCCTGTTTCCGAGATCCAGGTGGCCAGTCCGTCCTGGTTGGGCCAGGCGCGGATGGACTCGGCGAGGTAAACATAGGCATCCGGGTTGGAGGCCACCTTGCGGGCAATGGCGGGCAGTGCCCGCATCAGGTATTCCGTGTAGACGGTGCGGAAGCCGGGCACGGTGGGGGAAGAGAATTCGGCGATCACGAGGCGTCCGCCGGGCTTGGTCACCCGGAGCATTTCGGCGAGCGCCTTCTTGGGCTCGTTCACGTTGCGCAGGCCGAAGGAGATGGTGGAAGCGTCGAAGGAGTTGTCCTCGAACGGCAGGTTGGTGGCGTCACCGGCAACAAAATCGATGTCCGGACGGCGGCGCTTGCCCACCTTCAGCATGCCCAGCGAGAAGTCGCAGGCAACCACATCAATGCCGGCATCCGCGTACGGTTCACTTGATGTGCCGGTCCCGGCGGCCAGGTCCAGCACCCGCTGTCCGGGCTGGGCACCTACGGCATCCACCACCAGGCGGCGCCAGCGGCGGGTCTGTCCCATGGACAGCACGTCATTAACGATGTCGTATTTCGGTGCCACGTCATCAAACATGGCAGCGACTTCATCCGGGCGTTTTTCCAACGATGCGCGCTTCACTCGATCATTGTCTCAAAGAATGTCCAAGGGACCGAACGCGTGCCGTGTCTTTCGCCTCACGGACGGGAGCCCCGTCCCCCGCAGCGGCGCCGAAAGCACGCCCGGGCATGCCGTCGCGAGGAGTAGGCTGGAGTCATTATGACCACCCTGCGTTCCCTGACCGTGCCCCTTGGTGAATTGTCCGCCACAATCGGGCTGCTGGAGTATCTGGTCCTCAACGACCAGCTTGCCTGGATACGCAGCGGTGAGGGGCTGGTGGGCTTCGGAGAAGCGGCCCGCTTCACCGCCACCGGGCCCGAGCGGTTTGCCGATGCCCAGCAGTGGTGGCTGAAGGTTGCTTCCGACGCCAAGATCGATGATCCGCTGTCCGTCCCCGGCAGCGGGCTGGCAGCATTTGGCTCGTTCGCTTTTTCCAAGCGTTCCCCCTTTGAATCCCGGCTGATCGTGCCGGAGATCGTGGTCGGTTCCCGGGACGGCGTCGCCTGGATTACCCAGACCACTGCGGACCCTGATGCCGAGCTGAGCCTGGCGTCCGCGCAGGCAGCCCTCGCCCTGCATCTGGACGCCCTCCCGCCTGCCCGTGAACCGGACACCGGTGACCGCCTGCTGCCCGGCGTCCTCAGCGAAGCCGAGTGGAAGAACGCCGTCACCCGCTCGGTGGCGCACATCAGCGCCGGGGACCTCAGCAAGATTGTGCTGGCCCGTGACATCGTGGCCTCCCTCACCTCTCCGGTGTCCGCAGCGCAGGTCCTGCGGGAACTGGCCCTGCGTTACAGCAGCTGCTGGACCTATTCCGTGGACGGATTGATTGGCTCCACGCCGGAGATGCTGATCAAAGTGGAGAACGGCGTTGCCCGCGCCCGGGTCCTGGCCGGAACATTGGACCGCGCCACGGCCCCCGCTGACGACCCCGGGTATCCGCAGCGGGTGCTGGTCGGCTCCGACAAGCAGCGCCACGAACATCAGATCGCGATTGATTCGCTCACCCGCCAGCTGCTGCCCTTCACCTCTTCCATGACCTCGCACAGCGAACCCTTTGTCCTGGAACTGCCCAATGTGTGGCATCTGGCCTCGGATGTTGCCGCCGAGTTGGCTCCCGGGCCCGACGGCGGGATCCCCACATCTCTCGCGCTGGTGGAAGCGCTGCACCCCACTGCGGCGGTGTGCGGTTTCCCCACGAGCGTGGCCGGCGAGCTGATCAGCGAACTTGAACACATGGACCGCGGACCGTACGCGGGACCCGTGGGATGGATGGACGCGGCGGGCAACGGAGAGTGGGGCATCGCGCTGCGCGGCGCCGTGATCGAAGATCCCCGCACCGTGCGCCTTTATGCAGGCTGCGGCATCGTCGCCGGCTCCAATCCGGCCGCGGAACTGGCCGAGACCTGGAGCAAGTTCCGGCCGATGCTGGAAGCCCTGGACCTGGACCGCGTCCGCCCTGCTCCTAGACTTTAAGAGGCACCCTTGACGGTGTGACGAAGGTTGTGTATATACATCGCCTCGGAGTGCGTATAATTGAGTGAGCGTGCATAACTATGCATCGCCCACCAAGGCAGCTGCGCCGGCTCACCGGAGCCGGCCCCGTCCTTCCGATCTGAGGTTCTAACTCCCATGCAGTTCAAAGCCCGCACCGCATTGTCGGCCGTTCTGGCCGTCGCCGCCCTGACCGCAACCGCCTGCAGCGGCGGCGGCGCAGCGGAAACAGAATCCGGGGCTCCCCTGGTCAACGAGGGCACACTGACGGTGTGCTCGAATGTCCCCTTCGAGCCCTTCGAATATGTTGGCGAAGACGGTGAATACACCGGTTTCGACATGGATCTCAGCCGCGAGATCGCAGCCGGCATGGGCCTGGAAATGGAAGTCCAGAACGCCAGCTTCGACGGCCTGCAGAGCGGGACCGTCCTGGCCGCCAACCAGTGTGACATCATTGCCGCCGCCGTCACCATCACCGAAGAGCGCGCGGCCAACCTGGCTTTCTCCGACCCCTACTACGACTCCCTGCAGTCGCTGCTCGTTCCCGCCGATTCGCCGGCCGCCTCGCTGGAAGACATGGCCGGCAAGAAGATCGGCATCCAGCAGGGCACCACCGGAGAGACCTACGCCCGGGACAACGCCCCGGACAGCGCCGAGGTCCTCGCGTTCCAGACCGACGGCGAGCTGTTCCAGGCACTGCAGGCCGGCACCATTGACGGCGTCCTCCAGGACCTGCCCGTCAACCTCGACCACACCGACGGCGGAAAGTTCAGCATCGCGGGAACCTACCCCACCGGAGAGTCCTACGGACTGGCCGCCAAAAAGGACGGCAGCGAGGAATTGATCAAGGAAATCAATGCCCAGCTGGCCGAGATGCGCAGCAACGGAAAGTACCAGGAAATCTACGACGAGTACTTCACCGAATAAATACCTGACTCGGCAGGACGGGGCCCGGCGCGCGGGAGTATTCATCTTAATGAAATATGACGTGCGTAGAATCTAGATTGCTTTCATCTGTTTATGAAGGGGCAATCGCCACTGGCTCCGTCCACGAAAAGGTTGTAGATCCATGCTGAACAAAGCACGCAGAACCGCGCTCACCGCTGTAGCACTGAGCGCCCTGGCACTGACCGCCTGCGGCGGTGACGATTCAACGGCCGAGGGCACGGGTGATGCCGGGCTTGGCCTGGTATCCGAAGGCACCCTGACGGTGTGCTCCGAGATTCCTTTTGAGCCTTTCGAGTATGAGGAAAACGGCGAATACACCGGCTTCGACATCGATTTGATGAAGGCGATCGGCGCCGGCATGGATCTGGACGTGGAAATCCAGCAGCAGGGGTTTGAAGCTATCCAGAGCGGTACCGCGGTGAACGCGGGAATGTGCGACATCAGCGCCAGCGCCATCACCATCACGGAGGAGCGTGCCCAGAACATCGAATTCACTGACTCCTACTTTGATTCGGTGCAGACTCTTCTGGTTCCGGCAGGCTCCGACATCAAGGGAATTGATGACCTGGCCGGCAAGACGGTAGGCGTACAGCAGTCCACCACCGGCGCGGATTATGCCAAGGAAAACACCAAGGACGCCGAGATCATCGAATACCCCGGCGACGGCGAGATGTTCCAGGCCATCAAGGCCGGCAGCATTGACGTGATCCTGCAGGACATTGCCGTCAATGCGAACCACACCAAGGACGGTGCCTTCGATATTGTCGAGGAGTACCCGACCGACGAGTCTTACGGCTTTGCCGCCAAGAAGGGCAACACCGAACTGGTCGAACAAATCAACACCCAGCTGACCGAGTTGCGAGACAACGGGAAGTACACCGAAATCTACGACTCGTATTTCGCTGACTAAGCACTGACAAAGCACTGAACGTTCCGCTGTCCCGGATCAGAACCGATCCGGGACGGCGCCACATACATCTTCCCCGGAAGGCTCCATCTTGAAACCGTCCACCCGCAGACTCCTCTTCCGGGGAGTCCTGTATGCCGTCTTCATCCTGGTCATCGCTGCCATAGTCTTCCTCGCGGACTGGAAAGCCATCGGGGTGAACTTCTTTGATCCCGAGGTGGCCAAGAAGGCCTTCCCGACGATCATCACCGTGGCTGCCAAGAACACGATCATCTACACCGCCATAGCCTTTGCCGGCGGATTGGCGCTGGGCCTCATCCTGGCCCTGATGAAGCTCTCTCCCGTGGCGCCCTACCGCTGGGCCGCCACTGCCTACATTGAAATCTTCCGCGGACTTCCGGCCCTGCTGGTGATCTTTGCCTTTGCCTTCGCGGTGCCGATTGCCTTCTCCTGGCGTCCGCCGGGCGGCAACGCCGGTGCCGGCCTGATTGCCCTGATCGTGGTCTCGGCAGCCTACATCGCCGAAACCATCCGCGCCGGCATCCAGGCTGTTCCCGCAGGCCAGATCGAAGCCGCCCGTTCCCTGGGCATGGGCCCGGCCTGGACGATGGTCTCGGTGACCCTGCCGCAGGCCTTCCGCATCATCACTCCGCCGCTGACCAACGAACTGGTCATCCTGATCAAGGACACTTCACTGCTGTTCATCGCCGGCATGGCGCTGGGCGACCGGGAACTCACCACCTTTGCCCGCGATGCAGTCTCGCAGAACGCCAACGCCACCCCGCTGGTGCTGGCCGCCCTGATGTACCTGATCATTACGCTGCCGCTGACACAGCTCGTGGCACGGCTTGAACGACACAACCAGAGAGGCCGGTGAAGGTCATGAGCACTGAAGCAACCAGCTCCCCCGCCGCCGCCAGCAACGCAGTGCCCGCCATCCAGGTGCGCGACCTGCACAAGAGCTTCGGTTCCAACGAGGTGCTCAAGGGCATCGACTTCCATGTGGACCAGGGCGAAGTGGTCTGCGTGATCGGCCCGTCCGGTTCCGGCAAGTCCACTTTGCTGCGCTGCGTCAACCGCCTCGAGGAGCCCACCAGCGGCACCATCCTGGTGGAAGGCGTGGACATCACCGACCCCGAGACGGACCTGGACAAGGTCCGCACCCGGATCGGCATTGTGTTCCAGCAGTTCAACCTCTTCCCGCACCTGAACGTGCTGAAGAACCTCACCCTGGCCCAGCGCCGGGCCAAGAAGCGCGGCAAGGTTGAGGCCGAGGAAGTCGCCCGCAGGAACCTGGCCAAGGTTGGCCTGGCGGACCGCGGCGATGCCTTCCCCGCCCAGCTCTCGGGCGGACAGCAGCAGCGCGTAGCCATCGCCCGGGCGCTGTCCATGGATCCGGACATGATGCTTTTTGATGAGCCGACGTCCGCCCTGGACCCCGAGTTGGTGGGCGACGTCCTCGCCGTCATGCGCCAGCTGGCCGAAGAAGGAATGACGATGATGGTGGTGACGCACGAGATCGGCTTTGCCCGCGAGGTGGGCGACCGCGTGGTCTTCATGGACGGCGGTGTTGTCGTGGAGCAGGGGACCCCCGGCGAAGTGCTGGACAACCCGCAGCACCCGCGCACCCGCGAGTTCCTTTCCAAAGTGCTCTAGCGGTTTCATCCGTAACAACAGCAGCGCTCCCGCACTGGAAAGTGCGGGAGCGCTGCTGTTTGTCTTTAGCGGCCGGCCGGGTCAGGCCAGTACGGCGTTCACCGCGTCTTTGACCCGTGCATGCAGGTTCCGCAGCGAGCTGCGCCGCACCGGAACCTCAATGATGGAGCGGCCGGACACCGGGGCGTCCAGGGCGGCGTCGAGCTCATCGATGCTGTGCACCAGCCGGTGGGGAACGCCGTAGCCGGCGGCCAATGCGGCCAGGTTGGCGGTGTGCGGGGTGCCGAAGAAGCGCTCGACGGCGGCTCCGTATTCCTTGCGCTCCCCCAGTTCCCCGTGTTCCAGCAGGGAGAAAATACCGCCGCCGGTGTCGTTGAGCACCACAATCTGCAGATCCGGTTCCGGTTCTCCGGTCCCCAGGAGCAGGGCGCCGGCGTCATGCAGGAAGGTCAGGTCCCCGATCAGCAGCCGGGTGGGAATGCCGTTGGCCAGGGCAATGCCGGCGGCGGTGGAGATGGTGCCGTCAATCCCGGCCAGCCCGCGGTTGGCATAGACGTCCAGCGGATGCCAGTCCGGGGCGGCCACCAGGTCCATGTCCCGGATGGTGTTGGATGAGCCGAGCACCAGGTTCCCGTCCGCATGGTCCCAGACCAGATCCGCCACGTGCAGTCCGGTGAGTTCGGGTTCCGCCTCGAGCAGGTCCGACACCGCGGCCATGGCGGCCGCTGATGCGTCCTGCCAGCGCCGCAGCCAGCCCGGTGCTCCGGCGCCGGCGAAATCGAAGAGCCCGCCCAGATCCGTGATGACGGTTTCAGGCCGGCGGCCCGGCGTGAACCAGTTGACCGGGCGCGGCACATACAGGGCTTTTTCGACGTCGCGGCGGGCCAGCAGCCCGGCCACCGGCCGGGAGAGGGTGGGCCGGCCGAAGACAACCACCCGTTCAATGTCCGGACCGAGTTCTTCCAGCAGCAGCCGGTACGCGCCGATCGCATTGGGCCCGAAACGGGCATTGGAAGAGGGCTCCGCCAGCAGCGGCAGGCCTGCCCGCTGGGCAAACAGTGCCGCAATCTCTCCGGCACCGTCGCCGGCCACCACCACGGTTCGGTGCACACCGGAGCGGTTCAGCGCTGATGCTTCCCGGCCGGTGGCGGCGGGTTCGGAGGGCGGGGCAACGGCGGTACCGCCGTCGTCGTCCACCGCGGGCAGCTCCCCTTCGTCGCCGGCCTGCGGAATCAGCGGGTCGCGGAACTGCAGGTTGATGTGGATCGGTCCGGCGGGCGTTTCCGCACCCACCCGGCCAAAGGCAGCGGCAATGGCGCCGGCAGGATCCTCCCCGGCCCTAACGTCAGCGGCCGCAGCGGGGAACTGCGCGAAAATACCGGGCTGGACGGTGGTCTGGTTGGCGCCCGTGCCGTGCAGTTCAGCGGGCCGGTCCGCAGAAAGCACCACCAGGGGAACACCGGAGTGGTGAGCCTCCATCACGGCCGGAACCAGTTCTCCCACCGCCGTTCCGGAGGTGGTGACAACGGCGGCGGGACGGTGCCCGCCCCGGGCCAGGCCGAGGGCGGTGAACCCGGCGACCCTTTCATCGATCCGCACATGGACCCGGACCCGGCCCTGCACTTCGGCCTCCGCCAGTGCGTAGGCCAGCGGCGCGCTGCGTGAGCCGGGGGCGACGACGACGTCGGTCACCCCCGCGGCTGCCAGCGCGGAAACCGCGGAGCGGGCCGCCTGCAGCGAGCTGAGGCTGGTTGCCGCATTCGGTTCAGTGCTGCGGGCGGATGGGGTCAGGCTGGGGGACTTCGAGGATCCGGTCACTGTTCCATCCTAGGGTTTGGGACCCGGGCACACACGAACGGAGGCTTGCCCGGTGCCTGTTTGCGGCGCCCTTTACCCCGCGGTTAGCGCCGTTGCCTGCCGGGCTTTCCCTTTCAAGCCAGCCCGGCCCCGGATGCGTTGGCTTATTCCCCCGGGGAAGGACCTCCGCCCGACGGGACGTGACTACCCGCTGCACGCCTTCCTCAGTAGGCCCGAACCCGCTGCTCGACAACCAGGTGGATGAGCGCAAAGATCTTCTCCTCGTCGATGGCTCGAAGCGCAGCCTCCACGGCGGCGGGAACATCGGCGTCGTGCTCCACCTTGATGCCAAAACCGCCAAAGGCCTGGGCCATGAGCGCGAACTCAGGGTTTTTCAGCTGGGTACCCGAAACCCGGTTCGGGTAGTGGCGTTCCTGGTGGGTGCGGATGGTGCCGTACTCCTGGTTGTCCATCACGATCACCAGCGGGGTTGCCCCGTATTGGGCGGCGGTGGCCAGCTCCTGGCCGTTCATCAGGAACTCACCGTCTCCGGCGATGGTCACGACGCGCCGGCCGGGGTAGGTCAGCGACGCGGCGACCGCCGACGGAACGGAATAACCCATGGACCCGTTGCGGGCGCTGACCATGGAGGCATAAGTCTTGGTGGGGAAATAGCGGTGGGCCCAGTTGGTGTGCTCACCGGCGCCCAGGGTGATCATGGCATCATCCGGCAGCATCGGCACCAGATGGGCCATCAGGGTGTCCATCCGCGCCTGGCCGTTTCCGGGAGCAGCCGGCGGCAGGGCGGAGAACGCCTCCTGTTCGCGGCGCATCCGCGAGGTCCATGCCTTCCACTCATCCTTGACCGGCAGATCCATCAGCACCAGGTCACGGACAAAGACGTCCGGTTTGGCGACGATCTGGTAGGAAACAGGTCCGGACCGGCCCCGCATTGAGGGGTCAATCGTGACGAGGAAATTCTTGTTGGTCCAGTCCTGGCGTACCAGGAATCCGTCAGTGATCACATCGCCGGGCACGGTGCCTACAAAAACCAGCAGATCGGTCTCTTCCAACAGGTCATAGGTCGGCTTCGGCCGGCCGTACCCGATCGGCCCCACGTAGGAGGGTGAGTCGAACGGCACCGTGCCTTCGCACCGCCACTCGGCGGCGGCCGGGAGGTGATGGTCCTCCAGCCACCGGGTAAGGGCGTCTGCTCCTTCCTGCGTCCAGTCATTGCCGCCGGTGACAAACAGCGGTTTGTCTGCTTCCTTCAGGGCGGCTTTGAGGGCTTTCCAGTCCGTCACGGTCATGCCGCCCGGGGCAACGGGAATCGGCGGATGCAGCACCGCGCTGATTTCCTGCCGGATGATGTCTTCAGGAAGTCCGACGACGACGGGGCCAGGACGGCCGCTCATGGCGGCGAAGATCGCTTCGGCCACAATTTCGGACGCCCGCTCGGCGTGGTCCAGCACCATAACGCGCTTGGCTCCGGTGTCGAACCAGGCCTTGATATCGAATTCCTGAAACGCTTCGCGGTCCCGGTGCTCAAACGGGATCAGTCCCACAAAGAGCACCATGGGAGTGGAATCCTGCCAGGCCGTGTGCAGGCCAACGTGCGCGTTCGCGGCGCCCGGCCCGCGGGTGACCATGGCGATGCCCGGCAGCTGCTGCATCTTGCCGGCGGCCTCGGCCATGTAGGCGGCCCCGCCCTCGTGCCGGCACACGACGGTTTCAATCGACGAATGATGCAGTCCGTCCAACACATCGAGGAAGCTCTCGCCCGGCACCACATAGGCCCGCTCCACCCCATGCGCTGATAGTGAATCAACAATGACGTGGCCTGCCGACTTTGTTGCCGGGGCATCGGCCGGTCCCGGATGGGAGAGAGCCGGCACGCGGGAAATGGAGGATGCCTGAGGCAGCACTGACGTCATTGTCATCTAGTCGCTTTCGTTGCTCGGATACATCGGTCTAAGCCGCAGTGTCATCCACGGCTGGTGTTGTCCCTTGTCCCGGCGCATGCGGCGGGGCCAGGGTCGGATCAGAGTAACTGCCGCGCCGGCCACCCGGGGGAAGTGTGCCGATGGCCGGGACCAGGCCAATCCAGGCCACACCAGGCCGCCCCTCTGCCCCAACGATCCCCCGCCGCACGGCCGCTTAACGGGCAGAAGCGGGAACCTTGCGGTTCCCGCTTCTGCTTCCCGCCGGCTCTGCCGCTAGTTGTAACTCTTACGGTGGTTGTGAACGGCGTGGCAAAAGTTAAATAGGCGAGGGTCTCCGGTTCGATATGGGTTACCACACTCATCCGACCTACGG